>NZ_JBYOLC010000017.1:0-77235 GCF_057798995.1 Shinella sp. 20P9.1.1
CAGCACAGAGTCGAGCGCAAAGTCCGCGTCCTCCAGGTCCAGCTTGCCGGCTTCAATCTTCGATATATCGAGAACGTCGTTAATTATGCCGAGGAGTGTTCGCGCCGACCCATCGATCTTGTCTAGGTAATTGCGCTGCTTGGCAGACAGCTCGGTATGAAGGGCAAGTCGTGTCATGCCGATCACCGTATTCATCGGGGTGCGGATCTCGTGGCTCATCGTGGCGAGAAATTCGCTTTTGGCTCGCTCGGCTGTCTCTGCCTTCTCCTTGGCTGCAGCCAGAGCGTCAGCGGCCTCCCGATCGGCGGTGATGTCGCGGATAATGCCATCCCAGACCGCCGTCCCGTCGGTCTGGGCTCTGGGCACTGCGCGAGCTTGCATCCAGGCGATCTCGCCTTGCCGCGCGCGAATGCGGAAGGTGATGTCAGCTGGCTGGCGTGATTTTAAGGCCTGGCGGAGCTGACCACGATAGAACGCGAGATCATCTTCGTGGATGACTTGGGGAAACGCAAGGCGGTCGGCGACGATGGTGTCGGCCGAGATGCCGACAAGCCGTTCGATACCCGCGCTGCAATATGTTAACGTGTAATCGTGATCGGTCTGGACGACACGGAAGATGGCACTGTTCGGGACATTGTCGGTGAGTGCCGCAAGCTGCGCCCGCGCTTCCTCCCGTTCGCTGACATCCTGCACGGTCCCCGATAGGGCGACAATCCGGCCTTCGGCGTCGCGTTCCGCCTGTCCCCGAATATGCACGGCGAAGACCGTACCGTCATGGCGGAAATGCTCGGCGTCGATATTGTAGGCTTCGCCGGTTTTCGCACAGGTGTTTATCGCTTGGCTCACACGGCGGTAACTGTCCGCCGTCAGCATGCGCTCGAGATCCCCGGGGCCTAATGGCGGCCCGTCCGGATCCGCGCCGTTCATGGCGTATAGCATTTCGGAAGCGGAAAACCTGCCGGTCGAGAGATCGAGCCGCCACGAGCCGATGCGCGCCAATCGCTCCGCCTGGCGCAGCGATTGGTAGCTCCTCTGCAGTTTTTCCTCGGCAAGACGGTTTTCGGTAATGTCGACGATAACGCCAATAGCACGTGCGGCTTGGCCGTCCTCATTTTCGATCAGGCAAGCCGCCGAGCGTATCCAGCGGATTTCGCCGTCAGGGCGGACGATCCGAAACACGATACCATAGTTGCCGCCGCTGCTGATCAGATCGGCCAATGTGGTCATTTCGACAGCGGTGGCGTGTTCGACGTCGTCAGGATGGATAAGCGGTTTGAAATCATCGATCGAGTTTATCTGACCCACGCTCGGATCGACACCAACAATACGGTACCAGTATGGGTCACAATATAGCCTATCGTTATGGATATCGTAGTCCCAAATCCCGAGACCACCGACCTGAGCCGCTAGTGCCAACCGTTCGCGCTGTATGCGCAACTCGACCTCAGCTGCCTTGCGTTCCGTAATGTCGCGCGAAATAGCGACTATGCCGATGACTTTGCCGTCGGCATCGAGGCGGGGACTGCGGGTGTTGAGGAAGGTGCGAGGCCCTTGCTTCATCGGCAATATCTCTTCCACGGTGATTGTTTCACCCGTGGTAAGCACCAGGTTCTCAATTGCCTGAATACGACTGCCGGCCTCTTCGCCGAACACTTCGACGGCGGTCTTGCCTGCGATCGCGGCAGCGCTGAAGCCGGAATCCCGCTCGGCAGCGCGATTGAATACCAAGAAGCGACCTTCCGTGTCCTTGAGCATGATCGCATCTGTGGCGCTGTCGGTGACAGATTGCAAGATTTCCGCGATCTCCTGCAATTGCTGGGTGCGTTCGGCTACTCGCTCTTCTAGGTCCGCATTCAGTCGCCGGATGGCCTCTTCAGCTTCAACGCGTTCGGTGATGTCACGCACCATAGCTAAAAACAAGTTCTTGCCATCAATCGAGTGGCAGGACACACGAACCTCAACAGGAAATATAACGCCATCCTTACGCCTATGATGCGAGAATACCGTTACCGTCGCCCCTGGGCGCATCCACTCCCATATCTTTTCCATTTCGGCTTGGTTGAGGTCGAGCGACAAATCGATCGCCCGCATGCCAAGTAGTTCCTCGCGACTATAGCCAAGATTCTCGCAGGCGCGGGCATTCACGTCGAGGAACTGGCCCTTCGCGTCATGAAGGAAAAAATCGTCTAGCGTGTTCTCGATCAGGAGGCGGAACCGCTCCTCGCTCACGCGAAGGGCGTTTTCGCGCGATGCCCCAACCCGAGAGATAGTTTTCGGAAGAGGGGAGGCAACGCCAATCGCTGCAAGTCCATCCTCTACGGCAGCCCGTAGATGCGCCATAAGCCGAAGCTGCTTTTCGCTGGGCTGCATCCGAGCTCGACGAAGAATGTCGATTACGCCAAAAATAGTGCCATCCGCCCACCGAACTGGCATACCGACATAGCAAGGCATCCCAATGCATTCTGCGCTGTGACGCCATATCGGGTCATCATTGGCGTCTGGAATAATCACAGTCGAGCACGCTTCGACGACAGAGGCGCGGAATGCTTCGCCAGCTGCGACGGCCGCGTCATCGGCCGCGTGCACAATCAGAATGTCAAACTCAGATCTATGAAGCTGACTGATACGCGCGAGATCGCCGCTCATGATTTCCGCAAGGCATTCGACCAGCCCACGCCAGCGATCCAAGGTCTGTTCCGGAATTGCCAAGCCGCTCCGCATCAACTATTGTCCTCGCGCCTCCAGAGTTTATAAACATGGAAAAGACTAGGAGGGCTCGCTTAAGATTCCGTTCAAGTAAAGTTTCTATATTTTCTTGCGCTCAAGGTGGAATGCCAAAACTCAGCGCAGGATTCTTGTGCGCCTCACGCGAAAGAACGACAGCGCTCCTGAGGTTCACAGCGGATAGCTTCGTCACGTAAGCGCACCTAGTACTCCCTCGATCGCCCGCTTCTCTAAGCAAGGGGTTTAAAGGGCACCCCGATTTTGTGCCAGCGGGCGCGGGAATTCTCCGGGGTTAAAGCTCATGTCGACGGGGATGCCGATTAGCCGTTCATGAGCGAAATCGGCACCTTGTTGCCGATCGGGCTGTGTGGCCGGAACTCGTTATAGTCTCTACCCCAATCTATCATTTCTGCCCGCGCGTCGTCGAGCGTCATGAACCAGTGCTCGTTTAGGCCGCTCGGCGCGGAACTTGAAGTTGAAGCTCTCGATGTAGCTGTTGCCCGTCGCTTGCCGCGCCGGGGGAAGTCGAGCACGACGCCCTTGTGATAGGCCAACAGATCGAGGTCGCGCGAGATGAATTCACTGCCATTTTCGACGCGGATTGACCCTTGGATAGCCTACCAGGCGGAACACCCGCTCAAGTGTCTGGACCACGTCCTCGCCCCGGTAACTGAAGCGTGCATCGACCGCTAGTGAGAACCGCGAGAAGGTATCGACCACTGTCAGCAACCTGATCTCCCGACCGTGGCCAGTTGATCATGAACGAAGTCCATAGCCCAGACACGATTGGAATGGGTCGCCTCAATACGGTGGATCCGCAGCTTCGCCTTGACCCGGGCTAGGGAGCCTGTTGCGGAGCTGTAGGCCCATCTCTTTGTAAAGACGATAGATTCGTTTCGGATTGACCGGCCAGGCGTCACGCTTCAGCAGGACATGACACGACGGTAGCTATACCTCACCCGCGTCTCGCAAATGTGATCACGTCCACAAGCTTGCGCCTGCGGGCAGGATTCGAAACTTTTCTGACAGCACGTCCTACAGCATAGCCTTGTCTAGGCTAAGGTCGGCGACTATCCGGCGTTCTCCTCCTCGAGATGCCGAAGTCGCTTCACCGCCGACGGCAGTAGGCCCGCATACTTCTTGCGCCAATAGTAGAAGGTTGCATCAGAAATGCCGGCTTTGCGGCATACCTCACCGATCGGTGTCCCTTCCTCCGCCTGCTTCAACGAAGACGCGATCTGCGCTTCCGAAAACTTCGACGCCTTCATCGAATTCCTCCGACTTCCTAACGGGATCATAAGTGGAAAATTCGAGTTCCAGTTGGACCAGTTGGACGTCAGTGGCTCATAAGCCACACTTCAAGAAGGATCACTTTTCAGGGGGCATGCCAGCCGACAAGGGTCACGATGCCGATGCCATTCGCGACGAAATCGCCAGCGCCAAGGTCGAGGCAGTCATCCCCTAAAAAGCAAGAGGCGCGAGCCGATCCCACACGACAAAGCCAAATACAAATCGCGTAACCAAATCGAGCGGCTCTTCAACAAGCTCAAGAACTGGCGGCGCGTTGCGACGCGCTACGACGAGACCAAGGAATCCTAGCTCGGCTTCCGCGATCGCCGCAGTCAAACTGTGGATGCTCTTTGTCCACGAGCGCTAATGCGAGAACGATCGAAGAATGATCGCGGCCGATGCGTAGCCGGTCCAAAAGAGAGCGAGCACGGCGAGAATTGGGAAAAGGATGATGATGGGATCGGACGGCGGTTTGATTGTGTCGTCTTCATCTTCTCCTTGATGCTGCTGCGACTGCGCTATCCGCGCCTGTTTAATTAAGTCTGAAGACATGAGCTTTCTCTCGCTTCACGCGTCGTCAGGAAGTAACGTGCGATCGTGAAATCGCGCGATAACGACAACTGACGCATTGTCGGCTGTCGAAATAGAACGGCTGGCGGCATTGATTGCGGTTACGTATGAAGTTCATTCTAATCTGTTGTAAAGGCCAGACGGAGCGGCGTGGACCGCTCCCCGAGCCCGTTACCTCTTGAGAACGTCGCGGGCGGCAGCCTTGGCGCCGCCAACGGCGTTCTGGACCTTGCCGGCAGCCTTGTCAGTCTTGCCTTCGGCCTCGAGCTTGCCGTCGCCTGTGACCTTCCCGGCGGCTTCCTTGATAGAGCCCTTCACTTGCTTTGCAGCACCTTCAATACGATCCCTGTCCATGATGCGTCTCCTTCCTTTCGTCTGATCCGCAGGACGCCAGACAACCCGCGGTGATGGAAAATGTACAGTGAATGCATTCTGCTCGAAAGGCGCTGCTGCATCAGATGGAGTGATGCATATGCGTCATGACGCGCGCGCAGGAATGGCGCTAGAAGCGCTCATCGGCTGCATGAAGGAGACAGAGATAAAGTTTATAGCATGTGGTACCGCCATCCGCTTTGCCGTCGCCAATTCAGAATCCGCCGCCGCGCCGATCTTGGTCAAGGTACGGTTAAAGTGGAGCGCGGTCCGGACAGCAAAAAGCAGCGGCTCGGCTCGATCCCCTGCGAAGTGGCGGGCGGTGTACGGACGCTGATCGGCTCAACAGAAATGTCGAGTGCCGGTTTGCTCGGTCGCAAGGTTTATCTGAACGATATAGCCTCTGAGTGTCGAGGGAATGAAGGGTATTGATATAACGGCCGGCGTTACCCGCCTGGAGTTGCGCGCTGCCAGGTAGTGTCGGCGGCTCAGATCCAGTTCAAGTGAGATCATACAAGTCGGCCGTCGCAACCTCTGGGCGCTGCCGTTTCACGGCCACGCCTGATCCGATCGCGTGGAGAAAGTCATGGAAGCAGGACTGGCAATTTATGGATTTGCACTCGGCTCGGGACCGGCCGTTGCCTTCGGTGAAACCCGCGAAGAGGGAAGGTCGGGCGCCACGGTGCACCGCTCGGGGCTGCTGGCCGATAGCGATGTCGTATCGGGCGACTGTTATTATAGCCTTCCGCTTACGCGTGTTTATAAAAACGTCGTTCGCCTACTCGATGCGACATGTTCGTGAACCTCCCCAACAACCCAGATGGACATGCTGGGATGATTTTGGAGAGCGTTGAACCGATTGCAGTTGTGCCGGCCCGGCGATCGCGATCCTACGACTGTTGTTGTGAAGGGCGACCTACTACCTGCCTGTCGCAGACGTGGGAGACTACCGAAACAGGTCCGCGGCCCCCCTTAACCCAGTTCGAGAGTTCAAGTCCGACCATCTACTTGCCGCAACGGGCAGCAAAAGGGTAAAGCGTATGGAAGCAGTAGCGGATGCCTATGCACGCCTGATGTCGACGGGCCATTCCTCCGGAGAAGCGCCACATTTTACAGAATTGCAGAGTATGATGCTCGACGCGACACCGGATTGCGTCAAGGTTCTGTCGCCGAAGGGAAAGTTGTTGACCATGAACAAGGCGGGGTGCATCGCCCTCGGTGTCGCGGAAGGGTCTGGCTTCGGGATGGACTGGTTGCCACTTTTGCACGAAGAGGTCCATTCTCTCGGGCTCAAAGCATTGCATGATGCCGCTATGGGTCGAACCGCGCGCTTCTCTGGCAAAAGCGTGTCTGGTGACGCGATAGCCTATTGGGACAATCTCCTTACGCCGCTGGTGGATCGGTCCGGTCGGGTCCTTTCCGTCCTATGCGTCTCGCGGGACGTGACGGCCCAAACCCTGCTCGAGCAGGAGCGTGAACGGGCCATTGAGCGTGAGAAGCTGGTCGTCTCGGAGATGCGCCACAGGATCAAAAACCTGTTTTCCGTCATCGCTAGTCTTGCCGTACTTGCGGAGAAGGAAGCGATTGCGAAACATGAGCCGGCGGCTCTGACGACGATCTTTTCCGATAAACTCGCAGCCCTGGCGCGGGCCTCGGACGCGGTATTTATAAACAGCGAAGGCGGCGGTCACGTCGAAGAAGGGGTAGATCTTGAAAGTGTTGTTCGGTCTGTACTGGAACCGTACGGCTCGCGCTGCGAATTGATAGGTGGAAAATCGTATCTTCGTAGAGAAGCAATGACGACGATGGCTTTCTTCTTGCACGAGCTTGCAACAAACTCCGTAAAGTATGGTGCGCTCTCAGTGGATAAAGGTCAAGTTCACGTCAAATTTAGCGCTCACGGTCCGTCGCTGGACCTCTCTTGGACTGAGCGGGATGGACCGGAACTCAAAGGTTGTCCCGAGCGCCGCGGGTTCGGGACCGAGATGGTCGATAGGATCGTCACGTCTATGGGCGGCAAAGTCGATCGATCATGGCGGGAAACCGGATTGGCGATTAGTCTAATGTTACCAACTGCATTGTATCCCGGCTCGAATGACGGGACAACCACGTCATGACCCGACCTTGTAAGTTTACGATGACAATGACTATTCCGGCATTGTGAACACCAATGCCGGCGATGTCATGTTGTTGGCCGTTATAGGTCGATGGATAATGCGGGTGGAGATGAGCTCACCGACGATGAGTTACAAGAAGTAGTCGATGATTAGCGCTGCCCTTCCCACTTCCGAAACTTCTCGCGGGCAGGAGAAGCGGCCGGAAGGCATCAGAAATGCGGACGATGCCACCGAGTTGATGGAGTAACGAGCTACTTAACGGCAGCAAGGCTAGCGGAGACGCACCCCTACGAATAATAGTTTGCGAGCCGCTTGCCGGCCGAGACCTTCACCTCGAACGCGGTGTCGTAGAGCTCTTCGAGCACGCCGGGATCTATGATTTCCTCCGGCGTGCCCTGTCGGAAGATCCGGCCCTGCCGCATCGCGATGATGCGGTCGGCGTGGCAGGAGGCGAAGTTGATGTCGTGCAGGACGACGACGACGGTCTTGCCGAGCTCGTTGGCCGCGCGGCGGATCATGCGCATCATCGACACGGCATGGCGGATGTCGAGGTTGTTGAGCGGCTCGTCGAACAGCACGTAGTCGGTATCCTGGCAGAGCACCATGGCGACGAAGGCACGCTGGCGCTGGCCGCCGGAAAGCTCGTCGAGGAAACGGTCGCGCAGCTCGGAAAGGTTCATGTAGCCGAGCGCCGTTTCGATATGGCGCGCGTCCTCCACTGTCAGCCGTCCGCGCGAATAGGGATAACGGCCGAAGGCGACGAGATCGCCAACGGTCAGGCGTGCGGCCATCTGGTTGTCCTGCCGCAGGATGGAAAGGCGCCGCGCCAGCACGTCGCCCGCCGTCTTCGTCACGTCGAGACCGTCGATGCCGATCGTTCCAGCATCGAGGCCGATCAGGCGGCTGATCATCGACAGGAGCGTGGATTTGCCCGCCCCGTTCGGCCCGATGATCGCCGTCACGCCGCCGGCGGGAAGGTCGAGGCTCACGCCATCCACGACGACGGTGTCGCCATAGCGCTTTACAGCGTTTTCCACGCGGATCATCGGGTTTTCCCCCTTACGAGCAGGATGAGGAAGACAAGGCCGCCGACGAATTCGATGACGATGCCGACGGCAGTGTCGAAGGCGAGCAGGCGTTCCAGCACGACCTGGCCGCCGACGAGGCTGATGACGGCGGCAAGCACGGCGGCGGGAAGCGTGAAGCGGTGCAGGCCAAGCGGCATCATCTGATAGGCAAGGCTTGCGACCAGAAGGCCGAAGAAGGTCACGGGGCCGACGAGCGCGGTGGAAACGGAGACCAGAACGGCGATCAGCACCAGGATCTGCGTGGTCACGCGGCGATGCGCCACGCCGAGCGTGATGGCGCTCTCCCGGCCGAGCGCCAGGACATCGAAGGTGGGAAAGAGGCGCCAGGCGGCGAAGCTCGCGCCCCCGATCATCACCGCGGAAAGCACGAGCAGGCGCGTATCGAAACTGTTGAAGCTTGCGAAGAGCCGGTCCTGCAGCACGATGAATTCGTTCGGATCGATCACGCGCTGCAGGAAGCCCGAGACGCTGCGGAACAGGATGCCGAAGATGATGCCGACCAGCATGAGCACATGCAGGCTGCGCACCGCGCCCGAAAAGAGCCAGCGATAGAGCAGGCAGGAAAACAGCACCATGGCGCCGCATTCCACGACGAACAGCACGCGCGGATCGACGGCGCTCGTCACCTGCGCTCCGACGAAGAACACCATGATGGTCTGGATCAGCACATAGAGGGCATCGAAGCCCATGATCGACGGCGTCAGGATGCGGTTGTTGGTGATGGTCTGGAACAGCACGGTCGACAGCGCGATCGCATAGGCGACGAGAAGCATGCCGGCGAGCTTGGCGCCGCGGAACGGCAGGACGAAGGACCAGCTCCCCTTGGCGCCGAGCGTCATGAAGACGACGCAGACGGCGAGCGCGGCAAGGCCAAGCAGGATGAACGTGCGCCGGGAGCGCGCAAGGAGGACGGCTCTAGGCTGCACGGGAACGCCTCCTCAGCACGAGATAGAGGAAGAAGACGCTGCCGACCATGCCGAGCACGGTACCGACGGGCACCTCGAACGGCGCGATGACGAGGCGGCCGATCATGTCGCAGACGATGACGAGGCCAGCACCGCTGATGGCGATCCACGGCAGCGAGCGGCGCAGCCGGTCGCCCATCGCCATGGCGACGAGGTTGGGCACGATGAGGCCGAGAAACGGCACCATGCCGACCGTGACGACGACGGAGGCCGTGACCATCGAGACGATGGCGAGGCCGAGCATGACGACGCGGCCATAGGGGACGCCGAGATTGGTGGCGAAGGCCTCGCCCATGCCGATGACGGTGAATCGGTCGGCGGCGGCATAGGCGAGGGCGGTGAGGCCGAGCGACAGCCAGAGTAGCTCGTAGCGTCCACGCAGCACGGCCGAGAAGTCGCCCGTCGTCCAGGCGCCGAGCGATTGCAGCATGTCGTAGCGGTAGGCGAAGAAGGTGGTGACGGCGCTGATGATGCCGCCGAGCATGATGCCGACCAGCGGCACCATCAGCGGCGAGCGCAGCGGGATCCGCGTCAGGATCAGCAGGAAGAGGCCGGTGCCGGCCAGCGCGAAGGCCGTCGCGACCAGCATTTTCAGATAGACCGGCAGGTCCGGCGCCAGAAGCAGCACGGCGAGAATGCCGAGGCCGGCGGATTCGACGGTTCCCGCCGTAGACGGCTCGACGAAGCGGTTGCGCGCCAGCATCTGCATGATCGTGCCGCAGACGGCCATGCCGGCGCCGGCAAAGAGCAGCGCCAGCGTGCGCGGGATGCGCACCTCGATGAGCACGAGCCGGGCGGTGGCGTTTTCACCGGCAAGAAGCGCGGACGGCGAAAGGTCGCTCACGCCGATGAGGACGCTCGCGACCGAAAGCAGAAGCAGGGCCGAAAGGGCAAGGACATGTTTCAAGAGAGGCACTTACCGGTCGTTTCAGGCGGGGTGGCGAACCACCCCGCCCGGTCAATCAAGCTTTTCCAAGGGCGGCGGCGAGCTGGTCGACCGTGCGCTGCATTGCGGAAATACCCCCGCCGACGAGATACCACGCCGTCGCATCGAGATAGACGACGTTGCCGGCCTGCCAGGCCTTGGTCTGCCTCACCACCTCGTTGTCGAGGAACTGGGCGGCCGCCGTGCCCTCGCGGCCGATCGCGGCGTCGCGGTCGATCACGAAGAGCCAGTCGGGATTGGTTTCCAGGATATATTCGAAGGAAATGGCCTGGCCGTGGTTGCCGACATGTTTGGTTTCCGCGGCGGGCAGGATGCCGTAGGCGCCGTGCAGCATGCCGAAGCGAGAGCCGGGACCGAAGGCGCTCATCTTGCCGCCGGTCGTCAGGATCAGCAGGCCCTTGCCCTTGCCGGCGGCAAGCGCCTTCAGGTCGGCGACGGAACTGTCGAGCTTGGCGAGAAGGGCTTCGCCTTCGGCCTTCCTGTCGAACAGGCCGGCCAGCGTGGCGACGTTGTTCCTGGCTTCCGCAAGATAGTTCTGCGCATCGACGCTGAGATCGATGGTGGGGGCGATCTTGGCAAGCTCGGGATACTTGGAGGCCGAACGGCCGGCGACGATGATCAGATCCGGCTCGGCCGCGTTGACGGCCTCGTAGTCCGGCTCGAACAGCGTGCCGATTTTCAGATATTTCTCGTCGTTGTAGGCCTTGAGATAGCCGGGCTTGTTGCCGCCGGGAACGCCGGCCACCTCGACGCCGAGGGCGGCGAGCGTGTCGAGCGAGGCGAGGTCGAAGACCAGCACCTTTTGCGGCTTGGCCGCGAACGTCGCCTCGCCCTGCTTGTGCTTGACGACGATGTCGGCCGCCGCGGCAGCGCCGCCAAGAAGCGACGTTGCGGTGAGGGCGAGTGCGGCGAAGAGCGACGCGGACCGGGAGAATTTCATGGTTTCAGCTCCTGCAGTTTCGAACCGGCGGTGAGCCGGGAAAGGCGCGGGGATTGCGCCCCGCGCCGTGATCAGAATTGCGATTTCATGCTGGCCCAGAACCGGCGGCCTTCGCCCAGCGTGTTGAAATCGGTGGGCTCCACCTTCTTGTCGAAGACGTTGTAGACGGCGGCGTTCAGCGTGACGTTGTCGTTGACGATATATTGCAGGCCGAGGTCGAGCGTGGCGTAGGGATCGTATTTGCGCCCCTCCTTGCCGTTGATCGTGATCGGCGAGCCGTTCGTGCCGATGCGGGCGCCGGCTGCGATTTCCGAACCGTGATAGTTCGCGCTCGCCCAGGTCGTGAGGCCTTCCACGCTGGTCGTCCACTCGGCGCGCATGTTGCCGGTGTGCTCGGGCGTGCGGGCCAGCGGGAAGCCGGCGAAGGTGCCGGTCTTCTGTTCCGACTTGGTGTAGGTATAGCTCGCACGCAGCGACAGGTCCGGCAGGGCATGCCATGTCGCGGCAAGTTCCACGCCCTGCATGACCGCGTCATCGACATTGTAGTTGTACCAGAGGCGATAATTGGGATCCTCGTCCCAGCGGGCGATTGTGCCGTCGGGATTGAGCACCAGCGCGTTGGAGATCTTGTCCTTGAAGTCGGTGTAGAAATAGGTGCCGCTCAGGATGACGTCGCCATTGTCCCAGACCGCGCCGAATTCGTAGCTCGTGCTGCTTTCGGCCTTGAGGTTGGGGTCGCCGATGATGACGCCGCAGGTGCCTTCCGGTCCATAGGTGCAGCCGCCGCCGCCCGTCGTCATGGCATAGCCCGGCGCGATCTGGCGGATATCGGGTGCCCGGAAGCCCGTGGAGACGCCGCCTTTCACGGTCAGGTCGCTGGTCGCGTTCCAGACGCCGTAGACGCGCGGGCTGAAATGCGCGCCGTACTGCTCGTGGTGGTCCATGCGAAGGCCGGTGGTCAGCGCGAAATCGTCGACCATGCGCCATTCGTCTTCGGCAAACAGCGCCCATTGCATGGCCGAGAAGGTCTCGGTGAGACCCGTGCGGCGGCCGGGATTCTGGTCGGCGAGGCGCGCTTCGAAATACTGGCCGCCGGTGACGAGCGTATGCTGGCCGAAAAGTTCGAACGGGGTGGTGAACTTGCCGTCGATCACGGTGTTGCGGATTTCCGGTTCGCGCGGATTGAGCGCATAGCGCTGCGTAACGGCATCGTAGGTGTAGATGCTGCGCTGGCCCCATTCCTGCTGGATGGAGAAGTCCGACGTCGTCGGTCCCCACCGGCCGGTATGCGACAGCGACCAGTGTTCGCGCGTGTTCAGGCGGAAGGATTCGCTATCGCCGGCAACCAGCGTGTCGCCGATCGTCGCGTCGCGCTTCAGCCGCTGGCGGCCGGCTTCCAGCATGATGTCGTGGTCTTCGTTCGGTGTGAAGGTGAGGCGTGCCGTGAGGTCGACGTCCTTGGCGCCAAGAGTGCCGCCCGTGACCGCATCCTCGGCCCGGCGATAGCCGCTGCCCCACAGCTGCATGCCGAGCGTCTCCTCGAACAGCGGTCCGTTGAGATACCAGGATGCTTTGCCGCTGTTGCCGAAGCGCGAATGCTGCTGGAGCGTGCCTTCCGTGGTGACGGAGCCGGACCAGACATTGGAGACCTTGCGCGTGATGATGTTGATCACGCCGCCCATCGCATCCGAGCCGTAAAGCGACGACATCGGCCCCTTGACGACCTCGATGCGCTCGATGGCCGAAAGCGGCGGGATGAAGTTCTGCTCGTAGCCCGAGCTGCCGTTGGGGCGCGCGTCACGCGTGCTCTGCCGCTTGCCGTCGACGAGAATGAGCGTGTAGGTTCCGGGAAGGCCGCGGATGAAGATGTCCTTCTCGTTCGCCACGCCGGTGACCGAGACGCCCTGCACCTCGCGCAGCGCGTCGGTCAGGTCCTGGAACGAGCCTTTCTCCAGCTCCTCGCGCGTCACGACGGTGATGCTGGCCGGTGCGTCCTTGACGCTCTGCTCGAAACCGGCGGCCGTCACCACCACCTGGTCGAGCACCGTGGCTTCCGCCTGCTCTTCCTGGGCAAGTGCCGCGCCCGGCACCATCAGTGCCGCGCCCGGCACCATCAGTGCCGTCCCGGCCAGAAGGGCCGCGCTCCAGCGCTTCGCTCTCCGCTTGTTCCGATCCCCGTTTCCGTGCGCACCGTTCGCCATGCATGCCCCCTGCATTCACATCTGTGTTACCCCTCCCCGCATTAACTTGAAGGGACGGGTCCACTTATGTAGTCGGGAGGGGGAGGGTCAACGGCGGTGATTTTGAATGATTCTAAATTCGAATAATCGCAATTTGCTGGACAGGCTGAGATGGACGGAAGGCTCCAACCGATGAGCACACCGGATGCGGGCGATCGCGATCGCGCCGTCAAGCCGGATCGTCCCGGCCAGCTGCGCCTGCTCGTCGTCTTCGATGCGCTGCTGCGCACGGGCAGCGTCGCCAAGGCGGCGGCGGGCCTTGGGCTTCAGAGCCCGGCCGTCAGCCGGATGCTCGGCCAGCTGCGCGAAATCTACGGCGACCCGCTTTTCACCCGCACCGCCAAGGGCCTCGTGCCGACGCCGTTTGCCGAGGGCTTGCGCCTGCGGCTGAGAGCGCTTGCGGCCGAGACCGAGCAGATCATGACGGCGCCGGCGGCCCAGACGGTATCGGCCGGCCCGTCCGCCGCCTCCGACTGGACCCATCCTCCGCTGATTTCCGCGCCGCCGCTTGCCGTTCGTCCCAGCGTGCTGCTGCACGGCCAGCCGACGCCGGACGACTTCGCCCGCAAGCTCGCCCGCATCGGCCACAATGCGGAGCCGCAGAAGCGGCTGGCCAAATATATCGCGACGTCGGGCAGCGGCATCGGCCAATGCCGCCCGCTTGCCGTCGAGGAGGCCGAGGACGCGCTGGCCATCATTCTCGACGGCGAGGCCGATCCGGTGCAGGTCGGGGCGCTGCTGGCGACCATGCAGTATCGCGGCGTCACGGCGGCCGAAATGGCCGGCTTCATCAAGGCCCTGCGCAGGCATATCGGCGCCTATGACGTGTCGGACGGTCTCGCCGATCTCGACTGGCCCGCCTATGTCTCGCCGAAGCTGAAAACCCCGCCCTGGTTCCTGCATGCGGCGCGGCTCGTTGCGCAGGCCGGCTACCGCGTGATGCTGCACGGCCATTACGGGCAGGGGCCGGAGGCAGGCAAGCTCGAGCTTGCCGCCACGACTGCCGGCATTCCCGTCTGCGCTTCGCTTGCCGACGCGAGAGCCGCGCTTGCGGCCGGGTCCATTGCCTATCTGCCCATCGGCGGCGCCTCGACGCAGATCCAGCGCCTGTTCGGTCTCTACAATCTCCTGGAGATGCGCCTTCCGCTCAATGCCGTCGTGCATCTCCTCAATCCGCTGGGCGCTTCGACAACCCTGCTGGGCGTCGCGATGCCGTCGCGCCGCGATCTCCTTCGCGAAACCGCAATGCTGCTCGGCGTGCGCAATTTGTCGATCCTTGGGGGAAACCGGGATTTTGCGGAATTCACCCCGTTGCGGGCGACGCCGCTTTACCGGCTTGTCGATGGCGAGGCGCTGGATGCGCGTGTCCCCGCGCGCAAAGGCATCGTTGCGCCAGCACAGCCTACCGCTTACACAAGCCGCGAATACTGGCATGCCGTCTGGACCGGTGCGGCGCGGGACGAGGTCGCCGAGGCCATCGTCATCGACACGGCTGCTGCAGCCCTCGTAACAATCCGTGGACGTCCGTGCATAACACTAGAAGATACAAGGGATCACGCTGCGGCCCTTTGGCGGGACCGTCACGGCGGCCTGCGTTCAAAAAACTGATCACTTATAAATCCGACTATCCATGTAAGGAGCGCGGCCCACCGAGCCAATGTTCCCGCCCGCCGAGGGAGACCACCACCTCGTTCAGATGCCAGGTGTCCTTTCGCGACGGCGTCTTTCTGCGCAACTGCTTGGCGTACGTCGCTCCGAATTTTCCGGCCCATCGCCGTATCGTTTCGTAAGACACGACGATACCGCGCTCCAGAAGCATTTCCTCCACCAGTCGCAAGCTCAAAGGGAGCCGGAAATACGGCCACACCGCATAGGCGGTGATCTGTGGTGGAAATCGGTGGTTCTTTTAACTGACAGCGGCGAGCTCCTCCCCACCCAATTATCCGCCAACTGTTAATCCACCAACAACAAGACATCGCCGGTCGAGATCGTCATCGGTGAGCTTGCCCCACTTTTCCTTGATGTGCTTTTGACCTTCTTCCAGTTTCCCTCGACACGGTCGCATTCCATGGATGTTTCTCCTTTCATGGTCTGGCCAGGTGACGACGGGGACCGGGAGGCGAAGGACTGGCGCTGTTGGCACCATGTCCCAAGCCTTCGGTCGCGATCGCGGCACCTGAAACGAAGAAGGGCCCTCGACACTTGCGTGGAGCGCGCTTCTGACCAGGAGGACCACGCACGCGCGACCGAATACCATCGTAGGAGGCAGTCATCTATTACGGGTAGTGACCGTGAAATGGGGTAGGGCGTCGGCAATTCAAGACCGCCCAGGTCAGACGTCGCGTTGGTAATGTGAGGTAACGGCTTATGAGGACCCCGCGATAGACACACGTGCATGAACACCTTGCCCATCAGCTATAGACGCCACAGCGAAGGCCAGAGTTTGATGGTCGCCTGCTCTCCGGACACCATTATGGGAGCAGGTATTCAAAGCGCTCGCCACGCAATCGAATCTGGACTGATCGGGAAGGTTCATGGCGCGACCGCCGTTATCATGGACACCGCATGAAAGACTGGCACCCGAACCCGAAGTTTTTCTTTAAGCGAGACGGCGGACCTGTCTTCGGCATGGGCCCCTATTACTTGGCCGCTCTCATCGAGTTGATGGTCCCGGTATCCTCTCAAGTATCTGTGGGAGGTCGGGTGACCTGAGCCCCTGAACTTCCTCCAAATTTTGGTAGAGTCCGTCGTATCAAGGAGACGGACGGAATGAAGCGTGCACGGTTTACGGACGAGCAGATCATCGGGATGCTGAAGGAGCAGGAGAGCGGTCAGAGGACGAGCGATGTATGCCGCAAGCACAGAATATCCGAGGCGACTTTCTATAAATACAAGGCGAAGTATGGCGGCATGGATGTCTCCGACGCCCGGAAGCTAAAGGCCTTGGAAGATGAGAATGCCAAGCTGAAGAAACTGCTCGCCGAGGCGATGCTGGACAACGCCATTTTGAAGGATGTCGCATCAAAAAAATGGTGACGCCCGGCGCAAGGCGGGATGCGGTGGCTCATGTCTGCAAGGAGCATGACGTGAGCCAGCGCCGGGCGTGTGCGATCCTGGCCATTGATCGGTCGAGCGTGCGATATTGCAGCGTTCGGCCGAACGATGCCTCCATTCGGGAAGCCATGAGGCAGGTTGCGTCCGAGCGCCGCCGCTTCGGCTATCGCCGTATCCATGTGATGCTGGATCGGCAGGGCATAGTTATGAACCTGAAGAAGCTGCGTCGCCTCTACCGGGAAGAGAAGCTTGCCGTTCGCAAGCGTGGTGGCCGCAAGCGGGCCTTGGGAACGCGACGGCCCATTGCGCTGCCGTCACGAGCCAACGAATGCGGATTCCGGGAATTAACCGGACGGTGTTCCGATCAAAAACCGGACGCTATTTCCGACATGAAGCCGGACGCGATTCCGATAAATAACCGGACAGTTTAGGCGGTCCACCGATGCCTTTGGGTCAGCAACCTTGGCATGTGTTTCCTCGCGACGAACGAGGAGATGCTGATGCCGGCGAAGAGAAGGCTGACCATGAGACAACTACGACAAATGCTTCGGCTTTGCGCGGATGACGTGAGCGTGCGCGATATTGCCATGATGCTGGGGCTTGCCCGCAGCACGGTGCAGGATAACCTTGAGCGTGCGAGAGCGGCCGGACTGAGCTGGCCCTTGCCGGGACCTGACGGACGGCGTCATCGAGCGCCGGCTATTCTCCCGACAGGGCGTCAAGCAGGGCTTGCGCCGGCGGGCGGAACCCGATTGGAGCGCGCTGGCGGTCGAACTGAAGAAGCCGGCCGTGACCCTACAGATCCTTTGGGAGGAATATCGCGCGATTCATCCTGATGGCTACGGCTACAGCCGGTTCTGCGAGCTGTTCCGCAGTTTCGAGCAGCGGCTTTCGCCCACGATGCGCCAGGAACATGTTGCCGGCGACAAGGTGTTCGTCGACTATTCCGGCAAGACGCTGCCGATCGTCGACGGCAAGACCGGCGAGATCCGCGAGGCGGAGATCTTCCTCGGCGTGCTGGGCGCGTCGAGCTACACCTTCACGGAGGTAACCTGGAGCCAGGCCCTGCCGGACTGGATCGGCTCGCATATGCGCATGTTCCGCTTCTTCGGCGGCGTCCCAAGGCTCCTCGTTCCCGACAATCTGAAGTCCGGCGTGAACAAGGCCAGCTTCTACGATCCCGAGTTCAACCGCACCTACGGCATGATGGCGGCGCATTATGGCGTCGGCTTTCTGCCTGCCCGCCCGAAGCGCCCCAAAGACAAGGCAAAGGTCGAAAGCGGCGTGCGTTTCGCCCAAACCAGCATTCTCGGCCGCTTGCGCAATCAGACCTTCTTCTCGCTGGCCGAGGCCAATGCCGCCCTCGTCGGAGCCGTCGAGCGGATCAACACCCATGTCATGCGCCGGCTCGGCCAAAGCCGCCGGGACATGTTCGAGGCGATGGAGCGCACCGCGCTGGCAGCACTTCCGGCGCAGGATTACGAGTTCGCCGAATGGCGTCTGGCGCGGGTCTTGACGGACTACCATGTCGAGTTCGAGCGTTACTTCTATTCCGTGCCCCACCATCTTATCCGCCAGCAGGTGGATGTCAGGGCCACGAGCCGCACCATCGAGATATTCCTCAAAGGTCAGCGGATTGCGGCTCATCAGCGCCGATACGGCGGTTCACGCTTCGGGACCGACCCGGATCACATGCCCAGTTCGCATCGCCGATATGCCGAATGGTCGCCGGAACGCTTCCGACGCTGGGCCGCATCGATCGGGCCGCACACCGAGGGCCTGATCGTCGCGATCCTTGCCAGCCGGCCGCATCCTGAACAGGGGTTCCGAACCTGCCTCGGGGTTCTCGGACTCTCCCGCGCCATCAGCGCCGCCCAGGCCGAGGCCGTCTCGGCCCGCGCCGTCGAGATCGGCGGGCTGACCTGCAAAAGCATCGGCGCGCTCATCACAAGCCACAAAACACCCCGCCATTCCGCTGAACCGGCCGCGGTCGGCGAACACGCCAATCTTCGCGGCCCCGGCTACTTTCACTAAGGAGACAATCGACAATGCTGACCAATCCCACCCTCGACACCCTGCGCGACCTCGGCCTTTCCGGCATGGCGTCCGCTTTCCAAGAACTCGATTAGCAGCCGGAGGCCCAAAGCCTCCAGCATGGAGAGTGGCTCACCCTTCTGCTCGAGCGGGAGATGACGACGCGCCGCCAGAAGCGCTTCGAGGCGAGGGCGCGCGCCGCAAAATTGCGCCATGACGCCCAGGTCGAGAACATCGACTTCCGCGCTGCCCGCGGCCTCGACCGCAATCTCTTTCTCAAGCTGTCCAGTTGCGACTGGATCAGGCAGGACCATAGCCTGCTTCTCATCGGGCCGGCCGGCGTGGGCAAGAGTTGGCTGGCCTGCGCTCTCGGGCACAAGGCCTGCCGCGAGGATCTTTCCGTCGCCTACCACCGCGTTCCCCGGCTCTTCGCCGCCCTCGCGCTGGCCCGCGGGGACGGACGATACACCAGGCTGATCAAGTCGCTGGCCAGAACCGATCTGCTCATCCTCGATGACTGGGGGCCGGAGAAGCTCAACGACGAACAGCGCCGTGATCTTCTGGAGATCGTCGAGGACCGTTACGAGCGGCGCTCAACCATCATCACCAGCCAGATTCCCGTCGACCACTGGTATGACATGATCGGCAACGCCACCATCGCCGACGCCATTCTCGACCGCCTCGTGCACAATGCCTATCGCATCGAATTATCTGGGGAGAGCCTGCGCAAACAGCGCGCCGTGTCCATGTCCGACACAACCGTCGCTTGACCCACCACTGCCTCAACGGCAATCATCAATCAGACCCAATGGCACCTTGCCGCGTCCGGCTTCAGATCGGAACAGTGTCCGGTATCAAATTGGAATGCCTGTACGGCTTCGCGTCGGAATACCCGTCCGGCATCGTCGGAATACGCACTTCCGTCATTGGGCGGAACAAGGCGTGTGGGACGGACTTCTCGAAACGCTTGTCGAGTTGGGGCTAACCGACGACTGGCAGCACATGATCGACAGCACCACGGTTCGAGGCCATTCACAGGCAGCGGGCGCTAAAGGGGGACTTATAAGGAGGCTTTTGGTCGATCACGCGGTGGCTTTACGACAAAAATCCACGCCCGCGCAGACGGTCAAGGACGCCCTCTCGGTTT
The DNA here is from genome assembly GCF_057798995.1 of Shinella sp. 20P9.1.1. NCBI lineage: Bacteria > Pseudomonadati > Pseudomonadota > Alphaproteobacteria > Hyphomicrobiales > Rhizobiaceae > Shinella > Shinella sp. 20P9.1.1. The sequence goes on from NZ_JBYOLC010000017.1 coordinate 19,488, forward strand.
CATCCTGACGGGTGGCGAAGCTTCGGACTACAATGCCATTTCGGGCTTGCTAGCAATGCCAGTTGGCAAACCGAGATTGTTTCTCGCTGACAAGGGCTATGACAGCGACTTCCTGCGTGAAGAACTGCTGACCCACGGGATCAGGCCCGTTATACCGCCGAAGGCAAATCGAAAAGAGCCGCCCGTCTGCGACTTTCGGGCCTATAAGGATCGAAACCGTATCGAGCGCCTGTTCAACAAGCTCAAGCAGTTTAGGCGCGTAGCCACCCGCTATGATAAAACCGAACGGTCGTTCGCTGCTTTCCTTGCTTTGGCTGCCGTTCGCGTCTGGCTGCCATCATTCACCGGGATGGTCCAAAACCCATGACCTAACCGGAACCTCCCCAGTTCGGACGTCTTTGTAGGTCGAGTTGATCTTACTCAGCACCGTCTCATCGTCCGTATCGATCTCGTAGAATGTGTGTCGACGGCTCGGATCGTAATCCATGTCTTGTCTGACTGCATCGGTCCGGAGCCGACAAACTCGCCCCAGATAACCTGCTGCGTCTTCTCCGCCAAGGCTGTTAGATCGGAACCTGAAAGCCGGGCGTCGTCCTGCGCCAACTCCTCCAGTTGCTCGCCGCCGTCACCTGTGGCCTCAAACCATTCGTGGGTCAGCGGCACCTGCGGCAGCGCGAATATCGGCAGAGCGGAGGGCAGTTCGCCTAGATCGCCGACCGTGCGCAGGTCGAGGCCGCCCGAATAGGCAACGCCGGTCAGCACGAGGATGGCAACCAAGGGCGATGGGATGGCCTTGGTGACATAAGGGACGAGATAGATGATCGCGAGGCCCGCCGCGATCATCGCATAGGTCAGTCCCGGCACGCCGATGAGTTCGGGCAGTTGCGCCATGAAGATGAGGATGGCCAGCGCGTTGACGAAGCCGGTGATGACGGAGCGTGATACGAAGCGCATGACGCGGCCGAGCTTCAGGAAGCCGGCGCCGATCTGGATGAGGCCCATCAACAGCGTAGCGGCGAAGAGATATTCGAGGCCGTGCTCCTTCACCAGCGTGACCACGAGGACGGCGGTGGCTGCCGTCGCCGCGGAGATCATGCCCGGCCGGCCGCCGGTGAAGGCGGAGATGCTGGCGATGGCGAAAGAAGCAAAGAGGCCGACATGACCGGATTTGCCGGAGACCCGAACTCGTGAGAAGTAGGGTCTATGACAAGCAAGACGACAAACAAGTTTTCTCCTGAAGTCCGCGCCAGCGCGGTTCGAATGGTGGTCGAGCATGAAGCGGAACATCCTTCGCGATGGGCAGCTGTGTCTTCCATAGCGGCCAAGATAGGCTGCTCGGCACATACGTCAATGAATGGGTGAAGAAGGCCGAGGTGGACAGCGGTAAGCGTTCGGGTTTGCCGAGTGACGTCGCGGAGAAGATGAAAGCTCTGGAGCGGGAGAACCGCGAACTTCGTCAGGCCAACGAGATTTTGCGCAAAGCCTCTGCGTATTTTGCGATGGCGGAGCTCGACCGCCCACTGAAGCGATGATTTCCTTCATCGATGCACACCGCTCGGTGCTCGGGGTCGAGCCGATCTGCAGACTGCTGCCGATTGCCCCGTCCACCTATTATGAGGTCATCGCCAAGCGCACGGACGTGAACCGTCTGTCGGCCCGCGCCCGACGCGACATTGCCATAAAGGTCGAGATACGCCGGGTGTTCAACGAGAACTTCCAGGTCTATGGCGTGCGCAAGGTCTGGCGACAGTTGCTACGGGAGGGCTACTACATCGCCCGTTGCACAGTCGCTCGGCTTATGAGGGCAATGGGACTGCAGGGCATCATTCGCGGCAAACCGATCCGCACGACGATCAGCGATAAGACCGCCCCATGTCCGCTCGACCGGGTGAACCGGCACTTCTTCGCGCCCGCACCGAACATGCTCTGGCTTTCTGATTTCACCTATGTGGCGACCTGGCAGGGTCTCGTCTACGTGGCTTTTGTGATCGACGCCTTCGCTCGCCGCATCGTCGGTTGGCGGGCGAGCCGGACTGCCCATGCGGGCTTTGTGCTCGATGCCCTCGATCAGGCACTTCATGATCGGCGGCCCGTTTACCGTGGCGGGCTGGTTCATCATTCCGACCGCGGCTCGCAATATGTGTCCATTCGCTATTCCGAGCGGTTGGCGGAGGCAGGCATCGAGCCGTCTGTCGGAAGCGTTGGCGACAGTTACGACAACGCTCTCGCCGAAACGATCAACGGTCTTTACAAGGCCGAGGTCATCCATCGGCGAGGACCGTGGCGAAACTTCGAAGCCGTGGAGTTCGCCACGCTCGAATGGGTGGACTGGTTCAACCACCGCCGCCTCTGGAGCCCATAGGAAACATCCCGCCAGACGAAGCCGAAGAACGATATTACGCCATGCTGGACGCGCCAGCCATGGCCGCATAACTTAAACCAAATGGTCTCCGGTAAACTCGGGGCGGTTCACTACGCTTCTTCGACCCAAATCTTGATAACCGCTTTTCAAGCGCCGGGTTCGGTCACCCGTTGGCGAAGATTGCGAAAATGAACGACCATGGCTCGACGCGCTGCTTCGGGGTCGTGGTCTCGGATGGCTTCGAAGATTGGCTGGTGTTCACCCTGAAGGGCACGCCAATCTTGAACGCCGACGATCGCCTTGAAACCGACCTGTTTGGATGTCTGCAGAAGACGCTCGCTCATCTCCTCGAGGATCGAGTTTTCTGCTGCCCGTGCTATAGCACGGTGAAATTCGCCGTTGAGATCGAGGCTCATCAGTGTTTCGGCCGGTTCCGTGGCGATTGCAAGGAGTGGTCTTTCAATGGCTGCCAGTTGCTCCGGCGTCGCGCGTTCCGCCGCAAGTTCAGCGAGCTTGGTCTCCACGGCTTCCCGTGCTTCCCAAATGCGCAGTAAAACGTCGCGATTGGCGGCAAGCTCCGAAGAGCGCAGGCGGCTGGGATCGATGACGTGGGTCGAGCGGAGGTAACGTCCGCCGCCCTGCCGGCTCTCTACGACTCCCTGCATCTCCAGCACCCTGAACGCTTCGCGCAGGACCGGACGGGATACGCGCCAGCGTTCCTGCAATTCCCGCTCACTGGGAAACCGCTGGTTCAACTCGATATGCCCGCGCTCCACGAGAGAGGCGATCTGGGCGATGATGACTTCGGAGAGCCGCGTGTTCTTTACAGGTGCAAACTCCGCGTCGCTGACTTCGTGCAACCCGAATCTCCCGTGACGTCTGCTCACCGGTTTACATGTAATAATCAGCAACTGCTAGCACGAAAATCAACATAACTGAGATAACTGGGTTGCCCAATTTGAAATCGGATGTTATTTCCTGTTCCGTAAGTTGGAGGAATATCTTGTATGAATAGCCGGCCGTCATGGGTGGATCAGTTTCCCGGAAATTTCCAGTGGTCGAACGCATTGTTGGTTTGCAAAGGCATGGCCCCCTATGGCGCCGTGTCGCTGGCTGATCTCGACCGCATCGTTGCCGAGCTTCACGACGCGGAGGTCAACGGTGACAATTGGTATCGGGTCTGGACCGCGGTCGGGCGTGAAAGCGAGCAACTCGCCAAGGCCGCCGAAGATAAGGGCGCATTTCTGACGGCCGGTTCCTACTATCTCAGGGCCGGAAACTACCTTTATACAGGCGAGAGGTTCCTCAGGCCCGGTCCGGAAAAGCAGCAGGCGGGCCGCGACGCGTTCAGTTGCTATCACAACGGCTTCCGCCGGCGTTTCCCCGAGGTGGAGTTCGTCGAACTGCCCTACGGCGACCAAACCTTGCCGGCACTTTTCATGCCCGCTCAGAGCGCCGATCCAAAGGCGCCCTGCGTCATCATTTTCAACGGCATGGATAACTGCAAGGAGATGAGCATTCTCTTCGCAGGCCTCGACCTGTCTGCTCGCGGCTTTCACACGTTGGCAGTCGATGGACCGGGCCAAGGAGAAACCATGCGGCTGCGCAACATCCATGCGCGCTACGACTATGAGGTGCCCGCTGCCGCTGCCATAGACTGGCTGAGCGCATATCGTGCTGTCGACGCCGGTAGGATCGCAGTGCTCGGTTATAGCTTCGGCGGATACTACGCCGCCCGGATCGCCGCGAAGGAGCCCAGAATTGCCGCGGGTATCGCGCTGACCGCCGGACATTGGGATCTGGCGAAATTCCAGCGCGACGCGATGGAAAAGGCGAGGGCGGAGCAAAAGGCTGTTGCGCAACCGAATTTTCAGTTCCAATGGGTGGTCGGCGCGTCCGGGCCGGACAGCGCCCTTGCGATCGCCGAAGACTTCAGCGTCAAAAATGTGGCGCATGAAATCCGCTGCCCGTTCCTGGTGACCCACGGCGCACAGGACCGCGTTGTCCCTGTGGCCAATGCGAGCAAACTTTTTGACGCCATCCCCGACGCCACAGACAAGACCTTGAAGATTTTCGAGGGGAACGGCAGCGCTCACGCGCATGTCGACGATCGCCAGGTGGGGATCGCTTTTGCCGCCGACTGGCTTTCCAACAGGTTCTTTGCTCAGGCACAGGGATTGAAGATCCATGCTTGAGCAAGAAGCCCCATATTGCGCGCCACCTGCGAAAGACCTGCTGGTGCCATCCATGGACGTGCCGGCCGGCGCTTGCGATTGCCATGTGCATGTGTTCGGTCCTGCCGATCGCTATCCATATCAGAAAACCCGGGCCTACACACCGCATGACTGCACGCCGGACATGTTGTTCGATCTGCACAAGGCGCTGGGGATCGAGCGGGCCGTCATCGTCCAGGCGAGCGTCCATGGTACCGACAACGCCGCCATAATCGACGCCGTTGCCCGCGCACCTGACAGGTTGCGCGCGGTGGCATCTGTTTCCCCGGAGGTTTGCGACCGGGAACTCGCTCGGCTTCACGAGGGCGGCGTTCGTGCCATTCGCGTCAACATGGTCGACAAGGGCGGTATGCCATTTGCTTCGTTGAGCGAGCTGGAAGCGATGGCAGAGCGTATCAAGGATATGGGCTGGCATATCGAGCTCCTGGCCCATGTGGAAGAAGTCGAAGAACTTCCTGGCCTTGTATCGCGTCTCGCTGTGTCGGTTTCGGTCGGCCACCTCGGTTACACCAAGGCCCACCTCACGGCCGCGCATCCGGGCTATCGTCGCTTCCTCGATATGCTGGCTGACGGTCGATGCTGGGTGAAGCTGACCGGTCCTTACCGCATCTCCAGCGAAGCCGGCGTGCCCTATTCCGATCTCCGTCCCTTTGTGGAAGCCCTGGTGCAGGCGGTGCCGGCCCGGCTGGTCTGGGGCTCGGACTGGCCGCATGTCATGCAGGCCAAACCGATGCCCTATGATGCCCATCTGCTTGATTTGCTGGGCGACTGGATCACGGACGAAGGGCTGAGGAGCCGTATTCTGGTCGACAACCCTGCCGAACTGTACGGATTCGAAAACATTGCCACGGCAATACCGAACTCACCGGTCGCGAGCAAGCCTTTGGGTTCATAACGCCGAGGAGTTGATAAACGTCACTGCATGATTGGCCACAGGCCAAGTTTTGGGAGGAACCATGCAAGCCATATTCAAATTCGCGAGCGCAACGACGTTCGCATTTTCCACCTTATTCCTTCTCGCGCCCCATTCTATCGCGCAGGAAACCAAGGCACCTGCCGGACCGATCGAAATCTCCGTCGGGTGCGCTGCCGGGTGCACGCCGGACATCCTCATGCGCCGCGCAGCCAAGATCTGGAACGACGAGAAGATCATCGAGAACCCTATCGTTATCGTTAACCGTCCGGGCGGTGGCATGACCACCGCGATGAACTATGTGATCGAGCGGCCGGGCGATGAAAACAACCTGATGGCGCTGGCGGAGCCAGTGTTCTCCACGCCGATCGTCCAGGGCATGGAATCCACCTATAACAAATTTACCCCATTGGGCGTGTTTGTGCAGACTCAGCTGATCGTTCTCACGCAGCCAAATAATCCCGCCAATTCGCTGAAGGACATCATCGAAGACGCACGCGCCCGGCCACAGGAAGTCCGCGTCGCCGGCTCGAGTGCCGGCGCCACGGACGACCAGGTCATGGGCCTGCTCGAACGAGCCGGTGGTGTTGATATGACCTTCATCCCGCATTCCGGCGGCGGCGCGGCGCAGGCGACCTTCCTCGGCGGCAATACCGAGCTGATCGTCCTGACGATCGACGAGGCGCTGCCCCACATCGAGTCCGGAAATGCAAAGGCTCTGGCGATCCTCAATGGCGAGCGTCGGACCGAAGAAGCCTTGAAGGACATACCGACGGCCAGGGAGCAGGGCATCGACGTCGCCTGGGAACAGGTCTTCGGTCTGCTCGGCACACCCAAGCTTGATCCGGCCGTTGCCGCGTGGTGGAGCGAGAAGATTGAGGCGCTCACGCAGACGGATGCCTGGAAGAAATCGCTAGAGCAGAGTTATTTGGGCGGAACAGTCTATGTCGGGGCCGATTTGCCCCAGAACATGGAGAGTTTCAACGCCCGCAGGCTTGAAGTTCTGAAACTGATCAGTGCCGCGAAGTAAGTGGGGAAATCATGAAGCGTCTACAGCAAATCGCTGCAACCATTCTAGCCGCGATGGCATTGGTCATCGTCTTTGGCACGTCGGGGCTGGAATTCTGGAGCGGCATTTCACCTGGACCGCGCTTCATGCCTCTTCTGATCGCGTTGGGAATTTTCATCCTGTCTGCTGTCTACGTCATAGAAGTACGACAACAGGCGACGGACCTGCCGGATGATTTTCCACGAGGGGCCGATGGCCGCCGGGTTATTCTTCTGGCCTTTGCGATCGTTGCATTCGCTTTGATGTGCCTGCCCTTGGGCATGGTAATATCCGCTTTCTTGTTCGTCCTCCTCACGCTTGTTCAGGTTGCTCGGCAGCGACTTCTGCCGAGCCTGCTGGCGGCGGCCATCACCACGGCGGTGATCTATTCGATCTTTGTCGCATGGCTCGGAATGCGGCTGCCGACAGGTATCTTCGGAATTTAATTGGGAGGTGAGACTATGGATGGCCTGGGAGTGATCGCAGAGGGATTTGCCGTCGCATTTACGTGGAACGGCATCGTTGCCGTCTTTTTCGGTGTCCTGATCGGGCAGATCGTCGGGGCGCTACCCGGCTTGGGGCCTGCCGCAGGCATGGCGCTTCTGCTGCCGATCACCTTCGGCATGGACCCCACGGCGGCAATCATGATGCTTGCGGGTATTCTCTACGGTGGCATGTACGGTGGTACACTCACCTCCGTGCTTATCAACGTTCCGGGTGAATCCTCCAGCGTGATGACGGCGATCGATGGCCACCAGCTCGCCCGGGAGGGGCGCGCTGGTGCGGCTCTGTCGATTGCCGCCATTGGGTCCTTCATCGCCGGCATCGTCGGTACCTTTGCGCTTGCTATCGCCGCTGTTGCGATCAGTGCCATTGCCCTGAAATTCAATGCGCCTGAGTTCTTTCTCCTAGCTATGCTTGGAATTATCGCCACGGCCAGCCTGGGCACCGGGTCTCCCGTGAAGGCGCTGCTGATGGCGGGCTTCGGTCTGTCGATCGCGCTGATCGGCGTCGATCCGATCAGTGGGCTCAATCGGCTGACCTTCGGCAGTACGACGCTGCTGGACGGTATCGACTTCCTGCCCGTCGCAATCGGCCTGTTCGGCATTGCCGAAGTGCTCGTCTCGCTGGAAAGCATCAAGCGCGAGCCTGTCCTCTCCGCCAAGTTCAAGGATATGTGGCTGACAAAGGCGGAATGGTTGTCCTGCCGCATGGCGATCGTGCGCGGAACGGTGATCGGGTTTCTGGCCGGCCTGATGCCTGGTGCCGGCGCGACGATTGCGGCTTTTCTGGCCTACGTCGTCGAACGTCGGTATTCCAAGGCGCCTGAACGGTTCGGCCATGGCTCGCTTGACGGCATTGCCGCGTCCGAGACCGCCAACAACGCTTCGGTGACAGGTGCCCTCGCTCCGATGCTGGCACTTGGCATACCAGGATCGACGGGAACAGCCGTTCTCCTGGCTGCCCTGATCCTGCAGGGCATTCGGCCTGGCCCGACGTTGATGACGGACCAGCCGGTTCTCGTCTGGAGCCTCATTGCCTCCATGCTTCTGGGCAATGTTATCCTTCTCATCATGAACCTGCCGCTTGCGCCTGTCTTCGCGGCTTTCCTGCGCATTCCCTATGTCTATCTCGCTCCGGGGATCATCATGTTTTCGTTGATCGGCGCGTATGCCGCGACCCTCAGCTATTCCACCATGGTCATCGCTATGGTGTTTGGAGCGATCGGTTACGTCATGATCAAGCTTGACCTTCCCAGGGCGCCCTTGGTTCTGGCGCTCGTGCTCGCGCCGTTAATGGAAGAATCGCTGCGGCAGTCGTTGCTGCTGTCACTCGGAAATCCGATGATCTTCTTTACGCGCCCGTTTGCCCTGGTCTTGATCCTGCTGATCGCCGTCTTTCTGGCCATGCCCTTCCTGCTGCGACGTTTTGGCCGCGCTGCATTGCCGGGATAGATCTCAAAATTGGGAGCCTCTTGCAACGTTCAGCCGCCGGATTTATTCGGCGGCTTTTTCATTCGGGAGACCGGTTAAGGCGTCGAGAATGACGTTAACAAGCCGCCTGACCGGGGCGTTGCGTGGCCAGAGCATGCCGACCTCACGGTCGATACCTTTGCCGGGTGCCTCGAGACGCACGATATTCATGGGTTCTTGCCACGGGGCGGGCCAATCCGGCAGCAGCGATATTCCGAGGCCATTGGCCACCATGACGGCAATCGCCTCCAGCGAGTCCAGTTCCAGCCATTCGCGCGGTGCAATGCCATTTTCCTGGAGATATCTGGCGACCAGCCTGCCCCCCCAATTATTGCGGTCGTAGCGGATGAAGGGTTGGTTGCGGAAAAGCGCCTGCGGGCTTTCGCTGGCCAATGCTTTCTCGACCATCAGGATCAACCGCTCCGAACGCAAGGTCCTCCATTCGAGGGTTTTGGGGATCGAAAAAGGCGGTTTGACGATGATTGCCACGTCGATCTTTTCGTCCAGCAGTTTTTGATAGAGGTCGGCGGACGTGCCCGGCAGGAGGAACACCTCCACTTTGGGCATGTTTTCAAAAACGAACCGCAATGCGGGCGGCAGGATGCCAGTGAGGGCAGTGGAAATCGCGCCCAGCCGCAACTCGCCGAAAGCCTGCTCCTGATGTGCCAGCTCGCGCAAACGCCTCACGTCCGAAAGAACGCGGTGGCTTTGTTCAACAATCGCCTGACCTGCTTCAGTCGGGCCTACGCGGCGGCCTGCCCGCATAAGCAAGGTCGATCCGATTTCGTCTTCCAGCGCAGAGATCCGCTGCGCCACCGCCGCTGGCGTTATCCCGAGGCGGCGGGATGCTTCGGCCAATGAGCCATATTTTACAACCGCAACGAATGTCTCAAGAAATCGGGTTTCCATACATTACATTTACTATCTTCTAAACACATAAAAAGATAGCTTTTTTTCTTTATAATCCCGCTTACTGTCTTAACGACAGAAGGAGAAAACCAATGGATTTACAGATACAGGACAAGACGGCCCTGGTGTTTGGCGCAGGCGGAGGTCTCGGCGGCGCGATCGCCCGTTCGCTGGCGCGCGAGGGGGCGTCCGTCGTCGTCGCGGACATCGATGCCAAGGCAGCGACCGCAACAGCGGATGCGATCGTCAGCGAGGGCGGCAGGGCGTTCGTGCTCGAATGGGACATCGCTGATCTGTCGGTCACGACACAAAGGCTGGAAGAGATCAAAAAGCAGTTCGGCCCCGTCGATATTCTGGTCAACAACACCGGCGGCCCACCGCCGACGCCCGCCGCGGGACAGTCGGCCGAGGACTGGTCGAAGTTTTTCGACATGATGGTTCGGTCGGTTATCGTCGTGACGGATGCTGTCCTTTCCGGAATGCGTCAGCGCGGTTGGGGACGCATCATAACGTCGACATCGTCCGGCGTCGTGGCGCCGATCGCCAACCTCGGCATTTCCAACAGCCTGAGGCTGGCCCTCGTCGGCTGGTCGAAAACGCTGGCGCGCGAGGTCGGAGGCAATGGCATCACCGCCAACATCGTTCTGCCCGGTCGCATCGCGACAAAACGCATTGTCTTCCTTGACGAGCAGAAGGCCAAACGCGAAGGCCGGCCGGTCGAGGATGTGGCGAAAGAGAGCACTGGCTCCATTCCTGTCGGTCGCTACGGCAATCCGGAGGAATACGGCGACGCGGTTGCATTTCTTGCCAGTGCCCGCGCATCTTATATCACCGGTTCGGTGATCCGCATCGACGGGGGCTTGATCAACAGCATCTAACGAAACTGGGGATAGGGCATGCGAAGTCTGTCGGCCCGGCCCACAGAAACGAATGCCGAATCTGACGCAGATAGCGATTCTGGCGAGGGCTCCGGGGTCGTCGATACTTGGCTCCACTGGCCAGGGTAAGGCCACAAGCCAGATAGTAAAATTTAAGGACAAGCTATGAGCTTCAATGAACACTCCAAGGGTGTCTATGCAATTGCAACGACACCATTCCTTGCCGATGGGTCGCTCGACCACCCCTCGATCGACCGGCTGACGGATTTTTATCATGAGAGCGGTTGCACCGGCATCACGATTCTTGGCATTATGGGCGAAGCTCCAAAGCTTGAGGCACCGGAATCCCGTGCCATTATCAAGCAGGTGGTGGAGCGCTCGAAGATTCCGGTCATCGTCGGCGTGTCGGCACCGGGGTTCGCGGCCATGCGCTCCCTGGCGCGTAGCGCCATGGACATCGGCGCCGCCGGCGTAATGATCGCACCGACCCCGTCGTTGCGGACTGACGAGCAGATCGTCAACTACTTCGCCCAGGCGGTCGAGGCCGTTGGTGAGGACGTGCCCTGGGTGCTGCAGGACTATCCGCTGACCTTGTCCGTTGTTATGTCTACGAGCGTTGTAGCCAAGATCATCTCCGACCACCCGTCCTGTCTGATGCTGAAGCATGAAGACTGGCCCGGATTGGAAAAAGTCTCCAAGCTACGCGTGCTGCAGAAGGCTGGTGAACTGCGGCCGTTCTCCATACTGTGTGGAAACGGCGGCATGTTTCTGGACTTCGAGCCGGAACGCGGCGCAGACGGGGCCATGACCGGCTACGGCTTCCCGGACATGCTCGTGGAACTGATCGACCTGTTTGCTGCAGGGAAACGTGACGAGGCACACGATCTCTTCGACGCCCACCTGCCACTGATCCGTTACGAGCAGCAGCTTGGCATCGGGCTTGCTGTTCGCAAGCATGTGCTGATGCGGCGCGGCGTGATCACATCTGACGCGCAGCGAAAGCCGGCTATCGGACTTAGTGCCGCCGCGCGTGGTGAGGTCGATTATCTGCTCAAGAGAGTGGCGAAACACGATAAGCGCGCCGGTGTCTGACCATGATGAGGGGAGGGTCCCTTTGGCGCCCTTCTCAGCACCCTAATCTGGGAGTTCTTTCACGGACCAGTCGATATATGGCTGGGGAGCATAAGCTTCATGTTCTGTCGCTGAAATTGCTCCAGAATGGAGACCTACTGATGCAGGAAATGGCCTCTCCTTTTCACTCGGCTTCGTTTATCTCGCGGCCGTTATCAACTGGTTCTGCCGCCGCGTCCTGTCGCGGCGGCTGGCGATCAAGCTGGAAACAGCTTGCCGCATTGACAGGGTCAAAAAGGCAATCATTGAGCAGAGTTTCGAACCAGGCCAGACGGTATCTTCGACCGCTCGCCGCCATGGCGTTGCGCCCAATATGCTTTACCGGTGGCGCAGGCTCTTGAGTGAGGGAGGTGCTGCCGCCGTGGATTCAGACGAGCCGGTTGTCGGCAATTCGGAAGTGAAGAAGCTTGAAGACTGCGTCCGCGAGCTGGAGCGCATGCTCGGCCGCAAGACGATGGAGGTCGAGATACTCCGCGAAGCCCTTTCGAAAGCAGACTCAAAAAAACGGATATCGCGGCCGATCTTGTTGCCGAAGGACGGTTCCCGATGAAAGCCGTCGCAGACACGCAGCGGGTGTCCCGATCCAACCTCGTGGAGCGGTTGAAAGGCAGATCAAAGCCGCGCGGGCCCTATCGGAAGGCCGAGGATGCAGAGCTTCTGCCCGCCATTCGCAGGTTGGTGGATCAGAGGCCAACCTATGGCTATCGGCGGATCGCCGCTCTCCTCAATGGCGAAAGGCGAGCCGCCGATAAGCCTGTCGTCAACGCCAAACGGGTTCACCGCATCATGGGCAACCACGCCATGTTGCTGGTGAAGCATACGGCCGTTCGCAAGGGCCGCATCCATGACGGCAAGATTGGCGGGGCGATCGTCAGGATCGCCTCCGGTGCGGATGCGGCCACGATTGCCGCCGTCATTCAGGCCGTAAAGGCACAGTCGTGATCGGGCCGTCGGGAGCAGTCAAGGTCATGGTCGCCACCCGACCTGTCGACTTCCGCAAAGGTGCGGAGGGCCTGGCGGCGCTGGTCAAGGCCGAGATGGGTGCCGACCCGTTCTCGGGCACGATCTACGTGTATCGAGCCAAGCGCGCGGAGCGGATCAAGCTGGTCTTTTGGGACGGCAGCGGCGTCTGCCTAGTGTCCAAACGGCTTGAGGATGGCGAGTTCCATTGGCCCAGGATGCAGGACGGTGCGATGCGGCTGTCGGCCGCCCAGTTCTCGGCACTGTTCGAGGGGCGGGATTGGGAGCGCGTTCATGCGCCGATCGAGGCGCGTGTCCTGCAGAAGGCGGGATAGTCGCCGCGACCAATTGAATCAGGCTCATCCACGCCCTCGTCCTGGTCGCCGGATTATGCTGTTGTCGCACCATGACGATGACGGCCGACGAGCTTCCCGTGGCCTGCCCCCATCGGGTGATCCGGGTTTAATGTTAGTGCATGCTGGGTCTGACCGCTACCGCCGGGGTTGATGCCGGTCCGTTCTGACGCGGCCACACGGTGGCTTCGGGTGCTGGTGGCTTGTAGTTCAGTGATGAGTGCGGACGCACGGTGTTGTAGTGCTGCCGCCATCCCTCGATGATGATCTTCGCCTCCTTGAGCGTGTAGAAGATTTCTCCGTTGAGCAGTTCGTCCCTGAGTTTCGAGTTGAAACTCTCGCAGTAGCCGTTCTCCCACGGGCTGCCCGGCATGATGTAGGCCGTCTTGGCACCGACCAGCGCAATCCATTCCCTCAAAGCCTTGGCAATGAATTCCGGACCATTGTCGGAACGAATATGTGCCGGGATGCCGCGCAGGATGAAGAGGTCGGAAAGCACATCGATGACATCGACGGCCTTTAGTTTTCTCTCGACCCTTATGGCGATGCATTCTCGCGTGAACTCGTCGAGCACGTTTAACATGCGGATTTTCTTTCCATTGTGCGTGCGGTCCTCGACAAAATCGTAGGACCAGACATGGTTGGGGTATTCCGGTCGCAACATCGGCGTAGTGATCCGGCAGGAAGCCGATATAGGCGCCGGACAACAGAAGCAGCAGCGTGCCTTCCATATGCCGCGTCGCTGCCGCCCAGTTGAAGTTTACGCCGGGCGGGCCTCCCCCTTCGGCCGCTTCATCGCGAAAGCAGAGCCGCTCGCAGCCGTTAGCGACATCGCGCCGATCCTGCGCGGCGCACTCGCACTGCCAGAGCAGGAGGAGGGGCGTTTCCGACATCAGCAGAAACACATCTGCCAACACTTCCCCGAGCGTCGGACGCCCTATTCGCCTGGAACGTTCCCCTCGTTTGTACATTGTCCAGCCAGCTCAGGAGGCGGAAATGGGTCGTTTTTACTTCAAGATACAAGATCAGGACGGCGTGCTGCAGCCGCATCGCGGTTTCGACTTCGTTGACCTGGATTAGGCAAAGGGAGAGGCAAGGACGCTTTTGGCGGAAATGGCGATTGATGGACTGCCGAACGAGCCGATCGGCAGCATTTCAGTCGAACTGCAGGACGCCAATCGTGTTCCGATTGTAACGTTTCGGTTGGTTCTCGAGGCGATACCGCATGGTGCCTGTGAGACTTGATTTGTCCGCTGACAACGTTGTCTGGAGAACCTGTTCAGGTGCTACTCCGTTTAGATTTAATGATGCGTCATGGATACGGGTTTCTTCAGGCGGGACGCCGTAGAGGTCGCCGCACATCTCATAGGTATGCGTCTTTTGGTTAACGGCGTGGGTGGCATCTTTGTGGAAACGGAGGCCTACCAACAAGATGATGAAGCCTTGCACAGCCACCGGGGTCGGACAGTTGCCAATGCCGCCATGTTTGGAACGCCGGCAAGCGCATATGTCTATCGATCCTATGGGCTGCACTAACATGGGATTGTCGTCGATCCAGGGCCGATTGCCTCCATCGGTCTTGAAGGGAATCAGATCACGATCATGACGCCGGCACGTGCCCTTCACTTTTCAGTCGTCTATCCGGCACTCGGATCCGACATTCGTTCTGGACTCGTCTCTGCCATTGGGGCTGCGTTGACACCGGAAGGGTGCGTCGTAGTCGATACTCATCAGAGAACGACGATCCCGGGCATTTACGCTGCCGGAGACGTGGTGATTGGCCTGGACCAGATCAGCCATGCCATGGGGCAGGCGGGCGTTGCCGCGACAACCATCAGAAACGACCTCTGCGAGCTTACGACCCTCGTCCGTTCATAGAATGGAACATTCCCGGACGACACTGGTTTCCCTCACAAGGTCGTGACGTGTCAATCGGACATGACGGAGATGGCGAACGCAGCGATTTTTCCGATTTCTCGCTGCGGGCAACGAAGCGCCAGGCGAGCGCCCAACCCGTCCGTCACGGCCTTGATTTCATCATGCCGTCTAAGAACTGATCCCGGTCCATTAGCGGGCCGCGGGGTCCGTGTGCAGCGGGAGGTTGCCCGCATATTTACAGAGGACCTGGACGTGGCGGAGCGCACTGCGCAGGGGATGGAAAGCAGACGAGCACAACGCGCCGAACGTCGGCAAAGGTTACCTGGAGCGGCTCCCGCTTGCCAGCGTCAATACGGGCATTGCCGATCGAGCTGAGATCTGGACACATTTGCGTGGCGATTGCCCGCCCGCTACCGATATGAAAAATGCTCCGTTTCTGATCAGACGAGCATTCGTGATGAATGGTCCTGAGGCTCCGTTTGCTTCCAACGATATGCTGGCGCATATCCTGACCTTTGGGCCACCTGACATTCTGTGTGTATGGGGGCTTGGGGTAGCGGAAGACATCCTCCTCGCCTGCAAGTCCAGCTACAAAATATACAATTCCATCGATGCACCGCCCCTGCGCGTGCCGCCCGAGGTCAGCCGTCATTTCGACCTCGTGCTGACCGGCGCCGAGTGGCAGTCGCAGGAGGTTTGCGGCCGACATCCCCGTATGGAAATCGCCGTTCTCCCCATCGGGCCGGAGTTCGCCTCGGAAAGCACGTTCCATCCGATCGATGGCTCCAAAGATTATGACGTCATCTATGTCGCGGCGGCTCAGGGCTATAAGCGGCACGATATTCTTTTCGACGCGATGTCAAAGCTCCCGCGGTCGATCCGCGCCTTGTGTGTTTTCGGCTATGGGGAAATGAGCGAGGCGTTGCGGGAGCAGGCTGTCGACCTAAATATCAATGTCGACTTCGTCGGGCCGCCCGGCGTTCCTTTTGCCGATGTCAACCGGTTGATGAACCGTGCAAAGATCGGCGTCGTCTGCGGCGTTGAGGACGGCGCGCCAGCAATCCTCACCGAATATATGCTGGCCGGTTTACCGGTGCTTGCGAATAGCGCACTTCGCTGCGGGCTTCAGTATATCACGCCGCGGACTGGCCGTGCGGTGCCAGCGGAACAGTTTCACCAAGGCATCCTCGAGATGCTTGATACTACATCCAGTTTCTCGCCACGGCAGACGGTTCTCGACAACTGGACGTGGCCGCACTCCATCCGGAAATTGCAGGTGTATATCAATTCTTTCGAATATTAGAACGGTTTCAGTTTTTGCGGAACATTGCCCTCACGAGGAGGTTTGCATCCGACTCTCAAACGCGGATCTACGATGAATTTTCCCACTTCAATTATCCCGGCCCCACATGCAGCAATAACGCGCGATGCGCCGTTGATTTGCTTTTCCCATCTCAGATGGGATTTTGTTCTCCAGCGGCCGCAGCATCTCATGGGGCGTTTCGCGAAAGAGCGGCGCGTTTTCTACTTCGAAGAGTTCATTCCGACGGATCATCATCTCGCTTACCTGGAGATCCATCCGTTCGAGGGGACGACCGTCAAGTCCGTGCGTCCCCGCATTCCGCAAGGATGGAGTGCAGAGCGGCGTGAGCAGGCGCTCGGAAAACTGCTCGATGAACTTCTCGGGCTTTGCGGCGCGCAGCGCCCGATCCTGTGGTTCTACACACCGATGATGTATGGCTTCGCGCGCCACGTCGCCGCCGCCGCTGTTGTCTATGACTGCATGGACGAACTGGCCAACTTCAAGTTCGCCCCAGCCGAGATCAAGACGATGGAAGCAGCGCTCATTGCGCGTGCCGATGTGGTTTTTACGGGCGGATACAGCCTCTACGAAGCCAAATGCCACCAGCATGGTAACATGCATCCATTTCCCTCAAGCGTCGATGCGAACCATTTCCGGTCGGCACGACTGTCGGCAGCGGATCCCTCCGATCAACGCTCGATCCCGGGTCCCAGGCTCGGCTACTACGGCGTCATCGACGAGCGCCTCGATCTTGCGCTAATCGGTGCCGTGGCCCGGGCAAGGCCTCATCTGTCCTTTGTCTTCATCGGTCCGCTAGCCAAGATCACGCCTGATGACCTTCCGCGGGCAGCGAACGTTCATTATCTTGGCCAGAAGCCATACAGAGAGCTCCCGCTCTATCTCGCGGGATGGGAGGTGGCATTGATGCCGTTCGCCCTGAACGAGGCAACGAAGTTCATCAGTCCCACCAAGACGCCGGAATATCTGGCGGCCGGCCGTCCCGTTGTAAGCACGCCGATCAAGGATGTCGTCCGCCACTACGGCACAGTCCCCGGTGTTTTCCTTGCCGGAGATACTCAAAGTTTTGCAAAGGCCTGCGACGACGCACTTGCTCTCAAGCGGCGCGGCACGGGCTGGCTGGCACCGATCGATGCCATCCTCGCACGTTCTTCCTGGGATGATACTTTTCTCGCCATGCGATCGCTGTTGGAAAAGGCAATCGTCCGGGCTGAAGCGCCGGAGCAGCCGCGTACGAGCAGCCGCCAGCATCTGGCGGATGCCGTGGCTATCGCCGCGCAATGAACAAAAACCGTTTGCGCGTTGTGCTTGCTACAGACAGCCTAAATCCATCCGGCATGGGCGAGCACATGCTGACCCTCGCTCAAGCGTTCCAGGGCGAGTTCGATGTTGTGCTCGCCGCGCTGGACGCGTCGGGACTGATTGCGCGTGCCGCGCGACGGGGCCTGGCTGTCAAGGCCATGGACGATATGCCATCCTTCGAGCGCTGGCTCCGGTCGTCCGATGTGTCATTGCTTCATGTTCATGCGGGAATTGGCTGGGAGGGACACACGATTGCACACGCGGGTGTTGCCTGCGCAATCCCCGTCATTCGTACCGAACACCTCCCCTATTTGTTGACCGATAGCGATCAGAAGGACCAGTTTCAGCGGCACTGCGCCAACTTGGCGCATCACATCGTGGTATCGCAGGCCTCCCGGGCGAGTTTCGAAGCCAACAATGTGTCTGCCGACCAGCTGACGGTCGTACGCAACGGCATATATGCGCTGGATGTGGAACCGGACAGTGAGAGCGTGCGGTCCGAACTGGGGCTGGCTGGCAGAACCGTTCTGCTTACGGTGGCTCGCTTCGCAGCGCAGAAAGACCATGTGTCCCTGATTAGAGCGATGCCTGCAATTCTCGCCGTGGACCCTTCGGTCGTACTGCTTCTTGCGGGCGAAGGCGAGGAGAGGGAGAGTGTCGGTTTGCTGGTCGAAGCCATGGCGCTAGGCGATCATGTCCGGCTGCTTGGACAGCGCTCGGATATCGCAAGCCTGATGTCGGTAGCCACACTTTTCGTCCTTCCATCGCGCTTCGAAGGTCTGCCGCTTGCCGTGCTGGAAGCGATGTCGGTGGGACGCGCGGTGGTCGCGACCAACATCGATGGCACCGTGGAAGCGCTTGGAACGGACCATCCATTCCTCGCGGAACCGGAAGATCCAGCATCGATTGCGCAGATCGTCATCGACGCGCTCGGCGATCCTGTACGCGCGGCCGCGGTCGGCGCAGCCGGAAGGCTGCGTTTTCAGCACGGGTTTTCAGCCCAGCGCATGGCCGCGGAGACGCAGGCTGTTTATCGGCGTTTTCTGTCCGAACGGACGGTCGCCCGACAAGGAGAGACCATGAACAGGACCCGCATCGGCTTTATCGGCGTCGGGGGTATTGCCCACCGTCACCTCGATATTCTGGCCGGCTTCGAAGACGTGGCGCTCGTTGCGTTCGCGGATCCAGATTTAGAGCGCGCCGTACAAGCCGCGGCACGATTTGGCGCGACAGCTTTTGAAAGCCATGAGGCGATGCTGGAGGCGGAGACGTTGGATGCGGTGTATATCTGCATCCCGCCCTTTGCGCATGGCGCCGCCGAACGCGCTTTGATCGAACGATGTATCCCGTTCTTCGTCGAGAAGCCCATTACGCTCGATATCGGCCTTGCCGAAGAGCTGAGGGCCGCAATCGAGGCGGCGAAGCTGATTACTGCGGTCGGCTATCACTGGCGCTATCTCGATACGGTGGAGGAGGCACGTCGGCTTCTCGCCGACAACCCCGCTCAGCTTCTATCCGGTTATTGGCTCGATCAGACGCCTCCGCCGCAATGGTGGTGGAAGAACGAAGGATCCGGCGGGCAGATGGTCGAGCAGACCACCCACATCATCGATCTTGCCCGCTATCTCATTGGCGAAGTAACGGATGTCTATGGCCGCGTCGGATTTAAGGAGCGGCCCGATTTTCCAGGTCTCGACGTGCCCGCCGTCACGACGGCGAGCCTCACATTCCAGTCCGGCGTCATCGCCAACATCGCATCGACCTGCCTTCTTGGCTGGAATCACAAGGTCGGACTGAACATCTTTGCCGACCGGTTGGCAATCGAACTCACCGACCATGACATCATGGTCGATGTCGGTGCCGGACGGCCGGTCCGCCAAGCCGAGGGCGATCCGGTCTGGCGGGAAGACCGCGATTTCGTCAATGCCGTGCGCGGCGGGGAAAATCATATCCGCTGCGACTATGGCGATGCACTGGCCACCCACCGCCTTGCGCTGGCGGTTGTTTCGTCCGCGCGCAGCGGTGAGCCGGTCAGCATCCTTCCGCCCGTCCTGAGCCGCAATGCCGAAGCCCTGCTCGCGAAGCAGCCACGCGCCGAGATGACCGACGGACTTCCGCCGGGTCATCGCGCCATCCGTTCCCTCGGCATCGAAAGCCCCGGCAAGGCATTCTTCCTCCGCTACGCGGAAGGTCCCCCGGCTAATGGCCAGATACGGCTGGAAACGCTCTATACCGGCTTTTCTGCCGGAACCGAGTTGACGTTCATGAAGAACACCAACCCATACTTCCACTCCCGCTTCGATGGTGGCCGCGGCGTGTTCGTCGAAAATGAGCCGGACCTTCGGTATCCGGTGCCGTTTCTTGGTTATATGGAGGTTGCGAGGGTTTCGGAGTCGCGCGCTGGCGGTTTTTCCAACGGCGACATCCTCGCTACGACTTATGCCCACAAGACTGGACATATAGCCGATCCATTCCACGACCTTCTTGTCCCGTTGCCGGCCGACGTCGATCCGATGCTCGGCGTCTTCGTCGCGCAGATGGGCCCGATCGCCGCAAACGGCATCCTGCATGCAGATGCGGACGCGCTCGGCTTCGCCGTCCCCCTTCTGGGCGTCGGCATCATCGGCCGCCAGGTCATCGTGCTCGGTGCGGGAACGGTTGGGCTGATGACCGCGCTCTTTGCTCAGAAGCTCGGGGCGTCGGATGTCATCCTTGCCGACCCCTCGCCGTTTCGACGGGGCAGGGCGCAGGCCATGGGACTTACGGCAATGGGGGAAGATGACGCGTGGCAGCACGCAAAAGCGCGTTGGCATAACGGCGGAAGCGATCGAGGGGCCGACATCGTATTCCAGACGCGCGCCCAGGCGCAAAGCCTGCATGTGGCACTGAAGGCGCTTCGCCCGCAGGGCACGGTGATCGATCTCGCCTTCTACCAAGGCGCTGCTGATGCGCTGCGCCTGGGCGAGGAATTCCACCACAACGGCCTGAACATCCGTTGCGCGCAGATCAACCGTGTGCCGCGCGGGCTGGCACCGTCCTGGAACAGGCGCCGGCTGGCCGAGGAAACCATCCAGCTTCTTAGAAGCCATGGGACCAGCATTCGCGAGCATATGATCACGCATGTCGTGCCATTCGATGACGGGCCGGCGTTCCTGGCCGACCTGGTCGAAAACCGTCCAGACTTCCTGCAGATCGTCTTCAAGGTCGAATAATGAGCTTGGTCCAACAGCCCATCCGTATCCTGTTCGTTTTCGGCTGGCTGGTCGTCGGCGGTGAAGAGACGGAGGTCCGGCTCCTGGCGCGCAACCTGGATCGCCTTCGCTATCGGATTGACGTGGTGGCCTGTTTCCGCAAACCCAACATGCCTTACCAGACCCATGAGCAGCTGACGAAACTCGGCGTCGATGTTGACACGACCCCCTACCAGCTCTCGTTCGAGGACACGGTTTCCTACTTGGCAATCAAGATCGCTGGATATGACGTGGTGGTCTCGTGCCAGAATGTCGCCGATATCTATCCGGCCATGGAGCGCATGCACCTTCGTCCACCTCTCATCGAGCATGGCGGGCTTGTCTCGGAAGCGCTGGCGGGGCCGAAGCACTTCACCAGCCGCTATGTCGGTGTCTGCCGGTCCATCCGCGACGCCGCGGCGTCCATTATGCCGGGACGCGAAACCGATGCGGTCGAAATCCCCTCGATGGTAGATCTCTCGGAGTTCGATCGGAGGCAGCGCACTCCGATGCGCGCGTCATTGGGCGTGGGGGACGACGGCATTCTCATCGGTTGGGTCGGACGGCTCGATCCGAAAAAGAACGTCGAGGACTTCATCGACGCGGCGGCACTGGTCTATGCGAAGAACAAATCGGCGCGCTTTGTCATCGTCGGCGGACCGGATGCATTCATGCCGGACTATGCGGTCCAGTTACAGCTTCTTGCCGCGACACACGGGCTAACCGGCGTGCTGACCTTTCTTGGCGATCGCACGGACATTCCCGCGCTCCTGTCTGCCTTCGATATTTTTATCTGGCTTTCGCGGGGAGAAGGTATGCCCCATGTGATCGCGGAGGCGGGCGCGGCTAGACTTCCCGTTGTCGCGACGCCCGACAACGGAGCGCTCCAACAGATCGACGATGGTGTCTCCGGCCTCTTTGTACCGTATAACGACCCGGTTGCCGTCGCCGCCGCGATGACGCAACTCATCGCGTCGACGGAACTGCGCCAAAGTCTCGGGCAGGCCCTGCGCCGGAAGGTAGACGGACACTACAGTGCTGCCGCCGTGGTGCCTCAGTGGGAGAATCTCATCCAGGAGGTCATCGACGCTCGCGCAAAAGCCGGGCCGACGGGTTTGTTCCAATCTTTCCTGCAAGGCGGCTTCGAGTGCTCCACGCATCGCCTGCGTCCAGGCGAAGGTCAAATGGTTGGAAAACGCCTCGATGTCATCGCTTCGACGGGGCACGACGCCTTTGCCGCCATCGACTATGCACAGCTCGCCGGTCACGCGATCCGCACGGTGCGCGATGGACTACGCTGGCATTTGATCGAGACAACCCCTGCAAGTTATGACTGGTCGAGTTTCCTGCCGATGCTCCGTGCCGCAAGGGAGACCGGAACGGAAGTAATTTGGGATTTGCTGCATTACGGCTGGCCCGATGACATCGACATCTGGAAACCGGATTTTATCTCGCGTTTCGCGCGATTTGCCGCTGCTGCGGCAAAAGTGGTGCGTGCGGAAAGCGGCGCTATTCCATTTTACTCGCCCGTCAACGAAATCTCGTTTTTCGCATGGGGCGGTGGAGACGCCGGGTATCTCAATCCGTTCGCAAATGGACGCGGTTTCGAACTGAAAATACAGTTGGCGCGGGCGTCGATCGCGGCGATGGAGGCCATCCGTTCCGTCGAACCAAGAGCGCGGTTCGTTCACTGCGATCCGGTGATTAACGTCGTCACCGATCCGTCCCGTCCATGGGAACGTGGTGTTGCAGAAGGCCACCGGCTGTCGCAGTTCCAAGGCTGGGATCTGCTGGCTGGACGAATGTGGCCCCAGATCGGCGGTGCCGAAACGTACCTCGATATTGTCGGCGTCAATTACTATCACAACAACCAATGGATCCACGGCGGTCCACCCATCGAAACCGATCATCCGCTTTACAAGCCGCTGCACACGATTCTCGTCGAAACCTATGCACGGTACGGAAAGCCCATCTTCATTGCGGAGACAGGTATTGAAGGCGACCGGCGCGAAAGCTGGATCAGGTACGTTCACTCGGAGGTGCTGGCGGCTATGGACGCAGGCGTTCCCGTCGAAGCGATATGTCTTTATCCGATCGTGGATCATCTTGGTTGGGATAACGACCGTGCATGCGAAAACGGCCTGCTTTCGCGAGTGCCTTCCATTGACGGGCGCGCGGTTCACTCGGCTCTCGCGCGCGCAATCCACTATATAGGGCTAGATCGCATTTAACGGTCGGCGGCGCTGCAGCCCATATCAGTGGCGAGCCATAACTCATTTCCTCATAAGGGGACTGTAATCGATGGTAAAGTGCTTGCCACGCTTGGTCCGTACTTGGTGAAAGTACGCCGCGTCAACGATAACCCTTACGATCCGGCGCATCATCTCTTGTATTAACCCATCCGACGCCCGACTGGACCGAACCGCCGGCGTGAGCAGGAAGCGCTGAAACCCGGCGTTCGTTAGTCAAGACTGAACCAACTCGAAATAAGCCGGCGGACAGGGCTCGCCGGCTTCATGCGAATAGGGACATATGCGAGCGCAATTCTAGCAAGCGCGACAAACGCAGTAGAAAACGAGAGAGCCTGCCTCAAATGAATTGCCTGGCCTTGTCCCACGGGCGCCGAAGCCTATCTGATCAGCAAGGTTATAGAGTGGCGAGAACGCTTGACACAGTGGTCGCAAACAATCGGGGCGAACCTCGACTTCCTGCCACATCTTGGCTTGCTTCTCTTCGCCTATGTGCTTGCTTTGCCGATCGGTTGGGACCGAGAAAAGCATGAGAGAAGTGCTGGCCTCAGGACCTTTCCTCTGGTGGCCATCGCAAGTTGTGGTTTCATCCAGGCCGCCGAACCCCTCATCATCGGCAATGCAGAAGCCACGGCCAGGATCGTCGAAGGGTTGATTACTGGAATGGGCTTTATTGGAGGTGGGGCTATACTCGTGGTAAAGGCAAGCGTGCGCGGTACTGCGACTGCGGCGAGCCTGTGGGCGACAGGCGCAATCGGCACTGCCGTCGGTCTGGGATCCTTCGACACGGCAATCGTGCTCTCTCTCGTCACATTTCTGACGCTTCGCGCAATGGCAAACGTTAAAGAAGGGGATGTTGGCCACGGCGAGGACAAAAAGTAATTGCGTCAGATTCTGACAATGTTCATGTAAAAGACAGATTATTATATGTATAGAATCTTATTCGTCGGTTTCGTACAGTCAGTAATTTCCGCGAGTTGTTCGTCGGAGTGCCTATAAGGCATTCACACTCGGGGTATACCTCTAAAGTTCAGACAGGATATGCGCAGACTGACCGGCTCCTTTAAATTGACGGCTTAGTTTAATGAGGGGCGAGGGATGTATGCAAGATGGACGCGCCGCTGCCGATCTACAGCCGTGGAGTTGAGCGTGTAGATGACCACCGAGTGACGAACGGTACCGTGTGCGGTTCCGGACCGGCTCGTCTTGGCGTGATGTGCCGGAACGCTATGGTCCGCGCATGACGCCTCAACATCGCGCTTGTCGCGCTGGCGGAAGGCGGGCGTCTGGGATCGACTTCTTGGCGCTATTTCCGGCGTTTCCAAAGAACACGCGGACGTTTATGCCAAGGGCGTGCGCCGCGGCGACACGCTTGTGACCGCAAAGGTCGACGACAGCCTCCACGCGGAAGCCGAAGCCATTCTTCGCAAGTCGAACTTGGTAGATCCGGAGCAGCGGCGCGCAGCCAATGCCGAGGGTGGCTGGACGCGCTTTGACGACGCGCTGGATTCCTATGGTCCGGCGGAAATCGAGCAGGAACGCCTTCGCTACAGGCGATACGCTTTAAACGAGAAGGCCGGCAATTGCTGGCCTTTTCATTTTTGCTCGCATTGCTGTCGGGGTTGCGACCCAGTCTTGACCGCTCGGGATGTCGGAAGGGTTAGGGGCGATTGAGCATCTCACTTACTTTTTTGGCAAACGAGTCGATTGCGAATGGCTTCGTGATCATCTCCATGCCTGGTGCGAGGAAATCAGCGCGCGATGCCGCAGTCGCAGCGTAGCCGGTGATAAAGAGAATTTTCAGCGAGGGGCGGACTGCGATCGCGAACTCCGCCAATTGCCTGCCATTTAGCCCGGGCAACCCGACATCAGAAACCATGAGGTCAATGCGTCCCTTGCCTTCGATGACCGGCATTGCCTCTGCGCCATCGATAGCTTCGATCACCCGATATCCAAGTTCCTTCAGGAGATCAACGACGAGCATGCGGACAGAATCGTCATCTTCGATGACCAGCACCGTTTCCCCTTCGCCGCGGGGTGCGGCTACTCCTTGCTCGATAGTGCCCTCATCCGATACCCTCTCATCGAGGCTTCTCGGTAGGTAGAGCTTAATTGTCGTTCCGAGACCGAGCCGGCTATAGATATGCACATGTCCGCCAGATTGCTGGGCGAACCCATAAATCATCGAAAGACCAAGACCCGTTCCCTGGCCAATTGGCTTGGTGGTGAAGAACGGGTCGAACGCCTTCTCGATCGTCGCTTCAGACATGCCGATACCGGTGTCGCTGACGGCGAGTACGACATAACTTCCCGGCTGCAACGTCTCGCCCTGGGCTGTATCGGCTGCGGAAAGGAATACGTTGCTCGCCTCGATGGTCAGTTTGCCGCCTTCTGGCATCGCGTCACGTGCGTTGATAACGAGGTTGAGAACAGCACTTTCCAACTGGTTCAGATCTGTGACGGCCTTCCAGGTATCCGGAGCAAGGTTCGTGAGCAGTTCGACCTGCTCGCCCAAGGTGCGGCGGAAAAGATCTTCCATAGACGCCACGAGGCTGTTCACGTCGACCGGCTGGCGGTCAAGGGGTTGCCGGCGGGAAAAGGCGAGCAGGCGATGGGTGAGGGCGGCCGCGCGTTCGGCGGACGACGTCGCCGCGTTGATGAATTTGTCCAGTTCATCCAGGCGATTGGCTGCGATGCGTCTCTTGATTAGTGACAGCGCGCCGATCACGCCCGTAAGCATGTTGTTGAAATCGTGTGCGATGCCGCCGGTAAGCTGCCCGACGGCCTCCATTTTCTGCGCTTGGCGCAATTGCGCTTCAGTCTGTTCGAGAATGGCCCTCTGTTCCTTCTCGACTGTCACGTCGCGGCCATAGGCGAAGATCCGGTCGTCCTCCCTCGCCGTTCTCCAGGAAATGGAGCGTGGCGTTCCGTTCGCGTGAGACAGGCGGATTTCGAGATCGTTGTAGACGTTCTCGGCCGCTTTGCGCATTTCCGCGCGCACGAGATCAGCATCCTCGGGCCAGACAAAGTCGGCGATCGGCCGGCCGATGACGTCGTCCGGATCATGGCCGAGAACCTCGACCCACGCCGGGCTTACATCGCGAAACACGCCGGCGATGTCGAGCACCGCGAGAAGGTCGCGGGAATTATTCCAGACGCGGTTACGCTCCCGCATGCTTTCGCGCGCGAGCTTGGCGAGGGCTTCGTTGGCCGCGTGCAGGCTTTCCTGGGTGCGCTTGGCATCGGTGATATCGAA
The DNA here is from genome assembly GCF_057798995.1 of Shinella sp. 20P9.1.1. Lineage (NCBI taxonomy): Bacteria > Pseudomonadati > Pseudomonadota > Alphaproteobacteria > Hyphomicrobiales > Rhizobiaceae > Shinella > Shinella sp. 20P9.1.1. The sequence goes on from NZ_JBYOLC010000017.1 coordinate 45,485, forward strand.
GATCACCCCAACATAACTGCGACCGCTGCTCTTCATGTCGTCGACATATTCGCCGCGGCGTGCCAGCCAGCGCTCGGCGCCGTCATCGGCGCGCGTAACGCGAAACTCTATGTGCCGATCATTTTGGAGGGCATTCGGATCGTTGAGGTCAATTACCCGTTCGTCGCCCGGGTGGATGAGATCGTTCAACGTTCCGATGGGAAGGACGCGCGTCGGATGCAGGCCGAACAGTCGGCAGAACTGTTCTGAAACACTAATCGTGCCATAGCCGACAATATGCTCGAAGGTGCCGATCCCCCCTGCCGACTGGGCGATCCGAAGCTGCTCGCTGAACCGCTTCTGCTCGGTGATGTCGACCAGCATGCCGCTGAACTTCAAGGGATCGTCATTCGCATCGAGGATCGTCTGGCCGCTGGCATGCACCCAGCGGTATCCACCGTCATTGCGGCGAAGCCTGTATTCCTTGGAGAACACCTCCGACCCGGCCAGCATGCCGGCGACGGCGAGCTTCACCCGCTTGAGATCGTCCGGATGAATGGAGGCGAAAAAACGGTCAGGCGAGGTTCCGTCCGCGAGTGCAACGGGGTCTTGGTGCGTGATCGCTGCAAATCGTGCGTCTGCAAAGAAACGCTTGCGCTGAATATCCCATTCCCATCCGCACGTCTCACCGGCCGCATCCAGGGTCAATTGCAAGCGGCGGCGGGCATGTTCGAGTTCGCTTTGGACGCGACCCAAAGCGTCCGTTGCCTCGCCCCTATCCTCAGTCATGACAAACGCCGATACGCATCCGCGCCCTTCACTCGTTTTCCGTCATCACGCGATCGATGAATGCAGCGATGAGCTGTTTGAGGTTCTTCAGGGACGGCAGGTCCATGATCATGGCGATATAGCCGCGGATGTCCCGTTCCCGGACGGAGAAGTTGATGTAGAGGAACAGCACGAAGTTCTCTTCGCCGCCGCTGACAAGGGTCTCGAAAAGTAGCGCGCTGTCCCCGCGCCGAACGTTGGGCAACGACATTTTCAGCGTGTGCTGCAGCATGTTCGCCATCGAACCGAGACAGCCATTGAGGATGACATTGCCGGTCTCGGCAAGCGCCTCGTCTTCCATCTCGATCAGGTCGGCTTCGGCCATCTCAACGCCAACGATGGCGCGAATGAGAGACAGCCCGTTGCTTTCAGGGAAAATGAGCAGCGCCCGGCCGGAGAACGGACCTTCAAACTGCTGTTGCACGGCGATCAGGGTTTCGCTTTCACGCTGCCCGATCAGCGAAGCCGCCGATTTCCGCGTAACGACCTCGACTGATGGCACCGACAGGATAACCTGCTGGTTGACCATCTTGCGCAGACTTGCCGCAGCCCGGCTGACCCCGATGTTGACGAGTTCGGTGAGCGCGTCGCGCTCGAGTTCATCGAGCTCCAGGGTACTACCGCTCATGCTCCGGCCTTTTTAAGCCGGAGCGCTGCTCCGGAAAGAAAGCCGGCCAGGGCTTCCTGTGTGACCGGCTTTGCGACAAAGGTAGCATTTAGCGCGCGAACACCAGCGATGATCTCGTCCTGAACGTTGGCCGTAATGACGGCGATCGGCATATTGGGACGCATAGCCCGAAGCTCCGACGCCAGTTCCAGGCCATCCTTGTCCGGCATGTTGTAGTCTAGCACGGCGATGTCGATCGGCTGCTCCGCAACGATCGCCAAGGCTTCAGCGGCGTTGTTAGCCTCGATGCGCTGCCATTCGGGCTGCAGCGCCGCAAGCGCCTTGCCCGCTACGATCCGGGCCAGTTTGCTGTCGTCCACGAGGAGGACTGTAATCGTCATTTCGCACTCCGAATAGTCGCCGTAACCTGCCGATCACGAGCCTCAACTACACATATTTGTATGACCAGGGGTTAGCAAGTTTTACGTCCGCTCTCCCCGGTTTTCGTCAAGATAGCTATGCAGCGCCGGCAGCACCTGGCCTGCAGCAAAGGGTGATGCCGGCGTGCCGCTAACGACGGGCTTGAACACCATCAGGGCCTGCCAGAGAGCCGTATGGATGGTCGTGGCGGCGCCTAGATCCACCGGCAGGTCGGGCCGGCGCTCCAGATACCCGACGAGGTCTTCGACCTCTTCGACGCCGCACGCCCCCGTCAGCGTGATTGCGTTTTCCTCCAATGTGACCGTCATTGGATAAGCTCCTCCAGATTCAGCACCAACAGAACCTTTCCGTCGCCCAGCAGTGTCGTGCCCGCGATGCCCGGAACGCCCTTGAGAAGGCCCGTCAGCGGCCGTGTCAACGTTTCCGCGCGCTCGGCGATTGCGTCGACGGCGACGCCGATTAGATCGGCTCCTGACCGCACGATGAGGACCTTGAGATCGTCGGACGGAGCTTCCGAAGAAGGCAAGCTCAGGAGGTCCGACAGACGGAGCAGCGGGACAGTTCGATTGCGCAGGACGAAGGCACAGCCAGACTTGACCGGCTGAATGGCACGCATCGGCAATTTCTGGGTCTCGACGACGTCGGAGATCGGGATGCCGTACCGTTCGCCGCCGACCTTGACGACCATCAGCTGCGCCATCGAAAAACTGACCGGCAACCTGAGCTTAAACGTGGTGCCGGATCCGACCGTGCTCTGCAGGTCTAGCGTGCCGCCGAGGCCTTGAATGGAGCGCTGCACGACATCGAGGCCTACGCCGCGCCCCGACAGATCCGTCACGGAAGCGGCGGTGGAAAAGCCGGGCATAAAGGCGATTTGCAGGATGTCCCGTTGTGACAGTGTCGCCGCCTGGCCTTCGGTGAGAAGGCCCCTGGCGATCGCAGTCGCCTTCACGCGCTGCGGATCCATGCCGCGGCCATCGTCCGAGACCTCGATCTCGATCTGGTCGCCGCGCTGGCAGGTGCGCAGGACGATGCGGCCGCGCGCCGGCTTGGATTGTCGAAGGCGGTCCGCCTCCGTTTCGATGCCATGGTCGAGGCCATTGCGGATGAGATGCAGCAGCGGCTCGAACAGGTTCTCGACGATTTCGCGGTCGGCTTCGACAGTCTCGCCTTCGATGACCAGATCGACGGTCTTTCCCACCTTCGAGGATGTGTCCCGGACAAGGCGTGGAAAGCGGCGGAAGGTCTGTTCGAGCGGGATCATGCGTGCTCGCATCACGGCGCCGTAGAGTGAGGCGACGAGACGCTCGATTTCGGCGTGGCTCGCCGCGATCTGTCTTGCAAGAGGACCGTTGCCGTGGTTGCGGACATCGTCCGCGAGCGGAGCGAGCCCGTTCTTGGCGATGACCAGTTCGCCGGCAATTTCGATCAGCCTGTCGATCCGGGCCGCGTCGATCCGCAGGGTCGAACCCGGCCGCATGGAGGCGTTGTCCGAAACGGCGGCCGACATCGCTCTGCCGGCCGCCCCGGAGATGGGCACCAGTGTCACCTGGTCGGGGATGAGGCGGAAGACGGCGTCGACGTCGGCAAGAGAACCGGCCGACACGGCTTCGATCCGCAGATTGGAGCGAAAGGGATCGTAGGCGCCGGGCGCGGGCGCTGGTTCCCTGAGGGAAAGCGAGAGGTGCCGGATGGCGGGCAGGCGTGCCATCGTCGCCAGTGGGTCATCGCCATTGAAGAAACATTCAGGGTGCGGTTCGTACCGTATCGCAACGACGGTCTCGTCATGGCCCGACGCCGCGACGCGCTGCTGCAGGGATGCTGCCCAGTCGGGAATGGATGCCGGGGCGCCACCTGTCGCGTCGATGTCAGGCCCGGCCGGTTCCGCCGACAGAAGCCCGAGCAACCGCGCGGCTTGCCTCTCCTGCGCCTCCGGCAGACGTCCCGCCTGCGAGATGCCGTCGATACTGTCGTCAACCCATGCGATCACGGCAAGAAGAGGCTCGATGAGATCGGCGTCGATAAGGATTTTTCCTGCGCGGGCCTGGGAAAGGAGGTCTTCGGCGCGATGCAGGACGCGCAGCATCGGGCCAAATTCGAATAGCGCGGCGGAGCCCTTCAACGTGTGGAACGCCCGGAACGCGCCTTCCAGTTGGTCGCGACCCACCGGGTTGTCTTCAAGCGAAAGCAGGTCCTCCGACGCTTGCTGCACGAGCTCGCGCGCCTCGATGGCGAACTGGGCGATCAGCTCATCCATTCGCCCGTCCCCGTCTCTCGGTAAACGATGGCATCCGGGAAGCGCACCGGTTCGAAGGTCTCCGAAATGCGCGACATGGATTCCGTGTGGCCAAGGCAGATATAGCCGCCGGGTTGGAGCAGCGCATGCAGGTTGTGCGCGGCCGTCTCTCGGGCCGCCTCGTCGAAATAGATCAAGAGGTTTCGGCAGAAGATCACGTCGAAGCGGCCGAGTGCCGCCAGGCTCTGCCGGTCGATGATATTGCCCTTGGCAAAGGTCACGGATTCGCGCAGGTCGCCGATCAGCCGCCGCTGCTGGTCCTCTTCCGGCTCGAAGTATCGCTCCAGGATATCCGCTGGAAGGCGCGAGAGGGACCGTTGTCCGAAATAGCCCTCGACCGCCTGCTGCAAGATGGCGGTATCGATGTCCGATCCGACGATCTCGATATTGTAGGCATCGACAAGATGCCAGTTCTCAAGCAGCCAGAGCGCGATCGAATAGGGCTCCTCACCGCTGGAACAGGGCATGGACCAGATGCGGATACGGTCACCCGCACCTTTCAAGCGGATGATTTCAGGCAAGATGGAATTGCTCAGGCAGGCGAGCTGGTGCTGTTCGCGGTAGAAATAGGTCTCGTTGACCGTGAAACTGTTGATCAGCAGCTCGGTCTCGCGCCTGTCGCCGCGCAGAAGCGAGATATAGTTCCTCACCGTTTGTGCCTTGCGCTGACGGATCAGGTCGGTGACGCGGCGCTCGATATAGTAGCGCTTGGTCTCGCCGAACACCATGCCGCTGCGTTTGTAGATGATGGTGCAGATTTCTTCTAGGTCCGCCGCCGAAAGCTGCGGCGCAAGGTCAGTAGGGACGGGTGGGGGAGGTGCCATTAGCAAACCCGATCCAGAAGGCAGGCGCCGATCTCGTCGACCCGCCTGATTTCGCTGGCACCGTCGAGCCGGACCAATTCCCCCGGCATGCCCCAGACCACGGCCGTTTCCTCGGCCTCGGCGATCGTGTAGCCGCCGGCAGCCCGCAACGCGGTCATCGCGGCAGCACCGTCGTCGCCCATACCGGTCATCAGCACGCCGATCAGATCGCCCGGCGGGACGTGTTTCATCGCCGACTGCACCATCCGATCGACACTCGGATGCCATCGGTAGCCGGGATCGCTCGGGGCCGGTAAGGCGACAAGAGACCCTGAGCGGTACGACACGAGGATATCGGCGTCGCCCTTGGCGATGTAGATATTCGCGGGCTCGATGCGCGTCTGCTCGGTCACTTCGCTGACCTTCATTGCGCATAACTTGTCCAGGCGGCGGGCGAAGGGACCGGTGAAGGATCCCGGCATGTGCTGCGCCACAAGGATCGGCCAGTCGAAATCTTCCGGCAGGCGGGCGAGGACCGCGTCCAGTGCCGGCGGTCCGCCGGTCGAGGCGCCGATCAGCACAAGACCCCGTTTGCCGGACCGAACATATTCGACGCGTTCCGGGCGGCGACTATGCGCGCTGGCGGTCGGACGGTTTACGGGTCTTTGCGCCAGACGGACGCGTTCTGCCAGCCGCAGGCTGCGGCGGATGCGCACGGCGGCGGCGGTGCGAACCTTCTCGACGAGGCGCGGCGTCAGCGCGTCGATCTCGAGCGAAATCGCGCCGGCCGGCTTGGCGATGAAATCCACGGCGCCGATCTCTAGTGCCGTAAGCGTCTCCTCGGCACCATCGGCGGTCAGGGCAGACACCATGACGACAGGGCAGGGATGTTCGAGCATGATGCGGTCGAGGCAGGTCAGGCCGTCCATCGAGGGCATATGGACATCGAGGGTGACGACGTCCGGCCGGAAGCGCGCGATGATCTCGAGGGCCTCGACGCCGTCGCGGGCGAATTCGATCTCGAAATCGCCTTCGGCACGGAAGATCTGGCCCATCAGTTTCCGCATCAGGGCGGAATCCTCGACGATCAGGAGACGGATCACGGACCACCCGCCAGGGTGTCGTCAACAGTCATCGCGGCGACGATATCCCGTTCGGCGCGGGTCAGGAGCTCCTGAGGATCGATCAGAAGGATCATGCGGCCATCGGATTCGATATGTGCGATGCGATCGAAGACATCCGTCTGATCGGAGGAGAATTCCGGTGCCGCGGAGAGGTCGGCCGATGACACGGCTTTCACTTCCGAAACGCCATCGACGACGAAGCCCGCCTGGAGGGATCCGAGCGTCAGAATGATCGCGCGCGCCTTTGCCGTCGCAGGTGTCGCCGACGTCGCGAAGCGCGTGCGCTGGTCGATCAGCGGAATGGCCTTGCCGCGCAGATTGATGACGCCTATCACGAAACCCGGCGCGCCGGGCATGCGGGTGATCTCGCCCGGAATACGGATCACTTCGTCCACTGAAGCAATCGGCAGGCCATAGGCTTCATCTCCGAGCTGGAAAATTAGCAATTGCTCGATCGCATCGTGCGTGCCAGGCATCACCTTCACGGATTGCACTCCTGTGTTGTGTTCGATCGCCTGCGTGACGGCATGGTGGCCGAAAAGTTTGTCCGGGGACAGGATGGATATCAACAGGCCGTCTTCGGCAATCCGGCCGATCGCGGCGATCTGCCCGTCGCTGCGCCCGCGCTGCAGCACGGCGGGCACGGCATCGATCGCGTGTTCCGGCAGACGTCTGATGACATCGAGCTCGTCGACGGCGAGGCCGATCCGCTCGCCCTCATGCTCGACGATGATCATGTAGCGGCCCTTTTCCACCGGATGCCTGATTCCAAGGAGTGCAGCCAGGGACATGAGCGGCAGAACGCCGTAACGCATCTGAACAAGTCCGATCAGCGCACTTGCCGCGTTGGGGGGCGCCGCGGTTTCGTCGGCAAGCAAGCTGACCTTGCGGATGTCCTTCAGCGGCAGGCCGTAAAGCTGGCCGGCCACATGAAACGATAGCAAGGCCGTCAGCGTCTGGGCCGATAGCTCCACGCTGTCGGCCCCAGCGGACTTGCCTCTGTCCACCGGATTGCGCCGGGCGACCTTGAAGGACGCATCGAGCAGATCGCCCAGTCCGTGCAGGGGTATTGAGGCGTGGTCGGCGGACAGGCGAAGGACATCGTCGACAAGAAGGCCGACCGCTCCGCCGTGGTCGTAGACGATAATCCTGCCGTCACCCCAGTGCGTGTCCGGCCCGCAATCCATGATCCGGCGCATCGAGAGTACCGGCAGGGGGCGCCCGCGCAGGTTGGCGATGCCGGCCAGTGCGGCCGGACCGTGCGGCACGCGGGTGATGGCGGGCACTCGCATCACCTCGACCACCCGCCGCGCGTCGATATTGTGGCGCTGCTCCCCAACCTGGAAGACCAAGCGTCGCTCATCTGTTTCGGCCTTGGTAGAGGACCCCATCATGATCTCAGGTTCCGGAAATCTGCAATTCGTCCGCCAGGGACGCGATTTCCTCGACTGCCGCGGCAAGGTCTTCCGCGCCGCGCGACTGCTCGCGTGCGGCGGTTGCGGCCTGTTGCGACGCGGCGCTGGCCTCCTGTGCGACCGAGGCAATCTGCTGGGTTCCCGACTGTACTTGTTTGGCGGCGACGCGAATTGCCTGCGCAGCCTCGAGGATTGACGTATTGCCGCGTGCCATTAGGTTCACATCGGCTTCCGCGGCGCCGAGGCGTTCGGCAATGAGCTTGCTCTTGGCAATCTCGGCCTCGCAAGCCGTCACAATCATGTCGAGTTCGCGTTGAACGACTGCGATCTGGCTTTGGAGCAGACGCACGATGTCCTTGACGCCATCGATGTTTTCAGCCGCATCCTGTGCGAGCCTGCGGATGTCAGTCGAGACGATCGCAAAGCCGCGCCCCGCATCGCCCGCCCTTGCCGCTTCTACCGAACCGCTAACGGCGAGCATGCTTGTCTGCACAGCCACGAGAACGATCCGGTCCACCGTGCGCTCGATCTGGAAACCGATTTCGCCCAGCGAAGCCAGATCGGCCAATGCGTCGCGCGTAACGGCAAGCGCATCGCCAATGCCGGCCGCAATTTCGTTGAGGCCGGCTTTGTTCTTGCCGACCAGAGTCCTGATCTCTTCCGCCCGAACGCTCGCCTCCCCGGCATTTTGTTGGGCATGCGCGGCGCTTTTCTCGATCTGCGCCATCGCGGCATTGGCTTGCTGGGTCGCGGCGGCCTGGGCCTCCGCGCCACGGCTAATCTGCTCGATCGCGATGAGGATTTCCCCGGCCGCGCCCGACAGTTCCTGCACCGTAGCAGACAGCTCTTCCGCAGCCGAACTCAGCTCTTCAGTCCGGGAACCGCGGCCCGTGTCGTTCATCAGGTCATCGGCAAGGACGGCGAGAGCCTGTGCGGTCTGCTGGCTCTCTTCGAGCGCGGAACTCTGCTGTTCGACCGCCCGTTGCGCCTGCGCTGCCGCAGCCGATTGCTGCTCGGCGGCGGCGGCAACGGTTTCCGCGCCTTTCTGCGCCTCGCGCGTTGCGACTTCAGCCTCGACCGCCGCGATAAGGACGGCCTGGCTGTTCGCCGAGAGGTTCGTCAGACCGGAGCGAACGGCATGAAGCTCGTCGGTGACCGTCTGCCCGGTCTTTGTCTGGGCCTGGGCCTTCTCTGCCGCTGCGGCAATTCTCGCGGCAATTCGCGCAACACCGCCGACGATCGTTTCCGCATGTTGGCTGACGTCGCGCGAGCCGCGTTCGGCAATTTCGGCAAGCGCGCGGACCTCGTCTGCGACGACGGCAAAGCCGCGGCCATTCTCGCCGGCGCGGGCCGCCTCGATGGCCGCATTAAGGGCGAGCAGGTTCGTCCGGTCCGAGATGTCGGCGACGGCCACGGTGGTCGCACCGATGTTTTCTGCCTGGGATTGAAGCTTGGCGATGACGGCGACAGATGCAGTCTGCCGGGAGGCATTGGCCTCGATCGCCGAAATTGACGACTCAATCTGCGCGGCGGATTCGAAGATTGACCCTTGAAGCTTCTCCGTGCGGCCGCGCGCGGCTTCGGCCTCGGAGCGGGCTTCGGAAAACCGGGTGAAGAGGTGCGTCGTCGCGGATAGAGATTCATGCGCCGCGCCTGCGGCCTCTTCCGCCCCGCTTGCGATCTGCTCCAAGGCGCGCCGGAGTTCTTCCGACGCCGATGCCGCCTGGGCGACCCCGGTTGCCAGTTCTTCAGTAGCGGCGCCGATGCGCTCCGCTGCCTTTTGCCGGCGAAGACGGGAGCGATCCTGCGACCGGCGCGAGGCGGCAGCCTTCCCATCGGAGGCGGTCGGGGGCTCAATTTGAGTGGTTTTGGCCGATGAAGCCTTTGCGCCCAGTTGAGATGTCTTCACCAGTGCCATGGACGATCCGATATCTTGAGGGTAGGCAGGCGACGGGAGAGATATTGTGCACGACGAGGCTGCCTATTAGTCGTATTTTTATGGCTTAAAGGTCGAGGCAACGCAATCAATACCGGCCTATTGGAATAGATGCTCTTTGATATGGTTTATGATGCGGCCGATTTCGTAGGGTTTTGAAAAAAATAGAAACTGGTCCGACACGTCACTGAGAGGCACTTTCAAATATCCCGATGTTAGCAAAATCGCGACATCAGGGCGTAGCTCGCGCACCGCTTTCGCCAACTTCAATCCATCCATCGAGCCCGGCATATCGATATCTGTAAAAAGGGTATCTATCTCAGGATGCGCCTCCAGAAGTCCCAGTGCCTCTTCGGCGTTGCTTGCTTCGAACACATGAAAATCAGCGTCCCGCATATCTTCCACGACGCTCATTCGAATGAGGAAATCGTCTTCGGCGATCAGAACGATGGGCGGTTCACTTGTCATAGTAATATCTCGGCATAGTCCTCATCCAGTTCCGTGCCCAACGGCAGCACATTGCATTTGTTCCTGCGGAGTGAACGTTCCCTGTTTTCTTCTCAAAGGCTTACCGATTCGGCCGCAAGTGACCTGAGGGGAATTCGATATTGCGCGCCGATCGGTTTCGCGGCTGAAACAGATCCTCGCAAAAAGCATGTGTGTAGCATGTCGGATCTCGAAATCACGCCCTCCACATTCGTCATCGATACGATGTCTTCATCCTTCTCGAGATCTGCAACATTCTGCGGGACGCGGGGTTTCGCGCGCTTGCGACGGATGTCGAGAGATCGATGTTCCAGTTGGAGCGGCATCAGGCCGATATCGGCCCGCGACGGCTTCGATCTCCGCCTCGAGGCGTCAGAAACTTGGCCAGCGCGCATGGCGTCTGGCGGAACCTACTCGATAACCGCCGGGGACAGCGCCAACATTGAGAGCTGACGAGCGCGCAACTGCAGTTTTTGGAACTCTAGAATGGCGAGTCCTCCGGACGCGCAATGAAGCATTCACGCCGTCAGGCGTCCAGCTCGCTCTTGGGGCTGACGTTGCCGGCGGCGAAACCTACCGGCAAAAGCGGCGTTGTCCGGTCTATGGCAACTCATTCCAAGGTGACGATTGTGAACCAAGGCACGGCTACAACAGACGGTGAGCTTCACAGCATCATCGATAAGAAGTTGACCGCTTTCATGTGCGAGATGCAGGAGGCTGGCTGGGGCGCCGAGGACGTCGCCTTCGCGATTGATGTCGTCTTGAAGGAAAGGTGGAACGACCGGGCTGTGGCGCATCGGGCCGCCCGCGACGAGATCCCGAAAGACTTTGTCTCCGATGGAAATAAAGGCTGACCCATCTCGGCGCATTCGGAAGCAATGATCATGGCAATAAGGTTTCAGGTTGTCGCGCTGAGCTCGATGACCCCTCGGAGAAAACCGGCGTGACGAGCCGACACTACTCTATCCGGACGCGTTGAAAACCGCGCAAGCGTTGAAGGCTCAGGGAACGGCGTTTCGCGTCTCTACGGATGGGGTTTCGACCGACGACCATTGGCGCGCGTTCCGCGAGCTCGGCGGCGTGGAATAGTCGACGTTCCGTCACTTTAGGTATCAGCCATGCCCGTACCAGGTATATGTACCATCGTCCTGGAAGGGCGTTCGCGAATGTCTGGCCTGGAACCGGCTCTCCGCGATCAACGACGCCTTCCCCAGGAGATCGCGCAGTCGACGGGTGTCTTCGTCGACCTGGCGAAGAACCTCCTCGAGCAGGTTCGCTGCCGTTGTGTGTGTCGGCTCGACGTTCACCGCACAGGCCGGCGCCACGGAGACGCGCGTTCCGACGCGGTCCTGAAACTGGGCGAGGATACTACCAGCAAACGATAGCGCCCCTCGCACGTCGCCGCGGGGCTCCGTTGCGATCACAAGCCTGAATGCGCTGATGAGCGAAGATTTACTTGCCGGCAGGCAACGTGCGTCGAGAATGTCGTTTCTCGGTCGCTCCAGTCGCAGGAAGGTCAGAAAGGTTTCGACGAGGTCGTGCGCCTTGGCGAGGATTTCGCTGTCCGACCATTCGGTCTCGGGATCGGAGGGGTTTCCATATGCTCTGGCCACGCGCTGTTCTCCGGTTTCGAACAGGTAATGTCGCTGGACAGCAAAAGGTTTCGAGCAGCATGTCAATGAAGATCTGGTCAAGCTGGCCCGGGTGGCACAGAACGTGGCCACTCTTTCCGAGGGCGAGAAGCTCCGCCTGCTCGGCCGCGCCTATGTGACAATAGCGGAAGGCCGGCGAGTGCTGGGAGAACTTGCGCGTCGTGAGGAATCCGCGGACGCCATGGACCTCATTTACGCAAGCGGAATGCCCGTGCACGTCCACGACGACGAAATGAAGGCTATCCCGCTCGAAGCGGCCAAGGCCATTCGGGAGGTTGAAGGTGCGATCGCAGCAAAAGGCGGCATAGAGCCACCAGGGGCGTCAGCGACGAAAGATCGGTGACGTCCGCCTGCTTAGATCGCGCGGACGTTTTCCGCTTTGGATTTTCCGGTCTTGCGGTCCTGGCCAATGTCGTAGCTGACCTTCGTCGCGTCGCGAAGCGGGCCACCTGACAGCACGGCCGAAACGTGGACCAGGACATCCGTTTCGCGGTTGTCCGGAGTGATGAAGCCAAAGCCCTTGTCCTGGTTGAAAAACTTGACCGTGCCGATCGCCATGTAAGCCTCCTAAACGGAGCGGCGGGAGCGCTGCGCTAACCATATCCGGCGCCGATTTTGATCGCAACCACGCTGCCCATTTGCGCGCGGAACAACCATCGCGCAGGTGTGTTTTTCATGTCGGCGCCGGCAAACCATTCTCGGTTGCCGTAAGCATCGACGTCGCGGGAGATAAACGTAATGACCAATATACGAGCGAAGGGCTTCGACAGCCCGGCCCAGTTGCGCGAACATCTCGCCGAGCTGGAGGAGGAGGGCCTTGCCGAGGATCCAGTCGTTGGGAACGAACATGCATCAGCCCACCAGCAAATTGAGGCTCTTCGGCGGGAAGTTGCCGATCTGCGCGCCCGATTGACCGCGAGCCGAAAGCAGACCGACGGGATGGATGCCCGGCCTTCGCGTGGCGACGTACACCCATGGCTCAGGGTTCTGGGCACGGCCGCCACGACCTATCTCCTCGGCCGGCTTGTGCAGCGTCTCCGTCTTGGCGGCTCTTGCGCGGCCGCCTTGCCGATGATCGCCTCGCAGATCGAACGCAGGATCTTGTGAGGCGGGTCATGGCTGAGAAGCTCTCGACCTACAAAAAGAAGCAGGATTTCAAGCAGACGCAGGAGCCGAGTAGCTCGACGGCCGTCAAGTCCTCGAACCGGCAGAACAGCTGGTGCTTCAGTCGCAGCGCCTGGCCGAAGGCGCCGCCGACGAAACTGTTCTTCACGACTACTTTGCCCGGGTCGAGGCCGAAGACGCCGCAGATATAGTCGCGGCTATTCTGCGAGCCCTGCGTCTTGTCGTGGATGTTCATCGCGCCGTCCGTGTCGAGGACAACGGTGGAGGCGAAGAGCTCCATCGGGTTGTACGCCTCCGCGCTCATTGGGCGTGTCTTTTTGTCAAAACGCAATTCGTACGCAGCATTAACCAAAATGGTTCAGGTTAATGTCTCCTTGGTCACAGCTCATTGTGAAGGTGCGCGCAAACTCTTATTTCTCTCAAAAGGTTCCCGTGGAACGATTCTAAGGTGCCTTAAGGGGAAGATATGAGCGCTGGGATTTTTGAGCCCTCGGAACTTGCGGATATGCGCGAGGTATTCAAAGAGATCACCTCGCAGCCGTGGTTCAGTCGCGATCCTGGAGCCAAGAAGGCTTTCGCGAGATATATGCTCGACGCGTATCCCGGCGGCACGTTCAATTCGGCCACGGATAAGCCTGTACTTGAGGCGACCGCAAGAGCGCACTACGGGCGTGACGGCGTATAGACCGCGCGCGCCGGTTCATGGTTGCCCGCTGGCCAAGTGCCCTATGTTCCGTTGCTCGTAAACACCAAGAGGAGGGCGACTTGAACAGCGAAAAATTGGATCAGCCTATCGATCGCGGAACAAAGGCACGCTGCCCTGCCGGTTCGGTCTGGGGCGACCTCAATGAAACGAAGAGGTTCGTCGAAGAAATGGCTGAGGCGGAGCGAAGAGCGCGGCACGAGAAGACGCTGGCTTTGCGTGCTCTGCGCCTCTCTCAGGTGGTCTCCAAGAAGCCAAGGGAACCGACAGGACCGTAAACGCTGTACTCTGTTGCACTGACCAAACCTCTTGCCCCGCCCAGTGCGGGGCATTTCTTTGGAAGCTTGGAGGCAGGGCAAATCTTGCAGAGTGTGGCGGTACGCTGAGTTAAGTCACTCGAGGAAACAGAGCCTTCATACGGAACAGTGCTGCCTGCGCCAGCATTCTGCTTGCGAAGATGGAGGCTGCCATGACCAAACCCGCAAATGACAAATCGACCATGTCGACGCCAACTGTCGAGGACCCCCATCCCGGCAGTATCTCTGATGGCCCACATCCCGCAGCGACCGAGCATTCACCATTGGGATCAAACCACAATAGCGGCAAGGCCGGATCACACATTACCGGCGTGGGCAAGCCCAAACACCGGCCTCATGTCAAAAATGGCAAAAGCCGTGTCAACACCGAAGCGCCAAGGCACCCCACCAAATCTGCTTATGGCTCATGAGCGAAGGCTAGTTTGATGGGACGATTTTTTTTCAAAATCCAGGATCAAGAAGGCGTGCTACAGCCTGACCGCGGCTTCGACTTCCCAACCTTGGACGGTGCCATAGAAGAAGCTAGGAAACTACTGGCCGAGATGGCGGTCGATGGACTTCCCAACGGACCAGTCGACAGTATCGCGGTTGAGCTGCAGGATGCCAACCGAGTTCCGATTATTACCGTGCGATTGGTCCTCGAAACAATACCTCATGGAGATCGACAGCTGTAGACCGAGCTATGCAGACCTCGAAGACATTCTTTTCAGACGCCAGGACGACCGTCTTCGTTCAACAACGGGCGGATAACCCCTAGCACTTCGGACATGGACGGCGACCCGACACAATCGCTTCAGCCAAGCCCACTCATCAGACGACGATACTCTGCTTCCGGCCGTCCATAAGAATCTTGCGCGAACTCCTCAAGTCCTGCACGATCCCTTATTACGACGCTGCCGCGTGATGAGCGAATGAAGCCGTCGCCTTCGAGAACGTGCAGCGCGGTTGTGACACTCGGCCTTCTGACGCCTAGCAGGACGGCGAGGAGTTCGTGCGTGACCGCCATCTCGTCGCTTCGTGAACGGTCGTGGCACATGAGAAGCCAGCGCGCGAGCCGCTCGTTGACGTCGTGCACCGCGTTGGATACGGCCGTATGTGCCAGCTGCACGGCGAACCCCTCCATTGAGCGGTTCATGATTTGCACGAAAGGCTTGCTGTGGTCCATCCAGCGGCGAAAATCGTCAAAATCCATGCTGTAGCCCTCCGCGTCGATCTGGACCGCCACATCATAGGAACTGACGCGCGCGCCCGTGACGGCAGCTGTGGGAATGTAACCATCGAAACCGAAGATGCCCGCCTCCGCACGTCTGCCTTTCGGGGTCGTGATTACGACGGACCCTATGCCGGAGGTCAGAAAATATATGGCATCAATCGGCTGGTCCCGAATCGCCAGCACGGTCCCTTTCGAGAAGAAGCCATATTTAAGATCGGCCGCCAGCACCTCGAAGTCGATAGCGGGCAGGAGCTGCAAGAGGTTGTTAGCAGGGGCAGAGGGCAACGACGCGGACATGTCCATGCCTCCCGTTCTTGGATCGAAGCAATGACCAGCACGTGGATAAATCGTTTATGAATGGTGCCGCCATTCTCGCGATGATTACGCCGTTCGACGGGAGACGCAATAGCGAGCGTGGGCGGTAGCATGTACGATTGGGCTAACGCAAATCAGCCGGCCCGAGTTTGCGAGCCGGCCTTTTAAGTCGGCGGCCTCGCAGGTCGAGAACGTCGCCCATAGGGTCTTCGTGCTGGTATCGGACATGGCACCTTCTTCTCTTGTGCAGGAACGAGGCGATGGTTTCAGTTTTTGCGATCAGGCGCTGTCGCGGGTGTAGAACATGCGGGCGGAGGCCTCGATGATCGAACGGTGCTTAACCGGATCGAAGGTGACGGCGGGAAAGGTCTCGAAGAGATACTTGGCAAAGCTCTCCCTGGCGTCCTCAGACGTATCGAACCACGGCTGCGCGGTGAGTTCGTCGAAGATCAACTTCAATGCGCCCAATTCGTCCGGTTCGAACGTTCCCTTGGAAGTGTAGTTGCCCATGCCCGCCTCCTATGTGCGATAGGCGCGAGTCTAGGATCGCATAGGCGCGTTTCAAAGCGGTATCATGGTACGAAATCGTACGGAGAAGTTCTCGTCCACCATGTCGGGGGTGGAAGGCTGTCGCATGCGCCGTTATTCCCGTCACTGCGCGCCGGGGCGGCCGATCTCGTCTTCGAGCATCTTGCGTGCACGATTGACCCGGCTTTTCACCGTGCCGATCTCGCAGTCGCATAGCCGCGCCGTATCGATATAGCTGACACCCATTGCCACAAGCAGCAGTGTACGGCGCGAGCGTGGCGGGATGCGGCCCAGCGCGCAACGCAGTTCGCTGCGGCGAACCGCCCACTCCTGCGGTGCCGTTATGCTGGCCCGTTCGAGAAGCCCATCATCCAGCCCAACAGGCTCCCGGCAGCGCCGACGATATTCGGTGTTGAAGGTGTTGCGCATGATTGTGAAGAGCCACGAACGGAGTTTCGTATCAGGGTGAAACTGGTGTGAGGAACGAAGCGCCCGCATGACGGTTTCCTGGACTAGGTCCTCCCGGTCGCTCGCCGAGCGCGTCAACTGCTGGGCGAACCGCCTCAATGCGGGCAACTGGGCTTCGATCCCGGTGTGAACCGTCTGAGGCACGGATAGAGAGACCACGGCGTCCATTCATTCCTCCATTTCGAAGGGGAACGACGCGGGGTCGCGGAGGTTGCCGTACGGTAGCGTACCGATGTCTGCAGAAAGAAAATGGAACACTTGGCGATTTCGCTGGTCCCTGTCGAAGCAATGACGCTGCGAGGCGACGATGACCCACTACTTTTTTCATATCTGCAGCCGGACGGAGCGGATCGAGGACCGGGAAGGCGCAGATTTCGACACGCTGGAAGCAGCCATAACGGAAGCCCGCCTTGCAGCACGCGAGATTCTGGCCGAGGACCTGCGCAAGGGGCATCTCGATAAAACACGCTTGTTCGAGATTTTCGATGACCGGGGAGATCTGGTGGCGCGGCTGCCCTTCCAGGATGCGTTCAGCTAGCGGGCCGCGACAGGGCGGCACCAATGAGCCGCTCGTATTCCTTCTCGCATTCGCCGTAGGCATCCCGCGCAAATGCCTCAAGGCCTCCCCTGTTTCGCACGCTGACCATACCGCGTTCGGAATAGATGAGCTTTTTGCCCTCAAGCACATGAAGAGCCGTCGTCACGCTTGGGCGCCGGACTGCAAGCATGACCGACATGAATTCATGGGTCAGGCTGATATCGTCTCCGTCCACCCGATCATGGCACATCAAGATCCACCGCGCGAGCCGTTCATCAATGTGGTGCGCCGCGTTGGACAACGCCGTATAGGCCTGCTGGACCGCTAGGGCCTGGGTGTATCGGGAGAAGAGGCTATGCACTTCGCGATCCTCCAGCAGGACCGCTTTTAAGGCTTGGGCGGGAATGCGATAGGCTTCGCCCTGAATTTGCATATGAACAAAAAAGGGATCGGCGTCCACGCCGAGTATTGCCGAAGCCGGACACATGCCATCACGCCCGATGATCCCGATTTCGCTGTGCTGACCTTCCGGCGATCGGACCACCACGGACGCAATTCCGCTCTCGAAGAAATAAGCGAACTCCATCGGCTGATGAGGTGATGAGAGGTGATACGAACGCGGGAGAGGTATCCGCTCCAACTGCGGGGCGAAGCGTTCGAGGCTCGTTTCTGGCAAACGCCGAAGCAGGTTGTTCCTAAACCTGCTCTGCCAAACGTCCACCATCCAACAATCCTATGCGATTCAGCGACCGCATATCTGCCAAAGGCTTCGGTCTCTCCTACACTCAATGGCTGTCCATCTATGATCATAAAATAGATGAGACAACCCGACGGCGGGCCTCGGTACGGAAGCGGACAAAGCATGATTGCCTGGCGCGGCAGATCGGCCCGGCGGCGCGGCACCGGGGTGGCATGCATCGCAGGGGCGGCGCTCATGCGCGCCTCTGGGTCTTCGGGTCGCATCGATCGACAAGGCAAGCTTCGGGAACTGGTTCAAGGAGAGGTACACGGAGACGGGGGTGACAAAGTTAGCGCATGGGCTGCGGAAGCTGAGCGCGACGCTGGCGGCCGAAGGAGGCGCGACACACCAACTGTTCGCCCAGTACGGCTGGACGAACATCGCGACGGCCGAGATTTACACGCGAGGCGTGGACCGGAAGCGGCTCGGCATTGCGGCCAGCCGCATCGTCGCAGATCAAATTGGGAACATAAAAACCCCTCACCCTGAATCAGGTGAGGGAATTATTCCGAAAAACACAATGAAAAAAACACCAAAATAGGTGAATGTTAGGCCGTCATCATCCACCACTTTTCGTAGTAGTTACGCCACATGCCCGTGGCATCGGTCGCGCGGGCGGGTAGGAGAAACCGGGAGAAGATCGTGCGCTCGGCATGGCGGCCCACGACTTCCAGGACTTCTGGCGAGACCCGCTCCATCCAGGCGACTTTCCAGGGCGTGTCTTCAGCGAACATGCGCTGCATATCCACGCAGATATGTCGCCACTCGCCGTATCTCCACTCCCGTTGCTTCGCATCGGATCGGGCATCTTTCGCCGTGAAGGGGACGGGCGGAGAGCCGCTTCTCCGCCCGTTCCGCGTCATGCCGCCTTGGTCTTGCCTTCGCGGTTGACCTTGTCCTCTGCAAGCTGCGTCAGCGCCTGGTCGGTCTTGGTTTCCTCGGCGAGCGTCTGGTCGAGGAGCTTGGCGACGTCGTTCTTGCCAAGCTGAACGGCCCAGGACTTCAACGTGCCGTAGCGGGCGATCTCGTAATGCTCGACGGCCTGAGCGGCGGCGAGAAGGCCTGCATCGAGCGCGGGCGAGCCCTTGAATTCCTCGAGGATCTCCTGACCCTCTTCGAGAATGCCGTCGATGGCCGGGCAGGTCTTGCCGCGCGCCGGCTTGCCGAGAAGCTCGAACACCTGCACGAGTCTCTCGACCTGGCCCTCAGTTTCCTGCAGGTGCTTGTCGAATGCGGCCTTCAGGTCCTGTGCCTCGGCGCCGCGGATCATTTTCTTGAGGCCGGCAATGATCTTGCGCTCGGCGTAATAGATATCCTTGATACCGTCGAGAAACAGGTCTTCCATTGTCTTGGTGGGCATCGAGCTCTCCTGTTGTTGTGAACATTAGCCTAGATAGCAAGCGCGATCGCGCGGGGAGCTAACCAGCCTTGTGGACCTTTGTTCCCCCGCGGATGCGGCAAGGCAAGCCATCCGCTATGCGGACGAAACGGATGCCTTGCCGAGCTTGACGGAAGGCTCGCGCGACCAAAGGCGCAGCTTGCCGAGTTCCGCGACGAAGGCTGAGAGGCCGTTTTCGCCGGGCAGTTCGATCACGCCTTCATCGAGCCTGTCGGCGATCCCGGCCACCTGCAGGAGGGGCAGAGCATCGGCGACGTGGCCAATGAACTTGCAGTGCTGGAAAGCATCGGCAACGAAGTCCCGCGCCGTCGCTTCTTTAAGAAGATCGTCCATCGCCGCCTTGACCGGCAGGAGCGCGACCGCGTCGAAAAGCACGGAAGGACCACCGTCGATCATGAACTGCGCCGGCACCCATGAACCGTCGGACGCCGTCACGCCGCCGACTTTTGGTGCGATCAGGGCGACCTCTGCTTTCTCCGCCCCGATGGCGTCCTGCAGGCAGGTCAGTAGGTCGATATCGACGCCGTCCGTGATTAGGATGCCAAGCTTGCGTCCCTCGAAGCGTTTGGGTCCTCGTTCCACGATGCTGAGTGCAGGCGAGGCCTCCAGATCCTGCCGTGTCGGCATTGCGGCATCGGCGGGTTTCGGCATGGACTGAAAACCGAGTTTCTCGGCGACGGTGTTGGCGAGGGTCTCGTCGATATTCATCAGATGCGAGACGACGCGCTCACGGATCACGGGTGTTTCGACCTTGCTGAGCTCAAAGGTCAGCGCGGCCGCGATGTGTCGCTGCTCGGCCGGCGTCTGGCTGATGTAGAACTGACGCGCCTGGCTGTAGTGGTCGGCAAAGCTTTCGGGACGCAGCCTGACCTTCTCGCCCTGCTCTTCCGCGGGGAAATGCGGAAAGCCGGCGACCGGCGATTCACGCGGTCCTTCGCCCCAGGAATTGGGTTGATAATTGGCGCGACCGACGGGATTGCGCATGGCCATATGCCCGTCCTGCTGGAAATGATGGAAGGGACATTTGGGCGCGTTGATCGGGATATGCGTAAAGTTCGGGCTGCCAAGCCGCTTGAGCTGGGTGTCGAGGTAGGAGAAGTTGCGGCCCTGCAACAACGGATCGTTGGAAAAATCGATGCCGGGCGGCACATTCTGGGTCATGAAGGCGACCTGCTCCGTCTCGGCAAAAAAGTTCGCCGGCATGCGATCGAGAACCAGCCTGCCGACCGGCTTTGCCGGAAGCACCTCCTCGGGGATGATCTTGGTGGGATCGAGGATATCGAAGTCGAAACTGTCGGCAAAATCCTGATCGAAAAGCTGGAGACAGAGTTCCCATTCGGGGAAGTTACCGGCCTGAATCGCGTTCCAAAGGTCGCGGCGATGATAGTCTGGATCGGCGCCGTTGATCTTCACGGCCTCGTTCCAGGCGACGGATTGCAGGCCGAGCTTGGGTTTCCAGTGGAATTTGACGAAGGTGGATTCACCCTTCGCGTTGACCAGGCGGAAGGTGTGCACGCCGAACCCTTCCATGAAGCGGAAGGAACGGGGAATGGCGCGGTCCGACATGACCCACATGATCATGTGCATGCTTTCGGGCGTCAGGCTGATGAAGTCCCAAAAATTATCATGTGCGCTCTGGGCCTGCGGGAAGGCGCGGTCCGGCTCCTGCTTCACCGCATGCACCATGTCCGGGAACTTGATGGCATCCTGGATGAAGAAGACGGGGATGTTGTTGCCGACGAGGTCCCAGTTGCCCTCCTGCGTGTAGAGCTTCACGGCGAAGCCGCGCACGTCGCGGGCCAGGTCGAACGAGCCCTTGTTGCCGGCGACGGTGGAGAAGCGAACAAAGGCGGGTGTCTTCTCGCCGGGGCGCTGGAAGAGGTCGGCGCGCGTATAGGCGGCAAGCGATTCATAGGTCTCGAAGAAGCCGTGCGCTCCGTAGCCGCGCGCATGGACGACGCGCTCGGGAATGCGCTCGTGGTCGAAATGGAAAATCTTCTCGCGGAAATGAAAGTCATCGACCAGCAGCGGCCCGCGTGCGCCGACGCGCAATGAGTTCTGGTCGTCGGCGACTGGGCCGCCTTGTGCGGTGGTCAGGATCGGCGTTTCGCCCTCCGCGACTTGGTGCAGCTCGCCGCCATTGCCACGCACCAGCTTCTGGTCGTGGATTTGCGCGGCCGTTGCCGCGGATTTTGAGGATTTCGCCGATGCTGCTTTCGGTGATGTGTTCTTGGCCATGGTGCGCTCCCTGTTTGCGACTGGCCAACAACACATGCGGCGAAAGGTTCCGTACGGCGGCATTTTCGTGCTCCCGACGACGCGATCTGTCCGCAAACGTACAGGAACTTCGTTTCTCCTCTCCGGTTTTGACCATCCTAATAGGAGGTCGCCATGCAACTCATCGAAACGAATGTTCACAGCGGCGAAGGCACGACGACGGTCGAGTTCGTCGGAGAGCGTGGGGAGAAGGTATCGGTCTGTATGGCTGCGCATGGCATGCCGGAAGATGCCGCGATCACGCGTGCCAAGGAAATCATGGTCCAGCTCACAGCTTTCGATATCGATCCTGCGCAGCAGGGCGTTATCGACGACGAGACCATAAACGAGGAAGCTGCCGAGACCACTGGCTTCACGTCCGAAGCGCGGAGCTGACCCATGGGGTCTCCCGTTATGATGATTACCGGGCCGCAACGAAAATACCGTTTCGGAACGCGAGAGACCGGATGGAAAGCGAGATGTCATCCCCGCCTGATCTACCCTCCTCTTCGTGCGGCCTTCGGGGATTTCACTGACGAGGCTCGGTCATAATGGTGTTGGCGTGGAACTTCATTGCGCCATCCCGGTTCGCGTGCCGGCGCTCCGCTAATGACTTGCGCCATGCAGGAGCGTGCGATCGATAACGGGTGCAGCCTCTAAATTGCCAACCGATCCCGCGGGTCAAGAAGATGCTCCGCGTGACGCCGGATCAGAACCCATCCTGAAGCAACTCGGGCCGGGCTTGATCACGGGGGCCGCGGACGACGATCCTTCCGGGATCGCCACCTATTCGCAGGCCGGCGCGCAGTTCGGTTTCAATCTGCTCTGGTTGATGCTGCCGACCTACCCGCTAATGTCGGCCATCCAGATGATCAGCGGGCGGATCGGCCGGGTGACAGGCTGTGGGCTGGCCGCCAACCTGCGCACCATCTGGCCACGCTCAATGGTGCTTCTCCTGGTCGGCCTGCTGTTCGTCGCCAACACGATCAATATCGGCGCCAACCTTTCGGCCATGGGTGCCTCGGCTAAAGTTGCGACAGGGCTGCCGAGCATGCCGACAACAATCGCCTTCGCGGTCGTGTCGCTCGTCTTGCAGATGTTCGTACCCTACCATCGCTACGCCGCTTATCTGAAATGGCTGACCATGGTGCTGCTTTCCTACGCTGTCCTCTTCGTTGTGGAAATCGACTGGCTCGAGGCGGGCAAGGGCTTTGTCATGCCCTCGCTTGAGCTGGATGGCGAAACGTTTACGGTGATCGTCGCCATCCTCGGCACGACGATCAGTCCCTACCTGTTTTTCTGGCAGACCAGCCAGGAGGTGGAGGAGATAGAGGGAAAGGATGAGGCGCAGCCGCTAAGGCAGGCGCCGCGCCAAGCAAAGCGCGAACTGAAGCGTATCCGCATGGATACCTTTGCCGGCATGGCGATCTCCAACCTCGTCGCCATTGCCATCATCATGAGCACGGCGGCGACCCTCCATGCGAGCGGAAAGACACATATCGGGACCGCAGCCGATGTGGCCGAGGCCCTGAAGCCCGTCGCTGGAAATTTCGCCTTCGCTCTGTTCAGCATCGGGGTCATCGGAACCGGTATGCTTTCGATCCCGGTGCTCGCGGGCTCGGCCGCCTATGCAGCGTCGGAATGCTGTGGGTGGGCCTGCAGCCTCGAAAGCCGGCCGAAGGAGGCGATAGGTTTCTACAGCGTTATCGCAATCGCTACCATGCTCGGACTTGTGATCGAGTTCCTTCGCATTGACCCCATCCGCGCGCTCTTCTGGAATGCCGTTATCAACGGCTTCGTCGCTGTCCCCATTATGATCGGCATGATGATGGTCGTCAGCCGCCATGCACGCATGAAACAATTCACGGCACGCCCGACGCTAGTTTTCGCCGGCTGGTCGGCCACCACTGTGATGGCGGCAGCAGCCGCTGCGATGATAATCTATCGGTGATGCTGTCAGAACGGTGCGATTTCGCGACGGATGAATCGAGCGGGCCGATCGCGGTCACGACCTGTCTTCTTCATATTGTTCGGCGCCATCGATAGGCCGAAGCCAGGGTTCACGGCGCTTGATCCACAGTTCGTAACTGGGGGTGAGGGGTGACGGCGCATCGGACACAATACCGAGCTTGACCTCTGCTTCATGTGTATCGAGGGAGAAGACACGCCCGCCGCAGTGCGGGCAAAAGGACCGCCCGGAAAAGCTGGCGGTTTCTCCTGTATGCTCGAACTGTTCAGCAGGCCAGACACCGAAAAACGTGAAGGCTGAGCCACTCTCCTGCCGACAATCGGTGCAATGGCAGATGCCGACTCGGTCGGGAGCGCCCCGTACTGTGATCCTTACCTGTCCGCAAAGACATGATCCGGTGAGGAGCGTCACGTCGGTCGCCTTTTCGTGTGGTGGTCATCTGCGCCGCGCGGGAGCTTTGTCTCGGAAGCTTCCGGGTGGGTGCCGTCCGATACGCTGCCGGGATGCGGGTCGGAAACCGCCTCACCGCCTGTTCGGGCGGCCTGCTCAAGGTTTCGGTATTCAACTCCCGGATTTTCCCTCTTGTTCATGGCCACCTCCATTCACGATCGATCGGGTTGGCGGTCATCGAAGCCGACGTCCCAATCCTTCTGGCGCTTCTTGCCAGGGGGATCGCGGTGCGCAGTGGCATCCTCAGAACCAGTGACAACCGTCGGCTTCGCGCTTGCGACGCCGTCTGCCGACCGGTCGGCCTGCGAGGGGGCGAACTGGCCGGCGGCGTCGCGCTGCGGGTCTGTCGACCCTTTTGCGGATTTATCGGAGTTCATTGGAATTTCCTCCATGACCGAGCGCGCAATGGTGCGGGCTAGTCGTCCAGGTCTTCGGCCATTTTCAGGTGGTGTTCGAGGGCCGGAAGCGTCTTTGCGGCCCATGCCTTCAGGTCGGCGTCGTCACCTTCGGAAGCGTAGCGCTTGAAGACATCGACGGCGTCCTCATGGGCGTCTTCCTGATCGTCCTGATAGGCATCGTCGAACTCCTTGCCCGAGAGATCCTTGAGCTCGTCGAACGATTTCTTCTGCGCGTCGGACATGCCCGTAGCCGCAGGCGCCTTCACCTTGCCGCCGTCGATCAGTTCCTTCAGTTCGCTCGTCGTCTTCTCGTGAGCGTCGATCATCTGCTGGGCGAAGGCTTTCGTCGCCGCGTTACCCTTCTGCAGCGCGAGCTTGCTGGACTCGATCTCAAATATGTCGCTCATCGAGACCTCCTTCACGAAATCCTCCGTCTTGGGAGGAATGTTCAAGGCGGAGTTGACGCCTATGGTCTCGGCCGTCGATTGGGCAAAGGCGGTGGACGAAATCAGCAACAGGGCAAAAGTGGCGGGTAGAGTTTTCATTGCAGGTCTCCTTTGTTGTTTGAACCTCGCAGCCCGCCGCTTGTTCCGAGCGCCTCGAGAGAAGAAGCCTAGTCACTGTTGCTCTTTATCGCGTCTGCCGTTGCTCCGAGCGTGTCGGCGACGAAGGCGCCACGTGCGCCCATGGGAAGCGGTGGACCTGTCGTGGTGTCCCGCGCCGTCTGATGTTCGAGTTCCGCATTCAGCTCCGCCCCCACAATCAGAATGCCGACCGAAAGCCAAATCCAGATGAGAAGACCCATCAGGGCACCAAACGAACCATAGGCAGCGTTATAGTCGGCGAAATTGCTGAGATAGAAGGAGAAGCCGACGGACATGGCGATCCACGCGACCACCGTCAGCGCTGCGCCCCATGTCAGCAACCGTAGACGCGCCGGCGAGCGGCTTGGCCCATATCGGTAGATACAGGTCACGGCGGCAAAAGCGAGTCCCAGCATGATCGGCCAGCGTAGGATCAGGAGAAGCCGCTCGTCGGCGCCGTCCAGCCTGAGATATGCCAGGATGGCCGGCAAGACAGCAACAACGCCGATCAAAGCGCTGAGCCCCAATACCCCGCCGATGGTGAACACCAGCCCGATCAGGGTCCGCTTGACGAAACCGCGCTTTTCTTCCTCGTCATAGGCGACGTTCATCGCGTCGAAGATCGCGAGAACGCCGTTTCGTGTACTCCAAAGTGCGATGATCAGGCCAACGAAGAAGGTCAATCCGAGGGTTCGGTCCCGACTGGCGGCAAGACTGGCGATCTGATCGGCGACGATCTCGAAGGAACCAGGCGGAAGAAGCGAGGCCAAGGCGTTCAGGTGATCTGCCATGGTCGATGGATCGGCGACAAGGCCATAGAGCGACACCAAAGCCGCCAGGGCGGGAAAGATGGCGAGTAGCAGATAGAAGGTTGCACCGGCTGAGATAAGCATCACCCGGTCGGTCGAGACCTCATGGAACACCCGCCAGAAGACATCGCGAAGACCTCGGGCCGGGATTGATTCCGGAACCTCGGCTTCGCGGCCATGCGCATCGATTTCATGCTTATCAGGAACCAGTCCGGACGCCCGCCATGTCGGCGCAGCCACCCAGAGCGCCGCGCCGGCAAGTGCCATCAATGCAACTATCGATGTCAGCCGAGTCGAGCTGGCGCGATGACCTTTCGGCATCTCACTGACGGCCGGGGCGGACTGTCATCGATAGTCTCTCCTTCTGGCGCCATACCCGGCGCCGAGAATAAAAGACAGTGCGGTAGCGAGGCCGACTGTCACCAGAGGTCGTTCGCGCATTATCTGTTCGACACGGCGTTCGATCGCGCTGGCTTTGGCGCGTGCGGTGCCACTGACGTCGAAGGTAGTAGCACGGAAGCGGTCACGGAGGTTCTCCAGGTCGCGTCGTATCTCGTGAAGCACGGCAGCATGATCATCTGTCGATGCCGAGGGATCGTTGGACGGGTGGAGCCCCAGACGTTCAGTTTCGTGGGGCTCGGCCGCCGCCGCTATTGAACCGGTTGCAGTAGCGGTGTGCGTCACGGAAACCGGGTCGGATGCGGGAAAGGTATCCTCCAGTCCCTTGTCGAGCCTGGTCTTGCGTTTTGCCGTCTGTTCCGCCCGCTCGTTCAGCAACGATATCACGGCGGGTGAAACGGATTCATTGTCCATGCGTGCCTCCATAAATTCGAGTGGTGAGATCAGCTTGAGAACGGTCTGCTTTCGATAGACGAGAGTTTTGAAACCGGCGGCGCGCTGCTTTGCAAATCGGGGAACGCCCATGACTGCCAGGCGGCGGTGCTGGTTGTCACGAAACTGGCCCATGCGAGGGCGGGGAGGAAGGCGAGGCTCAAGCCGATATCAGCCAGTTCGTTCCAAGCCTGCAGCCCGCTTTGTGAGACGGCTTCCTGCGCATCGGATGTGGTGTCGGGGGAGGGGTAGGCTATCACACCGCGGGGGATGGGCTCACCGATTGGGTTTATGGTCATCGTCTGGTCTCCATGTCATGATCGCAACGGAAACAAGGTCTTGGATCGGAAGTTCCCTACCGGGCGAATTTTGCGGGCAACGATCGCTGGCGCAGAGGGTTATTGCGCTTGCTCCTTGCGTCTGGGCGACGCTGTCCCGTCAGCGGATGCCATTTGGATCAGACGTGTCGATAGAGCGGTCCGCGATGTTGTAGATTGGTCCTGCACTATCTATCTGTCGTCGGGTATTTCAGAGGTCACGACATTGGCGAAACGCGCAGGAAGCGCCGATCTTCCCCTGCATGGGGGGAGAGTTCCGAGATGGCTCGGGGATCGTATGACGCGGCTTGGTGCGGTCATCACCGAGGCGATCGTTCATCACTATGGGCGTGATGACTATCTGCGCCGGCTGGCCAATCCGTTCTGGTTCCAGTCCTTCGGCGCCGTCGTGGGAATGGACTGGCATTCCTCGGGGGTGACACACCAGCGTTCTCGGCGCGTTGAAGCGCGGCCTGGTTCCGCTCTCCGGTGAGCTGGGCCTTCATGTCTGCGGCGGGCGCGGCGCCCAGTCGCGCAAGACGCCGGGCGAACTGATGAGCATCGTTGATCGCGTCGGCCTTGACGGCGTGAGACTTTCCACGACAAGCCGATTGGTCGCAAAGGTCGATAGTGCCGCGGTGCAGGACGGGTTCGACCTCTATTTGCACGGATTTGTGGTTGCCGACGACGGGAAATGGGTTGTCGTGCAGCAGGGCATGAACGGCGACAGACGTAAGGCTCGGCGGTATAACTGGCTGTCCGAAGGGCTCAACGCTTTTCTCGATTCACCGCATGCCGCGATCGAGGGGAGGGACCAGGGGGAAATCGTCAATCTTGCCGACACGCGCGCCAAACCCTCGCGGGAGGGGCAACTCGATCTTCTTGCAACGCTCGGGCCGGACCGTATCGTCCGCGAGCTGGCGTTGATCGAAAAAGCACCGGCAATCAACGTGAAGAAAGCCGACGCGCAACTCACCTTGCCGCATCTTGTTATGCCGGCGCATCACGATGTCCGCGAGAGCGACATCAACATGCGGCGTCTGCATGGCAATCTCGCTGCGGCAGCGGAGCGCGGACCGGCCGACTTCGAGGGTCTGCTCCTCACGCCGGGCGTGGGCGCACGCACCGTTCAGGCTCTGGCACTGGTGGCCGAGGTTGTGCACGGAGCACCCTGTCGCTTTTCTGATCCCGCCCGGTTTTCGCTCGCCCATGGTGGTAAGGACAGACACCCGTTTCCAGTGCCATTGAAAGTGTATGACGAGACGATCGGCGTGATGAAATCCGCGGTCCGCAAGGCGAGGTTGGGGTTGGAAGAGGAATTGGAGGCGCTGAAGCGGCTTGACGAGCAAAGCCGTCAACTCGAACGCTATGTGACGGGGCCGGATCTGAAGAAGATCGTCGCCGGGGAGTTTCGCCGTTCGGCCGCCATCGACGGACGCAGCGTGTTCGGGTGGGAACGTGATCTCGGGAAGTCGAATTCAGACGATTAGGCTTTTGTGAGCGCGATGTTGTCCATGCGACGAGGGATATTTGGGTCTGTCAGCATTTTTCCTGCCTGCAGTCTGGGAGAAAGAATGCAGTCAATGCTTCCGCCAGGTCCTCCGGCGCTTCTTCGGCTACATGGTGTCCACAATCGATGCCGTGGCCCGTTACCTGCAATTCCGCCCAAGGTTGCCACACGGCAAGGACATCGCCGTAGATTTTTGACAAGTCGTCTCGTAGCGACCAAATGACGTGCAACGGGCAGGCCAACTTCCGCCCTGCGGTCCGATCTTCGCGGTCATGAACATGGTCGATGAACAGACCAGCGCGATAGTCCCCGAGCATGCCCTTGACGGTGTCAGGGTTATTGATTGCTGCCATGAAGTCCGCGAAATTTTCCGGTCCGAGCTTATCCTTTGAGCCACCGTACCATGCGGCAGGGTCCGCCATGATCGCCTGCTCGGGCTTGTCGGGTTGTCCGAAAAAGAACCAGTGCCACCAGCGCGACGCAAACTCTGCGTCGCAGCGCTCGAGCGCCTCCAGGATCGGCACGCCGTCAAGGATAGCTAGCTTTGCTATGCTGTCTGGGTGATCCATTGCGGCCCGAAACGCCGTGTAGCTGCCCCGGTCGTGGCCAGCTAGGTTGAACGTCGGAAAGCCGAGGTGATCCATGAGCGCGATACAGTCGCGCGCCTTGGCGCGTTTCGAGGATGCGATAAAGTCATGCGCATCGCTTGGTTTGCTCGATTGGCCGAAGCCGCGGAGATCAGGACAGATGACTGTGAAGTGACGTGCGAGGAGCGGCGCGACCCGATACCAGGTCGTGTGGGTACGTGGATGGCCATGCAAGAGGAGAAGAGGTGGGCCGGAACCTCCGTATCGAACGCGCAGCGTTGCTTCCGGCAAGGCAATCATCTCAAGCGTGAAAGTTTCAAACATGTGCGAGCGACTCGTTGGACAAGATATGAAGGTGCGATTGAAACCCCTGCGCTAGCTCTGTGGGCAGGCTTCGGTTCTTCATGACTATTTCGACTTCGCCAGGTCCATTCACAATGATGGTGATCGCAGGGGCTCCTAACGCAGCAATCCGTCCCGGCGGAATGCCTCCCACCCGGTGAGGTTTGAGTTTGCATCGCCGGCTTCCGCCTTGCCTCTTTTGCTTTCTTCAAGGAACGGGTCAGCTTTGCCTCGAAGGCGGCGCGACGCCTATTTTCAAGCCTGGTTGCCGCGTCATTCTCGCGCCATTCATCGACGGCGCCCCGGTCGAGCAACTCCTCAACAATTCTGGGGTCAAAGACATGAAATGTAATCTGCCGTGCGCGACCTCGCAATTTGACGGTGCGTGTACCGGCGCTCGGCAAGCGGCCGTCGTCCAGCCAGCGGCGCCGTTCGCTCGTGGAAATCGCCAAAATGTCCTCGATCTCGCGTGGAATAACGGGCAAGCTCTCGATTGCTTCTAGGGCATGTGAAATCGCCACCGCCGCCGAACCGAAGTCGTCTTCAGATCCTTCGGGCATTGCAAGTATCAAGCTGCCACCGGTGAGATTGAGCGATTTTCTCCAGGCGAAGGGGAGGCGAGCGCGAAGCTCCAGAAGGATACCCGTTGCACGAACCGATGAGCCCAGAGTGGCGGCCGATGAAAGCGCCCAGGTTTTTGCGAATGTCGCAGCGGTGGTTACCTTTTTAGCCATCGAGGTAATAGATGGCTTTTGGTACGCAATCTTCAACGAATGCGTTCGTTTCCATGGGCAGCCGCCGCATAGTCGTCCGAACGTACATGGTCGCCGCTGAGACAAAAACTCGGGTCTGGAAGCGCGAGTTCTGTCAATTACGGGCACGCCGGAAACCCAATGACAGTTTCCGCGTTCTCTTCGAACCACCCTCGACCTTGGTGGACGTCCCGTTTTGCGCAGGTGAAAGGCCCAATATGAAGACTCAGAACAATCCCCCGACAGATGAGCTTCACGCGATCATTGATGAAAAGCTGACGGCTCTCGTGCTGGAGATGGAGGAGGCCGGCTGGAGCGCTGAGGACATCGCATTTGCGATCGAAGACGACTTGCGGCGCAAGTGGCTCGATCAGGCGGAGGCATTGCGAAGGGCGCGCGGGGCGGTCCCCGACGATTTCATTTCAGATGGAAACGAAGGTTAGCCAGCCCCAACAAGGAGAGATTCCATGACGGCCAGATTCCAGGTTATTGCACTTAGTTCCATCGACCCTGACGGAACCGATACCCGCGACGAGCCGAAATTGCTTTATCCGGATGCTCTCAAAGCCGCTCAGGAATTGAAGAGCCAAGGAAAGGCGTTCCGCGTAATCGCCGACGGCGAGGAGGCGTCGGATTATTTTGAAGCGTTCCGCGATCTCGGTGCGATTGTCGACTAGACGCCTTGAGGAGCGAGCCGCGGGTACGGAGGAATGGGAAATGGTTCAAATGAAGAAATCCTTCGATCTTTCGAGGAAGGTCGCAGTCGTGACCGGTGCTGCCCGCGGCATCGGTCGCGCGGCCGCAACGGCGCTCGCTACCGCCGGCGCCGATATAGTCGGTATCGATATTGCCGGACCTGTTAGCACTCACCGGGACCGCGAATGCGATCCGTGCCTTTGGTCCGGCGATGGTCCGGCGCGGTGGTGGCCGCATGATCCTGACGTCATCGACGCAGGGACAGCACGGCACTAAGAGTGGCGCGGCCTATTCGGCATCGAAATGGGGTGTTATCGGATTTATGAAATCGGCCGCAATGGACCTTGGCGAGCACGGCATCACCGTCAACGCGCTGATCCCAGGCCTAATCGACACCGCGCTGACCCGCCATGAAGATCGCTATGCGCAGGCGATCGACGCCGCCGGCGGCAAGCCGACGGGAAACGAGCGGAAGGACGAACACACCGCGCTGGAGAGTTTGGCGAAAAAGTCGCCGCTCGGCGTTCCCATGATCCAGCCGGAAGACGTTGCGCCGATGGTGGTCTTCCTCGCCTCGGACGAAGCGCGCATGGCATCGGGTGCGACCTATTCGATCACGGCAGGCGACAGCGCAAACGCGCAAGGTTGACGGCGTCTCCGGTCCTTTCGCTATTGGCTCGGCAAGAATTTGAGGATCTCCGACAGGGGAGCGGAACTAAACGACGTCCGCGAAGTTTATGCAACGCCTTCAATGCCCTGACAACAAGGACATCACTATGAAGAAACTACTGCTCGCCGCCGCTTTCGTCGGCGCATCGACCTTTGCTGCTCTTGCGCAGACTTCGACCACGCCTTCGACGGATGGCGACACGCCGGCGGTCGCCACCCCGGACAGCAAGAACGCCACCGCGCCGGTCGAAGGAGCGAACAGCTTCACCGAGGACCAGGCGAAGGAGCGCATCGTCGAGGCAGGTTATGCCGACGTCACGGGCTTGAAGCTCGACGACAAGGGCATCTGGCGTGGCACGGCCACTAAGGACGGCAAGTCCGTCACCGTCGCACTCGACTACCAAGGCAACATCGTCACCGAGTGACATCGCAATTCGAGGATATCTCACATGACCAAGACCGTAACCGGACTCTATGACGATTATTCTGATGCGCGCGCCGCTGTCAGCGCGCTCGAAGCACGGGGCGTTCCTTCCGACGATATCAGCATCGTCTCGAACAATGCCGACGACCGCTATTCCAAGGACACCAACGCTGCCGAAGGCGCTGGTACCGGTGCTGGGATTGGCGCCGCCGTCGGCGGTGTCGGCGGCCTCCTGACGGGCCTCG
>NZ_JBYOLC010000018.1:0-71289 GCF_057798995.1 Shinella sp. 20P9.1.1
AGGGAACATTCATTGATCGTATTGGAAGAAAGCATTTGGAGCGTTTTGTCTTGCGGCTCCCGAATGGTAATGATTCCACTTTTCAAACTGATTGGTTTTATACTTCTTGGGATACTTTTTGCCTACCTGCATCGGCTAGGGAATTGGATACGGGGAAAAGAGCAGCCCAACTACCGTTGGATTAAAAGCCTGCTTGCAATTGTTCTTGGAACAAGCGTGTTTATCGGCATCGGGTGGACGACTGCGGCATCGCCAAGTATCACACGTTTTGCAACGGATGGTTCGATCCTCATCGAGACCGGATGCCAGATGACAGAAACATACTCCAAAAGAATCCCGCTCGCTGAAGCCAGCATCACCTATCGGCATACAAAAAGCCGACGCGGCAACAACGCGTATTCTCTTGTCGTGAAGAACAGGGAACACACGATAACCCTGGATCTGACCCGTCAGCTTGACTATTCCGCATTGGCACGCATCGCACCGGAACCGATGATCAAATTTGCGAAGACACTTCGCGAGCAACGTCGAGACGTCCCTCCTCCGCTCCTGCTGCTGCTTAAACGACAGAAAACGTAAGCCTGACGCTAAACGTCATCTCCGCGCCACCCATCCAGATAGCGCACCCCTTCCACCCCGGTAAACTTCGCGAGCCTCGCCAACTCCGCCTCCAGCTTCTCCAGCCGTCCCGTCGAAGCGCGGACCTTCGGTTCCCACCAGAGGCGTTTGACGTCGAGCGTGCCGGCCTTGCGGTCGGCCTTCATGTCGATGCGGCCGACGAGGCGGTCGCCTTCGAGCAGGGGGAAGACGTAGTAGCCATACTGGCGCTTGGGCTCCGGCACGAAGACTTCGATGCGGTAGTAATAGCCGAAGAGGCGTTCGGTGCGGTTGCGGTCGCGGATCAGGGGATCGAAGGGGGAGAGGACGCGCAGGCGGGCGGGCGGCTCGGGAATATCGCCGAGATTATCAGGGAAACCGTCGAAGGCGTGGGCGATGCGCGGCTTGCCGCCATCGGCGGTTTCGATCGAGACGGGGCGAAGCTCGTCGCGATGCGCGTCCACCCAGGTCTTCGCCTCCTCCGGCGAGATCAGCGCCCAGAAGGCGGCGATTTCGCCATGGGTGGCAAAACCCAGCCGCGTCAGCGCACTGCGGCAGGCCCAATCGACGAAGGCCTCGTGCTCGACGGCGGGTTCGTGATGGTGCGGCGGCACCACGCGCTCGGTGAGATCATAGACCTTCTGGAAATTCTCGCGCCGGGAGATGCAGAGTTTCCCGGTGTGCCAGAGGAATTCCAGCGCCGTCTTGTTCGGGTGCCAGTTCCACCAGCCGCCGGACTTGTGGTCGTCCGTCTTCAGCTCGCGCGACAGGACGGCGCCGCCCGACGCGATGCGCTCATAGGTCTCGTCGAAGGCCTTATCGAAGCCCTCCCCCTGCCACTTGCTCCAGCGCTCGAGAATCGACGCCTCCTTGCGGCGGAAACGGTGTTTCCAGTAGCGGAAGAAGGCGCTCGGGATGATCGAGGCGTCGTGCGTCCAATGCTCGAAGAGATCGCCGTCCTTTTCCAGAAGCTGCGTCAGGTGCGCGCGCCGGTAGGTCTGGTTGCGTGAGAACAGGATTTGGTGATGCGCCCGCTCGACGGTGGCGATGCTATCGACCTGAACGAAGCCGATATCGTGGATGAGCTGCAGCAGCCCTTCCTTGCCGAGCTGCCGGCCTGGTGGTGCGCTGAGGCCCTGGCGGGCGAGGAAGATGCGCCGGGCTTCGGTATTCGAAAGAAGAATCGTCATAGCCGATGATAGGCATATATTCTTGGTTTGTTCCACCCGTTTTCCGCGTCGGGCGAAAGGTGCTGCGCGCGGCTCCGGCGGCTTTTCCCCGGATTGTTGTTCCCCATAGCCATCGATGGCGCAAAAGCGCTTCGCACTTTCCGCAGAATTGCTTATAGGTCCCCCACTCTCCGCGAACCGGGACCTTGCTCTTGGACATCGTCTTCTCCGCCGCCACGGTGCGTTATGGCAGCCGCACGGCGCTCCAGCCGCTGGATTTGCGGCTCTCAGAGCAACGCATCGGCGTCGTCGGCCTCAATGGTTCCGGCAAGACGACCATGGCGCGGCTGATCAACGGGCTCGTCAAGCCGGCCGCCGGCACCGTCACGGTCGGCGGACTGGATACGGTCGAGGACGAGCAGGCGGCGCGCGGCAAGACGGGCTTCATCTTCCAGAACCCGCAGCACCAGATGATCCTGCCGATCCTGGCAGAGGACATCGCCTTCGGCCTGAAGAACCGCGGGCTCGGCAAGGCCGAGATCGCCGAGCGCACCGAGGCCGTGCTGGACCGTTTCGGCATTGCGCATCTCGCACGCCGCCGCGTGCACGAACTTTCCGGCGGCGAGACGCAACTCGGCGCTATCGCCAGCGTGCTCGTCACCGGCCCGGAGCTTCTGATCCTCGACGAACCGACCAACCAGCTCGACCTGAAGAACCGCGCGCTGATCGCGCGCACCCTTGCCGGCCTGCCGGAACAGGTGCTCGTCATCACCCATGATCTTGCGCTGGTCGAGGACTTCGACCGCGTTCTGGTCTTCCACGACGGGCGGCTGGCGGCGGATGGCCGGCCGGCGGAAGCGATCCATGCCTACCGGGAGATTGCTGCATGCTGAACGGGCTCGATATCGACGGCAATTCGCCGCTGCACCGCATGCCGGTGCGCGGCAAGCTGATCGTGCTCTTTGCCGCCGCCATCGTGCTGTTCCTTCTCTCCGACCTGCGTCTGCTCGTGCCGGCGCTCGGCCTTTCGGCAGCGCTCTATCTCTCGACGGGGATCGGTCTTGCAGAGGCGGTGCGGCGCACGCGCTTCGTGCTGTTCACCGTGCTGCTCGTCGCGGCGGCAAACACTGTCTTCCAGTCGCCGCATGAGGGCGCCGTCGTCTTCTGCCGGCTGTCGACCCTGGTGCTGCTGGCCGCCGCCGTGACGGCAACGACGGGCATTTCCGCCTTCATGGACGAGATCACCCGGCTGATCACGCCGCTGGAGCGGTTCGGCTTCGTGCGGGCGGCGGATGTCAGCCTCGCGGTCGGCCTCATCATCCGCTTCGTGCCGGAGATTTTTGCGCGCTACGGCGAGATCGCAGCCGCGCACAAGGCGCGCGGCCTGCCGGTGCGGCCGCTCACCACGCTCGTGCCGCTCATTATCCTGACGCTGAAGGACGCCGACACGATCGCCATGGCGATTGACGCCCGCGGCTTTCGGCGGCAGTAAGCATTTGACCCATTTTTGTCCGACAGGGAATCCTGCCATGAACACCAGAGACATCGTCCTCATCGCCCTCTTCGCCGCGATCATCGTGGTGCTGGGCCTGCTGCCGCCGATCACGCTCGGCTTCATTCCGGTGCCGATCACCGCGCAGTCGCTCGGCGTCATGCTGGCCGGCTGCATCCTCGGCGCCAAGCGCGGTGCGAGCGCCGCGCTGCTCGTGCTGCTGCTCGTCGCCATCGGCCTGCCGGTGCTTTCGGGCGGTCGCGGCGGCCTTGCGGTCTTCGCCGGCCCGACGGCGGGTTATCTCGTCGGCTGGGTTTTTGGCGCCTTCGTCTGCGGCCTGATCGCCGAACGCCTCGTTAGGGAAGACCAGCCGGAACTCACGCAGTTCCTCTCCTTCCTCGCCGCCGCAGTCATTGGCGGCATCGGTGTCGTCTATCTCTTCGGCATGCCCTGGCTCGCCTATATGAGCGGCAAAGCCTTCTTCGAGACGGCCGCCGCCTCGCTGGTCTTCCTGCCGGGCGACCTCATCAAGGCGTTCGTCGCCATGCTCGCCGGTCGCGCCGTGCTGGCCGGCTATCCGCTCTTGCCGCAGCGCGCCTGAGCCGATGCCGCTTTCCGGCGCCCTCGAACGGCACGCCGCCCAAAATCCTGAAAACCCGGCCTTTCATCTGGACAGCCGGGTTTTGTCCTACGGTGCGCTTGCAGCCACGGCACGTCGCCTGCACGCCGTCTTTTCAGTCTTGGCGCCGGAAGGCCAAAGCAGCATCGGCCCGGAAAACCGGCTGATCGCGCTCGTCACCGGCAACCACGCATTGTTCCCCGCCGCCTTCACCGCTGCGACCTCAGGCAATATGTGCGCGGCCCTCATCGATCCGCATCTGCCCGAGGCTATCAGGCAACGGCTGCTCGACAAGATAAATCCCGACCTCGTCGTCACGGCCGAAGGCGCCGACCTCTGCGTCAGCGATCCAAAGCGAGGTGCTGCCGAAATAGTCGCGGAGCAGGCGCAAGCGACCGACCCGGCCTTGGTCGAGGGGCAGGCGGATGCGCCTTTCCTCATCGTCTTCACCTCGGGCACGACGGCCGATCCGAAACCGATCATCCGTGACCGGCGCTCCTGGCGCGTCAGCCTTGCCGCCGGAGCACCGTTCTTCGGCATCGATGCGCGGACCAGCACCTATGCCCCCGGCCCCCTCGCCCATGGGCTTGCGCTTTATGCCATGACGGAGTGCCTGCTGGCCGGCGCCACCTTCCATTCCACCCGGCATTTTGACGCGCACGCGGCACAAGAGACGATCCGGCAGCACGCCGTGCAGCGCCTCGTTCTCGTGCCGACCATGCTGCGCCGGCTTTGCGAAGGCGCGCCGCTGGAGGGTGTCGCGGCCATCACCGTCGCGGGCGCAAAACTCACGGCGGGCGATCACGCGCTCTACGGTAGCCATTTCCCCCGCGCGGCGCTCAGAGAATATTACGGCGCCTCGGAGCTGGGCTTCATCACCGTCACGGCACCCGACAATGCCGCCTCCTCCACCGCCGTGGGCAAGGCCTTTCCGGGGGTTGCGATCTCGGTGCTCGATGCGGCCGGCAATCCCTTGCCCGCAGGCGAAACCGGCACCGTCTTCGTCGAAAGCCCGCTTGTCGCCACCGGCTATCTCGGGGCCGGCGACGGTGCGGGGCTGGCGCGGTTCGGCGCGCTGGCGACGGTCGGCGATCTCGGTTTCCTGGAGGCAGATGGCACCTTGCATCTGCTCGGGCGTGCCGGCGGCATGGTCCTGTCAGGCGGCAACAACATCTATCCCTCCGAAGTCGAGGCGGCGCTGCAAAGCCTGCCCTTGGTGCGCGCCGCCCATGTCTTCGGCCGCGACCATGCCGATCTCGGCAGCGAACTGGTGGCGGTGATCGAGCCTGCCGCGTCGGGCCTGACGGCCGAAACCCTCATGGCGGCGCTGGCCGATCTCCTGCCGCGCTACAAGCAGCCGCGCCGGCTCTGGCTCTGCGCGAAAATGCCAACGACCCCTTCGGGCAAGGTGGAGGCGAAAACCGTGCGGCAATGGGTGGCGGAGGAGAGCGATGTCCTTGAACCGCTCCTCTGATCCCGAACGTATCCCCGTGGTCGCAGCGGCATTCCGCACGCCGATCGGCCGGGTCAACGGCACGCTGTCGGCCATCGAGCCGGCAAGCCTCGCCGCGCCCCTTATCCGCCGCATCCTTCAGGACACCGGCCTCGCCGCGGATGCCGTCGACGACGTTCTCCTCGGCAATGCCGCCAACAGCGCCGGCAATCTGGCGCGGCTGGCAGCGCTGGAGGCGGGGCTTCCCGTTTCCGTGCCCGGATTGACCATCGACCGGCAATGCGGCTCGGGGCTGGAGGCAATCACGCTCGCCGCCCGGCTGGTGACGGCGGGCGCCGGGCGCACCTACCTTGCCGGCGGGACTGAGAGCAGCAGCCGGGCGCATCTGCGCTTTCGTCCCCCGCTCACATCAGGCGATGCGCCGGAGCCGGTACGGCGCGCCCGCATGGCGCCCGATGCCATCGGCGACCCCGACATGGGCATCGCCGCCGAAAACGTCGCCCGCCACGCCGGCATCAGCCGCGCACGGCAGGATGCCTTTGCGCTGGAAAGCCATCGCCGCGCGGTAGACGCACAGAAGGCCGGTCGCTTTGCCGGCGAGATCGTGCCGCTCGACACACCTGCGGGCCGCGTTTCGCAGGACGAATGCCCGCGCGAAAACACCTCGCTGGAAAAGCTTGCGGCGCTGAAACCGGTCTTCCGTCCGGATGGAACCGTGACGGCGGGCAATGCCTGCCCGGTCAATGATGGCGCGGCCGTCGTGCTGGTGACCTCGCTGGCCGAAGCCCGGCGGCGCGGCCTGACGATGCTCCTGGAACTCGTCGACAGCGCCACGGTCGGCGTCGACCCGAACCTGCTCGGCCTCGGCCCCGTTCCGGCGATGGAAAAACTTGTCACGCGCAATCCCGGTCTCGATGCCGCGGCCATCCCCTATATTGAGTTCAACGAGGCCTTCGCCGCCCAGGTGCTCGCCAGCCTCGATGCGCTCGGCATCGATCACGCGATCGTCAACCGCGAGGGTGGTGCGCTTGCGCTCGGCCATCCCTACGGTGCGTCCGGCGCGATCCTCGTCACGCGGCTCTTTGCGCAGATGCGGGCGGCGGATGCGGGCGCCGAAGCGCTCGCCATGATGGGCATCGGCGGCGGCATGGGCATCGCGACTTTGTTTCGCAAGCTTGGGGGAACAGGATGAGCGAAAAGATCTATACCGGCGGCTGCCTCTGCGGCGCCATTCGTTTCGAGGCGACGGGGCCGGCGGAAAAGCCTCATACCTGCTCCTGCCGCTTCTGCCAGCAGCATACCGGCGCACCGACCGCCGCCTGGGTGGAATTTCCCACGGAGCGCGTGCAATGGACAGGCGCGGGTGCAAAACCCTCGACCTGGCGCTCGTCGGGTTATTCCAGCCGCGCCTTCTGCCCGGCCTGCGGCAGCTCCATCGGCGCCATCGATGACGAGCCGGTCGTGGCACTCTTGATCGGCGGCTTCGACGCGCCCACCGATCCGGCCTTTACACCGCAATACCATTCCTTCGAGGATTGCCGGCCGGGCTGGCTCAGCGTCGAGACCGCCTCAGGCGAGGAATGATTTCAGCCAGTCGCGGATCGGCTGCGGCACGTTGACGGGCTGGCGGGTTGCGGGATCGACGGCGACCCAGACGATCTCAAGATCCGCCACCGCTGCGCCATCGCAGGCGATCGCCACGGCGAAGCTGAGCGAGGTGGCGCCGATGCGCGTCACCGAAACCTTGAAACGGGCGAGATCATCCAGCCGCAGCCCCCTGTGGAAGGTGCAGCCGGATTTGCGCACGAAATAGACGGGATCGTTTTGCCCAACCGGCCGGTGACGCCAGAGGCCGGCGACGGCCGCTTCCGCATGGGCGTAATAGGCGGCATTGTGCATATGGCCGTGCATGTCTATATCGCGGAACGGTATCCTGACTTCGCTGACCGTGATGTCTGCCGCCTGTTCCACGTCGTATCCCGGGGTCAATCCATGCTTCGTGCCGTTGTTAGAGCCTTCGGCGATCCCCGGCAAGTGATCGGGCTGGAAGAGACGGAGCGCAGGCCCCTCGGCTCCGGCGAGGTCGAGATCCGCATCCGCCGCGCCGCCATCAACCCCTCCGACCTCATCCCGGTCACCGGCGCCTATCGCAGCCGCACCGCCCTGCCCTTCGTGCCCGGCTTCGAGGGTGTCGGCGAAATCATCCGCCTTGGCGAGGGCGTGGACGATCTTGCCGTCGGCCAACGCGTGCTGCCGATCGGCGCAAGCGGGCTCTGGCAGGAATATCTGGTGCGCCCGGCCGCGTGGTGTTTCGCCGTGCCGGACGATCTCACAGACGATCAGGCCGCCATGGCCTATGTAAACCCGCTTACGGCCTTCCGGCTGGTCGATGCCGTGAAAGCGCATTTCGGCAGGGTCACAGGCCAGCGCATCGGCGTGACGGCAGCGGCGTCGGCCATCGGCAGGATGCTGCTCACGCTTCTCGCCGAGGCCGGTTTCCGCCCTGTCGCTCTGGTGCGCAGCGCCGCGACGGCCGCGCGGCTGGCCGAGGGCTTTTCCGGTGAAATCGTCATCGCCAATGCCCCGCCGCTCGATGCCGTCCTCGATGCCGTCGGCGGCGAGGCGGGCAATGCGCTTTTCCGCACCCTCCGCCATGGCGGCGCTTTTGTGCAATACGGTGCGCTTTCGGGCGCGCAGCTCGATCCCGCGCTTGTCAGCGCCCGCCGCGAGGACATCGCCTTCTCCTTCCTCTGGCTGCGCAACTGGGTGCATTCCGCCCAGCGTGCGGAGATCGCCGCCGAATTCGAGCGCAGCTTCGCCGGCATCCGCGCCGGGTACCTCGCCTCCACCGTCGACACGGTTTTCGCCCTCTCCGATCTACCCTCCGCCCTCGCCCGGCAGGACGATCCGGCCCGCGCCGGAAAATTGCTGCTTGCACCGTGACTGTTGAAAAGGCGGTGCGGCTGGCCCATTTCCCGTGGACCTCGCCAATTGCAATGGATAGCTTCCGGCCATGACGACGTGTCTCCTAGAGAACCCGATCTTCCTCGAGCATCACACGCAGGAGGGCCACCCCGAGCGGTCCGACCGCATCCGCGCGATCAATCTCGCCTTGGAACACGAGCGCTTTGCGCCGCTCAAGCGCGAGAAGGCGCCGCAGGCCAACGAGGATTTCGTGCTGCTTGCCCATCCGGAAAGCCATCTTCGCGCCGTGATGTCGGCAATGCCCGAAGAGGGCATCGAGCAGATCGAATCCGACACCTATGCCAGCCCTGCCAGCTTTCAGGCGGCCCTGACGGGCATCGGCGGGGCGCTCGCGGCCGTCGATGCGGTCTTTACCGGCAAGGCGGACAATGCCTTCGTGCTTGCCCGCCCGCCCGGTCATCATGCCGAGCGCGACAAGGCGATGGGCTTCTGCTTCTTCAACAATGCCGCCATCGCCGCCCGCCACGCCCAGAAGGCCTACGGCGCCGAGCGTGTCGCCATCGTCGACTGGGACGTGCACCACGGCAACGGCACGCAGGATATTTTCTACGACGATCCGTCCGTGCTGTTCTGCTCGACGCACCAGATGCCGCTCTATCCCGGCTCCGGCGCCAAGACCGAGACGGGGGCCGGCAATATCGTCAACGCGCCGCTCTCGGCCAATGACGGCAGCGACCATTTCCGCGAGGCGTTCAAATCCCGCGTCCTGCCGCGCGTCGCGGATTTCAAGCCCGACATCATCATCATTTCCGCCGGCTTCGATGCGCATCACCGCGATCCGCTGGCGCAGATCAACCTCGTCGCCGACGATTTCGACTGGGCGACGGCCAAGCTGATGGAACTTTCCGAAAAATCGGCAAACAACCGGGTGGTCAGCCTGCTGGAAGGCGGCTACGACCTCACGGGCCTGGCCGAATCCGCCGCCACCCATATCTACCGCCTGATGAGAGGCTGACCATGACCAATCCTGCTGCCGCCTCCGGGCCTGACGTTTCCGCCCTCACCTTCGAACAGGCCGTCGAGGAACTGGAAAAGATCGTTGCCGCGCTGGAACGCGGCGACGTGCCGCTCGACCGCTCCATCGAGATCTACGAGCGCGGCGAGGCCTTGAAAAAGCATTGCGAAACGCTGCTCTCGGCCGCCGAAAACCGCATCGAGAAGATCCGCCTCGACCGTGCCGGCAAGCCGCAGGGCACGGAGCCGCTCGACGGGGCGTGAGCCTCAGAGCTGTGCGGCAATCGCCGCCTTGTCGATGACCGACCAGACATTGCGGATGCGCTCATCCTCGAATTCGTAGAAGACGTTTTCGGTGAAGGAGACCTTGCGGCCATTGACCGGCAGGCCGAAGAGTTCGCCTACCGGCGTGCAGTCGAACAGCAGGCGGCTCGCCACGCGTGGCGGTTCGATCACCAGGAAATCGATGGCGAAATGCAGATCCGGGATGGCGCGAAAATCGCCCTCCAGCATCGTGCGATAGCCTGAAAGGCCGATGCGCTTGCCGTTGTATTGCGCCCCCTCGTGGACGAAGCTGCCGAGGCTGG
Source organism: Shinella sp. 20P9.1.1 (assembly GCF_057798995.1). NCBI lineage: Bacteria > Pseudomonadati > Pseudomonadota > Alphaproteobacteria > Hyphomicrobiales > Rhizobiaceae > Shinella > Shinella sp. 20P9.1.1. The sequence continues at coordinate 9,857 of NZ_JBYOLC010000018.1, forward strand.
CCCAATCCTGCCTGTTGAGGCAGGCGATATATCCACGGTAGAGTGCTGCCAGTTCCTGTCCGGTCATTGTCGTCTCCCTGCTTCTGGCAAATATGGCGCTGATCGCGGCAAAGGCCAGAGGCGGAAAAGGGTGATCACACCGTCAACATCAGCCGCCCTATCCACACCCCACCCTGCCCGCTAGCATGCACCCAACGAACCCAATCACAGGAGGGCGCAATGAGCTTCTTTCCCGGAAAAGACCCCGAGGCTGGCGATGCGGCGGCGTGCGATGCGCTGGAACATCTGATCATTCCGCGCACCAGCGATATCGGCGGGCTGGAGGTGCGGCGCGCGCTGCCGACGGCCAAGCGGCGGCTGGTCGGGCCGTTCATCTTCTTCGACCGCATGGGGCCGGCGCTACTGCGCGCGGGTGAGGCGATCGACGTCAAGCCGCATCCGCATATCGGGCTTTCCACTGTCACCTATCTCTTCGACGGCGAGATCAAGCACCGCGACAGCCTCGGCACCGAAATGGTCATCGCGCCCGGCGACATCAACCTGATGACGGCGGGGCGCGGCATCGTGCATTCGGAGCGCTCGCCGGAGAACCTGCGCGGCAAGCCGCAGTCGATTTCCGGGCTGCAGACCTGGCTTGCTTTGCCCGACAGCCACGAGGAAATGGCGCCGGTCTTTTCGCACACGACGAAGGCCGAGCTTCCCGCCTTCTCGGCCGATGGCATTACCGGACGCACGATCATCGGCAAATATGAGGGTCACGCCTCGCCGGTCAGCGTGCCCACGGATACGCTCTATACCGACCTGATGCTTTCGCCGGGTGCTGCCGCACCGCTCGCCGCGGACTGGGAAGAGCGCGCGGTCTATGTGCTGTCCGGCACGCTGGAAGTGGCGGGCGACGTCTTTGCCGCCGACCAGCTGCTCGTCTTCCGCGCCGGCGATGCCATCACGCTCAAGGCTGGTCCCGAAGGCTGTCACATCATGGTCTTCGGCGGCGCGGCGCTTGGCTCCAAGCGCTATATCTGGTGGAATTTCGTCTCCTCCTCCAAGGAGCGCATCGAGCAGGCCAAGGAGGAATGGCGCACCGGCCGCTTCGACATCGTGCCGGGCGACGAGGAGGAATTCGTGCCGCTTCCGGCCCGATGATATATAGGTCTTTGGCTATTATAGTGGCAAACCCGTACGCCTCCTCCTTCTCCTGCCGCTCACCTCCCCTCCGTGACCCTCGGGCTTGACCCGAGGATCCACGCCACAAGCGAGACGGTGCGGATGTATGGATCCTCGGGTCAAGCCCGAGGATGACGTCGTTGGGTGGGGACCTGTTGCATTTCCATAACTCCGCACCGCCGTCCTCCCGACAAATAGTGTCAAATCGGCGGCAAGGGCCGTTGACTCATTCATAGCCATTCAGCTATATAAAAATCCATAGCCAACGAGGTATGGATCTAATGGCTGAGGCCCATGACATGTTGTTCCGCACGCTTGCGGATCCAACGCGGCGCGCGCTCTTCGAGCGCCTGTGCCGCGAGGGGGAGAAGACGGTGGGGGCGCTGACGGCGCAGGCCGGCGTTTCGCAGCCTGTCGTCTCCAAACATCTCGGCCTGCTCAAACAGGCCGGCCTCGTGCGCGACCGCCACGAGGGGCGGCAGACGCACTACAGCGCGCAGCTCGGCGCGCTCACCCCGCTGGTCGACTGGACCAGCCAGATGGCGCGGTTCTGGGAGCGGCGCTTCGACGATCTCGAAAATTTGCTGAGGAGAATGGATCAATGAGCACTGCATCCGTGACGCGCTCCGTCGTCGTCGAGCGCGATATCGCCCATCCGCCGGAAAAGCTCTGGCGTGCCCTGACGCAGCCGCACCTGATTTCGGAATGGCTGATGCGCAACGACGATTTTCAGCCCGTCGCCGGCCATGCCTTCCGGCTGAGCGGCGACTGGGGCGGCGTCGACTGCGAGGTGCTGACGGTCGAGCCCGGCAAGGTGCTGACCTATCGTTGGGATCATCCGCACGAAGACCCGGCCTTCAATCTCACGAGCGTGGTCAGCTTCACGCTCACGCCGACGGCGACGGGCACGCACCTGCGCATGGAACAGACCGGCTTCCGGCCGGAACAGAAACAGGCCTTCGGCGGCGCGCGCTATGGCTGGGAAGCACATTTCACCAATCTCGAGCGGGTTCTGGCAGGGCTGGAATAGGGAGAAGCCGTGATGAACTGGAACCTCCTGATCCGTCAGGGCCACCGCTGGATTTCGATCCTGTTCACGCTCGCCGTGCTGGTGAACATTGCGGCGATGACGCAGGGCCAGCCACCGATCTGGATCGGCCTTCTGGCGCTCTTCCCGCTGATCCTTTTGCTGGTCAGCGGTCTCTATCTCTTCGCCCTGCCCTATATTGCCCGTGCAAGACGCGGCTAGGAGGCTGTGATGAGTGACAAACCGGTGCTGCTGTCCGGCGGTAATCCGCAAATTGCGAAAGGCGATGGCGACGGGCCGGTTAAAGCCTATATCGCCGCGATGCCGGGCTGGAAGAGCGATGTCGGCCGCAGGCTGGATGCGCTGGTCGAAAAGACAGTGCCCGGTGTGGCCAAGGCGGTGAAGTGGAATTCGCCCTTCTATGGCAAGGCGGGCGACGGCTGGTTTCTCAGTTATCACTGCTTTGCGAAATACATAAAGCTGACCTTCTTCCGCGGCACCGCGCTCGATCCGGTACCGCCGGTCGCCTCGAAAACCGCGGAAACCCGCTATTTTCATATTCACGAGGGCGAAGCGCTCGATGAAGCGCTGCTTTCCGGCTGGATCCGGCAGGCCAGCACGCTTCCCGGCGAACGCCTCTGACACGGGATGAAACCATGAGTACGACTGAAACCGAATCCCCGTCGACGCTGATCGACAAGCGCATAGCCGAACTCGCCGACTGGCGCGGCGCCATGCTGGCGCGGCTGCGGGCGCTGATCAAGCAGGCCGATCCAGACGTGACCGAGGAATGGAAGTGGCGCGGCGTGCCCGTCTGGGAGCATGACGGCATTCTCTGCACCGGCGAGACCTACAAGTCCGTGGTGAAGATGACCTTCGCCAAGGGCGCGTCGCTCGACGATCCCGCCGGTCTTTTCAACTCCAGCCTGGAAGGCAACACGCGCCGCGCCATCGATTTCCCGCAGGGGGCTGCGATCGACGAAGACGCGCTGAAGGCGCTGATCCGTGCCGCCGTCGCCTTGAATCAGGCCTCTCGCGCCAAGAAGAAGAAGTAGATATCGGCGGCTTTTGCCGTTGGTCACGTCCGCAAAATGCCTGATTTGCCTTGGAGAACGCGGGGCTGCGTCGGATTGCGTGGTATCAATCCGGCGAAATACGCTCTAGACTTGCCGAAACGGTTGAAATCGCGCGCCGCATTCTGCATGTGACAGCGTAAAATCGTAACGTTCGGGCCGGGCTCCGTGAGGGAACCTTCGCACACGGGCGACAAGACGAGGCTTGAGAGTGACCCAGACGCCAGCCACCCCCCTGCTCGACAAGGTCCGCATTCCCGCAGACCTGAAGGCCGTGGACGATCGCGACCTGCCGCAGCTCGCCAGCGAGCTGCGCGCGGAAATGATCGACGCCGTCTCGCGCACGGGCGGCCATCTCGGCGCCGGGCTTGGCGTGGTGGAACTGACCATCGCCATCCACAAGGTCTTCAACACGCCCGACGACCGGCTGATCTTCGACGTCGGCCACCAGTGCTACCCGCACAAGATCCTGACCGGCCGGCGCGACCGCATTCGGACGCTGCGCCAGGAAGACGGCCTCTCCGGCTTCACCCGCCGCGCCGAGAGCGAATACGACCCCTTCGGTGCGGCCCATTCCTCGACCTCGATTTCCGCCGGCCTCGGCATGGCGGTCGCCGCCGATCTTTCCGGCGCAAACCGCAATGTCATCGCCATCATCGGCGACGGCGCCATGTCGGCCGGCATGGCCTATGAGGCGCTGAACAATGCCGGCGCGCTCGATGCACGCCTCATCGTTATCCTCAACGACAACGACATGTCGATTGCGCCGCCGACGGGCGCGATGAGCGCCTATCTCGCGCGCCTCGCCTCGGGCCGCACCTATATGGGCTTCCGCGAGTTCGGCAAGAAACTGACGGCCTATCTCGGCAAGAAGGTCGACCGGGCGATTACCCGCGCCGTCGAGCATGCGCGCGGTTACGTGACCGGCGGCACGCTGTTCGAGGAGATGGGTTTCTATCATATCGGCCCGATCGACGGCCATTCCTTCGAACATTTGCTGCCCGTGCTGCGCAATGTGCGCGACAACTCCAAGGGTCCGGTGCTGATCCATGTGGTGACGCAGAAGGGCAAGGGCTATCCGCCCGCCGAAGCCGCCGCCGATAAGTATCACGGCGTCAACACCTTCGACGTCATCACCGGCACGCAGGCCAAGGCCAAGCCGAACGCCCCGAGCTACACCTCCGTCTTCGGCGAGGCCCTGGTGCAGGAAGCCGGCTTCGACGAAAAGATCGTCGGCGTTACCGCCGCCATGCCCAACGGTACCGGCATCGACAAGCTCGCCGCCGCCTATCCCATGCGCACCTTCGACGTGGGCATTGCCGAACAGCATGCCGTGACCTTCGCCGCCGGCCTTGCCGCCGAGGGCTACAAGCCGTTCTGCGCGCTCTACTCGACCTTCCTGCAGCGCGGTTACGACCAGGTGGTGCACGATGTCGCCATCCAGGGCCTGCCCGTGCGCTTCCCCATCGACCGCGCCGGTTTCGTCGGCGCCGACGGCCCGACTCATGCCGGCTCCTTCGACACGACCTATCTCGCCACCCTGCCCGGTTTCGTGGTGATGGCCGCCGCCGACGAGGCGGAACTCAAGCACATGGTGCGCACCGCCGCCGCCTATGACGCCGGCCCGATCTCCTTCCGCTATCCGCGCGGCGAAGGCGTCGGCGTCGATATGCCCGCCCGCGGCGAAATCCTGGAGATCGGCAAGGGCCGTGTCGTCAAGCAGGGGTCGAAGGTGGCGCTCTTGTCCTTCGGCACCCGCCTTGCCGATTGTCTGCTGGCCGCCGAGGACCTCGACGCGTCGGGGCTGTCCACGACGGTCGCCGATGCGCGCTTCGCCAAGCCGCTCGACCACGACTTGATCCGCCAGCTTGCCCGCCATCACGAGGTGCTGATCACCATCGAGGAAGGCGCCGTCGGCGGCTTCGGCAGCCATGTGCTGCAGTTCCTCGCCATGGAAGGCCTGCTCGATCACGGGCTGAAGGTGCGTCCGCTGGTGCTGCCCGATATCTGGATGGAACAGGCCAAACCCGAGGCGATGTACGCAAAGGCCGGGCTGGACCGCGCCGGCATCGTCTCGACGGTGTTCAAGGCGCTCGGCCAGAAGGCCGTTGGCGTGGGCGCGGCGGGCTGAGCAGCGCGCCTTACTGAGCCCCACTCGGCTTCAGCAGCAGAATATCGATCTCGTTGGTCGGCGTGAAATCCTTGGCCTTCATTTCGAAGGTCGTCGGGCCGGTCTTCTTGATGCCCTCGCCGCAGAAGCTGACGAGGTTTTCCGCAGCACCCTTATCGATGGTCAGCGAAAAATCCTTGATCGGGCCGCCCCAATTGGCGCCGGTCGACAGGATGTAGGAAATCCAGTTCTCGAAGAGATAGGGCTTTCCGGCCTGCATATCCTTTTCCGCCTGCTGGGCGCGGCGCACGATATTGTCCTCGATGCAGTAGCGCTTGACGTAGTCCTGATAGCGCTCGCCCTTCGGCTGGCCGTCCTCCAGGAAGGAAATGCCGACCGTGCCGCCGACGCTGGGCTTGTAGCGGTGCTGCACCGTCACTTGCCTGCCCGCCGGAAAGGTCGTGCGCCACCAATAGACCGATTTCAACGACCAGAGCGGCGTGCGGTAGTCCTTCATGCCCGTGCCGTCGTCGTCATAGGTATCGATGAAGATGAGGCCGCGGGCGATCCAGTCGGCGGCAACATCGTCGGGTAATGTCTTCAGCGCCTCCTTGGCCGCCTTGGACATCGGCAGGAGCGGAATGTTCTGGGCTTTCAGGTCTTCCGTCACGTCGATATCGGATGCATAGGCGCGCTGCTGGAGGGTGACGGCCACCGCCTTGCCATCCTGCGCGGCGGTGAAGCCGAGATAGTTGTCCGTCTCGAAATCGTCGATCGCGATATTGGCATAGGGATCGCCGCCGATATCCGGCATCGGGAAGGCGACGAGGCCGGAGACGTCCTTGTCCGAGCTGTTGGCGAAGACATAGTCGACGCGGATTTCGCTCGGCGAGATGAACAGCGCTTCCTTCGTCATCTCCACCTCGGGCGTGCGCACGAAGGTGAGCCCGCCCGTCTTCAGCTCCGCCATCGTGTCATTGGCAAAAGCCGGTGCGGCCGAAAGCGCAAGCAAAAGCGGCAGATGGCGGAGCGTGTTCTTCATGGCGATCCTCGTGACGTGTCGGCGTGATAACAACCGAAATTTCTTGGCGCGGCAAGCGACGCGACAGGCCGTTTACAAAGTTTAGAGCAATTCGCTGTCCCAACACGCTACGATTGCGAATTCGCTCTAAGAAGCTGATAATGATGAATCCCAGGAGCCACGCTGCATGAGCAACATTCTGTCTATGCTGTGAATGTCGCCCAACCCCACGGCCGTTCCACGCATTCCCGATCGCCCGAAATCAAAATCAACCGAGGACAAGACTATGAAGCCAGTTCGCCAGATGCTCCTTGCCGCTCCCTTGATCATCGCGGGCGCGGCGGCCGCATTCGCGGATGAAAGCAGCGTCAACCAGACGATAGACCAGCAGTTGGGTGACCACACGAAGTATCAGGCTGTCATTGTCGCCCTGCAAAAGGCTGTCGCGGCACAGGATGCGAAGGGCGTTGCCGCCCTCGTCAGCTACCCGATCGGCGTCAAGGTCAACGGAAAGGAGACCAACATCAAATCCGCCAAGGCGTTCGAGCAACACTACAAGGCCATCATGACGCCTGAAATCACCAAGGCAGTCACCGATCAGAAATACGAGGATCTATTCGTCAACTACCAAGGCATCATGTTCGGCGACGGCCAAGTCTGGATCAACGGCATCTGCACGGATGACACCTGCAAGAATTTCGACGTGAAGGTGCAGACCATACAGGACGGCCCGAAATGATTCGCGCTACCGCCGTCATCACGGCGTCATGACAGCGTCCTCGGAATCAGCCACGGCGACTGCCGCGATGCTGCGAAAATTCGCCGTGGCGAGACCCGGGACGTCAATGCACCCTTTCTCAACCATCCCGTTTTGCAACCGCGTAACCACATCCCTTGGCCGTTGCGAAACCTCCGGCTGCTAGTGTCCCTGCAACGAAAAGAAAGACCGGACAGGGATTTTCACCATGCGATACGCGCTGCTCGCGGCTCTTGCCGCCACGCTTTGCCATGCCTCCATCGCGGCCGCCGAAGAGCGGCCGGAGCACGACCCGGCCATCGAGGCCGCCGCCATTGCCATCCTGCAGAAGAAGCTGCCTGACATCCGCAAGTCGCATGACATCGCCGGAGACCCCGGCCTTGTGCGCGCGGCGCGCGAAGAGGCGAGACCGCAGGGCATCTCCGCGCTGATCGACCTCGATTCGGCGAAGAATTTCCCCGGGCGCATCATCTGGCTCTGAGCCGGGGCTTGCCACTTGCCCCATGAGGCGTCATGAGAGGCGATGTCCCGACCTATCGAAACCATCCGCCTCGACCAGCTCCTGCTGAATGCCGGCCTCGTTGCCAGCCGCTCCCGCGCGCGCGACGCCATTTCGCGCGGCACCGTGCGCGTCAACGGCCGCACCGTTACCAAGCCGAGCTCCACCTTCCCCGCCAATGTAAAGATCGAGATCGACGATCCCGCCCAGGCCTATGTGTCGCGCGCCGCGTTGAAGCTGAAGGCGGCGCTCGATGAATTCGGCCTCGACCCTGCCGGGCTCGACTGTCTCGATATCGGCGCCTCGACCGGCGGCTTTACCGATGTCCTCTTGGAACGCGGCGCAAACCATGTCATCGCCGTCGATGTCGGCCATGACCAGCTGCACCCCCGGCTGCGGGAGGACGAGCGCATCACCAATTACGAGGGCCTGAATGCCCGCGTGCTCGACGAGGACCATCTCGAAGATCGCGAGATCAGCGTCGTCGTCTCCGACGTCTCCTTCATCTCGCTGAAGCTCGCATTGCCGCCGGCGCTCGGCTTTGCCGAACCCGGCGCCTTCTGCGTCCTGCTCGTCAAGCCGCAGTTCGAGGCCGGCCGTGAGGCGATCAGCAAGGCGGGGCTCCTGAAGGATCCCGAAAGCGCGCCGGCCGTTGCCGCGGAACTCGAACGCTGGCTTGTGGAAGACATGGGCTGGCAGAGCCTCGGCCTCATCCCCTCGCCGATTGCCGGCGGTGACGGCAATGTCGAGTTCCTGCTGGGAGGCCGCAAGCCATGACGACGGAAACCCTCACCATCGCCCGGCTCGGCAGCGGCGGCGACGGCATTGCGGAAACGGCCGGCGGCCCGGTCTATGTGCCGTTCACGCTGCCCGGCGAAGTCGTCGCCGTGGCGCGCGTGAAGAACCATGGCACGGTCATGTCGATGTCCGAGGTCTCGCCCGAGCGGGTAACGCCGCCCTGCGCGCATTTCGGCCCTGACGGCAGGAACGGCACCTGCGGCGGCTGCACGCTGCAGCATGCCGGCGATGCGCTCTACCATGACTTCAAGCGCAACCTCGTCGTCCAGGCGCTGAAATCCAAGGGCCTGACGCCCGAGGTGGCACCGCTCGTCATCGCCCGCCCCGGCGAACGCCGCCGCGTCGTCTTCACCCTGCGCAGGACGGAAAAGGACATGCTGGTCGGCTTCAACCAGGCCGGCAGCCACCATATCGTCGCCATCGATCACTGTCCGATCTCGAGCGACGGCATCATCGGCAAGCTCGAGGCGATCCGCCGCGTCGCCGCGGCCATCGCCACCTCGGCCGAGCCGTTCCGCGTCACGGTGCTGGAAACGCTCGGTGGTCTCGACCTCGCCTTCGAGGGCGTCAAGAAGGTCGGCGACAGGGAGCGCCGCGCCGTCACCGAAACCGTGCTTGCGCTGCGCGCCGGCATCAATCGCGTCTCCAGCGACGGTGAGATCGTCATCGAGCCGCAGAAGCCGGAAATCGAGTTTTCCGGCGTGCGCGTCTCCCCGCCCGCCGGCGGCTTCACCCAGGCGACGAAGCCCGCCGAGGATGCCATGTCCGAGATCGTGCTGACGGCGCTCGGCAAGGCCAAGCGCGTCGCCGACCTCTTCGCCGGCTCCGGCACCTTCGCGCTCAGGATCGCCCGCCAGGCCAAGGTGCATGCCGTCGAGGGCGATGAGAAGGCGCTGAAGGCGCTGGATTTCGCCGCGCGCAACACCCAGGGCCTCAAGCCCGTTACGGTGGAGCGGCGCGACCTGTTCCGCCGCCCGCTGATGGCCTCCGAGCTCAAGGTCTACGACGCCGTGGTCTTCGATCCGCCCCGTGCGGGTGCGGAGGACCAGTGCAAGGAGCTCGCCCGCTCCGGCGTGAAGACGGTCATCGCCGTCTCCTGCAACCCGATCAGCCTCGCCCGCGACCTCGCCATCCTGACGGCCGCCGGCTACCGCATCCGCCTCGTCACGCCGGTCGACCAGTTTCTCTGGTCGGCGCATGTCGAGGCAGTGGCAGTGTTGGAGAAGTAAGCGCAAACAAGAAGGCCCGGGATCGCTCCCGGGCCTTCTTGTTTGTGGATGCCCGATCAGGCCGCGCGGCGCGCTGGCGTGACCGCGTGGCTGGCAGCACCATGACCCAGCCGGAACTGGGCGAGCAGCGCGTTGAGGGCTGCGGCTTCCGAGGCGAGGCCGTGGCTGGCGGCGGTCTGCTCTTCCACCATGGCAGCGTTCTGCTGGGTACCCTGGTCCATGGTGTTGACGGCCGTGTTGATCTCCTGGAGGCCGGTCGACTGCTCGCGGGCGGCGAGCACGATGGCGTTCACATGGCCATTGATTTCCTGGACTTCGCGGACGATGGCTTCCAGTGCAGCACCGGTCTCGTCGACCAGCGACACGCCGGAGCGGACCTGCTCGCCTGACGTGGTAATCAGTGCCTTGATCTCCTTGGCTGCATTGGCCGAGCGCTGGGCGAGCTCGCGCACTTCCTGGGCGACGACGGCGAAACCCTTGCCCGCTTCACCCGCACGCGCCGCTTCCACACCGGCATTCAGCGCCAGAAGGTTGGTCTGGAAGGCGATGTCGTCGATCACGCCGATGATGTTGGAGATCTCGTGCGAGGACTTTTCGATGCCCTGCATGGCCGAGACGGCGCGGCGCACGACCTCGCCCGACTTTTCGGCACCGGTGCGGGTGCGCGAGACGAGCGAGCCGACTTCCTCGGCCCTGCGGGTCGAGTCCTTCACGGTCGTGGTGATCTGTTCGAGGGCGGCGGCGGTTTCCTCCACCGAGGCGGCCTGCTGTTCCGTGCGGCGGGCGAGATCGTCGGCGGCCGAGCGGATTTCGGTCGCGCCCGCATCGATGGCGCGGGCATTCTGGCCGACCGTCGTCATCGCCGTGTGCAGCTTGGTGACGGAGTGGTTGAAGTCGTCGCGCAGGCGGTCGAGATGGCCGGCGAAGGGCTTTTCGATGCGGTGGGCGAGATCGCCCTCGGCAAGACGGCCGAGACCATCGGCCAGCGCATCGACGGCATGCTGGATTTCGGCGGCATCGCGCGCCTTCATGGCCTCACGCTCGCGGCGCTCGCTTTCGGAGAGCACGCGGCCCTCCTCGGCGGCGTTTTCGAGGCGGGTGCGCTCGATGGCATTGTCGCGGAAGACGGCGACGGCGGCGGCCATCTGGCCGATCTCGTCCTTGCGCTCCTGGCCGGGAATTTCCGTGCGGACATCACCGGAGGCGAGCTTCTGCATGGCCGAGGTCATGTCCTTGACCGGGCGCACGACGAGGCGCGACAGCACGGTGGCGAGGAAGCCCATCATCAGCACGACGGCGAGGATCGTGGCGATCGTCGCCGCGATGCGGAACTGGTCGATGGCCGCGAATGCCATTCCGCTGTCGATGGTGAAGCCGAGATACCACTCCACCGACGGCAGGCCGGTGACCGGCACGAAGGAAACAAGTACCGGCTTGCCGGCATAGGTCGTGTGCATCACGCCGTCGGCGATGGCGGGCGTTTCGTCCGGGAAGGCATCCGCCAGCGTCTTGGTGACGAGCGCCTTGTCCTTGTGCACGAGGATTTGGCCGTTCTTGCTGACGAGGAAGGCGAAGCCCTTGCCGCCGAGATCGACGGATTCGATCATGTCGATCAGCGATTTCAGCGAGAAGTCGCTGCCGGCGACGCCGACGAGCTTGCCGTCCTTCTTGACCGGAACGGCCGAGCTGATGATCAGGCCATTGGTGGAGGCGTCGATATAGGGTTCCGTCAACACGGGTCCATCCGCCTTGACGGCGTCCTGATACCACGGGCGCTTGCGCGGATCGTAGCCGTCAGGCATTTCCGACTTCGGCCATTGGGTGAACACCCCCGCCTCATCGCCCACATAGGTCGTCATGAACTGGCCGACCAGCACGTCGTTCTGCAACACGGCTTCGATGCCGGCGGGATCGGCGGCCTTTGCGGCGGCGTTGCCGGCCGTCTGGGTCAGCATCACGCGGGCATTCAGCCAATTGGCGATGCTCTGCGCGGCCTGCTTGCCGGAGCTGTCGATGCTCTCCTCGACGGATGTCGTCAGCACGCTGCGCTGCAGGCTGTCGATATAAAGGGAAAAGCCGGTAAAGGCGGCGATGACGACGAGCGACGCGACGACAAGAATGCGCGTCATGAGATTGGAGCGCTTGGACATGGACGCGATGTTTCCTAAGAGGCCCTCGCCGGCGACGGCGGGAGCGCGATGCTGAACGGCATGCCGGGAGGGCGAAGAACGGGCGCATCATGCGGCCGCCGGCCAGGAAGGCCGGAGAGTGGCCGCACCCTAGGAAAGCGTGTTTAAGGCACTGTTAAAATTGATAGACCACAAATTGCAAGTGGATCATCGCCGCGCCATGAAAGCCTCGAAGGCGGCGCGGGCTTCCGGGCTTTTCAGCTGGGCCGCGAAATGTCCCGCTTCCTCGTCGATGCGCGCCGAGACGTCCGTGCGATCGCCGCGGATGAGGCTGCGGGCAATCGCCAGCGCCTTCGGCGGCTTGGCAGCGAGGCGTTTTGCGGCTGCGAGCGCCTGCTCTTCCACCGCGCCCGGCTCCACCACGGCATAGACGAGGCCGGCATCGCGCGCGGCGGTGGCGGAAAAGCCATCGCCGGCCGCAAGCAGCGCGAAGGCGCGCTGGTGGCCCATCAGGCGCGGGGCAAGCAGGCTGGAGGCCGCTTCCGGCACCAAGGCGAGATCGACGAAGGGTGTGCGGAACTCCGTGCGGATCGAGGCGTAGGTCAGGTCGCAATGCAGGTGGATCGTCGTGCCGATACCGATCGCCAGGCCGTCGACGCCGGAGACGAGCGGCTTGGTGTGGGCGGCGAGCGCATGCAGGAAATCGATCACCTCGCCGCCCATCGTACCACCCATGGCAAAGGCCATGAAGTCGTTGAGGTCGTTGCCGGCGGAAAAGCAGCCTTCGGAGCCGAGGAAGACGGTGGCGCGCACGCTTTCGTCCGCATCCCCCGCTTTCAGCGCATCCGTCATCGCCTGATACATGGCGCGCGTGAGGGCGTTTTTCTTTTCCACGCGGTTGAGGCGGATCACCTGCACGCCGGGGGCGCTTTCCGGGCGCTCGATCAGGATATGGTCGGTCATATATCTTCCTCTCAGCCGAGAACCGCACGGGCCGCCGCAAGGCTCGCGGCACCGCTGATGACGCGGTCTTTCAGCGCCGATGTCTCACCGATGATGTTTTCCGCAGCAAAGCGGCAGAGTGCGGCGCGTTCGCTATTGCGGCCATCGCCGCCATCGGCCAGCGCACCCTTGGCGAGATAGGCGCCGGTCAGGACCAAGCCGAAAAGGCGTTGATAGGGTGTGGCGCCGGCGAGCACTTCGGCCTGTTTGCCCTCGGCCAGCGTGGCGAGCAGCCAGTCGGTGGCTGCTTCGAGATCGGCGATGCTGGCTTCGAGGCGGTCGCCGGTTTCGCCGAGTTCCGGCGCGTTGGCCGCACGCGCCTTAGCGGCGATGTCGCGCAATTCCGCGATGAAGCCCTTGATATGGTTGCCATCGGACAGCGGCAGCTTGCGCGTCACGAGGTCGATCGCCTGGATGCCGTTGGTGCCCTCGTAGATCGGTGCGATGCGGGCATCACGGTAGAGGCGGGCCGCGCCGGTTTCCTCGATGAAGCCCATGCCGCCATGCACCTGCACGCCGAGCGAGGAGACGTCGACGCCGGCATCGGTGGCGAAGCTTTTTGCGATGGGGGTGAGCAGGCTCGCGCGGTCGGTCCAGTGTTTCGCATCGTCGCCATGCGCCATGTCGACGGCATGCGCGCAAGCATAGGTGATGGCGCGTGCACCCTGGGTCAGTACTTTCATGGTCAGGAGCATGCGGGCGACGTCCGGGTGCTCGATGATCGGGCTCATGCCCGCACCCTGCCAGCCCGGCGCCCTGCCCTGCGTGCGCTCCCTGGCATAGGCGATGGCCTTCTGCGTGGCGGCTTCGGCAATCGCCACGCCCTGCATCCCGACGGCAAGCCGGGCATTGTTCATCATGGTGAACATGCAGGCAAGGCCACGATTTTCCTCGCCGACGAGCCAGCCGATTGCACCCGGCTCGTCGCCGAAGCGGCCGTCGCCATAGATCATGGTGCAGGTCGGCGATCCGTGGATGCCGAGCTTGTGCTCGATGGAATGGCAATGGGCATCGTTGCGGGAGCCGAGCGAGCCATCCGCATTGACGAGGAATTTCGGCACGAGGAACAGCGAGATGCCGCGCGTGCCGGCCGGCGCATCCGGCAGGCGGGCGAGCACGAGATGCACGATATTGTCGGTAAAATCATGTTCGCCATAGGTGATGAAGATCTTCTGGCCGAAGAGGCGGTAGGTGCCGTCGCCGCGGCGTTCGGCGCGTGTCTTCATCACGCCGAGATCCGAACCGGCATGCGGCTCGGTGAGGTTCATCGAGCCCATCCATTCGCCGGAGACCATTTTGGGTAGATAGGTCGTCTTGAGATGCTCGGAGCCGTGCGTGGTGAGCGCTTCGATCGCGCCGATCGTCAGCGTCGGGCCGATCGCGAAGGCCATCGAGCCGCTGTTCCACATTTCGAGCGCGGCGACATGCAGCATATGCGGCAGCCCCTGCCCGCCGAAATCCGGCGCGGCGGTCAGCGAATTCCAGCCGCCTTCCGCCCAGGCCTTGTAAAGCGCAGGCCAGCCGTCCGGCATCTTCACCGCGCCGTCGGCGAAGCGGGCACCCTGCTTGTCGCCGATCTCGGCGAGCGGCGCGACTTCCTCGGTCGCGAAACGGCCGGCTTCGGACAGAATGGCATCGACGAGGTCGTCCGTGAGGTCGCCGAGACGGCCGCCCTCCAGCGCGGGGGCAAGCCCTGCGACATGTTTCAGCGTGAACGCAATCTCCTCGACCGGCGCCTTGTACATCACTATCCTCCTCCGACCGCCCTCGGGATTCGACCCAATGCTTGCCGCGCAGATTATTGATTTTTACGTAAACGTCAATCTTTCCGCTATGGCCGCACAGACGAAAACAGGCCACCCGGTTGGCGGACCGGGCAGCCTGTCTTCTGTGCCGGGGGACCATCCGGCACGCTCTTATCTCAGCGATAGGGCGATACGCACTGCCGGCGGGGGCCGCCATAGGGCTGATAGGTATTGTCGTACGCACGATACGAGCGGTAGCGGTTGGCGCACCAGTTCACATGCGAGCCGCCGCCGGTATAGCCACCATCATTGGCAATCGCACCGCCGATGATGGCGCCAGCACCGAATGCGGCCAGCGGGAACCAATAGCCGTTGTGATGGCGATAGCCGGGACGGGCATAGCGGTAACCGCGATGGCCGCGATACCAGCCATGACGATCGCCACGGTCGCCGCGCCAGTGGCGGTCACGCCGATCGGCACGCCAGCCACGTTCACCGTGTCGCCGGGGCCAGAACTGCCGGCTATCCAGTCCTTCGCGCCATTCATTGTTGCGGACGAGCTGTATATCACCCTGCCCGCTCGTCGTCTGTATATTAGCGGATGCCAAGGGCATTGCCTCGACCGGCACGACCGGCGTCAGAGCGAAAAGCGCTGACATGGCGACAGCAAAACATTTTCTCGAAAATCTCATGACTGTTCTCCCGAACGGACCGCCTCTCGGAAGGAGATGCGGCAGTTTCGCATAGGAACGTAGCTTACGGAGGTTTGTTCCGACCCGCGGCAAAAACTGCGTTAGCAGAGCATTAACCATGTTTGCGCCACCATGGCCGTTCGCGGAGGACCGGGAATCGAACAGGAGCGTCCATTGCATCAGAAGCATCTTTCCGGCCTTGCCGCCCTTCTCTTTTCAGCTACCCTGCCCCTCTCCGCCGGGGCGGCCACCGTCGAACCGTGGAAGACAACGAACAACGCCATCGTCGTCGATGCGTATGAGCTGAACGAGATCGACTGGTCGGAGATGCTCTCCGACACGCGCATCGCCGGCTTCATCTCCAAGGCCTCCGACGGCCTGCCGGAAAGCTATAGCTGCAAGGGCGAGCACAGCGGCGACACGGTGGCGCACTGCAAGACGATGTGGCGCAAATATGCGGTGAGCCGCGAACTCTATGAGACGCGCCGCCTGCTGGCGCGGGCCAAGGGCCTGCTCTGGGGCGCCTATCATCTCGCCCGTCCCGGCAATCCGATCGACCAGGCCAACCATTTCCTCGACTATGCCAATCCGCAGGACGACGAAATGATGGTGCTCGACATCGAGGGCATCGATCCCGACAACTACATGTCGCTGGAAGATGCCCAGATCTTCGCTGGCCACATCAAGACGCGCACCGGGCGCTATCCGGTGCTCTACACGAACCATTCCACCGCGCGCACCATCGCGCTCAACCGCGACAAATACCGCATCCTCTCGCGCCTGCCGCTCTGGTATGCCCGCTACAAGCCGGGCATCGAGGGTGCGTTTCCGATGGGCAACTGGGACAGCTACGCGCTCTGGCAGTTTTCCGCAGGGGTCAATTGCTCCAAGCGCCGCTGCCCCTATCGCGTGAAGGGCGCGGAAAACGATATCGACGTCAATGTCGCACCGATGAGCAAGGCGGACCTCGCCAGGACCTGGGCCTTCGGCAGCCTGCTTCCGGAAAAGCCGGAGGAACCGGTCGACACCATGCTGACGGCCTCCATCCCGGTAGGCGGCTCCTTCCAGGCGACCGTGAAAGCCGAGGCCGTCGCCGGCACCGGTGCGCAGACGGGCGGTGCGGTGACACTCGCCGCGGGCACGACGGCCGCATTCCCCGTCGCCGTCACCGCCGAGGTCCGGGCCGGCATCATGGCCGATGGAACGACGACGACCACGCTCGGCCGCCGCATGGTCGAGGTGACGCCGCTGAACTATCAGGACTTCTGAGAGGCATTCCTGCCGGCGCAACGTGGCTGCGCCGGCACCTCTCTCAGGCCTCGATCTGCACATCCCCGATCGGCCGCGAGCAGCAGGCGAGGATGTAGCCTTCCTCGATCTCGTCATCGAGAATGCCGCCATTGTGGCGCATCTCGACTTCGCCCGAGACCTTCATCACCCGGCAGGTGCCACAGAGACCGCCCTCACAGGCCGCGCCGATGCGCACACCGGCGGCGCGGGCCGTCTGCAGGATCGTCTGGCCGGGCGGGCATTGCGCATCCTTGCCGGCCATGGTGAAGGTGACGGTCGAGACGGCGTTGACGTCGGCCGCCTGCTCGCCGGCCCCGGCACGGATGGCGATCTCTTCCGGCGCGGGCGCATTGGCCGGCTGGAAGCTTTCCTCGTGGTAACGGTTCATGTCGAAGCCGCAGACCTTCAGCATGTCCTTGACGCCGCGCATGAACGGTTCGGGGCCGCAGCAGAAGACGGTGCGCTCGCGGAAATCGGGCGCGAGCAGCGAGAGGCGGGCGGCATCGATGCGGCCGCGCAGGCCGTGCCAGCCGTCACGCGGATTGTGGCCTTCCACGACGAAGCCGAGGGCGAGGTTCGGCATCTGGGCGGCGAGACATTCGAGTTCCGGCTTGAACAGCAGGTCCTCCGGCTTGCGGGCGCAGGAGACGAAGGCCACGTTGGATTGCGGCGCGCAATCCGCCATCCAACGCGTCATCGACATCATCGGCGTCACACCGGAGCCCGCCGAGATGAAGAGGTATTTTTCCGCCGGATAGCGCACGAAGGAGAAATCGCCGAGCGGCCCGAAGGCCTTCAGCTTCATGCCGGGGCGCAGATGATCGAACATCCAGCGCGTGCCGATCGAGTTCTTCTGCGCTTTCACCGTCACGGCGACGGAGAAGGGCCGCGAAGGTGTCGAGGAGAGCGTGTAGGTGCGCATGACAGGCTCGTCTTCCGACACCGGCAGTTCCAGCGTGACGAACTGGCCCGGCAGATAGCGGAACCAGTTCTTCTGATCGGAGCTGAAGGTGAACGTCATCACATCGGCCGTCTCCACGGTCGCGGCGATGCATTCAAGCAGGTTATGGCGATCGTGCCAGGGGTGAAGTTCGTCGAAATGGCGGAAATGGCTCGAAATCGTCATGTCAGGCCACCCGCGACATCGGTTGCTTGTTGTCCAGCCGGTCGATCATGAAATTCGAATACCATTCGACGAACTGCATGACGCCGCCCTCGTCCTCCGGGGAATAGGGGCCAGGCTGGTAAGCCGGCGAGCGAATGCCGAAAGCGTTTTCCTCGACGATCTGGCGGTCCTGATCGTTGGTCTCGGTCCAGACATGGGTGAGCTCGTCGAGCCGGTAATCGACACCCTCGACGGCATCCTTGTTGACCAGCCACTTGGTCGTGACCTGCGTCAGCTCGGGGCCGAGCGGCAGGACGCGGAAGGTAATGGCATGATCGGCCAGCACATGGTTCCACGTCGTCGGATAGTGGAAGAGCAGCAGCGTGCCGATGCCACTTTCCTGCACGTCGTTCGACAGCGGGCGCTGGACGGCGCGCGCACCGGACATGGTGTAGCTCTCGGCATCCTGGATGAGCGGCATGCGGGCCGCGCGGAACTGGCCGGTCGGCGACATGCGGAACTCGCTCGGCAGGCCGGATGCTTCGCATTTCGCCCAATGCGCGGCAATCACAGGGTCGTCCTTGGCGCCCTGCACGCCCGTCGCAGTCGGTGCTTCCGGATAGGTGCGGCAGAGTTCGGGATGGTTGGCGGCGCAGTGATAGCACTCGCGGTTGTTTTCCCAGACGAGCTTCCAGTTGCCCTTCTCGATGATCGTGCTTTCGAAGGCGACCTTGGTTTCGCCGAGCCGGTGGCGCGCAAGATAGGGTTCGGCATTGGCACGGAAGGCGGAGAAATCCGGGGTTTCGTCGGCGAGGCAGATGAAGATGTAGCCGCCGAGGGTCTCGCAATGGATCGGTTTCAGGCTATGCTGCGTCCTGTCGAAATCCTCCGCCATGTGGCGGGCGAAGAGCAGCGAACCGTCGAGCTCGTAGGTCCACTGGTGATAGGGACAGACGAGCTTGGCCGAGGTGCCCTTGTGCTGGGTGCAGACGCGCGAGCCGCGGTGGCGGCAGGAATTGTGCAGCGCGCGGATCGTGCCCGAGCGATCGCGGGTGATGACGACGGGATAATCGCCGACCTGCACGGTAAAATAATTGCCGGCCTTCGGGATTTCGCAGTCATGGCCGATGAACAGCCAGTCGCGATACCAGATCGTCTCCATGTCGAGCTTGTAATGGTCGGGGTCGATGTAGAAGGCCTGTTCGAGGCTGTGGCCTTCACGCCGGTTCTTGAGCTTGCGGAGCACGTCGCTGCGGATATCCATGGCAATCCTCATAGGTCCAGTTTGGGGATGAGGCGCACGGAGGAGACGGCATCCGGGCGTGAAAACGCCCGGCGTGCACGCTTCCCGGCCGCCCGCCGCAGCCAGTCACGATCTTTTCTCCAGGCTGGTTTCCGGGCTGAGGAGTGGTCATTGCAGGACAGGACCTGCGGACCGATGCGGCGCCTTCCCAGACAGTCCGTCCAGTGGCTTTGTGCCGCGTTTTCTCCAACACCGTTGCGGGGGCAGCGCCGGAATCTGACCGGCTTCCCAATTCTCCGCCCTCCCTAGAAGGCGACACCTTGAGTGTCTTTATCTAACCGCAAGAATCGTCGTTCGACATGCCAAAAAACGACGTGACTTCATGATTTGACGACAGTCGAAAAATGAATGAGAGTCTTTTAGAAACGACATTTGTCGATTTATATCAATATAATATGCCTTTTAATCATGCGTAGAGGCGCGAGAGCAGGCAAGCTGGGCGCTAAAGAGGCAAGTTGTCATATTGCGACCATCGAAACCGCCCTGCAAGGATTGAGGGTCCGAACGGAAAGGAATGCTTAACGGCGTTTCCATAAACTTCCGCGATCAGGGCGCGAGCACGGAGTGCCGCGCGAACATGGAGCGCCGGGCGTGCAGCAGCAGACGAAGTTTCGATACTACGACGCCGTCGCCTACAAGCGCGCGAACCCGCCGAAATCCGCCGTGCATACGGAATTCCTGCGCACCGGCCGCATCGACCGCACCCCCGACAGCTGGAGCCCGAGCGAGAAGCGCTACCTGTCCTACGAGGAGGTGGCCGAGCGCACGGGCCGCAAGCTGGAACGCGCCGGCTCCGTCACCCACGACCGCATCAACGGGTTTCACCGCTCGATCCAGTTTCCGAAGCTGATCTTCCACCGCACGCTCGCCGAAACGCCGCATCTCGGCTACTGCCACATCACGGTGGCCAATTCGAGTTTCGCGGATTTCCAGAACGTGCAATGGGCCTTCTACATGGCCAATTTCTTTGCCGAGATCGGCGAGGAAGAGCAGTTCTTCGCCGGCATTTCGAAAAAGCAGAGCCGCATGTATTTCGCCGTCGCCATCACGCCGACGGACCACGAAGGCCGCCTGACGATCGATCGCAAGGTGCGCGGCAACGGCGTGATCTTCCGCACGGATGATCCCAAGCTCGCCATGAAGAACGTACTGATGCTCGGCGCCCGCAACGAGGCGCTGCGCAAGATCATCAGCGCGCTTTAAGTTTTCCGGACGCAAAACCGCTTCACACTTTTGCTGGAATTGCTTTTCACGCTCTATACAGCATCCACTCCTTGCCCGCCGGCACCTCGTCGCCGCGACCGTAGACGACGATCTGGTCACCGCCGGATGCCTTCGCCTCCAGAAGCGCCCGCTCGCAGGCCGAGGACAGGTCCAGCGCGCTTTCGGCGCGATCCGACATGCAGACACCGGCCGACAGGGTAAGATGGCCGAGATTGCGGTTGGTGCGCGGATCGCGCAGCGCCACCGTCTGGAAGGCGGCGCGCAGCAGATCGATCAGCCGCTCCACCTCCCCCTCATCCGAAGTGTTGAACAGGAAACCGAAGCGCAGGCCGTCGAAACGCACGGCGAGGTCGTTTGACGGGAAGGCCTGGCGGATGAGGCCGCCGTAGAAGGTCACGAGATGGTCGGACAGCGCCTCTATCTGGGCCGGCGAGAAGCGGCGTTCGGCGTCTACTTCCGCCACGACGACGCCGCAGAGCATCGGCAGGGAGGGGTTCGCATAGACGCGGGCGAGAGCCTTGTTGAAGGCACGGCGGTTGCCGAGCCTGGTCGGCGGGTCGACGAACTTCATCGCCTCGAATTCCGCCATTTCCTTCTGGATGCCGTCCATGGTGGCCGATTGCGCGGCGACCTTCTCGGCCATCTCGGCGGTGTGGGTGACGCGCTGTTCGGTGGCGCGCTGCAGAGCTTCGAGCGAGCTGCCGAGTGCACCGCCGACGCTGCCGATCACCTGCGACGCCTCGCCGATCAGGCGGCCGTAATCGTTGAGCGAGGAGCGTTCCTGGCTGAGCAGGTCCATGAAATTGCTCATCTCGCTGCTGATCGCGCCGGCCGAGCGTTGCAGCACGCTCGCCTCGTGCTGGTGCGGCAGGTATTTCCTGCCGAGTTCGTCGAGCGCGGCCTGGGTCTTGTATTTGCCGAGCGCGATGAAGTCGCGCACGAGATCCGGGTTGCTGCCGGCATAGGCCTCATAGACCAGTTCGTAATTGCGCGGCAGGCCGTCTATGCCCATCTGCTTCATGGCCGTTGCAACGCGCAAGGCGACGTCGGTGGTCGAGGATTTCCTGTTAGCCATTCAGATGCGGACCTGCTTGCGGGACTTTTCACCCTGACCGTAACAGCCCGGTCTTTCGGCCGCTCTAATCCGGCCGTTCGAATTTTAGCCATCCGCCGAACTCTTGGCATTTGCCGACAAAGCGCTGTAAAGGAAGCGGCAAAGACGGAAGGGCGAGATGGCTGATATCGTTGATACGCGCACGGATGCGGAGGAAGCGCTGGCGCGCGCCACCGCAACGCTCGGCCGCGGCGTGCCGGTCGCCATTCCCACCGAGACGGTCTATGGCCTGGCCGCCGACGCCACCAATCCGCTCGCCATCACCCGCATCTATGACATGAAGGGCCGGCCGCGCTTCAATCCGCTGATCTGCCATATGGCCGATCTCGCCATGGCGGAGAGACATGCGGTGTTCGACCCGCTGTCGCGAAAGATCGCCGAAGCCTTCTGGCCGGGGCCGCTGACGCTGGTGCTGCCGATCCGGCCGGAGAGCGCCATCCATCCGCTGGCGCGCGCCGGGCTCGATACTGTCGGCATCCGCATTCCCAAGGGGTTTGCCAGCCGGCTGCTCGCCGCCTTCGGCAAGCCGCTCGCCGCGCCCAGCGCTAACACATCCGGCCGCATCAGCCCGACCACGGCCCGCCATGTCGCCGACGATTTCGGCGCGAAGCTGGAGCTGGTCCTCGATGGCGGGCCGGCGGTCGTCGGGCTCGAATCGACGATTATCAAGGTCGAGGGCGGGACGATCCGCCTGCTGAGGCCCGGCGGGCTGGACGCAGCCGACATCGAGCGCGTCACCGGCCTGCCCGTTCTGCGCAACGAGACGGCCGGCGCGACCATCGAGGCACCCGGCATGCTCGCCTCGCATTATGCGCCCGATGCGCCGGTGCGGCTCGATGCCAGCGACGTGCGGCCGGGCGAAGTGCTGATCCGCTTCGGGGGCACGCCGCTTCCCGGCGAGGCGCAAGCGGCGCTGGTGCTCGACCTCAGCCCTTCCGGCGACCTTGCCGAAGCCGCCGCCAATCTCTTCGGCTACATGAAGCAGGCGGATGCGGCGGGCGGCAGTGCAATCGCCTTTTCGCCCATTCCCGCCACGGGCCTCGGCGAGGCGATCAACGACCGTTTGCAGAGGGCCGCCGCCCCGCGCGGATAAGAGTGGAGACGACCATGGTTGCGGCAACGCTTTCTCCCGAACTCATCGCCCGTTTCGCCGCGATCACCGGGCCGGCCTATGCGCTGGTCGATGACACGGACATCGCGCCCTATCTCGTCGAAAGCCGCGGGCTTTACCACGGCACCGCGCCGCTGGTGCTGCGGCCCGGTTCGGTGGAGGAGGTCTCGGCCATCCTGACACTTGCCACGGAAACCGGCACGGCCATTGTGCCGCAGGGCGGCAATACCGGCCATGTCGGCGGCAGCGTGCCGCGCGAGGGCATGGCGGATGTCGTGCTGTCGCTCTCCCGCCTCAACCGCATCCGCGATGTCGATCCGGTCGGCAATGTCATCGTCGCCGATGGCGGCGCGGTGCTGGCGGATATCCAGAAGGCCGCGGAGGATGTCGACCGGCTGTTCCCGCTTTCGCTCGGCTCGGAGGGCACCTGCCAGATCGGCGGCAACCTTTCCACCAATGCCGGCGGCACCGCGGTGCTCGCCTATGGCAATATGCGCCAGCTGTGCCTCGGCCTCGAAGTCGTGCTGCCAACCGGCGAGGTGTGGAACGGCCTGCGCCGCCTCAAGAAGGACAATACGGGCTACGACCTGCGTGATCTCTTCATCGGCGCGGAGGGTTCGCTCGGCGTCATCACCGGGGCGGTGCTGAAACTCTTTCCGCGCCCGCTCGGCCACGAGGTAGCGTTTGCCGGGCTGAAATCCGTCGAGCATGCGCTCGCCCTCTTCGAGCGTGCGTCCAGCCGCTGCGGCACGGCGCTGACCGGCTTCGAGCTGATGCCGCGCCTCGGCATCGATTTCACCACGCGGCATATTCCCGGCGTGCGCGATCCGCTCGCCACCCGGCACGACTGGTATGTGCTGATCGACATCTCGACGTCGGATGCCGCCGAGACGGCGAGCCGCATGATGGAGGCGCTGCTGTCCGAAGGCATCGAGGCGGGGCTGGTCGAAAATGCCGTGATCGCCTCCAGCGAGGAGCAGCGCAAGGCGCTCTGGCATATGCGCGAAAGCATGTCGCCGGCCCAGAAGCCGGAGGGCGGCTCGATCAAGCACGATGTCTCCGTGCCGGTCTCCTCCATTCCGGATTTCATGGCGGAAGCCGATGCGGCCGTCATGGCGGCGATGCCGGGTGCGCGCATCTGCTCCTTCGGCCATATGGGTGACGGCAATATCCACTACAACATCTCGCAGCCCGTCGGCGCCGACAAGCAGGCCTTCCTCGACCGCTGGCGCGAGATCAATCATCTCGTGCACGGCATCGTCCTGAAATACAACGGCTCGATCTCCGCCGAGCATGGCATCGGCCAGCTGAAGCGCGACGAACTTGCGGCAGTGCGCACGCCGATCGAGATGGACCTGATGCGAAGGGTCAAGCACGCCTTCGACCCGGCCGGCATCATGAACCCCGGCAAGGTCGTCGCGATCTGAACCTTAACCGCCGGTGCGCAGCTGCGCGAGCGACATCATCGTGTCGGCGCTGATGCTGGCGGAGCCGGAACTGGTCAGCACCGACAAAGCGGGATCGTCGGTCGCCTGGTTGTCGAGATCGTAGAGCACCGAGAACTTGGTGATCATCTTGGCGACCTTTTCCGGGTCCTGCAAATCTTCGAGCTTCAGGTAGCGCTTGACCATGTCGGCCTGCGCGTCGATGTCGGCGCTGCCCACCTCGTCCGGCAGCTGGAAAAGCGTCTTGAACACCTGGAACAGCGCATCGTCGGCCAGAACGTCATAGGCGCTGGAGATCGTGCCGGCCTTGCGCTCGAAATAGAGCGCGAGGCGCACACCGGCATTGTCGTTGCCCGCCTCTTCTTCCATCTGCTGGCGCACGTAGTTGTCGATCGTCTCGTAGATGCCGCGCCGCGACTGGATCTGCGCGTCGTCGGGCTGCTGGACCTTGCCCTCGGCGTTGAAATTGAACGAGGCGACGATCTTGCGGTAGGCGCGGTCGCTCTGCTGGTTAACGAAGCTCTTGGGATCGTCGAGGTCGGAGGCGAAAATCTTCTTCAGGAAGGCATTGTCGACGCTCTCAGGGTCGATATCGTTGGCCTCGAGCACGAAATTGACGAGGCGTTTGTCGGCAAGCAGTTCATCGACGGATTCGATCTTCTGCATCTGGACGGAGTAATATTTCGCCTCGTCCTGCGCCTTCGTCTTGTCGTCGTCCGTTCCGAAACGGGATTTTTCCACCACATAGGCGCGCGAGGTGACGATGATCTCGGCTTCGGATTGTGCCAGCTTCGGCGCGCTGATGTTGCCCTTCGCATCGAAATTGAACGCCTTGGCAAGCTCGACGTAACGCTCGTCCTTGAGCTGATACACATAGCTCTTGGGATCGTTGAGATCGCTTTTCAGCACGTTCTTGATCGTCAGCGCGGAAACCTTCGTCGGATCGAGACCGAAGGCTTTCAACGCGAAGTCGTAGACCGACGCTTCGCCGACGAAGTCCGCCACCGTCTTGACGGCACTGATCTGGCTCTTGAAGCGCTTGATGGCGGTCGCATCCGCCTCGTCGTCCTTGTCGTTGTAGGTGTTCATATAGGCGCCGCCCGTGACCGCGGTCTGCGCGGCCGTCTGGGCGGTATCGCCGGCCGCAAGCGTGCCATCCTCCTGGAAGTTGAAGGCGTTGCGCAGGGCGAAATACTTCGCCTTGTCCTCGGCGCCGAACATGTTGATGTAGCTCGACGTGTCGCTCGGGTCCGCGCTGCTCGTCAGAATGTTGGTGATGGTCGAGCTGACGACCGAGAGCTTGTCGAGACCGAAGGCCGTCTTGACGTAGCTCAGCATGCGCGGATCGCTGACAAGCTCGCTGACGCTCGTGACGGAGCCGATCTTCTCCTCGAAATAGGCCCGGTTGAGCAGCGCCGCAGCCGAGGTCACGCGCGGATTGGAGAGCGTGTAGCGCTCGTTCGTCGTCGCCTTCTGGCCGGCGTCCTGGACGGTGCCGGCCGTGGCCGTACCGTCCGTATTGAAATTGTAGGCTTCCGCCAGGGTTCGGTATTTATCCACGCCCGTGATGACGGCGTTCTGCCTGGTGATCTCGGCCTTGAGCTGGGCAATGCGCGCGGCATTGGTGGCGTTGTTCGGCAGCGTCGAAAGCTCGTCCGCGGCCGTCTGGATCGCCGCCACGGCCGCCGTCTTCTTCGTCTCGAACTGCGTGTTGAAGAAGCTTGCGGGATCGTTGAGATCGCTCGTCAGCACGCCGCGGACGGTCGCACGCGAATAGGTGTCCGGGTCGATGCCGTAGGACGTGAACATGTAGTTGCGCAGGCGATCATTGTTGAGGAATTGATCGACATTGGTCGTGCTGTCGATGACGATATTGTAGTAGCGCGTCTCTTCCTTGATGGCGTCGCCGGCATTGTTGGCGGTGGCGGTGTAGAGGCCGATCGTCTCGTCGAGCTGCACTTCGGTCTGCGCCGACGCGGTCGAGTCGGCGAAGCTGAAGGCGGCCGCGAAATTGCGGTAGCGCTCGTCCGTCAGGCTGTTGGCGAAGCTCGCGCTGTCCGTCAGGTCGCTGTCCAGCACCTTTTTCATGAAGGCCTTGGCGTAGGTCATCTCCTCGAGACCGAAGGCTTTCACGGCGTAGGAATAGAGCCGGTAGTCGTCGAGGAACGCGTCGACCGAGGTGACCTTGCCGATGTTTTCCTTGTAATAATCCGCATCGCGGGCGTTGACCGTTTCCGTCGCCGTCCGGTTCAACGACTTCAACATGTCGTTCGCGATGAGGTTGTAGCTCGTATAGGTCGACAACATCGAGGCACTCTTCCTTCGGATCATACGCAGGCCGATTATACCCCATTCTCGCGCGCGTGGCTTGTCTGGGCCTTGTCCGGGCCTTTCTCCGCGACGGTTCAAATGCCCCGGACGATGTTCACGTCTCCTAAACCGTAGCCCGTGCGGTTTTGATAACCATCAGAAAGCGCAAAGTTTTTTTAACCGCGATTTTTAAGCGACGAGGAAGGGGCCACGCCTATTCTCGCCCTCAGAGGACGAAAAGTCCCGATGAGAAGACCGGACACCGGCTCTCAAGGAAAACAAGGGCGAAAGACATGCTGAATACCGTTTCCAAGCCGGCCTGGGCCGGCACCACGCTCCGGCTCGATCCCAAGCGCTTCCCGCAGGCGGTGACCTTCGAGCTGCGCAGCGAGGGAACCGATGCCACCATCACGCTGGACGAACGCGGCGCCGTGCTGCGCAAGGTCCTGCCGTCGAGCGGCCTGCCGCTCTCGATTGCGCTTCCGGCCCGCGCCTTCAAGGGTGTCGCCGCCCGCGCCATCGACCATGGCAACGGTGACGTTACCGTGACGCTGGAACTGCACCACGACGATCCGGATCTCTGCATCCCGCTGCTGGTGGCGCACGATCTCTGCGACATCGCCGCCGACTGGCGCAGCTGGGCGGAAGCCTACCGCATTCCCATGTTGATGGTGGAAGCCGACGGCGTCGCCCGCCCGCTCGACGACCACCTGACCGGCGCGAACCGGCCGGCCAAGCCGCGCCGCCGCCACTCCTATTTCGCAGACCGCCGCCCGCGCTTCCTCGTCCGCCGCACGACGGGCAAGCTCGGCGTGCAGATGAAGATCGACGGACGGGAGATCATCGCCCGCCGTTGAGCATGCCGATACCGTGAGCCCTTGGGGCGTCTGCGCTTTCCTCCAGTCGCGACGACGCCCTTTTCCTTCGGTCCTTCCGGACGCGACCGCCTCGCGTCAGGGAATGGCCCCAAAGCCGGCCGTCCCCTGCGGCCGGCTTTTTTCGTGCCCTGTTCCCTCCGGAACACTTTTCACGCCCGCCGCGTGGGAAAGAGCGTTCAACACGAGCGGCCGAAGCCGCAGCGAACGCAAGGGACACGATCACGATGGCAAAGCTCTTCACCACCCTCCTCGTCCAGATCCGCAAGGCCGATGCCGCCCTCATCGAGCGCGGCCGCCCGCCGCGCCGCGGTTTCGAACTGGCCGTGCATCCCGCAACCCTGCGGCGCCTCGAAGAACGCAGCGCGACCGGTGCGCGGGCGCCGCGCTACCGGTAAATCAGGGCTTCGAGCGCCCTGTATTCCCCGACATTTCGCCCGCAGCGGTTGACAACAGTCCGTGAAACAGCACATTGCACTCCGGTTTAAAAACGTCGGGAAGCCTCTTTATGTCGCGTGAACTTGGTACGGAACGGGAATTGCAAGCAACCAAGGCCGTCATCGGAGAATTGGCTAGACATCTCGACGTCAATATCTGCCTTGAGCTTTGGGACGGCACCGTCATCCCGCTCGGCACCGGCGCCAAGGACGATATCCGTTTCGTCATCGCTTCCGCCAATGTGCTGCGCCGCCTCTTGCGCGCACCGTCGCTGATCAGCGTGGCCGAACTCTATGCGACCGGCGATCTCGACATCGTCGGCGCCAACCCGGTCGATGCGATGCGCCGGGTCGATCACCTGCAATTCCTCTCGCTGCCGAAGAAGATCAACAAGGTGCGCATGCTGAAGATGGCGCTGCCCATTCTTCTGAAGAGCTATTCCGTTTCCTCCTTCGTCAAGCGCTTCACCAAGACGGCGGCGGCGACGCCCTCCAGCGGCCGCAACGACAAGGAGATGATCGGCTTCCACTACGATCTCTCCAACGAATTCTACGAACTCTTCCTCGACAAGGAGATGGTCTATTCCTCGGCCTATTTCCCCACACCGGATAGCTCGCTTGACGAAGCGCAGCTGAACAAGCTCGACCTCATCTGCCGCAAGCTCAGGCTCGCCCCCGGCGACAAGCTGTTCGACCCCGGCTGCGGCTGGGGTGGCCTGCTGTGCTATGCCGCCCAGCATTATGGTGTCGAAGCCTATGGCACGACGCTGTCGGAAGAGCAGTTCGCCCATGTGAAGACCAAGGTCGCCAATATGGGCCTCGGCGACCGCGTGAAGGTGGAGCTGCGCGACTGCCGCAGCCTCTCCGACGACCAGGTTTTCGACAAGATCGCCCAGGTCGAGATGATCGAGCATGTCGGCATCGCCAACCACCAGGACTTCTACAAGTACCTGCGCAAGCACATGCGTCCGCGTGGCGTCTATTTCGGCCAGGCCAGCTTCCGCCGCAACACGGCGCGCCCGGAAGATTTTCCGCGGCTGACGCCCTATATGCAGTTCATCATCAAGTACATCTTTCCCGGTGGCGAGCTCGACCATATCGGCATGACCACCGGCGCGCTGGAACAAGCCGGCTTCGAAGTGCATGAAGTGGAAGCCGTGCGCGAGCATTTCGGCTACACGACCGAGCACTGGGTGCGCCGCCTCTACGACCGCAAGGAAGAGGGTGCCGCCCTCGTCGGCATGCCGCAGACCCGCATCTGGCTGCTCTATCTCTCGCTCTGCGCGCTGTCCTTCCACCGTGGTGCGCTCAATGCGTTCCAGGTCGTCGCCACCAGCCGCCGCTCCGGCGCCTCGGGCATCGGTTTCGACCGCACGACCGAGTATGGCGGCGCGCGCCGAATCGACGCCGACGCACCGGCAAGCGTTCTGAAGACCGCCTGATCAGTCGTCGCTAGGCGAACGGCAGCGCGGCGATCAGCCCGACAAACAGGATCAGACCGACGACCCCGTTGAACTTGAACAGCGCCAGGCACTGTTCGGGGTCGTCGATTTCCAGCGAGCCGATCTGGCGGGCGAGAAGCAGCGCCACGACGGCAAGACCAAGCCACGCCACAAGCCCCACACCGGCCAGCCAGAACGCAACCGCGATCATCGCGACCGTCAGGCCGTAGAGGCCCATCAGCCATTGCGCGGTCTTCTCGCCGAACAGGCGGGCGGTGGAGCGCACGCCGATCAGCGCATCGTCTTCCTTGTCCTGATGGGCGTAGATCGTGTCGTAGCCGATCGTCCAGGCGATGGCGGCGATGTAGAGCGCTATAGGGGCTGCCGCGAGCGTGCCGAACTCGGTTGCCCACCCCATCAGCGCGCCCCAGGAAAAGGCCATGCCGAGGAAGAATTGCGGCCAGTCGGTAAAGCGCTTGGCGAAGGGATAGATCGCGACGATGGCGAGCGAGGCGACGCCGAGCACCATCGAGAAGGTGTTGAACTGCAGGAGCACGACGAGGCCGGCAAGGGCCTGCAGAACCATGAAGATCTTCGCCTGCTTGCGGCTGACGCGGCCCGATGGCAGCGGGCGCGAGCGGGTGCGGGCCACCGCGTTGTCGATCTCGTGGTCGACGAGGTCGTTATAGGTGCAGCCGGCGCCGCGCATCGCGACGGAGCCGATGAAGAACAGGACGAGGTGCCAGACGAGGCGCCCACCGCTGAACGTGCCGGCGGAGGCCGCCACATTGGCCGCCAGCGCCGCCGACCAGAAGCAGGGCAGCATCAGCAGCTGCCAGCCGATCGGCCGGTCCCAGCGGGCGAGCTGGGCATAGGGCCACAGACCGCGCGGCAGGACGCGGTAGACCCAGTTCTGCGAGGGGGCGTCGGCTACACGGCCGGTATCAGGGCGATTTGAATCGGGTGTCTGGCTCATCATGCAGCCTAGATCGCAAGCGGCTTGACCGGGGTCAAGCCGCCACGAGGCCGCATGGTCTTACCGCAGCGTGAAATCGAAGCGATAGGTCGCCGAAAGGCCGATCAGGAACTGGTCGCGATCGCCGCGCTGCTTGACGAGGCTGGAATCCGCGGCCGGGCCGACGAGGCGCTTGTATTCGGCAAACGCACTGGTCTCGATCTTCTCGTTGACCTGCCAGGTGATCGCCGCCCCCGCGCCGACGGATTCGACGCCGCCGTTCGGATTGTAGGCAGCAAGACCGGACTCGGCGGTCTGGCTTGGCTTCACGCCGTAATAGGCGTTCATGTAATCCTTCGAGGCGAGCGTCATGCGCGGGCCGGCGGAGATGCGCACATCCGGGCGGACATCGACGAAGGCATCGGCTGAGAGATCGGCGACGACACCGTGATGGCTGCGGATGCCGTGGCGCACTTCGCCGCGCACGCGCAGCCAGTCGGTCGGGTAGGCCTCCGCGAAGGCACCGAGTTCACCGCCGAGCTTGACCGGCGTCAGGCCCTTGAGATCTTTGGAATCGTCTTCGTCGCGCGGCATGACCAGCTTGCCGGTGGCGCCGGCGCGGAAGCCGCCATTGTCGATCAGCGCGAAGGACGGATTGTCGTTGCGCGAGGAGAAGCGCACCGTGCTGCCGGCCTTGCCGAGCGAGATCATCGGCGTGACCTGGAAGAGATAGGACTTGGCGCCCTGATAGCGCGGTGCGGCAAAGCCGGCGGCGCCGACCTTCAGATACCAGTCACCGGACCAGAAATGCTCGCCGTCGCCAGCCAAGGCGGAAACGGGCGCAAGAATGAGGGCGGCCGCAGTCATTGCGGTCGGGATACGGATACGCAAAACACAATCCTCGCTTTGCCGGCAGACCCGCCGCGGGCCGCCGAAACCTTCGATTTCATTAGGAATAGCCGCGTTTCATTACCGTTTCGCTAACCATCTACCGGATGCCGACATCCGGAACGATTCGCAAGCGCCGACGTTCTCCCGACGACAGAAGGAGACATGTCATGACCGTCAGCACGATGGAACTGAAACTCAACGCGATCCGCAGCGACACCGGCCTTTCGCGCCAGGAGAAGATCGCCAAGCTGGAAAAGCTGCGCACCGAAGCCCGCGCCCTCCAGCGCGCCGCCACCGAAAGCGCCATGGTGGAGGACGACGGCTGGTACGAAGACGTGCACCTGATCGACACCGAACTGGAAAACCTAGGCCGCAGCGTAGAGGAAAAGGGCGCGGCTACCCTCTGACGCCCCGCAGCCCTTGATCTTTCGCCGCTTTGCCCTTAACCCGCCCTCACAACCAAGGACGGATCGAGGGTGCGGGCATGAAGGTTCTGTTGATCGGATCGGGCGGACGCGAGCATGCACTCGCCTGGAAGCTGGCGCAGTCCCCGCTGCTCGACACGCTCTATGCGGCGCCCGGCAATCCCGGCATCGCAGAATGCGCCATACTCGTTTCGCTCGACATCGATGACCACGCCGCCGTCGTTTCTTTCTGCAAGGAAAACGGTGTCGGCTTCGTCGTCGTCGGCCCAGAAGCGCCGCTGGTGGCCGGCATTGCCGATGTGCTGCGCGCCGAAGGCATCGCCGTCTTCGGCCCTTCCGCCGCCGCCGCGCAGCTCGAGGGCTCCAAGGGCTTCACCAAGGATCTCTGCGCGAAATACGACATCCCGACCGGCGCCTACCAGCGCTTCACCGATGCCACTACCGCCAAGGCCTACATCCTAGCCGAGGTTGCGCCGATCGTCATCAAGGCGGACGGGCTTGCCGCCGGCAAGGGCGTGACCGTCGCGATGACGCTCGACGAGGCGCTGGCCGCCGTCGACGACTGCTTCGACGGAGCCTTTGGTGCTGCCGGTGCCGAGGTCGTGGTCGAGGCCTTCCTCGATGGCGAGGAAGCGAGCTTCTTCTGCCTCTGCGACGGCGTGAACGCCCTGCCGCTCGCCTCGGCCCAGGACCACAAGCGTGTCGGCGACGGCGATACCGGCCCGAACACCGGCGGCATGGGCGCCTATTCGCCCGCCCCCGTCATGACGGCAGAAATGGTCGAGCGCACGATGAAGGAGATCATCGAGCCCACGATCCGCGGCATGGCGGCCGATGGTCATCCCTTCCAGGGCGTGCTCTTCGCCGGCCTGATGATCACGGCCAAAGGCCCCGAACTCATCGAATACAATGTGCGTTTCGGCGATCCGGAATGCCAGGTGCTGATGATGCGCCTCGATAGCGATCTCCTGCCGATCCTGCATGCCGCTGCGATCGGCCGGCTCGACAAGGTTTCCGCCGAATGGCGCGACGCCCCGGCACTGACGGTCGTCATGGCCTCCAAGGGTTATCCGGCCGGCTATGAGAAGAACACGCCGATCCGTTCCATTCCCGCCGATGACGCTGCGACCAAGGTGTTCCATGCCGGCACAGCCCTGAAGGACGGCCAGCTGGTCGCGACCGGCGGGCGCGTGCTGAATGTCACGGCTGTGGCGCCGACGGTGGCCGAGGCGCAGGCTGCGGCCTATCAGGCGCTCGACAAGGTCGAATGGGACAACGGTTTCTGCCGGCGCGACATCGGCTGGCGTGCCGTCGCCCGCGAACAGGCCTAAGCGACCCAAGCGAAAAACGCCCGATAGTTCAAAGTTTACCATTTCCCCTGACGGGACCGTAACCGGCGGACGCTATTCTCCTCTCAACCATGAGGGAGACCCTTTGATGCGCACCCTGCTGACCTTTGCCGCGTTGCTTGCCGCCGCCCCCGCTTTTGCCGGTTCGTTTGAGCCCGTCAGCGGCACGACGACGGCCGGAAGCATCGAAACCGTCAGCTGCGACGATTGCCCGGCGCTGAAGCCGAAGCGCGAAGCAAGCACCTATCACGTCGATGCCATCGACCCCGGCACGCAGAAGGTCGAGATCCGCGAGGCCAATGGCGAGCGCAAGATCTACCGCACCGAAGCCTGGATGGGCGGCTCGCCCGTGCTCTTCGTCAGCAAGGCCCCGGCTGAGACGGTGCAGGCGGCCGATGCAGCAGCCCCTGCGGAAGAAGACACGACAATTGCTGTCGATGCCACCGCCAAGACGAGCGCGCTCGACAGCGGTGCCGCACGCGATGCGAAGACGGCCACCATGGCCTCTTCACAGGAGTTTGATCCGGCAGGGTTTGAATTGCGGGTCAACTGACCCCATATTATCAGGACCCTGCCTCTCGGTCCCTCCAGACTGACAGGACTCCGCGCAAGCGGACGGTGCGCCCCTGACCTCAAGCAGGGGCGTATTCGCGTCAGCCGATCGCATCCACGAGTTGATCGACCTCACGATCGGAATAGACGGCGATGCCGTTGCGGCGCAGAAACGCCGCCGTCACCCCCTGCCCCGCATGTTTCCGGCCAGAAAACGAGCCGTCATAGACGAAGCCGGACCCGCAGGACGGGCTGCCATCGATGAGCAGCGCATGGCGGCAACCGTTATCACGCGCCACATCGAGCGCGATGCGCGCGCCGTCGATATAGGCGGCCGAGACATCCTCACCGGAGATTTCCAGCACCCGCGCACGCCCGTCGAGCACGTCGTCGCCATTGAGACCGTTTTCGATTTCCGCCGGCGGACGCGGCACCTGGAAGCCGCCTGCCAGCTCCGGGCAAAGCGTCACCAGCCTCCCCTCCGCCTTCCAGCGCTCGACGGCATCATGGATCAGCGGCTTGGCCGAGCCGTTGTAACGGACTGGCAGACCGGCAAGGCAGGCGCTGATGAGGATTTTCCCGGCCATCAGCGCCCGTCCCTTACCCCGTGATCTTGGAGAAATCGGCAACCGTGCCGGTCGCCGAACGGATGGCGGCCAGAAGCGCCAGACGATTGGCGCGGATCGCCGGGTCCTCGTCATTGACGAGCACATCGGTGAAGAACTGGTCGACCGGGCCGCGCAGCGTCGAGAGCGCTTCCATGGCCGAACGGAAATCTTCCTTGGCGACGGCGGCGGCGGCATCCTTCGAGGCGCTTTCCACGGCGACGTACAGCGCCTTTTCCGCATCAAGCAGCAGGAGGGCGGGCGAAACCGCGCCATCGACGACGGTGCCCTTCTTCTCCTCGGCGGCGAGAAGCTGCGTGGCGCGCTTGGTGCCGGCAAGCAGGTTCTGGCCCTCTTCCGAGGTGATGAAGGCCGTCAGCGCCTCGACGCGGCGGGCGACCATCAGGAGATCATCGGCGTCGGGTGTCAGCACGGCGTCGATGAGATCGTGACGCGCTCCCATGTCGCGGAGATAGACCTTGAGGCGGTCATGGAAGAAGGCGATGAGATCCGGGTCCTTCGCCACCGAAGCGAGTGGCAGACGGACATTCTTTTCAAGCAGCATGCGGATGACGCCCAGTGCAGCACGGCGCAGTGCATAGGGATCCTTCGAGCCGGTCGGCTTCTCGTCGATGGCCCAGAAACCGACCAGCGTATCCAGCTTGTCGGCGAGCGCCACGGTGAGACCGACCTTTTCCGCAGGCAGACGGTCAGAGGGGCCGTTCGGCTTCCAATGATCCTCGATTGCGGCCGCGACGGCGGCGTCCTCGCCCTGCAACGCCGCATATTTGCGGCCCATGATACCCTGCAGCTCCGGGAATTCGCCGACGGCCTCCGTGCGCAGGTCCGCCTTGGCGAGCACGACAGCACGGTCGACGAGAACAGGATCGGCACCGACGACGGGCGCGAGTTCGGCAGCGAGTTTGCGGATGCGTTCGACGCGCGCACCCTGCGTGCCGAGCTTGGCGTGGAACGTCACGTTCAGCGCGTCGAGCTTGGCCATGCGCTGGTCGAGTGGCTTCGCGAGATCGAGGCCGAATTTTGCAGCGGAAGCTTCGAGCGTTTCGAGGTCGGGCAGGTTGCCCTGGTCGCGCAGCCAGAAATGTTTGGCGTCCGACAGGCGGGCGCGCACGACCTTGCCGTTGCCGTGCACGATCTCCTTGCCGCCGTCCTTCGCCTCGATGTTGGAGACGAGGATGAAGTGGTTGGAGAGCGTTTCGGCGCCCGGCTTGCGGGTGACGAAGCATTTCTGGTTCGTCTTGATGGTGAGGCGGATGATTTCCGAGGGGATCGCCAGGAATTCTTCCTCGAAGGTGCCCATCAGCACCTGCGGCCATTCGACGAGGCCGGAGACTTCTTCCAGCAGGCCCTCGTCCTCGACGAGCTCAAGGCCGTTGGCGAAGGCGGTGTTGTTGGCATCCGTCGCGATGATCTGCTTGCGGCGCTCGGCATCGAGCACGACCTTGGCCTTTTCGAGGTTCGATACATAGTCCTCGAAGCGGCGCACGGTGATGGCCTCGGGCGCATGGAAGCGGTGGCCATAGGTGACATTGCCGGCGACGATGCCGCCGACCTCGAAGGGCACGACGCGCGTCTCCTCGGTTTCCGAACCGAAGGTGCAGACGATCGATTGCAGCGGGCGCACCCATTGCAGCGAGCCGGGCTTGGCCGAGCCGGCGCCGGAGCGCATCGGCTTCGGCCAGGGGAAATTCCTGATAATGCCGGGCATCACATCGGCGATGATCTCATCTGCCGGGCGGCCGGGCTTCACGACATGGGCGACGTAGAAATCACCCTTCTTCGGATCCGAATGGACATGCGCCTCGGAGATCGAGGAAAGGCCGGCCTTGCGCAAAAAACCCTGGATCGCCTGCTCGGGGGCCGAGGTCGCCGGTCCCTTGATATCCTCGCGCACATCGCTCGACCGGGCATTGAGGCCGCGGATGTCGAGTGTGAGGCGGCGCGGCGTCCAGTATTCGCGCGCGCCCTCATAGGTCAGGCCCGCCTCGACCAGCGCATCGGTCAGGAGCTTCTTCAGGTCGCCTGCCGCCTTGCGCTGCATGCGGGCGGGAATTTCCTCGGAGCGGAGTTCAAGCAGAAGATCGGGCATGGGCGTTCACAAACATCTGATTTTTCAACTGGCCGGGGACTTAGCAAGCCCCAGCGCAAATGTCATCCGCTCAATGCCGAAAAGTCTACCAGCCGCCCCCGCCGCCACCGCCTCCGCCGCCACCGGAGGAGCCGCCGCCCGAGGAGAAGCCGGAGGACGAGCTTTTCGGCGGATCGGGCAGCGAGGCGGTCATGGTGCCGGCCATCGAGCCGGCAAAACCGCCCATGCGATCGGAGAAACTGCCGGAGGAGAAACCGTCGCCGTGATACCAAACGGGCTGATAGCTCGCCGCCGCACCGGCAGCAGCCGCCGCCAGAAGCCAGCGATCGAAGGTCTCGGCCCAAGGCTTTTCCACGCCGAGTGCCACGGCATAGGGCAGCAAGGTCTCGAAATGGCGCGGTGACATTTCCGGCGCGCCGGCCATGTTCATGCGGTCTTTTTCCGCGAGCGTCAGATATTGCCGCAGCCCCTCGATGCCGTCCATCATCTTCCGTCCGAGCGGGGTGGGTGCACCCATCAGGAAGAAGAAGACGAGATTGGTGACGAGGATGCCGCACAGCGCGGCGAGCAGCGGCAGCTGGCCGTTCGCCGCCCCCGCCACGAAGAAGCCGATGGCGAGGCCGCCGAACACCGTGAGGAAGATGAAGCCGACGAAGGCGATGAGGGCGACCGCGAAGATACGCGCGCCGAGCGATCGCGCCTGCCGCAGGTTCTGGCCGAGCGCCACGGCGAAGATCGAGATGAAGACCGAGGCGAAGATGGGAACGACGACCAGCGCGATCCCCTCCTCCGGCAGCGAACCGAAGATAAGCAGTGCCGCCACGCAGACGAGCGACAGCAGCACGCCGCCGATCGCCTGTGGCCAGTTGGCGAGATAATATTTGCGGCGGTGTTCCCGCTCCATCGCCTCGCGGAAATCCTTGCCAAGCGTCTGCACGCGCTTGCCGTTGGATTTTTCGATGACGAAGAGGCTGCCCTCGGCGCGCAGCGACGACATCAGGGTCGCTTCCCCCGTCGGCAGCGGCCCCTCGATGGGCTTGGCAGTGCGGGTGACGGTGATGGAATTTTTCAGGTCGTTGAGCTCGACCAGCCCCTTGACCGCGAGGTTGAGGAAGGAGGCCGACACCGCCGTCCAGCCCTGCCCGCCAAAGCCCTTCTCGTCGATATAGTTGACGAGCGCCGGCGACAGGCCCTCCGGCGCATCCCAGCGCGGCACGACGACGCCGGCCGGCGGATCGCGGCCGACGGAGAGCCAGGCCCAGAGATAGTAGCCGACGACGACGATCAACCCGCCGAAGGCGAGGAAGAGGCTCTTGTTGTCCTGAAGGAACAGCAGGCGTTCCTCAGCCGCCGTCGGCTTGGTTATGCTGCCAGCCGGCATCTTCACGCCGATCGTCAACCCTTCCATGACGCCGAGTGGACGGGTCGTTTCGAACGTAGCCCGGTTGCCGCGATTTTCCGCCCGCGCATTCTTGTCCGTCGCACCGAGCGGGCCGGTGAAATAGGTCAGCTCCTGCGCGTTCACGCCCTCCGGCAGGGTGACGGTCGCAGTCGCCTGACGGATCGGGAAGGCCCATTCCGTGCCGGTGACGTTCCAGAACAGCTCGTCATGGCTATCGAAGAAGCGGATCTGCCGTGTCGTCTCGTAGGTCAGGCGATAATCGTGGTAGCCGGGATCGAGCAGCACATCGGCCGAGCCGAAATAGATGCGCACGCCGCGGCGGATGCTTTCCGTGTGATAGGGTTCCGGCTTACCATCGCGCTCGACGCTCAGGATTTTGAAGCCGACCTGCAGTTCCCGGCCATTGGCATCGACGAAGGTCAGCGGGAAATCGCGATAGATGCCACGGCGGATCTGGTTGCCCTCGGCATAGACGCGCATCGCCTCCGTCACCGTCAACGTGCCGTTCCTCGCCACCTTGATATCGGAATCGTAGCGATCGAAAAACTCTTCCGCTCGTGCCGCGCCCCCGAAGAGGACGAGAAAGCAAAGCGTCAGGAAAGCAGCAATCCGCGTCATAAAAACTCCGAGATCAGAATTTGACGGTCGGCACGGCGCGGTCGGCCGGGTTCTCGATCTCGAAATAGGGCGCTTTGACGAATTTGAAGACGTTTGCCACGAGGTTCGAGGGGAAACTCTCGACCTTGACGTTGAGATCGCGCGCCGCGCCGTTGTAGTAGCGCCGCGACATCTGGATCTCGCCTTCGGTGGTCTCCAGCGTCTGCTGCAATTCAGCAAAATTCTGGTTGGCCTTGAGATCCGGATAGGCTTCGGCGAGCGCGAAGATGCGGCCGAGCGCCTGGCTCAGCATGCCCTCGGCGGCAGCGCGGCCGGCAACATCCCCCTCCGGCACGGCCTGGGCGCGGTTGCGCAGTTCCACGACCTTTTCCAGCGTCTCTTTTTCGTGCGCGGCGTAACCCTTCACGGTTTCGAGCAGGTTGGGGATGAGATCGGCGCGGCGCTTCAGCTGCACGTCGATGCCCGACCAGGCCTCTTCCTTGACCTGTCGTGCACGCACGAGGCCGTTGTAGATAATGACGGCGTAGATGACGACCACCGCCGCAATTGCCAGACCGATCATGGGGTTCTCCGCTCCTTCTCTTCGTTATGTGCGAGCTTAGCACTCGCCGCGCGGCAGGAAAGCCCTTTCGGGGCGAAGGCCGGCCGCCATTCCATCAATAGCATCAGCACGTTCACGACCTGTCACCGGGGGAACCGCGCGCCGTCGCGCTTTGGCCGATAGTCGCTTCATCACCAACACGAACCTTGAAGCCACCGTCATGAAAGCCCTCACCTTCACCCTCAACGTCCTCGGTTTCACCGCCCTGTTTCTCGCCTACACGATGGGCGCCTCGGTCGACCGTCCGACGGGTGTACGCCGGGCTCTCCAGACCTATGCCGGCCAGCTCCCCACCGGCGCCTTCCCCACCCTGAAGCCCGTCTGGGAACTCGGCGTGAAGGTTTCTTCGCAGGCTTGAGGGTTTTCCTCCCAAAGCAAAAAAGCCATCCGGCAAGCCCGGATGGCTTTTTTGCTAGGTAGCGCATGTGAGTGTCGCCTGGACGGCGCATCCCCTCTGTCGTCATCCTCGGGCTTGACCCGAGGATCCACACATCCGCACCGCCTTGCTTGTGGCATGGATCCTCGGGTCAAGCCCGAGGATGACGGAGGAGAGGTGCGGTGGCGCCGGCAACCGAAAGATCGACCCTCAGGCCGCGTCCTTCGTCCAGTTCACGCCGCCGGCATCGGTCAGCAGGAAGGCCTCGCCGCAGGCCTTGGCCAGCGTGCGCACGCGCAGGATATAGCTCTGGCGCTCGGTAACGGAGATCACACCGCGCGCATCGAGCAGGTTGAAGACATGGCTCGCCTTGATGCACTGGTCATAGGCCGGCAGCACGCATTTGTGCAGGCGCTGGTTATCCGCATCACCCGGCGCACCGGCGGCGAGCAGCGCGATGCACTCCTTCTCCGCATCGATGAAGTGGCGGTGCAGCATGGCGGTGTCGGCGAATTCGAAGTTGTGGCGGGAATATTCCTGCTCGGCCTGCAGGAAGACGTCGCCATAGGTGATCTTCTCGTCGCCCTCGCGGCCGTTGAAGTTGAGGTCATAGACGTTGTCCACGCCCTGCACATACATGGCGAGGCGTTCCAGACCATAGGTCAGTTCACCCGCGACGGGCGCGCATTCGATGCCGCAGACCTGCTGGAAATAGGTGAACTGCGAGACTTCCATGCCGTCGCACCAGCATTCCCAGCCAAGGCCCCAGGCGCCGAGCGTCGGGCTTTCCCAGTCGTCTTCCACGAAGCGCACGTCATGCAGCAGCGGATCGAGGCCGATCGCGGCGAGCGAGCCGAGATAGAGTTCCTGCAGGTTCGACGGGTTCGGCTTCAGGATGACCTGATACTGGTAATAATGCTGAAGACGGTTCGGGTTCTCGCCGTAGCGGCCGTCCGACGGGCGGCGCGAGGGCTGCACGTAGGCGGCACGCCACGGCTTGGGCCCAAGCGCGCGCAGCGTGGTCGCCGGGTGGAACGTGCCGGCGCCGACTTCCATGTCGTAGGGCTGGAGAACCGCGCAACCCTTGTCCGCCCAATAGTTATGGAGCGTCAGGATCAGCCCCTGAAAGGAGCGGGTCGGGTTCATGTGATCAGGCAGGGCAGAGGTCATCGGCGTCGATCCGGGCATTCTTTGAAAAGCTGGCGGACTGGTGCCACGATGCGGCCGGAGGGTCAAGGGTTTCGGGCGGGTGCCCGCGACCCCTCAGTGCCGCTCCAGCGAACGGAACAGACCCGAACCGGCAGCCTGCGTGACGGCCTGCACGCGCTGCGGCGCGAGGTCCGGCACATTGCGGATCTGCCGGCGCAGGCCGGGCGGGATGCGCGCGCCATACCAGGCCGCAAGGGCCGGCAGCTCGCGGCGAAGCGACCCCTTCGCCTCCCAGCCGAGCGCCTTCAGAGCGCGCGTATCGAGCGGCGGGCGGCTGACATTGTCAGGGCGGCCGGTCACGAAATTGACGCCGGAGACCGGCTCCTGCACGGCATCGAGCACCATGCGGGCCACCGTCAGGATATCGAAGAGCTCATCGCCGGCGACATTGTAGGTGGCGTTTTCCGCACCCTTGGTTACGACCGTGCGGAGGGCCGAACAGACATCCGCCATGGTGACGAAGGCACGCATCTGGGCGCCATCGCCATGCACCGGCAGCGGCCGACCCACAGCGGCGAGCTCCAGGAAGCGCGGCAGGAGCTTTTCGGTGTTCTGGCGCGTACCGACGACATTGACCGGGCGCAGCACGCGGATATCGACGCCGAAGGAGCGGGTGAGACCGGCGATCAGCATTTCGGCGGCAGCCTTGGAAGCGCCGTGCGGATTATCGGGCAGGAGCGGCGCAAGCTCGCCGACCGGCGCGCCATTGCCGCCCGTGCCGGCACCATAGACCTCTGCGGAACTGATATGGATCATCAAGGGCACGCGGCGGCGGCCCATCGCCTCCACCAGCACCTGCGTGCCGAGCGCATTGGCGAGCGTAAAACGTTCCGGCACGGAAAAGGCGCGCTCGACATGGCTTTCGCCGGCGGCATGCACGACGAGGTCGGCGTCCTTCAGGACCTCGGTGACGAGATCGAGATTGCCGACATCGCCTTCCTGCAGCGTCACGCGGCCAGAACGGAAGGCACCGTCGAGATGGGCCATGTCGGCGGCATAGGTGAAGCTGTCGAGCACGCGGATGCGGGCATTCGGGCAGTGATGCAGGAGGTCGTCGACGATATGCGAGCCGAGGAAGCCAGCGCCACCGGTCACGACGATGGTGCGGATCCGGTCGAGGTCGAGCGAGGCCATAATTTTACTCCGTTCACTGCATGCATAGACGGGCCGCATCATGCGACCTTTGCCGTTAGATCGGCCTTCCCACGCGCGGGAGCAAGCAAAACCCTGGGATGCAGCAGTGTAAATCCGGCATTAACCTTACGGGTTTAGGTTAATGTACCAGGCCGGCACAAAGCCGGACTTTCCCGGTTCCCGCAACGGCACGGATCGTGCCGAAACTACTCGTCGTCGCGGCGCAGGCGGTACTCGCCGGTTTCGGGGTCCTTCACCAGCGTGCCTGTCGCGCCGGTCTGGCGTTCCTCTTCGGCACGCTTGCGCAACCGGCTCAATCGCTCGGCATCGGCGACGAATTTGCGATAGCCGAACCAGGCAAGGCCGACGACCAGAAGCAGAAAGATGATCTGGGCCATCGCCCCTCCCCCAAGAGTCTTGTTTTATCCGGAGAGCCCGAAGCGGCCCCACAGCGCTTTTTCTTCCGCGAGATCGGCCACCGCCGCCACGCCCGCCGAGCCTATACGACCGGCAATATCCTCGGAAAGCCCCCCGACACCCGGCGCCTTGCGACCAAACAGCCCTTTTGGCGCGGAGACGAGTTCGAGGCGGGTCTTTTCACCATAGCGCTTCTTCAGTTCGGAGCGCATGTCGGCAAGGCCGTCGATCAGGCCGAGCGACAGGCCGCGCCCGCCCGTCCAGAACAGGCCGGAGAAAAGATCCGGATCGTCGGCCAGCTTGCCGGCGCGGCGCGTTTTGACCATGTCGATGAAGACTTGGTGGATTTCGAGCTGGAGCGACTTGAGATAATCGATCTCATGCTCCTTTTCCGGCTGGAACGGATCGAGGATCGCCTTGTTGGTGCCGGCCGTATAGACGCGGCGCTCGACGCCGATCTTCTTCAGCATTTCCGGAAAACCGAAGCCTCCCGAAACGACGCCGATCGAGCCGACGATGGAGGTCGGATCGGCAAATATCTCGTCACCCGCCAGCGCGATCATATAGCCGCCGGAGGCCGCGACGTCCTCGACGAAGACGAAGACGCGCTTCCTCTTCTCTTCCGCAAGGTCACGAATGCGCTGGAAGATCAGCCGCGACTGCACCGGCGAACCGCCGGGCGAATTGATCGAAATGGCGACGGCCGGCGCCTCTTTGTAGGAAAACGCCTTTTCGAGCGCGGCCGAAGCGGTCGCGAGATTGAGCGCCGGGCGGAACTGGCTGCCGCCCGCCATGATCGCGCCATGCAGCCTGACGACCGGGATCGCCACGCCCTCTTTGCGGAATCTCTTCGGCACCAGCGTCTTCAAAAATCCGGCCATCGCGCGTGTCGTCTCCCGTTGGATTGCCCGGCTGATGTATGCACGAGCGGGAAAAACACAATGGCGGGGCCGAAGATTCAGGTTCTGGGCAGGCGCTTGTAGTCGGCAAGCCCGTTGTTGAGGTCGTTGACGAAGGGGGTGAAGTCGTGGCGACCGGGTTCATGCATGACGAGCGGCATGCGCAAGGCGAGCTTTGTGCGCGAGCCCTTGATGGCGGTGACGAGGATGCGCAGGGCAGCTTCGCCGTCGCGGGCGTGCAGCGCGGTGATCTCGATGCCGCCGAAGCGGCGGCCGCAGGCGGCGATGATCTCGGCGATGGATTGCGGGCGGGCGATCAGCGAGAGTTGGCCGCCGGGTTTCATGATGGCGCCCGCCGTCTTGATCCAGCGTTCGAAAAGGTCGTGCTCCATGGCATGCGCCTCGGCCTTCAGGGCATCGGGCGTGCGGCTGTCGATGCGGTCGTTGAAGGGCGGGTTCATGATGACGTGGTCGTAAGCGTCATCCACGAGGCCCGCTTCGAGGCGTGCCTTGCCGGAAAGACCGACATCGGCTTCCAGCACGGAAACACGCGGCGCGAAGGCGGCATTCTGGGGGAGCGCCAGTGTCTTGCGCGCGAAACCGGCCATCAGCGGCGAGCGCTCGACGAGCAGCACTTCGGCTTTTTCGATGCGTGCGGCAACGGCGAGGCCGGCAGCGCCCGCGCCCGCGCCGAGATCGGCGACGCGCATCGGGCCATCGCCGGCAACGAGGGCCGCCAGCAGCATGGCATCCATGCCAGAGCGGTGGCCGATGCCCTTCGGCTGCACCAGATGGAAACGGCCGTAATGGAATGCGTCGACGGTTTCGGTGGCAGGCTTTTGCGCCGTTTCGCTCACGCGCGCAGCTCCGCTTCCAACCCCGCATCCTTGAGGATCCGGCGTGCTTCGGTCTCCCGGTCGATTTCGACGAGGAAGCGGCGCGGCAGCATGCCGAGCGAGCCCTCCAGGATGCTCATACCCTCGTCGGCGATCAGGCAATGGATGCCCGCTTCTTTCATCAGGCTTTCCGCGAAGGAGAGCAGGACGGCGTCGTTGGTGCGGATCACTTCGATCATTCCGGTCGTTTTCCAGCCATAATTGGGGAGGCGGGACAATTCGCCTCTTGCCGCATGGAGCCCCGCTTTCTATTGTCTTTCAACAAAAATGAACAGGAGTCCGGGCATTTGGGCGTCGTGATACCGCTTGAAGAAGGCAAAAACAAACAGG
Organism: Shinella sp. 20P9.1.1; assembly: GCF_057798995.1. Taxonomy (NCBI): domain Bacteria; kingdom Pseudomonadati; phylum Pseudomonadota; class Alphaproteobacteria; order Hyphomicrobiales; family Rhizobiaceae; genus Shinella; species Shinella sp. 20P9.1.1. The sequence goes on from NZ_JBYOLC010000018.1 coordinate 53,528, forward strand.
CATCGGTGAAGCCGCTGGTTGACCTGACCAAGGCCGACATGGAGCGGGTGAACCAGCTGATCCTGTCGAAAGCCGGTTCCGACGTGCAGATGATCCCGGAGGTCGCCAACCACCTGATCTCCTCGGGCGGCAAGCGCCTGCGCCCGATGCTGACGCTCGCCTCCGCCTCGATGTTCGGCTATGACGGCGATCATCATATCAAGCTCGCGACCAGCGTCGAGTTCATGCACACGGCGACGCTTCTGCATGACGATGTGGTCGATGAAAGCGACCTGCGCCGCGGAAAATCCACCGCCCGCATGATCTGGGGTAACCAGGCGAGCGTGCTGGTCGGCGATTTCCTGCTCGGCCAGGCGTTCAAGATGATGGTGGAAGTCGGCTCGCTCGAAGCGCTCGACGTGCTCTCGACCGCCGCGACGGTGATCGCCGAGGGCGAAGTGCTCCAGCTCTCCGTCGCCAAGAACATGGAGACGACCGAGGACGATTATCTCCAGGTCATCCGCGCCAAGACGGCGGCGCTCTTCGCAGCAGCGGCGGAAGTCGGCCCGATCGTTTCCAACACCAGCAAGGCCGAGCGCAACGCGCTGAAATCCTACGGCATGAATCTCGGGCTCGCCTTCCAGCTCGTCGACGATGCGCTGGACTACGGCGGCAAGGCGGCCGATCTCGGCAAGAACACCGGCGACGATTTCCGCGAGGGCAAGATCACGCTGCCGGTCATCCTCGCCTGGCGGCGCGGCACGGCGGAAGACCGTGCCTTCTGGCGCGAGGCGATCGAAGGCGGCAAGAGCGACGACGCCAATCTCGAGCGCGCCTTCGGCCTCATCTCGCGCTACAATGGTCTTTCCGATACCATCGCCCGCGCGCAGCATTACGGCATGATCGCCCGTGACGCGCTGGCGCCGCTTCCCGCCTCGCCCTGGAAGGATGCACTGCTCGAAGTCATCGACTTCTGCATCTCGCGCGTCAGCTGATCCCCCAGACCTAAAAGAGTGCGGCAGGATTTTCTTGCCGCACCGCGCCAAAAAAGCCATTCTCTGCCGTCATGAGTCCTTGCCTGATTTGGGCGCCATCGTGGCATGATTTGTCATGCGTGGTTTCCGGGCTTCTTTCATACCTGCTGGCGAAAGGCATTTTGATGCGGCATTTCCTCCTCCTCCGGCTCCTCTCCGGCGTCGCGCTCGCGGCCAGCATCGCGCTGACCGGCCCTCTCGCGGCCTTCGCGGAGGAAAAGCCCGCTGTGGTGGCCGCCGACGAAAAGCCGTTCGACCCCTTGAGCGTCAACACCTTCTCCGGCGCCTTCCTGGCCGCCCGCACGGCGGATTTCGACAAGGACTATGAGACCGCGGTCGCGCTCTACAAGATCGCGCTGCAATTCGACGCCACCAATGCCGACGTCAAGCAGCGCCTGATGGTGACGCAGCTGATGAACGGCGACTTCGAGGAAGGCGTCAAACTCGCCGACGCCCTGAAGAACGATCCGGCCGTCGAGCGCATCACCGCCGTCGTGCGCGGCATGGAGGCGATCCGCAAGCGGGAATACAAGTCGGCGGAAAAGATCCTCGCCTACAAGGGCCCGAACGATCTCGACAAGATGATGAACGATCTCCTGGTCGCCTGGGCCAAGTTCGGCGACGGCAAGCCGAAGGATGCGCTCAAGCTGATCTCGGGTATGGAAGGGCCGGAATGGCTCGCCATCTTCAAGAACTATCATGCCGGTGCGCTTGCTGCCGCTGCCGGTGACAAGGCGACGGCCCGCGCGCGGCTGAACGAGGCGATCCTCGACCGCAATGGGGCGAGCGCCGCTCCCGATACGTTCCTCCGCGCCGTGATGGCGCTCGCCCGCCTCGAAGCGCGCGACGGCAACAAGCAGAAGGCGCTCGACGCGGTTTCCGTCGGCGACAATTTCATCACCAGCTATGCCCCGCTGAAGGCGCTGCGCCAGAGCATCGAAGCGGGCGAGAAGCAGGAACAGCAGGTCCGCACCGCATCCCAGGGTGCTGCCGCCGTGCTGTTCTCGATCGGCGGCGCGCTGAACCGCGACGGGGCCGAGGACATCGTCTCGCTCTATCTCCAGACGGCGCGTGCGCTCGATCCCGATAGCGACGACATGCTGGTTCTGCTCGGCGGTCTTGCCGAAAACCAGAAGAAGCCGGAACGCGCCATCGAATATTACCGCGCCGTGCCGGAAAAATCGCCGATGCGCCGCATTTCCGAATTGCAGCTCGGCCTGAACCTCGCCGATACCGGCAAGGTGCCGGAGGCCAAGAAGCATCTGCAGCAACTGATCGATACCGATCCGACCGACCTGCGCAGCTATCTGGCGCTCGGCAGCGTGCTGTCCGACGCCAAGGACTATAAAGCGATGGCCGCGCTTTACGACAAGGCGGCCGATGTCATCGGCCCGGTCGCGCAGCGCAATCACTGGAGCATCTTCTTCCAGCGCGCCATCGCGCATGAGCGCCTGAAGGAATGGGACAAGGCCGAGCCGAACTTCCGCAAGGCGCTGGAGCTCAATCCGGACCAGCCGCAGGTGCTGAACTATCTCGGCTATTCCTGGGTGGATATGAACAAGAACCTCGACGAGGGCTTGGACATGATCCGCAAGGCCGTGAGCCTCAAGCCCGACGACGGCTACATCGTCGATTCGCTCGGCTGGGCCTATTTCCGTCTCGGCCGTTTCGACGATGCGGTGGCGGAACTGGAGCGGGCGGCGGAGCTGAAGGCCGGTGATCCCACGATCAACGACCACCTCGGCGATGCCTACTGGCGCGTCGGTCGCAAGCTGGAAGCGACCTTCCAGTGGAACCGCACGCTCGGCCTCAATCCGGAAGAAGCCGAAATCCCGAAGATCAAGCTGAAGATCGAAAACGGCCTGCCCGAGGTGAAGAAGACCGAGCCCGCTTCGGCCGAAGCCAAGGACGAAAAGCCGGTGCAGAACTCGACGCCCGAGAGCACGGCGGTCGACCGCAAGTCCTGACCGCATGCCGGCCAGCGATAGACTTTCAGGCTTTGCCGTCGTCGAACAGGCGGCGGCAAAGATCAATCTGGCGCTGCATGTCGTCGGGCAGCGCGACGATGGCTATCACCTGCTCGACAGCCTCGTCAGCTTCACCCGATTCGGCGACCGCCTCGGCTTTTCTCCGGCAGCGGAAGATCGCTTCACGATTTCCGGCCGATTCGGCGCGGCGCTGGATGCCGATGGCGACAACCTTGTGATCCGCGCCCGCGACTGGCTGCGTGCGGCCCTCGCGGAGCGGGGGCAACCGGCCCCGCCCGTCCATATCCATCTCGAAAAGAACCTGCCCATCGCCTCCGGCATCGGTGGCGGCTCGGCGGATGCGGCGGCAACGCTGCGCGGCCTTGTCCGGCTGTGGCAGGGTCGCCTTCCGCCGGATGTCCTGCACGCCATCTCCATCAGCCTTGGCGCCGATGTGCCGATGTGCCTTGCCGGGCATCCGCTGATCGCCCGCAGCATCGGTGAGGACATCACGCCCGTTGTCCTGCCCGCCATGCCGGTGGTGCTCGGCAATCCGCTGGTCGGCGTCTCGACGCCCGCCGTCTTCAAGGCGCTCGCCTCCCGGCACAATCCGCCGCTCTTCCTGGAGCCGCAGCCGCAGGACTGGCCCGCCGCCATCGCGCGGCTGCGCAACGATCTCGAGCCCCCGGCCCGACAGCTGTGCCCCGAGATATCGACGATCGCCGACGACCTAACCGCGACGGATGCACGCGTGGTGCGCATGTCCGGTTCCGGCGCGACCTGCTTCGCGCTATACCCTTCGACGGAAGCGGCGGAAGCGGCGGCGGCGGCGCTCTCGGAAAAACACCCGCACTGGTTCTTCACCGCCACCACGACGCTGGGATAGGAGTGCCCCATGGCGAAGCTTGACGAAACGCGGCCCTTCATTCCCGTCGGCATTGCCGTGCTGACCGTGTCCGATACGCGCGTCCTCGCCGACGATCGCTCCGGCGACACGCTCGTCGCCCGCATCACGGAAGCCGGCCATCGCCTTGCCGCCCGCGCCATCGTCAAGGACGACGTGGCCGCCATTCGCGCGCAGGTGGAGACCTGGACCCGCGACGAGACCATCGACGTGGTGATCACCACCGGCGGCACGGGCTTTACCGGCCGCGACGTGACGCCGGATGCGCTGGAGCCGATCTTCGAAAAGCGCATGGACGGCTTTTCCGCGGTGTTTCACCGCATTTCCTACGACAAGATCGGCACCTCGACGATCCAGTCGCGCGCGACGGGCGGTGTGCTCAACGCCACCTTCATCTTCGTGCTGCCGGGCTCGCCCGGCGCCTGCAAGGACGCCTGGGACGGTATCCTCAAGGCACAGCTCGACTACCGCCACATGCCCTGCAACTTCGTGGAAATCATGCCGCGCCTTGACGAGCACCTGAAGCGCTCGGCCGGCTGACCTGTTCCATAGGACACTGCGCGCCATTCCACCCTCCCCTAAGGTTCTCATCACAGAGAGCAAAGGAGAGAGCGACATGGCAACGATCACCGGCACCAACGGCGCAGACCGCTTCACCCAGGGCGGCAATATCAACAACACCGAGGTCACCCTTCGCACGCTCGGCGGCGACGACACGATCATTCTCGACCGCTCCGACGATTTCGGCGGCCGGAACTTCGTCGATGCCGGCGCCGGCAATGACAGCGTCGTCAATGTCAAGGAAGACGGCAACGTCATCCTGCTCGGCGCGGGCAACGACACCTATGTCGGCACGGGCTTCGGCTCCTTCTCCAATGAACTTGGCGATACCGTCAGGGCCGGCGACGGCAACGACACGATCGCGGTCAGCACCTTCAAGAGCAGCTATTTCGGCGAGAACGGCAACGACAAATTCTTCTCGGTCGGCCAGCAGAACACCTTCAACGGCGGCGCGGGCATCGATTCGATCAGCTACCTGCCCCGCGACGACGACAATGTTCTCGGCGGCTCCGGCGTCGGCATCGACCTGCAGCAGGGCCTTGCACAGACCGGCGCCAACCGCTTCGAAACCCTCGTCAGCATCGAAAACGCCGAGGGCACGAATGCCGGCGACGCCATCTTCGGCTCGGGTGCCGCCAACACGCTGAAAGGCCTCAATGGCGACGACGCGCTGGCCGGCCGCGGCAACAATGACGTGCTCGTCGGCGGTCGCGGCATGGACCTCCTGCAGGGCGATGCCGGTGCGGATCGCTTCGACTTCAATGCCATTGCGGAAACGGTCGTCGGCGCCCGCCGCGACGTCATCCTCGACTTCAACCATGGCCAGGGCGACAGAATCGACCTGCGCGACATCGACGCCAACACCGGCACGGGCGGCAACCAGGCCTTCAGCTTCGTCGGCAGCCACGCCTTCTCCAACACGGCCGGCGAAGTGCGCTTCGCAGGCGGCATTGTCTCCGGCGACGTCAATGGCGACGGGCGTGCCGATTTCCAGATCGAGGTGCGCGGCGCCAGCAGCCTGGTGGTCGGTGACTTCCTGCTCTAGATAGGACAATATTTTAGGGGGTCATGCCGGCGCGAAGAGCCTTTACCGCCCAGGCCGGCACGATCTCGGCAACGAGGGTCCGTACACCGGCACCCTTTGCCAGATCCGCAAGCGTCATGCCCGAGCGCGCCGCCGCAGAGGCCTCGCGCTTGCTGACGAGATAGCCGTGCTCCAAGGGCGCCATCCGGCGCCCAAGCCGCTGGAAGAACGGCCGGCGGTGATTGCGCGATCCCAGGAAGCGCGCCGGATTGCCGTTGATCGCCACATGGTCGACCACCGCCTCCACCCAGCCCGAAAGCGGCCGTGCGCCGGGCTCCAGCAAGAGCAGCCAGTCACCGCGCGCCGAGCGCACCAGATCCTTCATGTCCCAATCGGTGAGGAAGCGGCATCCTGCCGCGTCCGCCACTTTCGAGGAGCCGTCGCGCGAACCCTGGTCAAGCACGATCACGTCGCGCACAACGCCCTCGACCGCGCCGCTCACCAGCGCCGAAAGGGTCTGCGCCAGTTCCGCTTCGTTGTCCCGGCATTCCATGATGATCGTCAGCATCCCCTTCAATACCGCATTGCAGCATGGATTTCCATCGCCCGCCCAAGCCGACTTCCGGTGATGGTTAGCAGTGGAACGGAATTTTGTTCTTGCAATGTTCTCATTCCGGCGATAGGAATATAGTCTTTGAACCGGAGCCCATCGCTCCCCGGAGACAGCCATGAACGATCTTGTGAGCCTCAGGCAGGGCGCGCTTGCGCCCAGCCACACGAAAGACGTTGCCGAAGCGCTGCTGGCTGAAACGGGCATGCGCATCGACGGGGACCGCCGGCGCGGCCGCGGCGCCGGGCTGAATTTCACCGGCCGCTTCGAACCGCTGACGCGGGAAGGCTTCGACGACGGCTGGCAGACGCTGGAAGACCTGCCGCCCTTCCGCACGGACGTGCAGGTCGAAAAGCCGCGCACGATCATCACCCGTAACGAATCGCCCGACATTCCCTTTGACCGGTCGATCAATCCCTATCGCGGCTGCGAGCATGGCTGCATCTATTGCTTCGCCCGACCCACGCATGCCTTCATGGGACTCTCGGCCGGCCTCGATTTCGAGGCGAAGCTGTTTGCCAAACCCGATGCGCCGAAACTTCTGGAGCGCGAGCTTTCCAAGCCCGGCTACAAGCCGCGCGTCATCGCCATCGGCACCAATACGGACCCCTACCAGCCGATCGAGAAGGAATGGCGGATCATGCGCCAGATCCTCGAAGTGCTCGACAAGGCGAACCACCCGGTCTCCATCGTCACCAAGTCGGCGCTCGTCATGCGCGACATCGATATCCTCTCGCGCATGGCCGCCCGCGGCCTTGCCTGGGTCGGCCTGTCCGTCACGACGCTCGACCGCAAGCTCGCCCGCACCATGGAGCCGCGCGCCGCGACCCCGTCGCGCCGGCTGGAAGCGATCCGCGCGCTTTCGGAGGCCGGTATCCCGACCGCCGTCATGATGGCGCCGATCATTCCGGGCCTCAACGACCATGAGGTCGAGCGCGTGCTTGATTCGGGCAAGGCGGCCGGGGCGCTGGAGGCAAGCTACGTGCTGCTGCGCCTGCCGCTCGAAGTGAGCCCGCTCTTCCGGGAATGGCTGCTGCGCAACTATCCGGACCGCTACCGCCATGTCATGTCGCTGGTGCGCTCGATGCGCGACGGCAAGGACTACGACGCCGAATTCGGCAAGCGCATGAAGGGAGCCGGTCCCTATGCCTGGCAGATCGCGCGGCGCTTCGAAATGGCATCCAAGCGGCTGGGGCTGACCCGCACCCGGCGCAGCCTCGCCAGCGACCAGTTCATTCCGCCGTCCGGCAGCGGCGTGCAGCTATCGCTGCTGTGAGCATGGCTTCGCATCGCATGGGAGACGACGGTCTCGCTTTTCCCTTCTCCCCCTCGGGGAGAAGGTGGCCCGAAGGGTTCAGGCGCAACATGTTGCGCAGGGGATGAGGGGGATGGTGCACCGTTTGACGTCAGCGAGGCCCCCTCGTCCCGCTGTCGCGACCTTCTCCCCGTTGGGGAGAAAGGCAGGAGGCAAGTCCTTCACGCACATGCGGTAGTTCTGCTGTTGTGACGGCGCTGCCGGTAGCGGGCGGGGGGAACTTGAATCGAATCTGCGGGGTCCGCACCATTCCGGTGCGGGCGTCGCAAAACCTCTTCCGGCAGCGTCAGCCCCTGGACGCGCCGGGCGTTCCTCCGACCGCCGCCCCTGTCGGAGGACTTGCAGGGAATCGGACGGATGTGCAAGGTCCCCGCATGGCCAAGAGCACATCCTCCGATTCCCGCCTTCTTTTCGCGCTGCCCGACGGGCCGGATTTTGCGATGGAGATCGCTGCCCGCAAGCGCGGCCTTTGGCCCGTCGCCGGCACGGACGAGGCCGGGCGCGGGCCGCTCGCCGGCCCCGTCGTGGCCGCCGCCGTGATCCTCGATCCGGACGACATTCCGGAAGGGCTGAACGATTCCAAAAAGCTGACGGCGGCAAGGCGCGAGCTGCTTTTCACGCAGATCCTGCAATCGGCTTTCGTCTCCGTCGCCTCCAGCGGGTCGCGCCGCATCGACGACACGGACATCCGCAAGGCCAGCCTTGACGCCATGCGCCGCGCCGTCGCCGGGCTGGAGATCGCGCCGAAGCTGGTGCTGACAGACGGCCGCGACGTGCCGCCGGGCCTAGCCTGCGAAGGCCGTGCCGTCGTCAAGGGCGATGCGCTGTCCGTCTCCATCGCCGCCGCCTCGATCGTCGCCAAAGTCACGCGTGACCGCATGATGGCGCGCGCCGAATCCACCTTCCCCGGCTACGGCTTCACCATTCATGCCGGCTATGCCACAGAGGTGCATCGCACCGCGATCCAGACCCTCGGCCCCTGCCGGCTCCACCGCATGAGTTTCCGGCCGCTGCGGCAGGACGATTGATCCACCTCGTCCGGGAAACCTCGCCTCATCCGGTACGGCCTCGATAGCCGCTAGAAGGTGATCTTCACCGACGGCGCGCTGCGTTGCGCGTCGCCGTGATGGGCCGCCTCGATATTGTTGCCGTCGGGATCGAGCAGAAAGGCGGCGAAATAGCCGGGATGATAGGGCCGCTCGCCCGGCGCGCCATTGTCCTTGCCGCCCGCGGCAAGCCCCGCCTCGTAGAAGGCCTTGACCATGGCATGGTCCGCCGCCTGGAAGGCGAGATGATGCCGCCCGGTCAATTTACCGGCGGCGGCCTCGCTGTCGACGCTCGAGATGAAAAGTTCGTCCAACCAGAAATAATCCGCGCCGGTCCCGCCGATCGGAATTTTCAACGCGTCGAAAATGGCTTCGTAGAAGCGTCGGCTGGCCGGCAGGTCTCGCACGACCAGCTGGATATGGTCGATGAGACGGCCGCGATGGAGTTCCTGCGTTTCCATGGCCTGCTCTCCCTTGACGTGGAAAGCCTCCTAGCTAGGTCGCCCGCCCGCCCAGTCAACACCCTGTTCCGTCAGGAACAGCGCTCCAAGGGGGAATATGAAACCTTCAGATCACCGGATGAGAGAGGCTCATCCTCAACCAGAGATCAGGAGAGACCCCATGCGCAAGTTCATCATTTCCGCCACCGTTGCCCTTATCGCCGCCGTCTCCTTCGCGGCACCTTCCCAGGCTGGCTATTACAGCTACGACTACCAGCCGTACTGCTTCATCAAGAAGATCAAGTCCTACGACTACTACGGCAATGTCGTCATCAAGCGCATCAAGGTCTGCCGCTAAGCGACCCCGTCCCTGACCTCCCCGAAGGCCCGGATGTTCCCCTGCATCCGGGTCTTTTGTTTTTTCGTCATACCAAAACAAAAAGGCCGGCGTTTCCACCGGCCTTTTCAAATCATTCCCATGAAACCGCTTAGTTGAGGCGGGTCTTCACTTCGCTGATGGCGTTGTCGAAGAGGGCCTTGCCGGTGGCGGCGTCGGACTTCGAAGCGATCACCTTTTCGGCGGCCGCAACTGCGAGATCGACGGCGGCGGCGCGGACGGCGTTGATCGCGTCGGCTTCCGCCTGCTTGATCTTCTGTTCCGAGAGCGCCGTGCGGCGGGTAACGTATTCTTCGGTCTTCTGCTTGGCGTCGGCGGTCAGAGCGCTGGCTTCGCGTTCAGCGGCGGCGACGATGCTGGCGGCTTCCGCCTCGGCATCCTTGCGCTTGCGCTGGTATTCGGCGAGCAGGTGCTGGGCTTCCTCGCGAAGACGCTTGGCTTCCGCCAGCTCGTTCTGGATCTTCTCGGCGCGGGCGTCGAGACCCTTTGCCATCATGCCGGGAACCTTGAGGTAGGCGATGAGGGCGAGGAACAGCAGGAGGCCGACAAAGGCGTAGAATGTTGCGTCGAAATGCATCGAAACCTCCCTTACTTGCCTGCGACCGACTTCACGGCGGAAGCGATCTCGGCCTTGGTGGCCTTGGAGCCGATGAGCTGCTCGACGAGAGCGGTCGTCGTTTCCTCGGCGATCGTGCCAACATCGGCAAGCGCCTTGGCCTTGATTTCGGCGATGCGGGTTTCGGCACCGGCGATCTTGTCCTGCAGCGAGGCTTCGATCTTGGCGCGCTCGGCGTCGGCCTTGGCCTTGGCTTCGTCGCGGGCGGCCGAAGCGATACCGTTGCCCTTGGCACGGGCGGACGCGAGGTCCTGCTCGTAGGCGGCGATCGCGGCGTCGGCTTCCGCCTTCAGGCGGGACGCTTCGTCGAGGTCCTGCGCGATGCGGTCGTGGCGCGTCTCGAGGATGCCGCCGATGCGCGGAATGACGACCTTCGACATGAGAAGGTAGAAAAGACCGAAGGTGATCGCAAGCCACAGGAGCTGCGATGCGAAGGTGGTCTGGTCGAAAGGCGGGAATACGCCGGAACCGGCTTCCTCACCATGGGCAACACCAGTTTCGGTGTGCACTTCGCCTGCCGGCTGAGCCGCATGCGCATCCGCAGGGGTCTCATGCGTATCCGCAGGAGTTTCCGCCTGGGCGATTTCGAAGGGGGTGGACTCGGCCGATGCCAAGGTCACAGACATGCTGACCTCCAGGGGGCACTCTCAAATCATGTACGAAACGTACGATGGACCACGGCCCGGCAAGGGCCATGGTCCAGTCCTCAGCCGGTATTAGACGGCGAAGAGGAGGAGGAGAGCGATGAGCAGCGAGAAGATGCCCAGAGCTTCCGTAACGGCGAAGCCGAATACGAGACGGCCGAACTGGCTGTCAGCAGCAGACGGATTGCGAAGAGCGCCGGCCAGGTAGTTGCCGAAGATGTTGCCGAGGCCGAGAGCCGTACCGGCGAGACCGAACGTGGCAAGACCTGCGCCGATGTACTTTGCTGCTTCCGCTTCCATGTTGAACTCCTTGAATGGGTTGTTGCGGCTATGAGCGACGCCCGAGGGCGCCGGCGACTTTTTCCTTAGTGACCACCCGGATGCACGGCATCGTTCAGGTACATGCATGTCAGAACTGCGAAGACATAAGCCTGCAGGAACGACACGAGGAATTCGAGACCGGTCAGAGCGACGGTCATGAAAAGAGGCAGGATCGCACCGGCGACACCGACGGCGCCAAGGGCGCTGAGCGAGGTGACGAAGCCGGCGAAGACCTTGAGCGTGATGTGACCCGCCAGCATGTTGGCGAAGAGACGGATCGAGAGGCTGATCGGACGCGAGAGGAACGAGATGACCTCGATCGAGACGACCAGCGGAAGAAGCATGCCGGGAACACCGGCAGGCACGAAGAGCTTGAGGAAGCCGAGACCGTGCTTGTAGAAGCCGTAGACCACGACCGTGCCGATGACGAGCATGGCCAGCGCAAAGGTGACGATGATCTGGCTGGTGATGGTGAAGAAGTAGGGCATCATGCCGAGCAGGTTCGCGGTGAGCACGAACATGAAGAGCGAGAAGACGAACGGGAAGAACTTCATCCCGTGGCTGCCCGCCCCTTCCCGGAGCATGGAGGCGATGAATTCATAGGACATTTCCGAAACCGACTGCATGCGGCTCGGAACCAGACCGCGCTGGCCGGTTGTGAAGTAGAGGAAGCCCGTGGCGACCGCGACGGTGGCGACCATGAAGAGCGAGGCATTGGTGAACGAGAAATCGATACCGCCGATTTCGATCGGAACAATCTTGTTGACCAGGAACTGGTGGGTCGGATCGTTGGACACCGTTTATCTCTCTCGCTTGCCCGCCTTGCGGCGGAAGTCACCCAATGTGGGATTTCGCCGTCAGGCGTCATCCCTCGTTTCGGTCTCGTCGCGTCCGCGCGGCGGCTTTTGGAGCTCTCGCCCCGCCAGCCTGTCGACAGGATGGGGCGATGCCACCATGCCTGCCGCGCGCATGACGTTCAGAACGCCGGCACCGAAGCCGAGGAGAAGAAAAACGATCATCCCCCAGGGCCCTGTACCCGCAAAATGGTCCAAAAGATAGCCCAGAAGCGCCCCGACGATGACGGCGGCGACAAACTCGCTCGAGAGCTTCATGGCGACTGCATAGCCTGTGCGGCTTGCGGCTGCCCTTGCCTCGGCGGCTTCATCCGCCCCGTCCGTCTTGCGCTTGTCCGCGAGTTCCGCGTCCAGGCGCTTCAGCCGGTCTTCCAGACTTCTCTTCTGATCGTCGGCCATGGCGTTCCTCGTTTCTCTTTCCGCGGCGCTTTCGCCCCATTGCGGACATATTGAAGGCTAGGATTCAAGCCATACCGACCCCTTTCGAAGTCGGCCGCAACATAGTTTTAGGTGCCCGCATAGTCAAGGCATGGCGGAGCTTTGTGCAACGCCAAATATATTGAGATAAATCAATGATTTGCGAGGAATCGCGTGTGATCCGCGACTTCTCGTCCCGGGAATCGTCCGCGCGATGGCACGGACTCACCACACCTTGAAAGCGGAAGCCTCAGCTCCAGCCGCCGCCATAGGTGCGATAGAAGATGTGCTTGCCGATCTTGGCGACGCGTTTCATCGTGCGGCCCCAGGGCGGGTTCACATAGGTCGCGTGGTAGTGCGTGGCCGAGCCCACATCGTCGAACCAAATCTTGCCGGCCGTCACGGCCATAGCGATCTCCTTGGCGGTTTTCCAATGCCAGGGCGAGAGGATCAGATCGGGAATGCGGTCGCAGGCGAAGGAGAACTGGCAGCGGTTGCGCCAGTTTTCGTTCTGGTAGACGACGCCGCAGATGGTTTTCGGGTAGGACGGGTTGCGCACGCGGTTGAGAATGACCTGCGCGACGGCAGCCTGCCCCTTCAGCTCTTCGCCACGGGCTTCGAAATAGATGCCTTCCGCGAGGCATTTCTGCTCTTTCGCGGAGAAGACCTCCGCCGGCAGAACGCTTGCGGCCCAGGCATGGTCATCCGGTGAGATATCGGGAATGAAACGGCCGAGTTCCTTTTTCGGCTTCAGGATCGAATCGAAGGGTGATTCCCGGGCATAGTCTGGCTCGACGCGGGCATAGGCGGTGGCCAGGACATCGGCCTTGTCGCTGGTCACGAGCTCGGCAATGGCCGAGGAGACGCCGATGTCCTTGCGGACGGGCGTCTTCTTGTAGAAAGCCGTGGCGATCTCGATTTCCTTGCCCTTGATCTCCGCCTTGGCGAAGGCCATGCGCTGTCCGGTGTCGAAGACCGGCGAGAGCAGCGAGCTCGTGCGCTCGAGGATCGAGCCCGCCGTAAAATCCTTCGGCGGCAGGACGGGCATGACGGCGACGATTCGGCCCTTCTTGTCGCGACGGTTGACGCGGTCCTCGTCGGGAATTTCGCCCTGGCCCTTGTGTTCGCTGCGCAGCGCCGCCTGCATGCCGTCGGGCAGCTGCACCCCTGCCCCGTTCTCGACGCCGCCCGTGATCATCGCATCGGCGAATTCGATCTCGATTTCGTGGACGGAGCCGGCCGGCGAGCGGGTCAGCACCATAGTCTGGTTGCCACCCTTGCGGTTGAGGCCGGCGAGATAGGTGGCAAGGTCCGTATGGGCGGCCTGCGTGGGCAGGACGGCGGCGATGCCCAGGCCGAGCGCCAGGGGGATTTTCCATTGCCGCTTCAGATACGCGAAGAAGCGGCCTGCACCTGCATGTCGAATGCTACGCTTACGCAACTGACTACTCCGCACCCTGATGCGCGTGCAGGCGCTGCCGCCGACTACAGTCGGCGTCCTGTTCCTGCCCGGAATGTTCGTAGGGAGCCTATCCGCGCCGAAGCACGGGCCTCTTGACGGCTCGTTCTCAGGGTAAAATGAAGCATTAACCTTGATGGTTGGTTAATGCTGATAAACCGCTTTGGGGGAGGCGCTCACCTCCCCTTCACATTTGCGTCAATGCCCGGCGCAATTCCGGATGCAAAACCGCTGCACACTTTTGCTGGAATTTCTCAGATCACGACATGCGAACCCAGCTCGACCACGCGGTTGGTCGGCAGGCGGAAATAGTCGGAGGGGTCGGTGGCGAGGTTGGCGAGGCCGATGAACAGCCGGTCCTGCCACATCGGCATGCCGGACTGGGCATCCGGCACGAGCTTGCGCCGGCCGAGATAGAACGAGGTCGACATGATGTCGAACTTGTGGCCCGCCTTGCGCATCAGGCCGAGCGCGCTGGAAACGTTCTGCGTCTCCATGAAGCCGAAATGCATTTCGATGCGCGAGAAGCGTTCGGAGATCTTCTCGACCTTGAAGCGCTCGGCGCGCGCGACGCGCGGCGTGTTGGCGGTCTTGACCGTCAGAATGAAGTTCTGCTCGTGCAGCACATGATTGTGCTTGATGTTGTGCAGGAGCGCGGCCGGCGCGAAATCCGGGTCGCTCGTCAGGAAGATCGCCGTGCCCGTGACCTGCACGGGCGCATGCGCGCTCTGCTTTTCCACCGACTTGATGAAGGCCGGCAGCGGCACTTCGATGCGCCGCGTCTTGTCGCGCAGGATGCGCGTGCCGCGCGTCCAGGTCCACATCAGGATGACAACCGCACCAGCGATCATGACCGGCACATAGCCGCCGTCATGCACCTTGAGCAGGTTTGCGCCGAGGAAGGTGAGTTCGAGCAGGAAGAGCGGCGTCAGGATCGCGGCGGCAGCGAGCGGCTTCCAGCGCCAGCGCTTGCGCAGGAATTCGAAGGCCAGCACCGTCGTCACCACCATCGCGCCGGTCACGGAGATGCCATAGGCCGTCGCCAGCGATTCGGACGAGCCGAAGATGAAGACGAGCAGCATCACGCCGAACAGCAGCACGGTGTTGACACCCGGCAGATAGATCTGGCCGGTCTGGGTTTCCGAGGTGTGATAGATTTCCATGCGCGGCAGGAAGCCGAGATGGATGGCCTGGCGCGTCAGCGAGAAGGCTCCGGTGATCACCGCCTGGCTGGCGATGACGGTTGCGAAGGTCGCGAGGATGACGACCGGCAGCAGCGCCCATTTCGGGAACATCAGGAAGAACGGGTTGGCGATCGTCTCGGGATGGGCAAGCACCAGCGCGCCCTGGCCCAGATAGTTGAGCGTCAGCGCCGGAAATACCAGACAGAACCACGCCCACTGGATCGGCCGGCGGCCGAAATGGCCAAGGTCCGCGTAGAGGGCTTCCGCCCCCGTCACTGTCAGGAAGACGGCGCCGAGCACGACGAGGCCGACAAAGCCCTCGTTGAGCATGAAGACCACGGCGTAATACGGATTGAATGCCGCAAGAATGCCCAGATCGTCGCTGATGTGATTGAGGCCGGCGACGCCCATGACGATGAACCAGACGGCGGTAATCGGCCCGAAGAATTTCGAAACGGCGGCCGTTCCCCAGGACTGCACGGCAAACAGCGCGACGAGAATGACCACGGAGATGGGCACGACATAATCGCCGAGCGTCGGCGTCACCAGTTCCAGGCCCTCCACGGCCGAGAGAACCGAAAGCGCCGGCGTGATCATGGCATCGCCGATGAACAGTGCCGCACCGATGGCGCCCATGAAGAACAGGATATGGGCATGGTTGCCCGCCGTTTTCGAGAGCAGCGCCAGGAGCGAGAGCGTACCGCCCTCGCCGTGGTTGTCGGCGCGCAGCAGGAAGAGCACGTATTTGAGCGTGACGATGATCGTCAGCGTCCAGATCATCAGCGAGATGAGGCCGACGACCTCCACGCGCTGGATGCCGTCATGGGCGACCGGGCGCAGCGCTTCGCGGAAGGCATAGAGCGGGCTGGTGCCGATGTCGCCATAGACGACGCCGATCGAGCCGAGGGAGAGCAGAAAAAGCGTGCGCGCCCGGCTTTGGGTGTGCGGTGCGCTACCGGCATGTGGTTGCATGGGGCGATCAGGCTCTAGAGCCAGCCTTTCCAGCGAAAGAAGTAAAACGGAAGGATTGCCGACAGCACCATCCCCGCAAGCGTCAGCGGATAGGCATAGGCAATGTGCAATTCCGGCATGAACTCAAAATTCATGCCGTAGATGGAAGCGATCAGCGTCGGCGGCAGAAGCACCACCGAAGCGATCGAGAAAATCTTGATGATGGCGTTCTGCTCGAGGCTGATGAGGCCGAGCGAGGCATCCAGCAGGAAGGTGATGTTGCCGGCGACGAAATTGGCGTGCTCCAGCAGCGACTGCACGTCGCGCTGCACGGTGCGGCAGAGTTCAAGGCTCGCCCGGTCGGATTGAAGCGCCGGCAGCGCATGCAGGAAGGTCAGCATGCGCGAGAGCGACACGAGGCTGTCGCGCGCCTTGGCCAGCAGCCGGTGAAGGGCGGAGACCTGCACGACGCGGTCTTCGAGATAGCGCGGTGGACGGTGTGACAGATGCCGGTTTTCGCCGAACACTTCCAACGACAGCTTGTCGGCGCGCGACACCGCGATCTCAAGGATTTCGGCGGTGCGGTCGGCGATGGTTTCCAGGAGCCGCGTGATCATGACGGTCGACGTGGAACAGCCGCCCGCGATGCGGGGCATCGCGCTCTTGAACAGGGCAAAGGAGCGCGGTTCGGCGTAACGCACCGTCAAAAGCTTGCCGGCCGCCAGGATGAAGCCGACATCGGTCAGGTGGGGCAGATCGCCCTCGGCCTTCACGACCAGCGAGGCGGTCATGTAGGTGGAGGCGCCGTCGGTATAGAGGCGGCTCGACGGTTCGATGTGCTTGAGTTCGTCGCGGGTCGGCACTTCGATGCCGAGCACGCGCTCGACAAGAAGTTCCTCCTCGCGCGTCGGCTCCAGAAGATCGACCCAGACGGCACCGGCGAGCGCGGCGGCGGCGGCAGAATCGGTCGCTGTGGGCAAGGCAAGCGCCTCGCCATTGGGACGGAAAACCGTGATCACAGGCGAATGGCTCCGGAACGGACCATCGCTCACACTCCCTCGCGCAATCCGCGCGTGATTGGACGCCACCATCAGCGGTCGGCCGCGCATATTGCGCGGCGCAACATAAAAATCAAGTTACCAGCCGGAACGTCCCGGCACCGGAAAGGTTCGGCTATTCGAAGACGATGGCGGGTGCGTCGCGAGCGCCCTTGCCCTGCACGGTTTCCAGCTCCTGCCAGACGCGGGTGGCGATCGCCCGATAGGTCTTGGCCGCCGCGCCCTCCGGATTGGAGACGACGACGGGCGTGCCGGCATCCGAGGTCTCGCGGATGTCCATGGTCAGCGGCACCTCGCCGAGGAAGGGCACGCCAATGCGCTCGGCCTCCTTGCGCGCGCCGCCATGGCCGAAAATATCGTAGCGGTTGCCGGTATCGGGCGCGATGAAATAGCTCATATTCTCGACAATGCCGAGCACCGGCACCTCGACCTTGTTGAACATGTTGAGACCCTTGCGGGCATCGATGAGGGCGAGGTCCTGCGGCGTGGAGACGATGACGGCGCCGGCAAGGGGCACCTGCTGGGCCATGGTGAGCTGGGCATCGCCCGTGCCCGGCGGCATGTCGACGACGAGCACGTCGAGATCGCCCCAGGCGACCTCGCGCAGCATCTGCATCAGTGCCGACTGGATCATCGGCCCGCGCCAGATCATCGCCACCTCCTCGTCGACGAGGAAGCCCATCGACATGACCTTGATGCCGTAATTCTCCATCGGCTTGATGATGCGGCCTTCGATCTGCTGCGGCCGACCGGAAATCTTCAGGAGGCGCGGCATGGAGGGGCCGTAGATATCGGCGTCGAGAATGCCGACGCGCAGGCCGTTTGCCTTCAGCGCCAGCGCGAGATTGACCGAGGTCGTCGACTTGCCGACACCGCCCTTGCCCGAGGCGACCGCGATGATGGCGCCGACACCGGGAATGCCCGACTTGGCCCGCTGCTGCGGCTGGCCCGGCGCGGCATGACTGTGGCCAGCGTGATTGT
>NZ_JBYOLC010000019.1:0-71209 GCF_057798995.1 Shinella sp. 20P9.1.1
GACCGAGGCCGCCGCAAGTGCGGCGGCCATGGCCAGCGGCCAGCCGGTCGGCAGCGGCGGCGTCTGGCGGGCTGCCCCGCCAGCCGCCGTTGCCGAAACCGGATCGCCCATGGTCTTTGCCATCGTCATTCGGTGGACCACTCCGCAATGGTGGAAACAGGCGCGCCGAGGATCGGCGCCAGCCACTTGTCCTCGATGCCCTTGAGCGAGCCGTCGGCGCGCATGTCGGCGAGGATCGCGTCAGTAGGCGCGACGTTCTTCGAGCCCTTCGGGAACAGGATCGCCACATCGCCGCCGACCGGATAACGGCCGAAAACCTTCAGCGCGCCGTTCGAGGCCGTTGCGCGGGGCAACGCCGTTTCGGTATCGGCGAGCGCGGCGTCGATCTGGTTGGCCATCAGCGCCGCCCACATGTCGTCGTTGGACTGGAAGATGCGCAGGTCCCCGGTGAGCTTCAGCTTCTCGCGCACGAACTTCTCCTGCACCGAGCCGAGCAGCACGCCGATGCGCTTGGCACCCAGCGTTTCGGCGGTGACGTCGCTGCCGGCCTTGGCGATCACGCCGGTATCGGTGAAGCGATAGCTGCCGGAGAAATCGACGGATTTCTTGCGCTCCTCGGTCGGGAACAGGTCCCAGATCGACATGTCGAAATCGGTCCCCTTGCCCGTCACCAGCGACTCGAAGGAGGCGTTCTTGACGACGATCTTGCCGAGGCCGCCGCGATTGGCGATTTCCGCGCCGAGGCAATAGAGATAGCCGCCGTCGATGGTTTCGGGCGTATTGCCCTGGTAGGCCTGCGGCGACGGCAGCGGCACGGCGATGGTCAGCACGCCCTCCTGCGCCGGCGTCAAAGCGTGTTTGGCGGCGTCGGCGTGCAATTCGCAACGGCCGAAAGCGCCGTCTGCCGCCATGGCCGGAACCGCGGCAAACAGAACCACGGAGGCCAGCAGCGTCTTGATGGATACCTTGCTCATTATTCGTTCTCCCCTCAGGATCGAGCGTTCATTCTGGTATCGATGCGCCGAACCCGGACGTCCGGATTCGGCATGGCAAATGCGTCAAACAAGCGACGCCACGACCGTCGGCACGCCGTTTTCCGGCGTGGAGGCGAAATCGCCGATGGAATATTCCGCGCCGAGGACCTCGACCACGCGCAGCCGCTCGTCGCCGGCCGCAATCGTCGCGCCGAGCGAGACGCTGCCGCGGCCGACCTTGCGTTCGGTCAGCTTGTAATCCTTGATCGTGTTGCGGCTGATGATGTCGAAGGACTGGAAGCCAGCCCCGTTGACCTCCGGCACCGCCCGCACCTGGTAATGCGGGAAGAGCTGCAGATCGGCCCAGGCCTCGCGGCTGACGGACGGGTCGAAATCGACGGCGATGTCGAACATCACGTCGTCGTAAAGAGAGGTCCGGCCGCGCATGCCGGTTTCCGTCTCTTCCATTTCGATACGGGCGAAATGCTTGGGATAGCCCCACAATTCCCGCCCGCCGGCGACGGTGGTGTGCTTGTCCTCGTATTCGAAATAATAGGTGCCGCCGACATGCTCGCCGTAGCGGATCGGCAGGATGATCGCCGCATCGAAATAGGTGCGGCCGGAATTGTTGCCGAAATCGGCGATCGACACGACGAAGCGGTCATCGGCCAGTTCGAAGGGCAGCGGCTCCAGCAGCCGTTCCATCTGTGTGCGCTCGCCGCGGCAATAGACCGAAAGCGTCTTCAGGCCGGGGCAGGCATAGGTGACGTTTCCCGGTCCGAAGCGCAGGAAATTCCAGAATTGTAGCGGGTCGTATGGTTTCATTTCGCTCACCGTCGTTCAGAACCTTGTTGCACTGACATTTCAGATCAATTTTTTACGACTGTCAAGCGCAACGCTCGCCGCAGAATTTAAGTTACCGCTCAAAGAATTGTTTTTGTTGAAATATTTTATGGCCCTTCCGATAACCCACTTGGGAGGCGGCGTTGAGACAGTCCCTCAACACCGCATCTGTTGCGGCTAAAATCGCTTGACGGACCCGAAAGCTTCGCTATCAAATTCACTTGAATGAATTTTCACATTAATATTTTCATTCGCTATCGTCTCTTCGTACAAGGCCGAGGACAGCCATGACCCGCATTCCGCTCCACAATGCCAACAACATGCCGCTCCAGGCGCCGCTGATCCCGGATCCCTTCGTGCCCTATGAGTGCCCGGGCAACCGCAGCCTCAACGCCATCTGCCAGGGCGATCCGGCAATCCTCGGCCAATATCTGGAGAACACGCCGTTCACGCTCGCCGGCGACCGGTTCCTGGTCTACGTCTCCGACTTCACCAATTGCCGGAAGGCCCCCTTCATGGATGCCGGCATCGTCATCCCGGTGCGTTTCGGCGACCGCGAGGGCGGCTATTTCCTCTTCGAATACGAGGACAATGACGCCGCCATCGCCGCCGGCCGCGATCTCTGGGGCTATCCGAAAAAATTCGGCACGATAGAACTGACCGAACGCGCGGGCGGCGCGACGGCAAGCGTCGTCCGCCATGGCATCCCGCTGATTACCATCGACTGCACCTTCGACGGCACGCAGGCCGAGCCGCTGAAGACCACGCCGCATCTCAACATCCACATCCAGCCGGCGCCCGACGGAAAAATCCTCAACAAGCGGGTGATCGCCCGCGATACCTCACCGGATTTCCAGATGACCTCCTGCCATTGGGGCTCGGCCGCGGTCTCGCTCGGCGCGCTCGCCACCGACCCACTCTCGCCGCTCGGCCCGGTGCAGGTTCTGGCCGCCAATTATGTGATCGGCGATTTCTTCGCCACCGAAGAGAACGGCTGGGGCAAGACCATCGCCGACCTGGTCACGAACGGCGTTCCGGCGGGAGGCGCTTGATATGACCGAAGTCGCGACGAAGGGCGAACTGCTTCTGGTCGGCTGCGGCAATATGGGGCGGGCAATCTTGCAAGGCTGGCTCGCGGCCGGTTTCATCCGCCCGGACGATGTGCATGTAGTCGAGCCGGCGGAGGCGCTGCGCGCCGAAGCCGACGCGCTCGGCGTGAGGACCTATGCATCGGCCGAGGCGCTGGATGCCGGGTTCAGGCCGGCGACCGTCGTTCTGGCGGTGAAGCCGCAGGTCATGGCGGCGGTGCTGCCGGCCTACCGGTCCCATGTGACGGAAAGCGTCGTCGTCAGCATCGCCGCCGGCATTCCGGTTTCAGTGCTGGAGACCGGCCTTGGCGCCGTGGCGGCGGTGCGGGCGATGCCGAACACACCGGCCGCGATCGGCAAGGGCTCCACGGTCATCTTCGCCAATGAACGCGTGAGCCATGAGCAGGCCGAACGGGTGGCAAGGCTCCTTTCCGCCGGCGGCGCGGTGCATTCCGTCGAGCGCGAAGCGCTGATCGACGCGGCCACCGCCCTGTCCGGCTCGGGTCCCGCCTATGTCTTCCACTTCATCGAGGGCCTCGCCGAGGCGGGTACGCAGCTCGGCCTGCCGCCGCAAACCGCCTTGGCCCTTGCAAGGGAAACCGTCTTCGGCGCCGGCGCGCTGGCGATGGCGACCGACACGCCCCCTGCCGAACTGCGCCGCCAGGTCACCAGCCCCGGCGGCACCACCGAAGCAGCGCTCCGCGTGCTCATGGAAAACGATGCCCTGAAAGATCTACTCGGCCTCGCGGCAACCGCAGCGCATAGTCGGGCTGTCGAGCTTGCTGGCGAGGCATGACGGTGCGTGGCCAACACACGAGCCCAGACTGCGTATCTTCATCGGACTTACACTCGTAGCCCATCAGGAATGCAGGTGCCGTCTTGTATCGAACCAGCGCATCCAATAGCGTTGTCGAACGGCTGCGACACTCCTATCGTTGCAGCATCGGTTAAGCGGGTTGCGACATTTGCTTCCGACCCGACGTCATCACGAGGAGTTTCCTTTTGCGCTACATTCGCCCGAGTTCGTTGGAGGACGCCGTTGGTCTGCTGGCCGAGGCGTCAGGCAAGGCCGCGATCCTGGCCGGCGGGAGCGATTTGCTGGTAAGAATGAAAGGCGGTTTTATCGAGCCTGACCTTATCATCGATATCAAAGCCATAGACGCCCTGGGACGCATCGTCGAAAGCGACGAAGGTTTCGCCATCGGCGCCGCGGTGCCTTGCGCAGTCCTCGGTGAGAATACAGCCCTCCGGCGCGCTTGGCCCGGCGTCGTGGAAGGAGCCAGGCTGATCGGTTCCAAGCAGGTGCAGGGACGTTGCACCATCGTCGGAAACCTCTGCAACGCGTCTCCGGCGGCGGACAGCGTGCCGGCGCTGGTGGCGGCCGGCGCCAAGGCTGTGATCAGAGGTCCGGCCGGTTCCCGCACGGTTGCCGTCGAAATGGTGCCGGTCGCTCCCGGCAAAACATCGCTTGCGCCCGGCGAGATCATCGAAGCCATTCTGCTCGACAAGCGCCGGCCATATTCCGGCGACGCCTATCAACGGTTCACCCCGCGCACCGAGATGGACATCGCCGTCGTCAGTGCCGCGGTCAATCTCACCCTCGATGATCGGGGCGTCGTCGTGTCGGCACGCGTCGCGCTCGGCGCCGCGGCACCGACGGTGCTTCTGGTCGAAGAGGCGGCCAATATCCTTGTTGGCTCCCGCGTCGACGGCAGCACGCTGGACCGCCTTGTCGAGGCCTGTTCCGGCGCCTGTCGCCCCATAGACGACAAGCGAGGCACTGTGGAATTCCGAAAGAAAGTCGCGGGCGTGCTGGCCAAGCGGGTCGCGCTGACCGCCTATCAACGTGCAGGACAAGAGTGATGGCAGGTATTGCAGTTTCGACGACAATCAATGGCGATCATGCCGAGTTCCTCTGTCACGCCGACGAGACGCTGCTTGACGTGCTGCGCGAACGCCTGGGGCTCATGGGGGTGAAGGAAGGTTGCGGTACGGGCGACTGCGGCGCCTGCAGCATCATCCTCGACGACCGCCTGGTCTGCTCCTGTCTGGTGCTCGGCGCCGAGGCGGAAGGCCGCCAGATCGCCACCGTCGAGGGCATGGCAGAGGGCGACAAGCTTCATCCTTTGCAGCAGAAGTTCCTCGAGCATGCCGCTTTGCAATGCGGCATCTGTACCCCCGGCTTTCTCATCGCGGCCAAGGATCTGCTGGCCAAGAATCCAGATCCGACCGAAGAGGAAATACGCTTCGGCCTTGCCGGAAATCTCTGTCGTTGCACCGGTTACGACAAAATCGTGCGCGCCGTTCAGGACGCCGCCAGCGTTATGAGAGGAGCATGACCATGACTTTCGATCCCAGCCACGCGGCACGCAGCTTCTCTTCCGTCGGCACGCGCCCCATCCGGCCTGATGGCGTCGACAAGGTGACGGGGCGTGCACGCTACGGTGCCGATTTCAACATGCCCGGCCAGTTGATCGGGCGGATTCTGCGCAGCCCGCACGCCCACGCTGTCATTCGCAAGATCGACACGTCGAAGGCCGAGCAACTTCCCGGCGTAAAGGCCGTGGTGACGGCGGCGGATTTGCCCGACCTCACCAACGGCGACGCGGCGATGTATGACATTCTCGACAACTGCATGGCGCGCAGGAAGGCGCTCTACGACGGGCATGCCGTCGCTGCCGTCGCGGCGATCGATGCACACACCGCCAGGCAGGCGCTCAAGCTCATCGAGGTCGAGTACGAACTCCTGCCGCACGTTACCGACGTCGACCAGGCCTTCGCTGCCGATGCTCCACTCATCAACGAGACGATCTTCACGACGGGCGTCGATCCGAAGCCGGATCGCGCTTCGAACGTTTCGATGCGCAGCCAGTTCGGGCATGGCGACGTCGATGCCGGCATGGCAAGGGCCGATTTCGTGGTCGAGCGGACGTTCAAGACCGAACAGACCCATCAGGGCTATATCGAGCCTCATGCGTGTGTGGCCAATGTCAGCTCGGACGGCACGGCGGATCTGTGGGTCTGCACGCAGGGCCACTTCGTCTATCGCCAGCATTGCGCACAATTGCTCGGCCTGGAAGCCTCCAGGCTGCGCGTGACGTCGTCTGAAATCGGCGGCGGGTTCGGCGGCAAGACGCATGTCTGGGCTGAACCGGTCGCGCTCGCGCTGTCGCGCAAGGCCGGCAGGCCGGTCAAGCTGGTCATGACGCGTGACGAGGTCTTTCGCGCAACCGGCCCGACCAGTGCCACGTCGATCGACGTGAAAATCGGCGCGCTGAAGGACGGAACGATCATCGCCGCCGATGCCACGCTTCGCTATTCGTGCGGCCCCTATGCCGGATCGTGGGCCGAGGTCGGCGCCATGACCGCCTTTGCCTGCTACAAGCTCGAGAATGTCAGGACCGTCGGCTACGAGGTGCTGGTGAATCGGCCGAAGACTGCGGCGTATCGCGCACCTTCCGCGCCGATGGCGGCGTTTGCCGTGGAAAGCGCCATCGATGAACTCGCCAAGATGCTCCGCATGGATGCCGTGGACTTCCGTATCAAGAACGCCGCACAAGAGGGGACCAAGGCCTCTTACGGTCCGGTCTATGGCCCGATCGGCATCGGCCCGACATTGGAGGCCGTGAAAAACCATCCGCACATGAAGGCGCCGCTCGGCAAGAACCAGGGGCGTGGCATGGCATGCGGCTTCTGGTTCAACTTCGGGGGCCAGACATGCACCGATCTGAATATCGGGATGGATGGCACGGTTTCACTGGCTGTCGGCACGGTGGATGTGGGTGGTTCGCGCGCGTCGCTATCCTTGGTGGCCGCAGAGGAACTCGGGATCGACTACGCGCAGGTCAGAGCGGTGATCGCCGATACATCAAGCCTCGGCTACAACGACATGACCGATGGCAGTCGCGGCACTTTCTCATCCTCGATGGCCACCATCTCCGCCGCGCGCAACGCAATCAAAATTCTCCGCGCGCGTGCGGCACAGATGTGGGACATTCCCGTCGATGACGTGACTTGGGAAAAGGGCCATGCCGTCGCCAAGGGCGAGACGCACGGAAATCTTCCGAAACTGTCTTTGAAGGAGATTGCGGCCGCATCCGGCACCACGGGTGGCCCGATTGCCGGTCATAGCGAGATCGTGGCCGACGGCGCGGGCGTGTCCTTCGCGACCCATATCTGCGACATCGAGGTCGATCCCGAAACCGGGGCCACCAAGGTCATACGCTACACCGTGGTGCAGGACGCCGGCAAAGCCGTGCATCCGACCTATGTCGAGGGTCAGTACCAAGGCGGCGCCGCGCAGGGCATCGGCTGGGCGCTCAACGAAGAATATATCTACGGCAAGGATGGCCGGCTGCAGAATGCAGGTTTCCTCGACTATCGCATTCCCGTGTGTTCGGACCTGCCCATGATAGACACGCAGATTCTGGAAATCCCCAACCCCAATCACCCCTATGGGGTGCGCGGCGTCGGGGAAACCTCCATCGTTCCCCCGCTTGCGGCCGTGGCCAATGCGGTGTCCAATGCGGTGGGCGTGCGGATGCAGCATATCCCCATGTCGCCGCCGCGGATCCTGGCGGCGCTCGAAGCATAAGGAGGCCCGATGGTCGAGGTGACGCTCTGGGGTGCGCTCGCCGCAGCGGCCGAGGGCAACAGCAAGATCGAGGTCGAGGCAAAAAACATCAGGGAACTGTTCAAGAGGTTGAGCGAACGGTTCCCTGGGCTCGCGCCGCTGATGGATCGCGGGATTGCAGTTGCGATAGACGGGACGATCTATCGCGACACATGGTCGAAGGAACTGCCGGCGGGCGCGGAAATCTATCTTTTGCCCAGGCTGGCGGGCGGGTAGTGCTGACAATAAGATCGCCGCGTCGAGGTTAAGTTGGACATCATAGCCTCAATGTCGTGGTGTCATCGCCCTCGACGCTTTGCTTAGCTCGGCGCATTTTGGGCGATTGGAAGACACATCATCACGGCTGCAGTTTCTTCAGATACGCGAATCCTCATATGCTTATTCACGAAGGCGACACCAGAACCCACGCGATCGACGTGATGCTAGCCTCCATTCTGTCACTCGTGGCAGGCAGCGTTAACAGCGCAGGCTTCATGGCGTATCACTTCTTCTCCGCCAATATGACCGGCAACATCTCGATGGCGTCCGAACTGTTGGCTGTTTCCCAGTTCGATGCGGCGATCAGCTTTCTCACCATCGTCGTGATGTTCATATTGGGCGCTTTCACTGCCTCCGTCTTGATCGAGGTCGGCAAGAGGCGGCAACGTCGCAATATCTACGCCCTGACATTGATCGTTGAAGCCGCAATCCTGGTACTCGTCGGACTAAGCACGGTCGGGACGACGGCGCTGTCGAATGGCACGGTGCTCGTAGGGCTCCTGAGCTTCACGATGGGCATGCAAAACGCCGCATCGACAAGGATCTCGGGCAGTCGTGTGCGAACGACCCACGTCTCGGGCGTGGCAACCGACATCGGTGTGGGTCTTGCCATGCTTGCAAGCGGCGAGGCGAATGAGAAAGCGGCGGTCCTGCGCCGTTTAAGCCTCCATCTCGCCACCGTTGCCGCTTTTGCGATTGGGGGCGTTTTCGGGGTGATCGGATATCAGCACTTTGGAAGCGCAACATTCGCTCTGCTTGCTGCACCGCTAATCGCCTTGAGCACGCTATACCTCAGATAGCGAGGCGAAATTCAGCTTATTGAAGGCCGAAACGACCGTAGTCGCGGTTACCTTTGGAATCTATCGCAAGGGGCGGCTGGCCTCGCGGACGCGCTCGACCCACGCCTTCATTCCTCGCTCGTCGTATCCAGCGCCTTGAACCTCTTCCCGGTCAGCGTCTTCCCCGGCCGACACTTGCCGCGAAGTTAGAGCGGCGAGAGCGGAAAACGAACTGCCATCAGTCAACCTTCCGCCGGGACCGAGCATCTCCGACAAGCCTCCTGATCATGGCTACCGGCCCGGTCTCTACAAGTCCCGGCAGCCTCTAGCCCTTGGCAGAGACCATATTGCCATAGACATAGGCTTCCTGATGCCAGGCCAGCGCCTCGAAGTGCTGGTCGACCAGGTGCGCCGATCCGTGCTCTGTCTCGAGAAACATGCCGGCGATTTTGGCGCGGACGCTCGCAGGCTCACGGTCAGCGGCCATTCGGCAGGCGCGCACCTGGCGTCTTTTCTCGCGGCGACAGGCCCGCAGGAGACGGCGAGGTCATCCCTTCCCTCTATCAGTGGGCTTATGCTCGCCAGCGGCATCTACGATCTATCTGGAATTCCAGACAGTTTTCTGCGGGACGAAGCCCAGATGACGGCGGCGGAAGCACCTACCTGGTCGCCTCTGATGTCAAACAAGCTTGCTTGCCCTCAACGGATCATCGCGTTCGGCTCAGAGGAAACTTACCCATTCCACAAGCAGGCGGCGGCCCTGCATACGCAGCTCCATGCTCAGGACAGCGCCTCCGAACTCCTTCCAGTGCCGAGCCTGAAACATACGAGCGTCGTGCTGGATCTGGCAGATCCCGCCGGCTATTTGGGCGGCCGCGTCGCGAACATGATCTCATCGCTTTGATGATTGAAAGCTTTTGTCTGAGATCAACGCTTTATAGCCAGCCTCTTCTATGATTTCGGTGACATGAAGCGAGAGGGTGGGCCTGGTGCGGCGGAAAATGGACGATGGGGCGTATGATCCAATTCAATACGGCATCGCCCTATGTGAATGCGCGCGGCCGGCTACGGAAGTGTCTGAAAGCAAGGGGTGCGTGACGGCGTCGTAGCTGAACCCTCTAGTGGCGGGTCGCCTCCTTTTCGCGGTAGCTGGCAAGCATGAAGAACACCAAGACGGCGAGGATGCCGATCACGCCGGCGGCGGTCGACAGCAATACCGAGTGGGTCGCGCTGAAGGCATCTTTCCCAGCATCGATCAACGTCGCCGCCCGTTCGACGCCAAGCCGATGGGCGACGAGATAGGTGTCGCCAATCGAGCGTGTGGCCTGCTCGGCCTCGTCCAAGGCCAGGCCCTCGGGGACTGCGATGGCATGACGATACGCTGCCGACATGAAGACGCCGAACAAGGAAATCCCCAGGCCGGTGCCGAGTTCATAGCTCGTTGCCTCGAGTGATCCAGCCGCACCACCCTTGCTGGCCTCCACCGAGCCCATGATCGCGATGGACGATGCGGTGAGGCCGATGCTGAGCATCAACCCCAGCACAGCCAGTAATACCGGAACGATCAGTCCCGGATCATGAAAATCGCTTACCGCAAGAAACCCGAGCGCGATTGCCGAGACGAGCAGCGAGAGGCTGGCCACGAGGCGCAGGCCAAAGAGGTTCGACAGATAACCCGCGACCGGCCCACCCACCGCTGCGGCCGCCATGATGGGAATCATGAAGACGCCTGCCTGAAACGGCGTCTTGTCCAGAACATATTGCAATTCCTGCGCCAGCGTCAGTTCGACGCCCGCCAGCGCCCCGCTCGCAACGACGGCAATGATCATCCCCGCCGCAATAGCCGGGCGGGAGAACAGCGACAGGTCAAGCATCGGCTCGCGGGCGTGCAACTGCTTGCGCGCAAAGAGCGCCAGCATCGCAACGCCGAAGGCGAGGACAAGGAGGACGGCGGAAAGCGGTTGTTTGGCTCCTACCCCGGCCTTGAGACTATAAACGACCGAAATCATGCCGGCGATCAGCAGGAGTGCCTGGCCGATCGCCCATTTTCCCGGGCTCGTAAGCTCGTCGCGCGGCAGAAGCAGAAAGCAGGCGGGCGCAACGACCAGCATCACCGGTACATTGATCAGGAAGACCGATCCCCACCAGAAATGCTCAAGCAAGCCCCCACCGATCAACGGGCCGACGGCAGCACCGGCCGCGCCGACCGTGCCCCAGAGGCCAAGCGCCATGGCACGCTCGCCCTCATCCTCGAAGGCGCGGCGGATGATGCCTAGAACGCAAGGCATGATCATCGACCCGCCCACTGCCAACAGCATGCGGGCCGCGATCAACATGGCTGCGTTCGGCGCGAAGGCGGCAAGTGTGGATGCCGTGCCGAAGAGAACCAGACCGATCAGCAGGATGCGACGCTGACCTATCCGGTCGGCCAGCGTGCCCATCGGCACGAGAAGGCCCGCCATCAGCAGCGGATAGATATCGATGATCCACAGAACCTGCGTACTGGAAGCACCTAATGCCTGGGTCAGCGTCGGCACGGCGACATGCAGGATCGTCATGTCGAGCACGACCGGCAGGAAGGCGAGCATGACGGCTATCAGCACCAGCCAGCGTCTCGGATCGGCGGGGGTAAAGAACATGGCTCACCTGAAATACATTGCAGGCACCGATATAAATACATACGTATGGATTTCAATATGAAAATCCTATGCGATCGGATGGAAATGGGCCGGAAACCGACAATCACCCGCCAGCAGTTGCTGGATCTCGCCGAAGAGATCGTCCGCACCGAAGGCGCCAAGGCGCTTACGATCGACGCGCTGGCCCGAGCCGGAGGGATATCGAAAGGCGGGGTGCAATATTCCTTTGCATCGAAGGATGATCTGGTGCGCGCGTTGATCGAGCGGTGGACGAGCCAGTTCGACGCGATGCTGGATACGGACGCGACATCGAGCACCACCGACCTGATCCGCAGCTATATCCGTGCCATGCGCGCCTCGCAGCCGGCGATGAACGCCAAGATGGCGGGCCTGATGAGTACCTATCTCCAGGACCCCGACAATATGCGGGAGACGCGCCAGTGGTACCTGGGAATCTTCGAGCGGATCGGCGCGGCGTCGTCGGACGCACAGGCAGCAAGGGTAGCGTTTCTGGCAGTCGAAGGGCTGTTTCTCCTGCGCATTGTCGGCATCGATGAGGACGGCACTTGGGCCGGCTTCCTGGACGACATCGAAGCCGTGCTGGACAGGCTGCTGGACCTCACTGCAGGATGAGCGCGGCAAGAGACAGGATCAGGGCCGGGGTCATCACCACGACGCCGATCTTCAGAGAGCTCCAGGCGCCAATGCGCAGTCCTTCGCGACGCATCGCCGGCACGACGGACTTGCCCATATAGACGAGAACTGGCCCGCCGCCTGCCCCTCCTTGGCACTCGACCAGAGCCGCGCCAGCAGGTAGCCGATCAGGAAGAACTTCACCGCACCCAAATACCAGAAGGACTGGAATGCATCGGCCGTGCCGGTCTTCTGAGACAGTCATTACGGCTGTCGTAGCGCAAGGGAAAACAGCAATACAAAGTTGGCCGCACCATCACCATCGATGTCATGCCATGTCAACGTTATGTCACCTATGCCGGCAGCCTTCCTCTATCCGTAGCAAGGAAGAGGCGTGCCCCATAGGAAGCACTCCCCCAAAAATAGTCTATACACGTAGATATCTTCAATACTCTTGTACGGATTTGAATACCCAAACTCCCGTTATAACTCGGCAAATTTCAGGCCGATGCGACTTTCGAGCTCGAGCGTCTCCTCATTCAATCACTACCAGAACATGGTCGCCGCCATCCAGCAGCAAACGTATCAGGTCGCCGGCGTAGGGCAACGGCGCGCCGTCCAACGTCGCGGAGGGCGGGCTGTCTGGCAGATCCGAAGCCCTCCTGACGTGGATGTCGTAGCGCGTATCCCCCATTCTGACCGTCACCTTGACCTGCGGCCATGATGCCGGCAGGCAGGGTTCCATCACGAGCACTCCGCCTTCCCGGCGCAGGCCGAGGATGCCCTCGATGCCGGCACGGTACATCCAGGCGGCGGAGCCCGTGTACCATGTCCAGCCGCCGCGCCCGATATGCGGCGCGACCGAATAGACGTCGGCGGCGACCACATAGGGCTCGACCTTGTAGCGTTCTGCCGCCTCGGCTGTGTTTGCGTGATTGATCGGATTCAGCAGGGCGAAGAGATCGTGTGCCTTATCGCCCTCCCCCAGCCGGGCGAAAGCGAGGATCGCCCACATGGCGGCGTGGCTGTACTGGCCGCCGTTTTCGCGCAGGCCCGGCGGATAGCCCTTGATGTAGCCCGGATCACGCGGGGTCGCATCGAAAGGCGGCGTGAAGAGGAGCGCGAGGCCGTCCTCTTTGCGGATCAGATGGTGCTCCAGCGACGCCATGGCGGCGGCGGCGCGGGCGGGATCGGCAGCGCCGGACAGGACCGCCCAGGATTGGGCGATGCTGTCGATCCGGCATTCGTCATTATCCTTCGATCCCAGCCATGAGCCGTCATCGAAGGTGGCGCGCCGGTACCAGGCCCCGTCCCAGATTTCCCCTTCAATGGAGGCCTTGAGCGTCTGCGCATGTGCCTTCCAGCGCGCGGCGCGCTCTGGGTCGCGGCTCTCGGCAAGCGGCGCGAACAGGTCGATCGTACGGATCAGCAGCCAGCCGAGCCAGACGCTTTCGCCCTCGCCTCCCTCGCCCACCCGGTTCATGCCGTCGTTCCAGTCGCCGGTGCCCATCAACGGCAGGCCATGCCGGCCGGTGAGCGCGACAGCCTGGTCAAGGCCGCGGGCGCAATGCTCGAAGAGAGAGGCCGTCTCGCCGGAGGGCGTCGGCTGGAAGAAGGCATCGTGTTCTCCCTCGGCGAGGACCGGCCCGTCCAGGAACGGGATGGCTTCATCGAGGATCGGCGCGTCGCCAGCCGTTCCGATATAGGTCGCGGTGGCGAAGGCGAGCCACACGCGGTCGTCGGAAATCCGCGTGCGAACACCCGCGCCGGAATGGGGCAGCCACCAATGCTGCATGTCGCCTTCGGCAAACTGCCGCCCGGCGGCGCGCAGAATGTGCCCCCGCGTCTCCTCCGGCCGGGCGAAGGCCAAAGCCATGCCGTCCTGCAACTGATCGCGGAAGCCATAGGCGCCGCTGGCCTGGTAGAAGGCCGAGCGCGCCCAGATGCGGCAGGCAAGCGTCTGGTAGAGCAGCCAGCCGTTCAGCATGATATCCGTCGCCCGGTCCGGCGTCGTGACCTGCACGGTCTGCAACAGCGTCTGCCAATGTGCGTTCACGTCGGCAAGAACCGCATCGAGATCGGCGGCGCGGTAGCGGGTGATCAGCGCGCCGGCCACCTCGGCCGAAGCGGCCTCACCAAGGAAGGAGGCGAGCTCGATGCTTTCGCCCGGGTCGAGCGCGATCGTGCATTGCAATGCGGCACATGGATCGAGACCCGCGCCGACCTTGGCGCCGAGCGGCATTCTTCTTGTAAGCGCCGCCGGTCGCGCGGAGCTGCCGCCCCGCCCGAGGAATTCCGCGCGGTCGGCGGTCCATGCGGTCTGACGGCCGCCGAGATCGGCGAAGGCGACGCGGCCGGGGAAACCCATGGCCGACCGATTGCGGGCGAAGATCGCGCCCGTCCCGGCATCGAGGGATGTGGCGATGAACGGCGCGTTTGCACCGCGCAGGGTGCCGAGCACCCACTCGGCATAGCTCGTGACCGACAGGCGGCGCGGCCGCGACGAATGGTTGGTCAGCGTCAACCGCGAAATGCGGATCGGATCGGCGAGCGGCACATAGGAGAGCAATTCGCTTTCGATCCCATGCGCCCGATGCCCGAAACGGCTGTAGCCGAAGCCGTGGCGCGCGATATACCGTCCGTTATCCCGGATCGGCTGGGCCGTCGGGCTCCAGAGCTCCAGTGTCTCCTCGTCGCGGATGTAAAGCGCCTCGCCGGAGGGATCGCCGACCGGGTCGTTCGACCATTGCGTGATCTGGTTCTCGCGGCTGTTTTCCGCCCAGCTATAGGCGCTGCCATCGCTCGACACCTGAAAGCCGAAGGCGGGATTGGCGATGACGTTGATCCAGGGCATCGGGGTCGTCGCGCCGTTTTCCAGCACGGTCACATATTCCGTGCCATTCCTGTCGAAGCCTCCCAGCCCGTTGAAGAATTCCAGATCCACCGGTGACGAGACCATCTCGGCCGGGGGCTTCGACGGAAAGCGCGGCGGCAGCGGAGCCAGGCGCTCGATGCCGGCGGAAAGGCGCGCCAGCTGATCGGCGATGAGGCCGCGATGGGCGGACAGCACGACGCGCGCGGTGGCGTTCAGCAGGTTTTTCGTCTCCTGCTTCAGGAAATCGGCGCGCAGCACATGCACCGCGCCCTGCGCCGGCATGTCGCCAAAACGCGGGCGGGACTGGCTGGAGCGCACGGCGGCTTCAACGGCGTTCTGCAAGTCCTGCACATAGGAGGCGGCACGTTCGTTGACGATCACCAGATCGACGGCGAGCCGCTTGATGCGCCAGTATTCGTGTGCGCGCAGCATCTGGCGCAACTGGGGAAGATCTTCGGTATCCTCGATGCGCAGGAGCACGATTGGCAGGTCGCCGGAAATGCCGTAGGGCCACAGGCCCGACTGCGGCCCGGCACCAGCGAGGATGGCATCCGAGGCGGGACGGAAGCGCGCGTCGGCATAGAGGATCGGCGCGGCAAGGCGCTGGAAGTCCGCCGCCTCCTCCAGATCCATGTCGAGATGGTGAAGCTGCACCTGCGCCTGGGTCCAGGCGAGCGTCTTCGCCCGCTCGAAGGCGCTCCTGTCGTGATGCTTGTCGATGCGTTCGAGGAGTTCGTCCCGCGAGCCGGCGACGACCGTCCAGAAGGCGATGCGCGCCACCTTGCCGGGAAGCACCCGCACGCTGCGGCGTAGCGCGAAGATCGGATCGAGCACGGTTCCCGCGGTGTTGGACAGCGCCTGCCCGTCATGGATAGCGGCGGCGGTGGCGATGGTGCGGCCGCGCCCAAGGAAACGGGCACGATCGGATTCGTATTGCGGATCGGCGATCGCATCGCCCTCGACCACGGCAAAGTGGGCGGCCCATATCTCGGCCTCCGAAGGCGCCCGGCGGCGGCGCGTGGCGATGAGCGCGCCGTATTCGGCCAAATGCTCGGTCTCGACGAACATCTTGGCGAAGGCGGGATGCGCGTTGTCGGTGGCCGGGGTGGCGAGCACCAGTTCGGCATAGGAGGTCAGTTCGATCTCGCGTGCCCGCCGCCCGCTGTTGGTGAGGCAGATGCGGCGCACCTCGCCGTCGTCCTCGCCGGAGACGATGACATCCATCTCCGTCGTCAGCGTCTCGTCATGGCGGATATATTGTGCGTGGTCCTCGCCGAAGACCACCGAGGCCTCGGCCCTGTCGCCCGCCGCCGGGAGGCTGGGCGAGAAGACCGTACCGGTCTGCATGTCCCTAAGAAAGATGAAGGCGCCGCAATCGTCGCGGGTCGCATCCTCGCGCCAGCGCGTAACGGCGATATCGCGCCAGCGGCTGTAGCCACCGCCCGAGGCCGTCAGCATGACCGCATAGCGCCCGTTGGACAGGAGATGCGTGACCGGCGCGCCGGCAACGGGCAGCGCCAGCCGGCGCACCGACGGCGCCGGGTTCAGCGAAATGCCGGCGGATGCCTTGACCTCCTCGGCGCGCGGACGGGCGATCGCCACGTCGCGCGGCATGCGCTCCGACAGCAGAAGCTCGCTGGCCATGATCATCGGCTCGCGGTGGAACCGCGCCCGCATGCGCCCGTCCTGCAGGAGGACGGCGATAGCGACGATAGTCATGCCCTGATGATGGGCCATGTAGCTGCGGATGATCTCGACGCGCGCGTCTTCGGGCAGGCGGGCGCGGGTGAAGTCCAGCGCCTCGTAGAAACCGTGCACGCCGCGTGCGCCGAGGGATTCGAGATGCCGGTAGTTTTCGAGCGCGGCATGGGGATCGACCATGGCGGCCAAGCCGGTGGCGTAGGGGGCGATGACCATGTTGCCCGACAGCCCGCGCTTGAGGCCGAGCCCCGGCACGCCGAAATTGGAATATTGATAGGTGAACTCGATATCGCGCGCATTGAAGGCGGATTCCGATATGCCCCAGGGCACATGCCGAGACCGGCCATAGGCCTCCTGCCGCGCCACGATCAGCCGGTTCGTGTCGTCGAGCAGGCTTCCCGCCGGTGCGCGCATCACGAGCGACGGCATGAGATATTCGAACATCGAGCCCGACCAGGAGATCAGCGCCGAGCCGCTGCCGAGCGGCGTCGCCGCCCGGCCGAGGCGGAACCAATGGCGCGTGCTGACATCGCCCTTTGCGATGGCGAAGAAGCTCGCAAGCCGGGCTTCCGAAGCAAGAAGGTCGTAGCAGTTCGGGTCGAGCCCGTTGTCGGCGAGCGAATAGCCGATCGACAACAGTTTCCTGTCGGGATCGAACAGGAAGGCGAAATCCATGTCGAGCGCCATGGTGCGGGCCGTGTCCGCAAGCGTTTGCAGCCGGGCTCGCACGGAGGCGGCATCGTCGCGGAAGACCTGCCGGTCGCGCGCGGACTGCGTGACGGATCGCCCGAGCGCCCCGATCCAGAAGGTCAGATCGGTGGCCTTACCGCCATCGGCAGGTCCTGCCTGCTCGGCCAGTTTCAAGGCCTTGTCCAGAAGCCGCGTCAATGCGGGTGTTGCAGCCTCTATGGATTGCGGGCCGCGAACGAGGGTTTCCGCCTCGTCAAGAATGGCTGCCAGGCTGGCACCGGGATTGCCGGCCGTCTCGCCAAGGGCCATGCGGGCGAGCGCCAGCGTATCGCCGAAGCCCTCGCCGTCTTCCGCTGGCGGCATCCCGGCCCACTCTTCGCAGGCATTCGCCAGCGCGATCAGATGGCCGGCGAGATTGCCGCTGTCGACGGAGGAGACATAGGGCGGAGCAAGGGTCCTCAGATCGCGCGTATCGTACCAATTGAAGAAATGTCCGTTGAACCGGTCGAGCCGCTTGAGCGTCGAAAAAGTCGCTTCCAGCCGTTCGAGCGCTTCAAGGGTTCCCACCCAGCCGAAGTCGCGCGCGGCGACCGTCGAGAGAAGATAGAGGCCGATATTGGTCGGCGAGGTGCGGTGGGCGATGGCGGGCAGCGGGGTTTCCTGGAAATTGTCCGGTGGCAGCATGTTTTCCAGCGGCGTGACGAAGGTTTCGAAGAACCGCCATGTGCGCCGCGCCACCAGCCGGAGTTCCACCGCATCGGCATCCGAAAGCGCCCTGCCCGGCCGCGCCGTCGGCGACCGGCTGACCCAGAGCGCAACGGCGGGCGCGGCCGACCAGAGGAGTGCCAGCAGCAGCGCCAGAGGCCAGGCGGCCGGCGAAAACGTGACGGCAGCGGTGAGAAGGACCAGCGCGGTCGCCGTGCCGCCCGCCATGTCGCGGTAGAAGCCGGCAAGCGTCAGCCGTGTCCGATTGCCGGATGTCGCGGCGGTCGTCCATTCCAGCAGTTTCCGACGCGTCACCAGCAGTCGGCCGGCAGTTCTGAACACGGCATCGCAATTGCGCCACGCCTGATCGGGCAGGAAGGAAAGGCCAAGCGCGGCCTGCATCGCGGCAAGCTTGATGTCGCCGGCAAGCCTGACGGCATGGCTGCTCCATTGCAGGCCGCTGCGGCGCGGCAGGATGGCGAAGGCCACCGGCAGGAAAGCGGGAAGGACGATGCAGGACGCGACCAGCAGCGCCGCGGTCACGCCCGCCTGCAACGGCATCGCGCAACAGGCCACGAGCGCCGCGAATGTCGACGGCGCGATGAGGGTGCGGCGCAGATTGTCCAGCATCTTCCAGCGGCCGAGGGCGGGAAGTGCCCGCCGCCCGAAGATCCACGGCAGCAGCTGCCAGTCACCGCGCGTCCAGCGGTGCTGGCGCCGGGCGGCGACGTCGTAACGCGACGGAAAATCGTCGACCACCTCGACATCGGAGGCAAGCCCCGCCCGCGCGAACGTGCCCTCGAAAAGGTCGTGGCTGAGAAGGGTATTCTCGGGTATGCGCCCGGCCAGCGCCGCCTCGAAGGCATCGACGTCATAGATGCCCTTGCCGGTATAGGAACCCTCGCCGAACAGGTCCTGATAGACGTCGGAAACGGCCGCCGCATAGGGGTCCATGCCGCCGGGCGCGGAAAAGACCCGTTGGTAGAGCGAGCCTTCGCGACCGATGGGAAGCGACGGGGTGACGCGCGGCTGGATGATCGCATAGCCGTCGACGACCCGCTGCTGCACGGTATCGAAACGCGGCCGGTTGAGGGGATGCGCCATCTTGCCGATCAGCCGCAGGACCGTGTCGCGCGGCAGTTTCGTATCCGCGTCGAGGGTGATGACATAGCGCACGTCCGGCGGGACAGACGGCGGCTTTCCGCCGAGCGCCATAAAGCTGGTGTCGGTGGCGCCGCGCAGCAGGCGGTTGAGTTCGTGCAGCTTGCCGCGCTTGCGCTCCCAGCCCATCCAGAGGGTCTCGCCGGCATTGAACCGGCGCTTGCGGTGCAAAAGCAGGAAGCGGTCGCCGGAAGGACCCGGCCCGTGCCGGTGATTGAGGTCGGCAATGGTCTCGACGGCGAGCGCCAAAAGCGCGCCATCGCCCTCGACGGTCTCCTGTGAGGCATCCTTTCCGTCGGTCAGCAAAGCGAAGCTCAGGTCGCCGCCCGCGCCCGAGAGATGATGGACCTCCAGCCGCTCGATCTGCTCCAGCAGGTCGGCACGATTGCTCAGGAGCGTCGGCACGACGACCAGCGTGCGTGACGACGATGGGACGCCCTGCGCGAGTTCCAGTCCCGGCAGACCGGTCGCGCCGTGGCTCCAGCTCACGAAGCGGTTGACGAGCGCCGTCGCGATATCGCTTGCCGGCAACAGCGCCAGCACCGCGAAGACGATCAAGCCGGGCGCCGAGAGACCGGCGATGGACAGCAGCCATAGCGCAAGCGCCAGAAGCATCGCCGTCACGAGCCCGATCGCCCCGACATAACCGGCAATGCCCGTGCGCGCCGCCAGCCGCCCGGCGATCAGATGCCGGGGCGGGCGGAACCCGATCGTGCGCTCGAAGGCCGGCCGCCCTTCCGCGATCAGATGGTAGCCCGGATCGCCGATACGTTCGGCCTGCGAGGTGGTGTCGCCCGTGACCGGTGCCGCCCGTGCCGCTTTCACCGCCTGCCCTGCAATGTCGAGTTCCGACAGGTCCGAGCCGCGGGCGAGGTCTTCGATGGCGCTGCGATAGAGGTTGCGCGTGGCAAAATCCATGCGGGCGAAGCTGCCATCGGACGACAGGCGGGCGTCGACGAGGCTGACCTTTTCAAAGAGATCGGCCCAGTCGACATCGCTGATCAGCCGCATGCTGGTGATGATGTTCCTGATCGTGACATTCGACGCGCCCTGGCGCTGCTGGGCATGCCGCACCACGGCATCCACCGAGCTGTCCTGCCTTGCCAGCCGCGCCTCCAGCCAGCCATGCGCCGGCGTCGTGCTGGGGTCCTGGTCGCGCAGCCGTTTGGCAAGCTGGGCCGCGAAGAGCTCGGGCAGGGGGTCGGCGGAGACCTTTTCAAGCGCGCTGCCGCGACCCTCGTTCGCCAATAGCCGGTCGGCCAGCGCATCCGCCTCGGCACGCATGCGGCGCCCGGCGGTAATCTGGTCGGCAAGCCTGCGCAGGTTCTCGACGAGCACGATGCGCAGAGTGATCGCCACGGCCCACAACTCGCCGATCGTCAGCGGCTGAACCTTCTGATAGGCGGCGATGAAGCGGACGAGCGTCTCTGGATCGAAATGGCTGTCGGTGTGCGCGACGAAGGCCCAGGCAATGCCGAAGACGCGTGGATATCCGGCGAAGGGCCCCTCGGCGAGTTTTGGCAGCTGCCTGTAATAGTTGGGCGGCAGGTCGTCATGGATCTCGCGGATCTGCTCCTCGACCAGATGGTAATTGTCCAGCAGCCATTCGGCCGCCGGCACGACGCCGCGCTCGTTCTCCACCTCCAGGGCGCTGGCACGATAGGCGGCAAGCAGGACCGCCGCGTTGCTCTTCAGGCGCTTGTGCAGCGACTGGACGGACGGCGGCCGCTTCGTTACCGGCTGGGCAAGCGCAAGCGTTGCCGCGTGCTGCTCAAGCCGTTCGATGCCGAACAGTTCCTCCCGTACCGGCACGGGATCGTTCCACGGCCCGCCCGGCGTGCGGCGGAAACCGAAGCCGGACGACGGACGGTCGCCGTCGCCTTTCCCGTCCGCAACCGCTTGCGGCTCCGGCGGCGGTTTGGAACCCGCCTCGGGGTGGAGGATTTGTTCGGCCACGGTTCTTTCGACAACAGCGGTTTCCGAGTTGCCGATGCCTTCCACGCCACGCTCTTGGCCTCTGGCCATAATCATTCCTTTGCCCGGATGCGGCCAGGCAGCCGGCCGGGCGAAACCGGCAATCGTTCTGGGGATGTGAAGGGTCGCCGAAGCTCTGCTCCGGTGTTCGGCGCTCTCAGCCGAAATCGGCGCGCGTCAGGACGTAGGCCGGCTTGCGGGCGGCGGAATAAGCGCGGCGGGCGGCATTGTAGACGGAGACGCGGGCATCGTCGAAAGCCCTGAGATAACCGGCTTCGGATGTCACTCCCGGGAATAGGTCCGACCCGGCGAAGAACGGAATCTCGAACATGCCATCATGACCAATGAAGCGGATACGCTTGCCAGCCTCTTCATAGCTTCGGCTTTGGTTTGGAAAACTGAGACTCATGACAACTCCTTGCGATATGTGAATTGCGCGCCTCTCCGACACGGAGATTTCGACCCCGATCTGCGAGAAGCTTCGCCATGTCA
Organism: Shinella sp. 20P9.1.1; assembly: GCF_057798995.1. Lineage (NCBI taxonomy): Bacteria > Pseudomonadati > Pseudomonadota > Alphaproteobacteria > Hyphomicrobiales > Rhizobiaceae > Shinella > Shinella sp. 20P9.1.1. Next base: position 21,446 of record NZ_JBYOLC010000019.1, read on the forward strand.
AAAAAATAAAAAACTACGAATCGCCGTTAAAAACGGCATATTCTTCTGAAATCGAGAGAAAAACAAAGCTCGTAATTGCAAATTTCCATCGAAATTGCGCACACTTGGAGCTCTAAATTTAAAATCACTATAGCACAGAAATGCGAATGCTGGCTTGTATTTTTAAATAAAAAAATATCTCTGGATTTCATCTATGGTTTCGCTTCCAATCGAAGCACCAAGGCGAAAACAAATCCGTATGGATTTTCATTAACTTAGCAAGATGACCGCGTCACCGGACCGCAACAGTCTCAACGGATGCCACCAAACGAACGCAATTGATTCCTTGCTAATAAAGAGGAGGCAGCTCACTGTGATTGTTCCAGCAGCCATCTTACGGGCGCTGCTGTTTAAGGGTTGATTGCCCTGGCCCCAATGCGAGGAGGACATCATGTCTTCCATCTTCCGCCAGCAGAACAAGCATCGTTTCGCCGACCTCATCGGATACGCTCTCTCCGCCGCAAGTCTTGCGATGATACTCTATATCCTGATCGAGGGATGGGTATGGTGATCCTTGTCTTCAAAGGCGCCTTGACCGATGCAAACCGCCAGCGAACCGCTTTGCCGCAAATCCTCAAGGACGCAAACTATGAGACCCGGAACCTTCCCGCCAAGTCTGGCGTAGAGAATAGAGAAGCCCGTCATCTGGTTCGCCTGATACAAGGGGCGATGATCTGCACCGATAGATATCCTCTTTCGCAGGCATCCCTGCACAAGAACCGCAACAACGGTCTCGACGTCTGGGAAAATGAGGGCGGATCGGCGAACCCAAATCGCCTGGAATAGGCGCCTGCTTATGCGGGTCTTCACGCACATATCCCCGCCAGAACCCGGCAGATCGCTTGTTCCAGGTTCGGCTCAAATTGGAAATCAACGGAAATGACCGAAAGAACCACAGAAACCGAAATTACTTTCATGCACCCGTTCAACCTAAATTCCCTGGTTGAACCGCTGGAAGCCGGCACCTACCGTCTCGTCGTGGACGAGGAGTTGATCGAAGGCCTGAGCTTCGCGTCTTACCGGCGAGTGGGTACCCACCTTGAGATTCCCGCAATCGCGGTGAAGATTGCCAAGCGGCAGTTCTTGCAGGTGTCGGCGGCGGAAATTGATGAGGCATTGGCGCGCGATGTTGAAATCCCGAAGTCCGGCGCACCCGCCACCCCATAAATCGCCGGCCGTTATGACGGCGAACTCTTTCACCAGATGCCAGCCGCTCCAGCAACCCAGTCGCCAAACAGGCGCTCCGCCACGAACACTCGAGATCGACATCTGCTAGGGCGACTGCTCTGCGATGACAGGGGCCGCAGCCTGCTACTTTCCGAGACGCAGAACCACGGTTGTCTTTATCGTTATTACGCGTCGCCCCCTAACGAGGCAGACGTCAAGGGCATCCGGTAGCGGCTATCTTCAAACACGATCGAGCCGATCATTAAACAGCAGCTTCACGGCCTTCTGAACGACAAACTGCAACTATACACGGTGGTGCGAGTATCGTTGTGATGCAAAGCCACTCCTTCTCTTACATCGAAGACCGAGCGAACAGACGGCAGAAACTTTCTTTAAAAATGCAGGGCAGACGAATACTCTATTCGCTCCGCGACCGCTTTCCCGCCCGCAAAACTACAAGCCAATCTTCAACATCCGACGCATTCGACAATGCAGGAACCACCACTCGTCGCAAATCGGCTTCGGGCTCCGACCGTAGCTTAGCTCCGGTCGAGGGATCGTACCATTCGATGGTCCCAGCCGGTGCGGTAAGAACCGACGGATCAAGGTCGATCGCGGCGGCACCGTCGATGTAAGCGACCGCGAAGGTTCCGTCGCCCGCAACGGCCGTTATGGCGGTAGCGGATGCCGCACCTTCGACACGACGCACGAACCGCCCGTCGTCGGGCTTCAGCTTCCACCAGTCGAAGCGTGCGAACAGGCTCGCCATATGGCCGATGCTCTCAGCCCCCCGGCTGGCAAGCGCCTCACGCCACCCCGCGGGCGTGTCGTAGAGCGCGGGCCCGCCGAAATGCCAGACAGGATTGTTGCCGAAGACCTGGCCGCTCGCGCCCGACAGGAGGGCGCCATAGGCGATCTTGCGGATCTCGGCCGCCTCCACCCCATGCTCGCCTTCGTAGCGCGCTTCGATCAGGAAGAAGGGCCGATGCGGGCCGGCGCGGTAGCGTGCCTGCACGGCGGTGGCGACGTCCTCGTAGGTATAGACCGTATCGAGCGCGAGCCATCCGGCACCGGGCCAATAGGCGGCGGTCGCCGTGTCGCGGTTGCCGTGCACAGTCTGCATCGCACCGGGAGCGCCCTCCGCGATGCCCGCTGCCAGAGCCTCAACCAGCGCGCGGTCCGGCGGGTCATAGTCGCCGCCCTGCACCCAGACGATGTTGGGAAAGCGGGCATAGCGTTTGCCGACATAGCGCCCGTAGGCGCGCAGCGCATCGGGACCGGCGGCCGCCATCTCACCATACCAGCCCTGCGATCCGCCATTCGCGCCGGCATAGGCGGGCGCCAGCAGGACCAGCATGCCGGCCCGGAATGCGGCGTCGAGCACATGTTCGGCATCGGAGAAATAGCGGTCGTTCGGTTGCGTAAAATCGCCGGGCACCAGGAACGGGGGGATATCAGCGGCATTGTTCGGCGCGTTGCGGGCGAATTCATGCTCGATCAGCGAGACCAGGATGGTGTTGAAGCCGCGCGCCTTGCGATCGGCGATGTAGAGATCCGCATCTTCCGCCGGCAGGTCCGAGATCAGCGACCAGGCCGCATCGCCGGTGATGAGGAAGGGCTTTCCGGCCGCGTCCTCCAGATAGGTGCCTGCGGCGGCGATGCGCAGCGGAAAGCGTACCTCGGCGCTGGCGGGCGCGGCAGGGCCGGCCAGCAAGGCAAGCAGCACGAGGCAGAGCCGCATGGAAAAGGCAATGGTTCGCATCGTATCCGCTCCTTTGGCCGGCACCGCGGTTCAAAGCCGCTCCCGAACGCCCCGCAGCCAATTCTTCAGGGGCCGTGGCAGGAAGGTGCGCAGGCCGGCCCGCAGGCCGCGCGGCATCGACCAACCGTCCAGCGCAAGGGGGGCCGCGAGCGGCGGCGGGTTTGCCGCGATATCGCGCAGCACCGCAGCATACTGCGCCGCCATGCGCTCCACCGTGAAGGCACCCGCGACCTTGCGGCGCGCGCCGAGCGAAAGGCCGTGAAGCTGCGCGCGGTCCTTGTCCAGGGCGCGGACGATGGCGGCGGCCCTCGCCGTGTCGCCGACCGGAAAGAGCAGCCCGTCGCGTCCATTCTCCACGATCATATCCGTGACGCCGCGAAGCGCCGAGGCGACAGGCACGCATCCGGCGGCCATGGCCTCCACCAGTGCCATCGGCAGGCCCTCGTAACGGGACGGCATGAGGAAGATGTCGTGGGCCGCCAGCAACGCTGGCACGGCATCCGCCGCGACGGCCCCGGCATAGACGACGCGCGGCGTCACCCCCGGCATGGCGGCCTTCAGCCGCTTGAGATCCGGTCCGTCTCCGGCGATCGTCAATGTCGACGACGCAGGCAGCCGCTTCAGGATATCGGGCAGCCACAGGACCCCTTTCGAGGCATCCTCGATCCGCCCGAGGAACAAGAGGCGAAGCCCTTGCCCGACCGGCCGCGGCGGCCGGTCGGTTGCGGGAAAGGCCTCCAGGGAAACGGCGTTCGCAATGACGAAGGTGCGCCCGGCGGGGAAATGATGGCGTTTTACGAGGTCGTCGCGGCAGCGCTGCGAGACGCAGACCGTCGCATGCACATAGGGCCGGATCGCCGCCGCCGCCGCATAGGTTCCCGGCGTGATGTTGTGCACGACCATAAGGCGCAGGAGATAGGGGGGAAGATAGCGCACGATATTGGTCTGCACACGGTCGCTGAGCACGTTGACGACGACGCCGTCGAAGCCGCCGGCCAGGATTGCCCGCTCCATCAGGCGGGCGGTGCTCTTGCCATCGTCCGAAGCGGTTGCCTCGACGAGCGTGCCGAACGCGGCTTCCCGCTCCATTCCGGCGGGAAGGCCTTGCCCGGCGGGCGTCAGGCCGAGCCAGCAAAGCTCGATGCCATCAGGCGCCAGGCCGGCGCGCAGGTGCCGGAACACGGTATAGGTGCCGCCGAGATGCGGCAGGACGAAATAGGCGATCTTCATGGGCGGCCCTCTGCCTCCCTTGTCCAACCGGATGCGCCGTCGCGGAAGCTGGGCCTTGGAGGGCGCAAGCGGCCCTTCGCAGGAGGCGGTCGGTTCCCTACCGCTTTCGGCGGATGCCTGGTCGCCGAATATCCGCGTTTTCCGCACCGCGTCACGGCGCGATAGTGCGGCCGCTTTGGCAATCCCTTCAGATCCCAATCGACAGCGGTGGACATTCCATGAAGATCGCCTTGCTCGGGCAGTTCGGGTCCGGAAACTCGGGAAATGACGGCTCGCTGGAAGCGATGCTCGTCTTCCTGCGCCGTGCGTGCCCCGATGCGGCCCTGCTGTGCATCTGCTCCAATCCCGTGGCGATCGGCGAGCGCTTCGCGCTTGAGGTGACCGGCCTTCGCGGCGCGGCCTTCGTCCACCCGTTTCTGCGCTGGTTCGATGGGAGGCTAGGGCGGATCCATGGGCGGCTCGCCAGCCTCGTGTCGATCCTGCGGGTGCTCGGCGGCGTGGACGTGATGGTCATCCCCGGGACGGGCATCCTCGACGACTTCCAGGAAACGCCGTTCGGCTGGCCGTTCATCATCTATTGGTGGTGCCTTGCCGCGCGGCTGCGCGGCGCCCGCATCGCCTTCGTCAGCATCGGCGCCGGCCCGATCCGTGGCGCGCTCAGCCGATGGTTCCTCACATCCGCGGCGCGAATGGCCAGCTACCGCTCCTACCGCGACGACTTTTCCCTCCGGTACGTCCAGGGTCTGGGCATCGATACCGCTTCGGACCACCGCTTCCCCGACCTCGCCTTCGGATTGCGCGAGCCCGTCCGCTCCGACGACAAGCTGCGCCGGCAAAAACCCGCGACGATCGGCATCGGCGTCATGCGCTATCGGGGTTGGGAGCGCGACCATGCGAACGGCGACGATATATACCGCACCTATGTGGACAAGATCGCGGCGATCGCCCGCCGGCTGCTCGACGACGGACATGACGTGCGCCTCTTCATGGGCGATACATCCGACGAGCAGGCTCTTGACGACATCCTTGCCGCCCTCCTGGAAAACGGGGCCCACGGCCACCTTTCGGTTGCCCGCACCATCTCGCTGCATGCGGTCATGGATGAGATCCTGAAGGTCGATCTCGCCATCGTCTCGCGCTTTCACAACCTGCTCTGCACCCTCAAGCTCGACCGGCCGGCGCTGTCGCTCGGCTATGCGGAAAAGAACGACGAACTCATGACCGAATTCGGCCGGGCCGATTTCTGCCACCACATCGAGAGCTTCGACGCCGGGCAAGTCCTGCTGCAGGTGGACACCGTGCTCGCCGACCTTGCCGCCGCCGAAAACGCAATTGCCCGGCGCAACGCGGCGATCCGCTCGGAGCTTGTCCGGCAGCAGGATCTGCTTCTCGCACAGGTGCTGGTCGCTCGCCGCGCGAAAACCCTACCCCTTGCACAGGATGCCCTACGCTGAATGGACAAGTGGCCACCGTCCCCCATGCGCCTATCCTCGTTGCAACCGGCGGAGTGAAGCCCATGCCCCAGAAACCAGAAGCCCCCAGCCCTTTCCGGAAAGCGTGAGCAGCATGGTCCGACGCGCTTATGTTATGGCATCGCTGGAGCAGTATTTCGCGCTCCTCATCAATTTCACGGTGCTGGTGATCATGGCCCGCATCCTGACGCCGGGCGAAATCGGCGAGGCGGTGACGGGTCTGGCAATCGCCGTCGTCGCCTTCTCCGCCCGCGAATTCGTCACGCCGGAATTCCTCATCCAGCGCAACACCGTCGATGCCGAGGCGCTGCGCACCGCGCTGACGCTTCAGGTCGCCGTCAGCGCGGTGATCGCGGCCGCCCTCGTCGCCCTGTCGGGCCTCGTCGCCCGCTTCTATGCCGCGCCGGACCTCTCCTTCTTCCTTTTGCTCGCAGCGGCGGCGGGGCTCGCCGAGTCCCTCGCCCAGCCCGTCATCGCCCTGCTCCGGCGCGAGATGGGTTTTGGCGCACTCGCCTGCATCCGCACGGCGGTTTCGCTGACGACCGCGCTTGCCACGATCGCGCTCGCCATCCTCGGCTTCGGTCCCGTCAGTTTCGCATGGGGCATGCTTGCGGGGTCGCTCACGCTCGCGGTGCTGGCCGTTGCCTGTTCGCCGTTCCCCGCAGCGGCGATCTTCCGCCCCGGCCTTGCGCGCTGGCGCGAGGTGCTGGCCTTCGGCCTGTTCAAGGGGGCCGCACTCGTGGTGGAGCGCATCCACGAGACCGTGCCGCAGCTGATCCTCGGCCGCATCGCCTCGATGACATCGGTCGCGCTCTACAACCGATCGAATGCCCTGTGCGGCATACCCGACCGCATCATCATGTCGGCCTTCCACAGCATGGCCTTTCCGGCGCTGGCAAGCCGCGTGCGGGAGGGGCGCGACATCGAGAAGACCTATCTCGGCGTGCTCGCCTATCTGTCGGTTCTTTACTGGCCGGGTGCGGCGCTGATCTCGCTTCTCGCGCCGTCGATCGTGGGCATCGTGCTCGGCCCGCAATGGGCGCAGGCCGTGCCGGTCGTGCGCATTCTGGCGCTTGCCGCCGTCTTCTGGCTGCCCGTCATCGTGACGGGGCCGCTTCTCCTGGCGCTCGGCCGGAACCGGGACGCGTTCCTCGCAAGCCTTGTCTCGCGCTGCTTTGCCGCCGGCATCCTTTGCGCCGCCAGCCTCTACGGTGTGATGGCAATGGCGCTCAGCCAGTTCGTCTCGCTTCCCCTCCAGATGCTGGTCGCGCTCGTCTTCGTGCATCGCCACGTTCGCTTTTCCCTGCTTGGCCTTCTCACGGCGCTGATGCCGAGCGCCGTCGTCACCGGTTTCTCGCTGGCAGGGCCGGTCGTGCTGCTGGCACTGCCCGGACATCCAGACGCGGGCCTGCCTGGCTTTTGCGCCGCGATCCTCCTTGCCGGCGTCGGCTGGCTGATCGGGCTGCTCGCCACGCGCCACCCGTTCCTCGTCGAACTGCATATCCTGCTCGCCGCCGGCCGCGACCATGCCCGCCGCCTGCGCCGGTTTCTCGTTGCATCGGGAGCCTGAGCCATGCCGAGCGTCGATGTCGTCATTCCGAACTACAATTACGGTCGCTATCTCGAAGCCTGTGTGAAAAGCGTGCTCTCGCAGGACATGCACGATGTACGCGTCCTGATCGTCGACAATGCCTCGACGGACGACAGCGTCGCGGTCGCCGAGCGGCTTGCCTTTTGCGACCCGCGGGTGGAGCTGCTGCTGCGGTCGGAAAATCTCGGACCGCATGCCTCCTTCAATGCGGGGATCGACTGGGCGCGGGCCGATTACTTTCTCCTGCTCTTCGCCGACGATTTCCTGGTGCCGGGCGCGCTGCGCCGGGCGACATCCGTCATGGAACGGGACCGCGGCATCGCCTTCTCCTACGGCCGCGACGTGGCGATCCGGGGCGACGTGCCGATCCCCGACATCGAAGCGCAGCCCGGAGACCCGCCGGTCACGCTGATGACGGGGCGGGCCTTCATCGAGCGTTTCTGCCGCCTCGGCGTCTTCCAGATTCCCGGACCGTCCATCGTCGTGCGCACGAGCGTGCAGAAACGCGCCGGCCACTATCGGCCGGCCCTGCCGCACAGCGATGACTACGAACTCTGGCTGCGGCTTGCCCTGCACGGAACCGTCGCTGAACTGGATTGCATCCAGGCCGGCATCCGCTCCCACGACGCGAACCGGTCGACGGACCTGTGGGCGCACCAGATCCTGCACATCCGCCATACGGCGGATGCGGCCGAGAGTTTCTTCTACCATGAGGGACGGTGGCTCGACGGGGCGGAGACGTTGCGCCGCCGCGCCCGGCGCGGCATTGCCGAGCGCGCCTACTGGTCGGCGGTGTCACATGCGCTGCGGGGAAACAGGCAGGCGTGGAAGCTGCTGATGCTCGCCTTCCGCATGGCGCCGGCCACCGCCGTGCTGCCGCCGCTCGGCTATCTGCTGCACCGGCCCGATACGGTGCCGCGCATGCGCTCCCTTCTCTCCAAGGTCCTGCGATAGACCTCAGCGCGCTGCAACGTCGCCTTCATCAAGGACAAGGCTCACCCGCAGGATGTCGCCGGCGCGCACCGGGTCGGTCTGGCCGACCGTGACTTCGCTGTACTTTCCATCCATCATCCGCACGGCGGAGAAGCGGTAGGCCGCCTGTCGCGTTCCGTCCTTCTTATCAAAGGCGATGCCAGCCTCGGCCATCGCCTGCAGGCTGTAGGTCATCTTGCGGCGAAGACGCAGGATATCGATGTTCAATTCGCGAAGCTCCGCCGCCACCTCGCCGCGGCGCTGCCCGCGCAGCGACTTGAGACGGCCATCGATCACCGTCAGGTTCTGTCGGGCGCGGGCGAGGAAGGAGCCGAATTCCAGCACGTCGCGGTTGGTCGCCGATATCTCCCGCTGCTTGTCACGCAGCTGCGTCTTCGGCGTCAAACCGCGCTCCACCATGCTCTGGGCGAGCTTCACGTCCTCGTCCAGCAAGGTGAGTTCGCCATCGCGCAGCTTGCCGCTCTTCTCCAGCGTGTCGATTTCGTCGAGATAGCCGACCTTCTGCTGCTCCAGGCTTTTGAGCTCGGCGTCGAGCGTCGCGCGGCGAAGCTCGAACAGCGTGCGCTCGGCGTCCACGACCTGGCGGACGATGCGCGGGTCCGGGGTGCCGATCTCCTCACTCGGCAGATAGGTGAAGGGCTGGCCGTTCAGCTCCGCCTCGAGGCGAACCCGTTTCACGTCCTGCCCGAGAAGCTGCACGCCGAGATCGGCATAATCCTGCCGCAGTCCGGCAAGCCGCACGCCGGCATTGTCGCCCTGCGCCAGCACCTCCTTCTGCCCGCCGCCCAGCGCGAAAAGCTCGAGCGCGATCATGCCGGGACGGAACTCGTAGCGCCCGGGCTTCTGGACTTCGCCCACGACGAAGACCGGCGCATAGGCTTCCACGACGACCGCGACCGACAGGTTGGCGATATGCTCCTTCAGCCCGGCATCGATGGCTTGTCGAACCTCGTCGACGCCCTTGCCTGTTACGGCGACGTTGCCGAGCAGCGGATAGCCGATCGTACCGTCCGTGCCGATGGGAAAGGACCCGCTCAATCCCGGATCGCCATAGACCGTGACGCGCAACACGTCGCCGCTGGCCACCGTGTAGCCCTGGTTCTGGGCGCTTGCCGGCGCAACCGAAGCCGCCAGGAGCAGGAGGCAGGCAAAAACGGCTGGGCGTAGAATACGCCGTTGGGCCAGATGATTGGCTTGGATGCGTGCCATGGTGCTTTTACCTTACATCCCGACGATAGAGGGCCTGTCGACAGGCGTTTCCATACGTTTCCTGACCTCGGACGCCGGGCCGGGATAGTCGGCGATGAAGGGACGACGTTCCGGCATTCCAAGATCGTGCGGGACGACGGCACGGCTTTCGCCCGGATGGGGACGGCGCTGGAAGCTGGCGCGCAATTCGAGAAGCAGCGCCGCAACCGCACCGGCCGCGAGGCCGAACACCAGCCCGCCTATGAGCCAGGCGGAGGCGCTTGGGCTGGATGGCGATCCGGACGGCACCGCGCGCGAGATGATGCGCGCCTCCGCCATCGCGATGCCGTCCTGCTCGATCGTCTGCTTGTAGCGCGTGAGATAGCTCTCGTAGATCGCCCGGTTTGCACTGGCCTCGCGGTCGAGCTGGTCGGCCTGCACGATCGCCTCGTTGGCGTTCGACATCTCCGCCTGCAACTGTTTCAAGCTCGCCTCGAGACCGGTCTTCTGGCGTCGCGTGATCTCGATTTCCGTGCGCAGGCTATCGACGATCTGTTCTACCTCCGCGCCGATCTGCGCCTGGATCGTCTCCAGCTGCGAGGTCAGTTCCGGAATTTGCGGGTTCTTGACCGCGCCGCTTTCGCTGATCGCGGCAAGCTGGCGCTTGAGACGGGCTTCCTCGGTACGCAACTGCTGGATCGCCGCTGAATTCAGCACCTCCGGAAGGGCAAGGCCGGTTTTTCCATCCGACATGTCGACGGCCGTCGCGAGACGCGCGACCGATCCCGCAAGCTGGGCCCTCAGCCGTGCCAGCTCGGTGTTCAGGCCGGCGATCTGCTGGGACAGCAGGGTCGTGCCGTTCGACTTGGCGATACCGGAGTTCTCGCGGAACAAAGTCGCCGCATGTTCCGAGCGCTCCAGTTCGCTGCGCAGGCTGACGAGGCGCGTTCCGAGCCAGTCGCTGACCCGCCGCGTCGCCGTCGTCTGCACATCGACCTGATAGTTGATATAGGCCTCAGCATAGGCATTGGCGACCGCGGCGGTAAATTCGGGCTCCATGCCGCTGAAGGCGACATAGATCGTGTAGGAACGGCCGTCATTGGTGACGCGGACGCCAGAGATGAGGCTGTCGAGAAGGACACGCCGATCGGTGCCGGCACGGTTCATACGGTCGGACAGCGCCGCCTGGCCGGCCCCGTTTTCCGTCGTCAGGCCAAAACCCTTGGCGGCATCGATACCCTCCGCCTGCAGATCGGCCAGAACCCTCTCGGCCATGGAGCGGGAGCTGATGATATCGACCTCGGTGCGCAGCACCGGGCTTTCCTGCGGCAGCGGCGAAACGACGGATTCCGTCGGCAAGGCCTGGAACTTGCGCATGTCCAGTGCCAGCACCGCCTCGGCACCGTAGCGCGACGGCTGGTCGAGATAGCCGATGGCCGCAATCGCTACACCCGCGACAAGACAGGCCAGAATGGGCCACCGGCGTTCGACAATGACGGTAAGGACCCGGGGAAGGACGAACTCCTCCGGGGCGGCCGGTTTCTCTGACCAGATCATGACTGAATTCCTGTTGTGGGAGCCGGGTCACGCCCGGCTGTTCTGATAGATCTCGTCGGACATGATCTCGCTGACCTTGCAGGCGACCTCCGTGCGGTTGGTCGCGCCGAGCTTCTTCATGATGTTGCGGATGTGAACCTTCACCGTGCTTTCACAGAGGTTGAGTTCGCGGGCGATGATCTTGTTCGCCTTGCCGCGGCGCAGCGCCTCGGCGACCGCGGCCTGGCGCACCGTGAACGCGGATCGGCCGCAGACCTTTTGCGGATAGCTGCCGAGAAGGCCGCGCATCGCAAGCACGCTGCTGGCCGGCACGAACTGCCCGCCGGCAATGGCAAGCCCGATCGCCTCGATGCAGATATCGATATCGACGGAACTTGGGATGAAGCCGTGGACGCCGAGGTCGATGACCTCGAGAACATGGTCGAGCGTTTGGTTGTCGGACAGCACCACCACCGGCACCGGCTCCAGCGTCGTCAGGAGCTGCGTGATTTCATCCCTGAGATCGGGCTCGGAGACATTCCTGCTGCCGATGTTGACGAGGCTGGCGCGAAGGGTGCCGAGGTTGGCCTTGCCCTGCTGCCAGGCGGCAAGCCCTGAAAAGGTGAAGACGCTGATACCGATGCGATGCGAATGCAGGCTGTTGGCGAGACATTCCCGGTCGAGATTCCGCTTGTCGAAGATCGCGACATAGTCGCTTGCGGCATATTGCTGAGGCTGCTGCCGGTCGATGTACTCCCTGGACTCGGCGCGCGGGTCGCTGGCGACCGAATTCCTTGTCCGGAAAATATCGATCGACTCTTCGTTGAAATCCGCTTCGTCGTCTCTCGCCATGGTACCCCTCACTAATTTCCTGGTCAGAATTACGAGTCTGGGTCTGCGTCGATCCGTGCTGTCTGCCCTATGCGAGGGCCATCTTGCGCACCGTGAAAGCCTCCGCGAAAAGCGAGGGCGATCGGCACTCCATGCCGCGCATGCGGGCTAATCCCCGGAAGACATCCGCGTGGAACCAGTCCTTGGACCGTTGCGTCGCAAAATGCTCCATGAGCAGATCGATCTTGCGATCGATGACACCCGGGGGCAGAGGCACGTAGGCATTGCGCTCCGTGATGTCTCCATCCCATTTCGGGATTTCATATTCTAGGACGAAGTGGTCCCGGAATATATTCGTTGTGAGCTTATTGAGCTCCCGATGATCCTGATGGGCATCGCGGCGGCTGTGGGTGAAAATGACGTCCGGCTCGACCCTATCACGCAATGCCAGCATGAAAGTCTTTATCTCCCGGCTCTGGCTGGGAAAGTAGCTGTCCTCGAAGCCGCAGACCTCTACGGTGGTGGAAGCCGCGCCTGCGAGGAAAGCGGCGGCAGCCTGGCGCGTCTCGGCAGCCCGCTCCTGGGACGCGCTCATAACGCACCAATGGACCTCCAGTTCCACGCCGGCCGCGATCAGGCCAAGGATCGTGCCGCCCGCGCCGATCTCGATATCGTCGGCATGCGCGCCGAGGCAGAGGATCCGCAACCGATGCCCGGCGGAAGCAAGGGGCAGCGTCTTCATGGCCGGCCGACCCTGCGCAGCCTGGATATGCGCTCTCCCTCCGTCTGGCGGACCCACGGCATCTCGCCGCGCTCGACCATTTCCTCCAGCATCTGCCAGTCGCGCAGCGTGTCCATGGAGCGCCAGAAGCCCTCGTGCTTGTAGGCCATCAGCATGTCGTCCTTGATCAGCCGCTCGAAGGGTTCGAGCACCAGCTCCTCGCCCTCGAGCATGTAGTCGAAGATCTCGTTGCGCATCAGGAAATAGCCGCCGTTGATCCAGATCTCCGACGTGTCCGACGAGCGGAATTCCCGCACCCGTCCCGCATCGTCGATATCGGCGAGGTGATAGGTGAGCGGCGGCCGGACCGCGAGGAAACAGGCGAGCTTGCCGCTCGCCTCGAAGCGGGCGACCATGTCGTCGAGGTCGACGTCGGTCAGGCCGTCGCTGTAATTGGCCAGGAAGATGCGCTCCCCCCGCACCTGTTCCCGCACGGCCCACAGCCGTTCGCCGATATTGCGCCAGATGCCGGTATCGATCAGCGCGATGCGCCAATGCTCCTGCGCCTCGCCGAGCAGCTCGACCCGCCCCTCGCCGGAGACGATGCAATCCGAGAACGTCTGCGGCCGGCAGTTCAGGAAGAAGTCCTTGATGACATTGGCCTTGTAGCCAAGGCAGAGCGTGAAGTCGTCGTGGCCGTAGGAGGCGTAGTACTGCATGACATGCCGCAGGATCGGCTGCGCGCCGAGCGGGATCATGGGCTTGGGCACGGCTTCCGAATATTCGCGGATGCGCGTTCCCCGCCCGCCGCAGAAGAGCACGACCTTCATGACAAATCCTCCAGCGGATCGAGGATGGCGACCTCGGGAATGGGAACGACGAACTTGGCACCCCATTCGCCGACATGGCGCATCTGGGCGACGATCTCGGCCTTGAGGTTCCAGGGCAGGATCAGGATGTAATCCGGCCGGTGGCGATCGATCGCCTCGACGGGCAGGATTGGAATGTGCATGCCCGGCGTGAACCGGCCGTGCTTGTAGGGATTGCGGTCGACGGTGAAATCGAGGAAATCCGTGCCGATCCCGCAATAGTTCAAAAGCGTGTTGCCCTTGCCGGGCGCGCCGTAGCCGCAGATGCTCGCCCCCCTCTCCTTCACGCTGATGAGGAAATAGAGGAGGTTGCGCTTGGCTTGGCGGGCGCGCGCGGCAAACGACGTATAGGCCTCCACGCCATGCAGACCGGACCGGCGTTCCCGTTCCAGGAGCGCCGCGACATCAGGGCTGATCACGCCCGAGCGGCCGGCATGGCCGAGATAGACACGCAGCGACCCGCCGTGGGTCGGCAGTTCCTCGACGTCGAAGATCTCCAGGCCGTGCAGCCGGGCGGCGACCTGCACCGTGAACAGGGAAAAATACGAGAAGTGCTCGTGGTAGATGGTATCGAACTGGTTCTGCGCGATCAGCGTCGCGACATGGGGGAACTCCAGCGTCACGACACCCTCGGGCTTGAGGATGCGCTTCATGCCGCCGACGAAATCATTGAGGTCGGGGACCTGCGCCAGCACGTTGTTGGCGACGATCAGGTCGGCCTTCTGGCCGGCTGCCGCCATGTCGCCGGCAATTCGCTTGCCGAAGAAGGCGGTCTTCGTCGGGATGTTGCGGGCAATCGCCACCTCGGCGACATTGATCGCCGGCTCGATACCGAGCACGGGAATTCCCCGCGCCACAAAATGCTGCAGGAGATAGCCGTCATTGCTGGCGATCTCGACCACGAAGCTGTGTGCGTGGAGGGCAAAGCGATCGATCATGCGGTCGCAATAGCGCTCCGCATGCGCCACCCAGCTCGTGGAGTAGGAGGAGAAGTAGGCATACTCCTCAAAGATGCTCTCCCGGCTGACATATTCCTCCAGCTGCACCAGCAAACATTCCTCACACACGCGCACATGCAATGGATAATATGCCTCCATCAGGCCGAGTTCGCTTTCCTGGCGAAAGCTTTCGCACGGCGGCGACATGCCGAGATCGACGACGGTGTGCTTCAAGGTTCTGCCGCACAGCCGGCAGGCCGGCCTGAGCGACAGGCTGTGAGATTGCGAAAGTGAATGGCTGGCCTGAAAACTCATGGCAACGCCTCCAAGGAGATACTCGGTCCAGACCGAAGGAGGAGGCGATCGAAGATAGCCTATCCGTAAAGGGACCGTTTCTCGACGTGGGTGCCAGATTAGGCGCGGAATACGAAGCCTGCCATACTACTTTGCGAACACCGAACCTGTCCGAAAGGCGTAGCACTATGAAACGCGCGTAAGCGAACGTTCACCATCCTACCGCCCGGGCCTTTGCAATACGCCGGAAACCGCACTTGGCAGACGGGTTGCATCCGTCAGGATCGGGGGAAGGCAGGAAAGGACAAACCGATGCTGTTCAGCAGGACCGATCTCGACGGCGTGTGGCTGATCGAAGCGTCGCCGATAACAGACGAGCGGGGCTCCTTCGCCAGGACCTTCTGTATCGACGAAATGGAAGCGCTGGCCCTCGAACATCGTTTCGTCCAGCACAGCCTTTCCCGTTCGGTCAAGAAGCACACGCTTCGCGGCCTGCATTTCCAGCGCGCACCGCACCAGGAGGTCAAGCTGGTGTCCTGCCTGAAGGGGGCGATCTGGGACGTGGCCGTCGATCTGCGCCCGCAATCGCGCAGCTATTGCCGCTGGACGGCGGCGGAACTCAGCGCCGACAACATGCGCCAGCTCTATATTCCGGAAGGCTTCGCCCACGGCTTCCTGTCGCTGACTGAGGATGCCGTCGTCGGCTACCTCATATCCGCGCGTTACGAGCCGGCGGCCGCGGCCGGTGTGCGCCATGACGATCCCGCCCTTGCGATAGACTGGCCGGCAAAACCGGCCGTGATGTCGGAAAAGGATGGGAACTGGCCGCTCCTTGCGGAATCCGACCATTATGCCTGAGCGTCACCCAGCAGCCCGCACTCCTCAAGCCGCGTGGCGGCGGCGGCAATAGCCGAGAACGGCAAACCAGAGCGGCAGGCGATATCGAGCAGGGAATGGCTACCGTCGGCAAGGTTCAGCACCCAGAGATAGGCCATGGTGATATCGGGCGTCGTCTTGTGGCCGCCCGTCGCCGAATAGAGCGCCCGCCGCCCGAGCTGCGGCTCCCCCTTCGGCGAGAGATTTAAGGGTACCCGGTCGGTTTCAATTACATCGATGATGTCCATGATCATGCGAAAGGAGGAGGCAAGATGCTCCGGCCGCACGAAATCGAGATTATCCGCCGAGGTATGGTATTCGGGAAAGGTTCCGAAGGCGCTGCGCTGGAGCAGGCCGACCGGCAGGTCGAAGCCCGGCGAGCAGAATTGCCGCTCGTCATAGCCGAAGGGGCTGAAATCGAGCATCGTCACCGTCCGGCCGTCACACCGCACGGCCTCCATGGCTCGGTC
The DNA here is from genome assembly GCF_057798995.1 of Shinella sp. 20P9.1.1. Taxonomy (NCBI): domain Bacteria; kingdom Pseudomonadati; phylum Pseudomonadota; class Alphaproteobacteria; order Hyphomicrobiales; family Rhizobiaceae; genus Shinella; species Shinella sp. 20P9.1.1. Next base: position 37,423 of record NZ_JBYOLC010000019.1, read on the forward strand.
GATCATCGCATTACCGCGGCGGCTGCGCTTATAGACCGGTCCGCCGCCGTCGCCGACGCAGGAGACGACGAGGCCGTGATCGATGCGCGAAAGCCGCTCTTCGTTGCCGGCAAGCCAGCAGAGCGCGCCGATCGTGCCCGGCGCGAAGAGGAAACGGTAGCCGAACCGGTTGCGGCGCCGGCCAAGCGCCCTGGCGACGAGCGCGAGCACCGCAAGGCCGGAGCAATTGTCGTTGGCGAGCGACGGGTGGCAGATATGGGCGGTCAGCAGCACCTCGCGCTCGGTTTCTCCCGGCAGGAAGGCCTCGCCATAGCTGAGCGCGCCGGCGGCGAGCGTGGTGTCGATGAAGACGTCGTAGTCCCCTTCCTCCAGTGCCAGATAGTCGCGATGCGTCATGCAGATGCCCCAGCTCCGGCTGTAGTAGCTGGTCCGGTAGGGAATGAGGTCCGGCTGGTCCGGCAGCGTATGGATATGGCTGCGAAGCTCGGAAAGCGGCATGCGGCGCGCCACCGGCTCGCTGTAGCCGACGAGATGCAGGTTGGATACGGCAAGATCGACCACGACCTTGCCATTCGCCGCGCGGACATAGGCGTCGCGCACCGTCCACTCCTGCGGCACCGTCCAGTCGAAGACCTCCGTGCCCGTAGGCACCTCGCGGACCGCGAGGTCGATATGATCCGACAGGATCGCGAGCGTGCGGCGCACGCCCTCGCCCGTGATGCTGCGGCCGATCGGAAAGAGCCGGGAGACGAGCGCATGGAGTTCGTCGCCGATATCGGCCGCGCCGTCCACCGATGGGGAAATCCGGGCCGCCTCGTTCATTGCCATCCCTCAGGCGCGCGCCGCCAGCATGTCCGCCGGGGCCTTGGCCACCGGCCGCCACCTGAGGTGCCGGTCGATCGTGTTGCTGGCGAGAAGCGCGCGAATATGGCCGATGCGCTGATAGCGCGGGCCTTCGAATTCCTGAAGCGTGAGGCCGGCGCCGCGATAGGCGTCATGGAGCTGCTCGGCCCCGGCCAACACGTCCCATTTCGGGCGGAAGGCCGGGAGGGTCCGCGCGATCTTGCCGAAATCGACGCGGTAGGAGCGCGAATCCGGCCCGGCCTCGCTGGCATATTCCAGCCGGCAGCCCGGTACGGTACGCGCCACCACGTCGGCGATGTCGCGGACCTGATAGTTGTGTTCCGTCCTGCCGACATTGAACGCTTCGGCAAAGACTGCTTCCGCGGGCGCTTCGAGGGCTGCCAGGAAGGCGCCGGAAATATCCTCGACATGGACGATCGGCCGCCAGGGCGTGCCGTCCGACTTCAAGAGGATGACGCCCCGCGTGACAGCCCAGGCGACAAGATTGTTCAGCACGATGTCGAAGCGCAGCATAGGCGACAGGCCGTAGGCCGTCGCTGGCCGCAGAAATACCGGGCAGAAGCCGGCATCCGCAAGCCCGGCAATATCGGCCTCCGCCATCACCTTGGAGCGGCCATAAGCCGACACGGGATTGAGCGGCGCGTTCTCGGCAACGAGGTCCTCACCGGCGAGACCGTAGTTACTGCAGGAGGAGGCGAAGAGGAAGCGAGCGACGCCCGCCTCCTTGGCCGCCCGCGCGACGCGCACGCTGCCCTTGTGGTTGATGTCGTAGGTGACGTCGGGATCGAGATTGCTCAGCGGGTCGTTCGACAGCGCCGCGAGATGGATGACGGCATCGAAGCCTTCGAGATCCTGGGGCGTGATGTCCCTGACATCTTTCAGGATTGAGGGAACCTCGGTCATCGGCCCGCCCGGCGCATAGGCGCAGCGCCGATAAAGCTTGCTGTCGTAACCGTGCACCTCATGCCCAGCCCGAAGGAGGATCGGCACCATCACGGCGCCGATATAACCCTGGTGTCCCGTCACAAGCACCTTCATGTCCGCATCTCCCGGCTTCGTTGCTGAAAGAGATGCTACGGCGCGGCAGGGCGGACCACGATTGACGACAAAGACGGCGGCACTTACCCGAAAGGCGTATCGACAGCCCGCCCTACCGCTTTCGGACAGGTCAGGCGGTCTTCGCCTTCGCCACCGGCTCGCCGGTGCAAGGCTCGGGCGCGGTGTTGTAGCGGCGGAAGACGACGCCGGAGGGGCGTCCGACCAGGTAGGTCTCGATGCCGTGGTCGAGGGCGAGGCGATAGACGCCGAGCGCGCCGTCGAAAGCTTCCACTGTCTGGTCGATCTCGTCGTTGCCGTGCGTGTAGCTCACCACCAGCGACGGCGCGAGCACGCCACGTCGGATGGTTTCCTGCAACAGGAGCGTCCGGAACGCCTGCGAGGGCAAGCCGGTCCTGTCCTTGGTGAAATAGGACAGGCAGGCGGGATGGCCGGTGACACCGACGAAGCGCTGGAGGCCGTGCCGGGCAATCGCCTGCTCGATGCCGGCCTTGAGCCTCAGTCCCTGAGTACGAAGATGCGGGATCACCGGCTCCTGCGCATAGACATGCATGGTCGCGATCGCCGCCGCCATCGCATGGGTTTCAGCGCCGTGGGTGGTCGACAATAGGAAGACGCGCGGCCTCTCGGTCTGTTCGATGCCGCCGAGCGCCATGAATTCGCGCTTGCCGGCGAGCGCCGAGATGGCGAAGCCGTTGCCGAGCGCCTTGCCGAAGCAGGAGAGATCCGGCCGCAGCCCGTAATAGTCCTGCGCGCCGCCGCGCGCCCAGCGGAAGCCGGTGATCATCTCGTCGAGAATGAACAGCGCGCCGTTACGGTGGCAAAGCGCCTGCAGATCCTGCAGATAGCCCTCTGCCGGCTCGTCGCCGCGCGAGGCCTCGAGAATGAGGGCGGCGATCCTGCCCGGATGACGGGCGAACAGATCGCGCGCGTCGTCGAGGTCGTTGTAGCGGAAGCCGAGCGTCAGGTCGCGGACGGCCTCGGGAATGCCCGCATTCATCTCGGTCGTGCCAATGAACCAGTCGTCGGTAGAAAAAAACGGATGATCCCGGCAGCGCGCGACAAGGTCCCTGCCCGTCGCCGCCCGCGCAAGACGCACCGCCGCCGAGGTCGCATCCGAGCCGTCCTTGCAGAACTTGACCATGTCGGCGCCCGGAACCATCTGCAGGAAGGTCGCGGCGCATTCGATCTCGATGCGCGCGGGCCGCGTGAAGTTGCAGCCGAATTCCAGCTGGCGCGCCACGGCCTCCACGACATGACGATAGGCGTGGCCGAGACCGACCGCACGGTTGCCCATGCCGTATTCGATATAGGCATTGCCGTCGACGTCCCACACGTGACAGCCGTAGCCGTTGACGATGAAGCCCGGCGACAGGACCGGATACTGGTCGTCGCCCTTGGCATAGGTATGCGCGCCGCCCGGGATGATCTGGTGCGCGCGCCGGCGAAGCCGGTCCGAATTCTCGAAGTCCTGAATGAAGGCGTCCATCGCAATCTCCTCTGCGTTCCGGCCCTTTCGGGCACTATCGGCCCCTCCGCGGCAGGCGCATCGGCGCTCTTGGTGGATGGGGTACGACCGATAGGCGTAGGGGGTCAGTCGTAGAGGTCGTTGAGCTTGAAGATCACTTCCGTCCGGTTGCGGACCTTGAGCTTCTTCATGATGTTGCGGATGTGAACCTTGACCGTGCTCTCGCGCAGGTCGAGCTCGTAAGCGATGATCTTGTTGGCCTTGCCGAGCTTGAGCATCGCGATGACGTCCTCTTCGCGGCAGGTGAAGATTTCGGCCCGCTTGCGCTCCTGCTGGTCGGCGGCCGATATCAGCCTGCGCAGTTCGGGCAAGCTCTCGGTGGAGATGAAAACGCCGCCCGAAAGTGCAAGCGAGATCGCCTTCACGCAGACTGAAATGCCCACGGCCGAGGGAATGAACCCTCTGACGCCGAGATCGAGCGCCGTCATGACCTGTCGCAGGTCATGGTTGTCGGAAAGGATGATGACCGGCAGATCCGGGAACCGCGAAACGAGCATGCGGAGGTCGTTTTCGATGCGCGGCTCGGTGCAGTCGCGGCTGCCGACATTGATCAGCACGCCGCTCGATGCCTCGGCATATTTCGACATCCAGGCTTCGATGGAGTTGAAGAGCACGATCGTCATGTCGAGACCGTGCGAGACAAGACTTTGGGAAAGACACTCGCGATCAAGTGTCCGTTCGTCGATCATGTCCAGTATCCGCGTATTTGCCAAAGCAGACTTTGCCGGATTGACGGGCTTGAAAGCTGGCAGCCGCGCGATCCCGTTCAAGACCCTCCCGCGGCTCAACCCGTTTATTCCTCTGACCTCGACCACAGCAGGAGCCCCTAGAATTAACGGTTAACAACAGGAAACCTTATTTCCGTCACAACGAATAATTCCGCATAAAATACTTCACATCGTGGTGTCGTTTGTAGAGATGTCCAAAACAACAGCCATTTTTTTATCGATACTTTTTTGCAATCGTAAATCTATATCAAAAAATTTGCCCGCGAACAGACTCGGAAAATACGTACAGCCGAGGGTATGCAATCATGACAGGGATGCCTATACTGTGCCAGAACCCGCACATGCATATTGACCGCTCAAAATGTGTGCAGAATCCCTGAGATTGCATCCATGACTTCGAGCCATCCCTTTTCGCGCGCTTCGTCGGGTTTTGATAATAGCTCCGGCAGCGCTGTCGGTCGCGTCATTGCGATCGGCGCGTCGGCAGGCGGGCTCGATGCCTGCCGCGCCCTTCTCGAGGCCATGCCGTCGGGCGGCGGCAACATTTTCATCCTCGTCCAGCATCTCGATCCTGTTCATGAGAGCCTGCTGGCCGAACTCCTCTCCAGCCACACGACCATGACGGTCGTGCAGGCCGAGGACGGCCGACGACTGGAGCCGGATCACCTCTTCATCATTCCGCCCGGCTGCTACATCGCGGTGCAGGACGACACGATCCGCCTCACCGTGCCGCCCGTCCGCCATGGCATGCGCATGCCCTATGATTTCCTCCTGAGCTCGCTCGCCGCGGAGTACGGCGCGCGCGCGACGGCCGTCGTCTTGTCCGGCACCGGGACCGATGGAAGCATCGGCATCCGGCTTATCCGCGAGGCGGGCGGCCGGGTCTATGTGCAGGATCCCGATGAAGCCGACTATGACGGGATGCCAAAGAGCGCGATCGATTCAGGAATGGCCGAACATGTCATGCCGCTCGCGGCCATCGCGCAGGCCCTGCACAGGCCGCCGTCCGCAACTGGCGATGCCGGCCCGCTCTCGAAACAGGCGATCGTGGACAGGATCCTGACCATGCTGCGCGTATCGGCAGGCAAGGATTTCGCCCTCTACAAGCAGGGAACCCTCCATCGCCGGCTGGAACGGCGTATGGCCATGGCCGGCATCGCCTCCTCCGACACGGGCCGCTATCTCAGCTTTCTCGAGGAAAATCCGCTGGAACTGTCTCAGCTTGCGGCAGATATCCTGATCAACGTCACGAACTTCTTCCGCGACCCCGAGGTCTTCGAGCGGTTGCGCACGAAAATCGTGCCGGACCTCGTCGCGAACCATCCGTCCGGGCGCACGCTGCGCTTGTGGGTCGCGGGATGCAGCACCGGCGAGGAAGCCTATTCGTTGGGCATGCTCGTCCAGGAATGTATTTCGCAAACCAGGCGCGATATCCGGATGCAGATCTTCGCATCCGATGCGGATGAGGAAGCGGTCGCGTTTGCGCGCGACGGCGTCTATCCGCTGACGATCAAGACGGACGTGTTGCCCGAGCGACTACAACGCTTCTTCACCCAGGAAGAGCACGGCTACCGGATTGCCTCGGAGCTTCGGTCGTCGATCATCTTCGCGGTCCAGAACGTGCTCGGCGATCCGCCCTTCTCCAATATCGATCTCATCTCGTGCCGCAACCTCCTGATCTACCTCGGGCCGGAGGCGCAGGCGAAGGTCATCGGGCTTTTCCATTTCGCTCTCAACGACAACGGTATCCTGCTGCTGGGCAATACGGAAACGGTGGGAGCGGCAACCAACCGCTTCGACGTGATCGACAAGTCCGCGCGAATCTTCCGCCGCAAGGGCCAGCGCGGCCGCTACGGCTTTGCCGTCAATGCATCGGAAAATGTCCGGGTGCCGGCGCAGCAAGGGCAAGTCCCAGGACGCCAGGCCGCGCTCGCCGAGCTCAGCCGCCGGACGATCCTGGACGGCTACGCCCCGGCCACGGTGCTGATCAACCGGAAATACGAATATCTTTATTCGCTCGGTCCCGTGCAGCGCTACCTGCGCATCGCGCCCGGCTATCCGACGCAGGACCTCTTCACGATGACGCCGCGCAGCGTGCACACCAAGCTCCGCTCGGCGCTCCACCGCGCCCAGCAGGAGAAGGTCCGCACCGTGGCGATCGGTCTCTACCACGATGCAGCCGATACCCTGTCGCGCTACGAGATCGCGGTGCAGCCGGTCACGAGCGAAGGCGAGGAGCTGTTTCTCGTCAGCTTCCTCGACGTCGCCCAGCCCACCCAAGCGGGCGATCCCCCGGAGCCCAGCCAGGACGACCGGTCGGGCACGCTGGAGCGGGAGTTGGCAGCCACCCGCACGGAACTCCAGGCCGCCATCCGGGACCTGGAGAATGCAGCGGAAGAGCAAAAGACGATCAATGCGGAGACGCTGTCACTCAACGAGGAATATCAATCCGCCAACGAGGAGCTGCTGACCTCCAAGGAAGAGCTTCAATCGCTGAACGAGGAGCTGACCGCGCTCAACGCCCAGCTTCAGGAGGCGCTGGAACGTCAGCGCGCGACGGCGAACGATCTCGAGAACGTGCTGTACAGCACCGATGTCGCCACGATCTTCCTCGATCCGGGATTGAACATCCGCTATTTCACACCGGCGACCCGCTCGATCTTCAACGTCATCATGGGCGATATCGGCAGGCCGCTGGCGGACCTCAATGCGCGCGTGCCCGATCCGACGCTGCTCGGCGACGCCGCCGCCGTCCTGAAAGGCAGCACCACCAAGGAGCGGGAAGTCAGGACCGGGAACGGCACCTGGTACATGCGCCGCGTCATGCCCTACCGAACCCAGGAGGGCGGCACGGAGGGCGTGGTCATCACCTTTGCCGACGTGTCCACCCAGCACCGTGCCCATGAAGCGCTCGACCGGGCGAAACGGGCAGCCGAACGCGCCAATGCCGCAAAATCCCGCTTCCTCGCCACGGCAAGCCACGATCTGCGCCAGCCCCTGCAATCGCTGGTGCTGCTCCAGGGCCTGCTGGAGAAATCGGTGGACGGCGAGAAGCCCCAGAAGCTGGTCAGGAGCTTCCGCGATACGCTCGGCTCGATGTCCGAAATGCTCAATGCCCTCCTCGATATCAACCAGATAGAGGCGGGCACGGTCTATCCGCGCATCGTGACGTGCAAAGTCAATGATGTGCTGCAACGCCTGAACGACGAGTTCGGCTACAGCGCCTTGGAGAAAGGCCTTTCTCTCCGCTTCGTGCCGTCCAGTCTGCTGGTGCGGACCGATCCGAGCCTTCTGGAACAGATGGTTCGAAACCTTCTGGCGAATGCGCTCAAATACACGCGAGAAGGCAAGATCCTGCTCGGCTGCCGACGGCACAAGGATGCGCTCACCATCGAGGTCTGGGATAGTGGCGTCGGCATCGCAACCCACGAACTCCAGGCTATTTTCGACGAATACCATCAAGCGACCAATGACGGGGCCGAGGCCGAACTCGGCCTTGGCCTCGGCCTGTCCATCGTCAAACGCCTCAGCGCATTGCTCGGACACCGGATCCAGGTCCGCTCGGTCCCCGGCAAAGGTTCGGTTTTCTCGATCCATGTGGCGCTTGGCAAGGAGGATCCTCAGCAGGACCGGGCGCCGATCGAGAAAAACCCGGAGGTGGCGCCAGTGCGCGGCACCGTGCTCGTCGTGGAGGACGACCAGAAGATCCGCAACCTGATCGAGATCGCGCTGCGTGACGAACAGCATCTGGTCTATGCCGCGGACAATGGCACGGCCGCGATCGACCTAGTGTCCGGCGGCGGCGTGGTCCCCACGCTCATCCTCGCCGACTACAACCTCCCAAATGACACCAACGGCATCGATGTCACCAGGGAGCTTCGCGCGATCCTCGGTCGCAACATCCCCGCGATCATCCTGACGGGCGACATCACAGCGGAGACGCTGCGCATCCTCTCGGCCGAGGATTGCCTGCACATACCCAAGCCCGTGAGCCTCGCCGATCTCTTGAGGGCAATCCAGCTCCTGCTGCACACCAGCAAGATCGAGCCTGAAGGCGCGCGCCAGGAGCCGCAGGCATTGCTATCCGCCGAGCCGGCGATCTTCATCATCGACGACGACCCCGCGATCCGCGAAGCCTTGCAGGAGACCTTCGAGGCCGACGGGCGCCGGGTGCAGGCGTTTTCCGACGGTGAGACCTTTCTCGCCACCTTTGACGACACCTCACTCGGATGCCTCGTCATGGACGTCAAGTTGCCGGGAATAAGCGGCCTGGACGTGCTGCTAACCCTGCGCAGACGCGGGGTCAGGCTGCCCATCGTCATGATCACGGGCGCCGGCGATGTCGCGACGGCCGTCCTGGCGATGAAGGCGGGCGCATCCGATTTCATCGAGAAACCGATCGGGCCGTCCGATCTGCTGGCGAGCGTTTCGAACGCGCTGGCGCGCAACCATAACACGGGCATGCAGGACACGCGGCAGCGGGAGGCAAGGGCGCGGCTGGCGCGCCTGACGGGACGCCAGCGGGAAATCCTCGACCGTGTTCTTGCCGGCCAGCCCAGCAAGGTGATCGCGCAGGATCTTGATGTCAGCCAACGCACGGTAGAAGCGCATCGGGCCGCGATCATGCGGCGGATGCAGGTCGGCTCCCTGCCGGCGCTCGCGCGGCTGGTGGTGCTGGCGGAAAGCGATCAAGCAGACGTTCAGGGATAATCCTGCTGCCCGGTCGGCTTGCGGTCGCTATCCCGCCAGCGATGATACAGGTCCCGGATTCCCGTGCGAAGCTCGGTCTCGTGCGACCACCCGAGTGCGCGCAGACGGGAACTGTCCAAGAGCTTGCGGGGCGTGCCGTCCGGCTTGAAGGCGTCAAAGACGATATGGCCGCGAAAATCGACGATATCGGCGATCAGGAAGGCGAGCTCGCCGATGGAGATCTCCTCCCCCGAGCCGACATTGATCGGTTTGGGGCTCTCATATTCCTTCATCAGGAACACGCAGGCGTCGGCAAGATCATCGACATGCAGGAATTCCCGTTTCGGCGTGCCCGTTCCCCAGACGACGACGCTGTCGCGATGCGTGACCCTTGCATCATGCATCTTGCGGATCAGGGCCGGGATGACATGGGAATGGTCTAGGTCGAAATTGTCGTTCTGCCCGTAGAGGTTCGTCGGCATGACGGAGATGAAGCGGCAACCGTGCTGCTCCGCATAGGCGGCGGCGAGCTTGATCCCGGCGATTTTGGCGAGCGCGTAGGCTTCGTTGGTCGGCTCCAGGCTGCCCGTCAGCAGGGCGTCCTCATGGATGGGCTGGTCGGCATGCTTGGGATAGATGCAGCTCGATCCCAGGCACATCAGCTTCTCGACACCGAGTTCCGACGCGGTCTTGATGACATTGACGAGGATCAGCATGTTTTCGGACAGGAATTCCGCCGGATAGCGCGCATTCGCTCCGATGCCGCCGACCCGCGCGGCGGCGATGAAGATCGCCTCCGGCCGCGCCTTGCGCATCCAGTTTTCCGTATCGAACTGGCGCGTCAGATCCACCTCCCCGTGCGATATCGTCTGTATGTCACAACGCTCCCGTTTCAGCCGGCGCAGCAGCGCCGAACCGACCATGCCCGAATGTCCGGCGACCCAGACGCGCTTGCCGCGCAGGTCGTACGATATCGTGGCCTTTTCAGCCGTGGAGATCATTGCGGCCTTCCTCCCTCGTGATGACGCGCAGGTCCGATTCCACCATTTCCGAGATGAGGTCCTCGAAGGATACGGTCTGGCGCCAGCCGAGCCGGTCCCGCGCCTTGCGCGCGTCGCCCAGCAGAATGTCCACCTCCGCCGGTCGGAAATAGCGCGGATCGATCTGGATCAGCGCGCGGCCGCTCTTGCGCTCGTAGCCGATCTCGTCGACGCCCGTACCGTCCCATTCGATGGACTTGCCGACGACCTCGAAGGCGCGCTCGACGAATTCCCGGACGGTATGGGCCTCGCCCGTGGCGAGCACATAGTCGTCCGGCACCTCCTGCTGGAGGATCCGCCACATGCCCTCGACATAATCGCGCGCATGCCCCCAGTCGCGCCGGGCGTCGAGATTGCCGAGATAGAGCTTGTCCTGAAGTCCCCATTCGATCGCCGCGACGGCCCGCGTGATCTTGCGCGTGACGAAGGTTTCCCCCCGCCGCGGGCTTTCGTGGTTGAAGAGGATGCCGTTGGAGGCGTGGAAGCCGTAGGCCTCGCGATAGTTGACCGTCATCCAGTAGGCATAGAGCTTGGCGGCGGCGTAGGGGCTGCGCGGATGGAAGGGCGTTTCCTCCCGCTGCGGCGTCTCGCCGATGCCGCCGAACAGTTCCGAGGTCGACGCCTGGTAGAAACGGCAGCGATCGCCCACCTTCAGGAGACGCATAGCCTCCAGCAGTCGCAACGTGCCGAGCGCGTCGGTATTGGCGGTATATTCCGGCGTCTCGAAGCTCACCTGCACATGGCTCTGGGCGCCGAGATTGTAGATCTCGTCCGGGCAGACCTCCTGGATCACCCGGCAGAGGTTCGTGCCATCCGTCAAGTCGCCGAAATGCATGTGGAACCGCACATCCGGCGAACGCGGATCGACATAGAGGTGGTCGACGCGGGCGGTGTTGAAGGATGACGAGCGCCGCTTGAGGCCATGCACCCGGTATCCCTTGGCGAGCAGCAGCTCCGTCAGGTAGGAGCCATCCTGGCCCGTCACGCCGATGATCAAGGCAGTTTTCTCAGACATGGGTCCGCTTTCGCACGAGGAGACGCCGGGCACGACGCTTCGTACCCCGTCGGCCCGAGAGTTAGCGATGGGAGGAGCCGACCGGCAAGGTGGCCGTTCGGGGGACGGGAGGCGATCCGCCGCCGGCCGGCTGGGCGACGCCGTCGTCCCCTACGCCGAAGGTCCATGCCGTTCGGGCGGAAGGCGTAGGCAGGGTGGTGAGGCGGCATTCCTCCTAGCGCCTTTGGAGAGCTTGCCGCCCGCCCGCCGGCTGGCAGGATCGCACGTTGAAGACCAACGATGCGGGGCGGCTCCATGAGGACGATCTTCGTCAACCGGTATTTCCATCCCGACCAGTCGGCGACGAGCCGCATGGTGGCGGCGCTGGCCTTCGGCCTCGCCCGGCAGGGCGGCGCGGTCACGGTCCTTGCCAGCCGCGCCTTCCATGACTGCCGCGACGCCCCGCTCGCCGGCCGCGAAACCTGTTCCGGCGTGGAGGTCGTGCGGCTTTCCACCTCGCGTTTCGGCCGCGGCACCCTGCCCGGCCGCGCCGCCGATTACCTGTCCTTCCATCTTGCGGCTTTTGGCTGGCTCTCCCGGAACATTCGGCCCGGCGATGTCGTCGTCGTGTGTACCGACCCTCCGCTGATCTCGCTTTCCTGCGCGCTGCCGATCCGGCTGCGCGGCGGACGGATGGTCAACTGGATCATGGATCTGTTTCCTGAAACCGCCGTCGAGCTCGGGTTCCTCGGCAAGGCGCCGTTTCTCGGGCGGCTTGCCGCGTGGTTGCGCGACCGGTCGATCGCACGGTCGCGGCTGACCGTCTGCCCGACGGAGCGGATGGCGGATTATCTGCTGGCGCGGGGCGTTCCGGCGGAACGCATGCGCGTGCTGCATCACTGGTCCGACGCCGCCGAGATCCACCCCATCCCAAAGGACGACAACCACCTGCGCACCGACTGGGGCTATTCGGGCAAGTTCGTCGTCGGCTATTCCGGCAATTTCGGCCGCGCCCACGAATTCGCCACGCTGATCGAGGCGGCAACGCTCTTGAAGGACCACCCGAACATCCGCTTCCTCATGGTCGGAGGCGGCTACAAGCTTCAATCGGTCAAAAGCGCGGTGCAGGAGCGCGGGCTTACCAACGTCGTCTTCAAACCGCTGCAACCGGCAAGGAACCTTGCCGAAAGCCTCGGCGTGCCGGACGTGCACGTCGTCTCCCTGCTGCCCTGTCTCGAACACTGCATCATCCCGAGCAAGTTCTACGGCATCCTCGCCGCCGGCAAGCCCACGCTTTTCATCGGCGATCCCAAAGGCAGCGTCGCGACGGTCGTTACCGCCGAGCAATGCGGCGTGACCATCGAGATCGGGCAAGCGGAGACGCTTGCCCGCACGGTATCGAATCTCGCCGCCGCTCCCGAACGGGTCGCGGCGATGGGGGTGGCCGCAAGGGCGGTGCTCGAAGCCGACTATGCCTATGACCGTGCGCTCGCCACCTGGAGCACCCTTCTCGCCGAGCTTGCCGAACGCGACCGCGTTCCCTCAGGCGCCGTTCTGCTGGAGCAACGACCGTCATGAGCAATACCGTCGTCGTCAGCCAGCTCGGCGCCCGCATGCACTACGCCGTCGCCCGAATCCTGGCGAAGGAAGGAAGGCTCGGCCATTTCTTCACCGATATCTGCGGCACGAAGAGCTGGCCCGCGCTGCTGCGCAAGCTGCCCCCCACCCTGCTGCCGCGTCCGGTGCAGCGGCTGGTCGGGCGGGTTCCGAGCGGCGTGCCGCCGGAACTGATCACGGATTTTCCGCTTTTCGGCGTGCGTTCCGCCATCCGTCGCCTGCGCATCGAGGATGCCGCAGAAGAGACGTCTCACGCCGTCTGGGCCGGCAGCCGGTTCTCGACGCTCGTCGCCGCACACGGCTTCCACAACGCCGCCGGCCTCTATGCCTATAGCGGCGATGCCCTGGAGCAGATGCGGGCAGCCAAGCGGCAGGGCCTGTGGGTCGCCGTCGAGCAGATGATCGCGCCGCGCACCGTCGTGGAGAGCATTCTCGCCGAGGAAATGCGGCACTTTCCGGAATGGGCCGGCCCGCCGTTGCCGAATCCCCACGCCGGGATTTTCGCGGACCGAGAGCGCGCCGAATGGGCATTGGCCGACTGCATCGTCTGCCCGTCCGAATTCGTGCGCGACCATGTCGTCGCGGAAGGCGGGCCGGCGGAGCGTTGCGTCGTCGTCCCCTACGGCGTCGATGCGAAGGACCGCTCCGGCGCGACGCTGCGCGCACCGGGTCCGCTGCGCATCTTGACGATCGGCGAGATCGGCCTGCGCAAGGGCTCGCCCTATGTGCTGCAGGCCGCCGAACGCCTCGGCACCGCCGTTCGCATGCGTATGGCCGGCCCCGACCGGCTTCCACCGTCGGTCCATCGGCGGCTGAGCCGCTCGATCGAGCTTCGGGGCATCGTGCCGCGCGCGGCCATTGCCGAGGAATACCGCTGGGCGGATGTCTTCCTGCTGCCGTCGCTCTGCGAGGGATCGGCGACCGTCGTTTATGAAGCACTGGCCTCGGGACTTCCGGTCATCACCACCTACAGCACGGGAAGCGTCGTGCGCGACGGCGTGGAAGGCCTGATCGTGCCGGAGCGCGATCCGCAGGCGATCGTCGATGCGGTGCGCTACCTTGCCGAAAACGAATACCTGCGCGCGACCATGGCGGCGAATGCCCGGCTTCGGGCCAGGGAATACACCGTCGACAAATATGGCGCCCGCCTGCTCGGCGTTCTCTCGGGGCTGCATGGATCCCCCCCATGAAGATCGTCCACGTCATCACCTCGATCGATCCGGACAGCGGCGGGCCGCAGGCCGTGGTCATGCGGCTCGCCGCCGCACAGGCGAACCTTGGCCACGATGTCCGCGTGGTGAGCCAGGCCGACGACCGCACACTCGCCCGCGTCGCCCGGCTCGGCGCGGCGATCCCCGGTTTTGCGCAGGTCGTCTGGCACATCCTGCCGCCGCCGGGCGTCGTCGAGGCCATGCTGTGCCTCAAGGCACGCCCGTTCCTGACGCGGATTCTCGCCGACACCCAGCATGTGCATCTGCACGGCGTGTGGGAACCGATCCTCGCCTGCGCGGCGGCCATCGCCGCGCGCAGCGGCGTGCCCTATTGCGTCTGCCCCGCCGGCATGCTGGACACCTGGAGCCTTGCGCAAAAGCCCTGGAAAAAGCGCCTCGCGCTGGCCTTGGGCTGCCGCCGGATGCTCGACGGCGCGGCCTTCCTCCATGCGCTCAACCACGACGAGGTGAAGCTGATGCGCCCGCTTCACCTGAAGGCGCCGGCCGAGATCATCCCCAACGGCATCTTCGTCGAGGAATTCGAACGCCTTCCGTCCACCGCGGATTTTCCCGCGCTGATCGGCCTGCCGGTGGAGCGGCGCTTCGTGCTCTTCCTGTCGCGGCTGCACTACAAGAAGGGGCTCGATCTTCTGGCGAACGCCTTCCAGCTGGTGGCACGGCAATGCCCCGACGTCGATCTCGTCGTCGCGGGGCCGGATGGCGGCGCGGAGGACGATTTCCGCGATCTCGTGCGCCGCTTCGGCCTCGAAAGGCGGGTCTTCATGGTCGGGCCGATCTATGGCGAGACCAAGCTGCAGGCCTTTGTGGCCGCCGCCTGCTTCTGCCTGCCCAGCCGGCAGGAAGGGTTCAGCATCGCCATCACCGAGGCGCTTGCCTGCGGCACGCCCGTCGTCATCAGCGATGCGTGCCATTTTCCGGAAGTCGCGACCGCCGGCGCGGGCGCGGTCGTAAGCCTCGATCCGATGGACATCGCCACGGCCATGATCGATGTGCTTCTGCATCCTCTCGCAGCCACGGCCATGGGATATAACGGCCGCCGGCTGGTGTTCGAGAACTACACCTGGCCGCGCATCGCCCATCTGACGGTCGGCCTCTACGAGGCCTATCGGCCGGCGACGGCGAGCATCAGCCTGACCGCCGCCAACGATAGCTGCCCCTGAACCCGTCAGGTGTCGCCCGACCTTCGGCTGGCGACGGCACGCGCCGGATTGCCGGCATAGACCGTCCAGGGCTCCAGCGCCTTGACCGCCACGCCACGCGCGCCGAGCACCGCGCCCTCGCCCACCTCCGTTCCCGGCCCGACGAAGGCTTCCGCCGCGACCCAGGCCTTGCGGCGCAGCACGATCGGCCGCGCCACCAGCGGGAAGGATGCCTGCTGGATATCATGCGTGCCGGTGCACAGATGCGCGCGCTGCGAGACGATTGCCAGAGCTTCGAGCGTCACCGGCGCCACATTGTAGCAGATCACGCCCGGCCCCATCGAGGCGTTGCGTCCCATCACGAGATTGCCCGGCCACCAGATGAGGGTGCTGCCATGCACGATGGCGGTCGGATCGAGTTTCGCACCGAACAGGCGCAGCAGGAGGTTTCGCCAGGGATGGAAGGGCGACGGCGTCCAGGCTGCAAGGCACCGCCAGGTGATGAGCCAGGCGAGCCGCATCAGCCGGAACCGCAGCGCGAAGGTCGGACCGCCAAGCAGCGGCGTCGCCAGGCCGGCGGCATTGAAAGCGGGATCGTCATAGCGCGATTTCATGGATGGACGAGCCTCCCTGGCGCAAGCGGATCGGCATGGGCGCCCGGCTCGCGCCTGACGGGGACGACCGCAAGCGCCAGCGACGGCACGAGGAACAGCACCATATGCACCCAGGCCATGATCACCCAGTCGGTCTGGTGCGAAACGACATGCATCGCCGGCACGACGGACAGCATATAGACGAGCTGGCCCGCCGCCTGCCCTTCCTTGGCACTGGCCCAGAGCCGCGCCAGCAGATAGGCGATCAGGAAAAACTTCACCGCGCCGAAATACCAGAAGGACTGGAACGCGTCGGCCATGCCGGTCTCCGTCGTCCCGGTGAGCGCGTTATAGTCGCGCGCCATGGGCGGCGTCTTCAGCATCAGGGAGCGCTTTGCCGCCTCGCCGACCAGCTGGGAGGGCACATAGTTGAACACCAGCCGGTTCCAGTGGAACTTGCCGTAGTCGAATTCCAGCGAGGTCGCGGCATGGTCGATGCGCAGGATCGCATTGCGCACTTCCAGCCCGCCCTCCTGCAAGGTCGCCCGGAAATTCGCGGAGACGTCGATCTGGCCGATGTCCTGCCAGATCGGGCCGGAATTCGCCCGCGTGATCGCCCGGTAGTCGCCCATGCTGTTCATGAGGAAGGTCCCCAGCAGCACGCCGGCAAGCGCGATCGTCCGCGGCGCCAGCCATCCCCTATGGAACCAGAAGGCGACGGCGAAGATCGCCACGAGCTCGATGGCTTCCGCCCGCTTGCCGGTGACGACGATGCGGTCGAGATAGAAGACGAGATCGAAGGCGACGATGGAGAAGGCGAAGAGCGACGTCCGCCTCGCGAGGCAGAGAACGCCGAGCGCGAGTCCATAGGTCATGAGCCGCGCGACGAAAAGGTAGATCACCGGCACACCGCTCATCTGCACGCCCACGACCATGTCGCCCGGCAGGCGGCTCAGCTTGAAATAGAAATAGGCGCCGATGACCGACAGCACGGCGGAGACGATCAGCAGGCGCCGTTCGCCGAAATTTCGGCGCAGGAAGGCGACCGGCTTTTGCGTGGAGGACCAACCGAGCCAGGCCGCCGCAAGGCACAGGATCGTGAACGCCGCCATCCGCTCATAGGCGCCGCGCGGCAGGAACCGGTCGTCCATCAGGCCGGGCAACTGGGGCAGGAGAAAGCTCACGGCCATGACGCCGATGAGGAAGGGAAGCTGGTAGATCCGCCCCGGCGCCAGCATGCCCCACAGCAAGAGGAGCGCGACCGTCAGGCAGAGGAGGCAGGTCAACAGCAGGTTCACGGGCGGGCCTCCTTTCCGAAAGCGGGTGCGCGAAAAGATCAACCGCCGGAAGGGGAAGCCTCGTGTCTCCCCGCTCCCGACGGCGGTCGCAGGAAGGCAAGTGCCGCCCGCGACGAACGATCAGACCGGCAAGCCTTCCTCGCGGCGGCGCAGCTCCTCGGTCTTGATGACGATCATGTATTCGTAGGCCGCAAGCAGCCGGCAGTAATGGTAGCCTTCCTTCCCGTCGAGGAAGCCGCCGCGCAGCAAATACATGTAGAGGAAGCGGGCGGCCGGCCGGAACGGCAGGCGCATGGACAGTTCCTTCAGCGCCCGCCGGCGCACCTCCGGCACGCCGCTCAGGACGTCGCGCCACGGCACGCGCTTCTCGCGCAGGCTGATCACCGTCTCGCGCGCCTCCGACGAGGAGTAGCGGTTGTGCTTGTCGTACCAGGCGTTCATGCCCTTGTTGAAGCTGTAGTGGATGAAATGCGCGTCAAGCCGCCCTTCCGGGCCTTCGGTCAGGCAGCGCGAATGGGCGTCGCGCTCGTAGCGCACGCGATCGGGCCGCACCAGCCGCGTGATCCAGGTCGGGTAGAGACTGCTGTGCTTGATCCAGCGCCCCATGAACATGTTCTTGTAGCGGATGCGGAAGGCACTTTCGGGCCGCGTGTGATCGCGGGCGATCGCCAGCATCTCGTCGCGCAGGTCCGGCGGCGTCACCTCGTCGGCATCGGGTGTATAGACCCAGGCGTATTTGTACTCGATCTCCTTCAGCCCGTAGGTGCGCTGGTGCGATTCCGTGTCGTGCACCCGCTGGTAGACGCGCGCGCCAGCAGCCCGCGCGATCTCGACCGTCGCGTCGGTGGAATAGGAATCGAGCACCACGATATCGTCGCACCAGTCCAGCGAGGCAAGGCAGGCGGGAAGGTTCTTCTCCTCGTTCAACGTCATGATCAGCACGGAAATCGACATCGCGGTCCTCCCTACACCTGCAGCTTGACGGACGGACGTGCAGCCCGATGGCCCCGCCGGTGCGTGGCGCTTTCAACGGCAAGCACGAAGGCGCTGTGAACGGCCGCGACGAGCAGCAGGCCGACCACCATCACCGGCGCCGGCACGTCGAACAGCAGCCCGAGATAGCCGATGCCGCCGCACAGGAAGGAAATGAGGACGATGACGTAGCTGGTGGCCGCCGGCGAGAGGCCGGCATCGATCAGCAGATGGTGCAGGTGCCGGCGATCCGCCGACATGGGGCTGCGATGATCGAGCAGGCGGCGCACCATGAGGCTCAACGTATCGATCACCGGGAGGATCACCAGCCAGAGCAGGGAGGGGAAAGGCAGGCCCTCTGCGCCATCCGACAGGCGCAGGATCAGATAGGCGATGATCGCGCCCAGCGCCGTGCTGCCGGCATCGCCGAGATAGACGGAGGCGCGGGCGCGCCAGGGGCTGCGCAGGTTGAAGAGGAGGAAGCCGCCGACCGCCGCCAGCAGTGCGGCAACCGGAAAGACCAGCCCGTCCTCGCCGGCATGCAGCACCAGGAGAAGAATCCAGACGAGCGTGGCCGCAGCACTGCCGCCGGCAAGGCCGTCGACGCCGTCAACCATGTTCCAGGCGTTGATCAGCCCGACGACGAAGGCGACGGAGACGACGAGGAGGACCGCATGGCCGCCGAAGCCCGCGACCGGCAGCATGTCGCCGAGCGAAATCTGCCCCAGGCCTTCCGCGGCGATCAGCGCCACGGCGATCAGCACCTGGGCGGCGAACCGGAAGCGCGCGGGCAGGGCAAAGCGATCGTCGACGACCCCGAGCGTGACGACGAGCAGCGTCGCCGACCAGAAGCCCGGTCCGACATCCATCGCGTTCGCGGTGAGCAGGCTTACGCCGGAAAAGGCCAGGAAGATGGCGATCCCGCCGCACAGCGGAACGGCGCCCTCATGGATCTTCCGGTGGTCCGGCAGATCGAGGAGATGAAGCGGCACCGACAGCCAGCGCAACAGGACGACGAAAAAGGCGCTCAGCGCGAGAGACGCCGAACTTTCGAGCAGCAAGAAGATCATTAGACGCCCCTGCAATCGCGCCGATGCCCTTACCGTCAGCGGTCAGGTTGCATGGGCGACGATGCAAGCATAGCGTTTGATTCGCCGCTCCGACCATTTGGGCAAAAGGCTCAAGCGACTGGCGCGAAAGGCGAATTTCATCGGACTGCTCACCCTCGTCTACCCCCTTTCCACCCCCCTCTCCTCCCTTTGGCCGAAGGTGGCAACGTGGCTTTCGGTACACGAAAAGGTTACCGTCATCCTCCTCGCGCAGAGCGCCCAATAGCGGCAACCAGAGTTCGGCATGATTTACGACCATTGCGTCATCGGCGGCGGTATCGTGGGCCTGGCAACGGCCATGCGGCTGCTCGAAACCTATCCCGGCAGCAGCCTCCTCCTCCTCGAAAAGGAAGACGCGCTCGGCCGGCACCAGACCGGCCACAACAGCGGCGTCATCCATGCCGGCATCTACTATCCGCCCGGCAGCCTGAAGGCGGAGCTATGCCGCAAGGGCGCGCAAGCCACCAAGGCGTTCTGCGCGGAAAACGGCATCCGCTTCGAGGTCTGCGGCAAGCTGCTCGTCGCCACGTCCGATCTTGAGATGCAGCGCATGGATGCCCTCTACGAACGCTCCAAGCAGAACACGATCGAGGTTCATCGCATCGGCGAGGGAGAGTTGAAGGAGCGGGAGCCGAACATCCGCGGCCGCGGCGCGCTCTTCGTCCCGTCCACCGGAATCGTCAGCTATGCGGAGGTCTGCCAGGCCATGGGGCGGCGCGTCGCGGCGCTCGGCGGCGAGATCCGCCTCTCGACGCGCGTCACCGGCCTTCGCGAAACGGTCGATACCGTCGACATCGCGACAGACGGTGATAGTTGGCAGGCGAAAAAGCTGGTGGCCTGCGCCGGGCTGCAATCGGACCGGCTGGCGCTCCTTGCCGGCCTTGCGATCGAGCATCGCATCGTCCCCTTCCGCGGCGAATATTACCGCCTGCCGGCGGACAAGAACGAAATCGTCCGCCACCTCATCTACCCGATCCCCGACCCCGACCTGCCCTTCCTCGGCGTTCACCTGACGCGTATGATCGACGGCAGCGTGACGGTGGGCCCGAACGCCGTGATCGGCTTTGCCCGCGAGGGCTATCCCCGGCTCTCCGTCAATCTGTCCGACATGGCCGACTATGCCCGGTTTCCCGGCTTCTGGAAAACCGTCCTCGCCCACCGCAAATCCGCCATGACCGAGCTCAGAAACTCGCTCTGGAAACGCGGCTACCTAGAGGAATGCCGGAAATACTGCCCAAGCCTCACCCTTTCCGACCTTCTGCCGCACGAGGCAGGCATCCGCGCCCAGGCCGTCCACCGCGACGGCACCCTCATCCACGATTTCCTCTTCGCCCAAACCGACCGCATGCTCCACGTCTGCAACGCGCCTTCCCCCGCGGCCACGTCGGCGATCCCGATTGCGGACATGATCGTGAACGGCCTGCTCGAAACCAGCAGTCGCGCCGGGAGATGAAAGCTGGCTCCGTGATTGTTCCGTCAATGATGGCCGCAAGCCGCATCATCACCAGATCGCCGATAGCCGTTTTCGCGAGTTTTCGGGAGCACGGCTGCTGCGGCTGAGGCGCCGACGGCCGTGGCCGCAACAACGGACAACACCGACTGCACGCCGCTTCCAATTAGCGAGATGAACGCGGACCCCCGCGAGCCCGACCACCACAACACTAGCCAACGCCCAGCTCCGGAAACCATGCCCCGTATCCCGGAAGCACACTTCGTCGGTGGAAATGCCGGCCTATTTCGTGTGCAACCGCCCGGTGAGATAGCCACCAAGCGCCGAGGACAGCCATTGCACGATGACGACCCAAATGGCGGGGGACGATAGGAGCTTCGTTCAGCCAGCCCAGACGAGGATTACCATATCCCAACAAAAGAACAGAAGTTCGAACTCAGCCACTCCGAGGCGAGAGACCGTGATGTAGGGCAAGCGGGAGGTTTGAGTGACTGTTCCCTCGCTTTTCCGCGGAGCGAGCAACCGCAAAGCCCCTACGAAGCGCCGATGCTTTTCTTATCTGCCAACCATCGAGACAAGCAGCAGACAGGTCATTGCGCCTCCGACCCTCTGCCAACGCGTCATGCTGTCTTGAGTCCGGCGTAGGCGGATTTGTTCTCGCAGCGCCACGATTTCAGCACGCAGACCCGCCAGTTCATCCAGAACGCGTTGATCGTTGATCGACGAAAGACGGGTTGGGCCAGTCGCCTCCTCGATCTCGTGCTGATACTCGCGCCATTGCGCATCGCTCTCGAAACCGTGTTTGCGAATGTAGGTCATCGCGCTCTCCCTCAGATCATGATGTCGCCGCCGGTGACGGGGATCACTGCACCGGTCATGTAGCTGCCGAGATCGGAGGCAAGCAGAACATAGGCCCCCGCGAGTTCGGCCGGTTGGCCGGCGCGACCGATTAGGGCCTGCTTGCCGAAATCCTTCGTTTTCTCCGGTGGCATGGTGGAGGGAATGAGCGGCGTCCAGATCGGTCCCGGCGCAACGGCATTCACGCGAATGCCCTTTTCGGCGACCATTTCGGCAAGACCCGCGGTGAAGTTCGAAATCGCTCCCTTCGTCGCTGCATAGGCGAGGAGATGAGGCGACGGCTGGCGGGACTGGATCGAGGTCGTGTTTATAATGGAGCTGCCGGGCTTCATATGTGCAATCGCCGCACGCGAAAGGAAAAACGGTGCATAGATATTGGTCCGGAAGGTGATGTCCCACTCTTCGGAACTGATATCGCCGATATCGGCGTAAGTCCGCTGGAAAGCGGCGTTGTTGACGAGGATGTCGAGCTGGCCAAAATTTTCCAGGCATTGACGCACGAGATGCCGACAGTGACCCTCGCTTGTTATATCCCCTGGAAGGATGACAGCCTTGCGGCCCGCCTCTTCCACCCAGCGAGCGGTCTCGTTGGCGTCCTGATCTTCACTCAGATAGGAAATCGCGATATCAGCGCCCTCGCGTGCAAAGGCGATGGCAACCGCCCGGCCGATACCGGAATCCGCACCGGTGATCAGAGCCACTTTGCCTTTCAGACGATCTGCACCACGGTAGCTCTCCTCGCCATGGTCGGGAACCGGTTCCATTACCTTCGTCAAACCAGGCGGAACTTGCTCCTGCGCCGGTTGTGGCGGTAACGGACGGCGAACATCGTTTTCGGTCATCTCGTTCTCCTCGCAATGGGTTCCTCATACCAACTAGATATCTCGTATGATGTTCCCCGCTGGCGCAGAGAGCCACCGCAGGGCGCGCGGCTGGAGACCGATGCGAAAGGCCCATCCCGAGCTACAGGAGAAGGACTATCTCTGCCTCTATGTTCAGAATGAGGGGTATGGCGTGGACCCGGACACGCTGAAAAATGCCATCTCGCCTTTCTTCACAACAAAGGGCATCGGGAAGGCACGGGCCATACCGTCTGCGAGGCCGGCTCGGGCACCAAGGCTCTAGCATTTCACGCCGAACGGGCGATCGACCTTATCGTCACCGATCAGGCCATGCCGCAGATGACCGGTTCGCAGCTTGCCGATATCGTGCGCGAAACTTGGTCTGGCATCCCCATCGTGCTCGCCACAGGTTACTCCGAACTGCCGCCGGAAGCACGCGCAGTTGGAGGATATCATCAAATGGGCGCTATCTGGCGATGCCCATCAATCAAGGCGATAGATCCGGTAGATGACCGATCGCGGTGGATTTGACGAAAACCAGCGACATGACGCATCCTTCTGGTTAAAGTCTTCCGACGCACTTGGGGGATAGCAGTGCTGCGCAGGCTGAACGTGCACTTCACGCTGGCAAGAGCGGCTGCGATGATCATCGTTGCGATGTTTGTCTCGCTTGTCCTCATGCTCGGCCTATGGCTCAACACGAGCTATCGCGATGCGGTCCGCCGTACCGAGGAGCGGGCCATCGCGGCCTCCAAGATCGTCGCAAGCAATGTATCCCTGCTCGATTCCCTGGCGCATCAGGCCCTTCAGCGCATCGACGATACGCTGGGTGAGAACATCGTGCCGCCCGCTTCCGCCAAGGTGGCGAACATCAACGAGGCGGTCGCGGACCTTCCGGGCCAGGTCAAGGCCTATGTCGTGGATGAAGCGGGGCTGACGCTCTATTCGACCGATCCGATGGTGAAACCGATCAGCATTGTCGACCGCCCGTATTTC
Source organism: Shinella sp. 20P9.1.1 (assembly GCF_057798995.1). Lineage (NCBI taxonomy): Bacteria > Pseudomonadati > Pseudomonadota > Alphaproteobacteria > Hyphomicrobiales > Rhizobiaceae > Shinella > Shinella sp. 20P9.1.1. The sequence goes on from NZ_JBYOLC010000019.1 coordinate 60,428, forward strand.
TCTGAGCTGGCAAAGGGCGCCAAGCAATACGTTTCAAGCCTCCTGATCAGCCGCCTCAACGGCGAGCAGATCTTTGCCTTCAGCCGCAGGCTGGAACGGAATGGCCGGTTTGCCGGCGCGGCCGTCGTTTCCTTCGAGGTCAGGGTGCTCGCCGACGTCTGGGAAGCCGTCGATCTCGGCCCGAATTCCACGGTCAGCTTCGTCCGCGCCGACGGCCAGCTCGTCGCGCGCTATCCGCTCGCCGACGGGCCGCTCGACATGAGCAAATACGTGCTGTTCACGGATTACCTGCCCAAGGCACCGGAGGGCACCTACGAGGCCATTTCGCCCGTCGACGGCGCCCATCGCATCGTCGCCTATCGAGCCGTCGATGGCACGGGGCTGATCGCGCTCGCATCGGCGGACTATGATTTCGGCATCAAGCGCTTCTGGCGGGATATGACGGTGGCGATCTCGGTGTTGGTCCTGGCAGGCGTCAGCCTGCTCGCCGCCGGCCAGTGGATCCGCCACCTCCGGCAGCGCGACGCGGCGCAATCCCAGCTGCTGCGCAACGCCCTTGCGGACAATCAGCTGCTGCTTCGCGAGATCCACCACCGCGTCAAGAACAACCTGCAGGCCGTCCAGAGCATCATTCAGCTTCAGCGCCTGCCTGCGGAAATCCAGCAGTCGCTGGCCGACCGCATCTCCTCCATGGTCGCCGTGCACGAGCAGATCTACCTGCACGATGAATTCTCCCGCCTCTGCGCGCGGGATCTCCTCACCTCCGTCGTCGAGAAGCTGGTGAGCGCCTATGGCGCGGCCGTGACTGTGGACTACGATATCGAAGAGATCGCCGTCTCGACCGACAATGCGACCCCGCTCGCCCTGCTGGTGAGCGAACTTCTGACCAATATCCTGAAATATGCCTTTACCGATGGTCGCGAAGGCAAGATTTCCATTGCACTCAAGGCCATCGGAGAGCGCCGCGCCCGGCTCACCGTGCGCGACAACGGCGTCGGCTTCAACCCGCAGACCATGCAGCAGGGCATGGGAAGCCGCCTGATCCGGGGCGTCGTCAACCAGTTGAACGGCACCCACATCTTCGACGGAAGCGATGGAACAACCTTCACCGCCGAGTTGGAGATCGTTGAGCCGCACGGGTCAGATCGGCCGGCTCAGATAGCGTGATCCCCTGACGGCGAAGCGCCACGGGCGTTCGGCAGCCTTGCTGATGCCGATGCGCACGCCGCTTGCCGACGCCGGCACCTCGGATGGCGACTCCAGGGAAAAGGGATCGGCGAGAACCGACAATCCATTCATGTCCCCGGTGATGGCGAGCGCCTTGCACAGATTGCCCGGCCCGGCACACAGTTTGCGCCCCTCGCCTGTCGCCCGACGCGCCATCATCGTGTCGAGCCCGTGCGTCGGCTCCAGCGCGCGGATGAGCACGGCGCTGCCGCGCTCGCACACGATATTGAAGCACCAGTGCAGGCCATAGGAACGATAGACATAGGCCCGGCCCGGCTCCCCGAACATCGCCGCGTTTCCAGCCGTCCGCCCGCGAAAACTGTGCGATGCCTCGTCGTCCTGCCGGTAGGCCTCGGTTTCGACGACAAGCCCGCCGACGCCATCGACCAGCAGGCGGGCTCCGAGAAGATCCGTCGCGACGGCAACCACGTCGCGCGCGAAGAAACGTTCATCCATCCTGCCGGCCCGCTATGTGATCCCGCATCGTCAGCGCATTTTCGATGGCGGCGCCGGAGGCCGTGTTGTCGAAGACGCACCAGCTCTCTTCACCGAGGCGCTCCGCGAAAGCACGGATTTCGGCATCGCTGTAATGGGAGTAATAAATCTTAGGTGTGCCGTGCAACCGTATATATCGGGGCGTTTCACGAAAACCGGACATGGGCCAGACGGGTGCGGGATCGGCCAGAACACGATCGACGGCATATTCCTGCAGAAGCGCGTGTGCGGGCTGCAACGCCCAGCTTTTGTGGCGCGGTTCGATCACGAGGGTGCCCGAAAAAACGCGGCGCATGGCTGCCAAAGCCTCCTCGGCTACGGCGGCATCGAATTTGAGGCTCGGCGGCAACTGGCACAGCAAGGGGCCAAGCTTGTCGTCCAGCACCGAGATCTCGTCCATGAAGACATCGAAGAGCGGGCCGATGTTTTGCAGGCGCGCCCCGTGCGTGATCTCGCGCGGTATCTTCGCCGCGAAACGGAAATGCGCCGGCACCGCGCTTGCCCAGCGCTCGAACGTCTTCTCCTGGTGATGGCGATAGAAGGTCGAGTTGATCTCCACGCCGTTGAAGACGGCGGCATAGCGTTCGAGACCGCTGCCCATCTCGGGAAAGCGGGCGGCGACCTTCTTCGGGATCGACCAGGCCGCCGTTGCGATGAAAGGCCCGTTCTGCCGCATCACAAGATCTCCAGATCGGCATAGAGCGGCAGATGGTCGGATGCCCGGCGGGCGAGCGGCGTGTCATGAACGAAGGTGCGGCTGGCGGAAATTCCCTCGCCAATGAAGATGTGGTCGATGCGCAGCAGCGGCAGGCGGGAGGGAAAGGTCGCAGCGGGCCGCCCGCCGGCATCGGCCTGCGTATCCCGAAGGCGGCGCGCGAGCATGCGATAGGATGGTGAGCGTGAGATGGCGTTTAGGTCGCCGGCAAGGATGATGCGTGCATTGTCAGGCATCGGCGCCCCGAGCCAGTCCGGCCCGATCAGGGCTTCGGTCTGGCGCACGCGCTCGGCGCCGAACAGGCCGAGATGGGTGACGAAAACCTGCAACATGACGCCATCGACGGGCACCTCCACCCACAGCGCGCCCCGTGGCTCGCCGCGCGAGGGAAGCCCATCGGCCTTGACGAGGCGTGTCGGCAGCGCCGTCAGCAGCGCATCGCCATAACGCTCCTCCTCCAGATGCAGCGCCGGATGGAAATGCGAGACCATGCTGAGATGGTTGGCGATGGTCTGCGCCTGGTCGATGCCGCCGCTGCGCGCCCGCGCGACGTCCACCTCCTGCAACGCGACGATGTCGGCTTCGCATTCGGCGATCACCTCGGCGATGCGGCCGGGATCGAGCTTCCGGTCCGTGCCGAAGCAACTGTGCACGTTGTATGTCATGATCCTCAGCCGCCTGCCCATGCCTTCCTCTCGTCATGTCTGCCGTCTCGGGAACACAAAAGCCCGGTTTTCGTTCCACCCCGACAGACGGGCCCGACAGACCGGGAAGGACCTGCCGCATGAAACGTACCCATATCCTCCACGCGCTCATCGTCCTTGCCGTGCTCGTCGCGGGATGGCTGATCTACCGGACGCTGGCGCAATATTCCTGGGACGATATCCGCGACTCCGTCGCCGCTATTCCCAAGAGGAATTTCGCCCTGGCACTCGCCTTCGCGGCCTGCTCCTATCTCTGCCTCACGGTCTTCGACTTTCTGGCCTTGCACTATGTCGGCAAGCCGCTCTCCTATCCGCGCGCCGCGCTTGCCTCCTTCACCAGCCTTGCCATCGGTCACAATGTGGGCGTCGCGGCCCTCAGCAGCGGTGCGGTGCGCTATCGTTTCTATTCCCGCTGGGGCCTCGATGCGGAGGAGATAGCCAAGCTGATCCTCTTTTGCGGCGTGACCGTGGGGCTTGGACTGATCACGCTGGCCGGGCTCTGCCTCATCCTGCTTCCCGGCACCGCGGGAAAGATCGCCGGGCTTGGAGCCGCCGCCTCCGTCACGCTCGGCATGGCTTGCCTTGGACTCGGAGCCGGCTATCTGGCGCTTGCCGCCTTCGTGCGCGGCGAGTTGAAGGTCCGCAACTGGCGTTTTGCACTACCGACGCTGCGCCTTGCCGCCTTGCAGATCCTCGTCGGAACGGTCAACTTCGCCTGCGTCGCCGCCTGCCTGCACCAGCTTCTGAACGGAGAAGCGGGCTATATGGAAACGACCGCCGCCTATGTGGTGGGTAATCTCACGGCGCTGGTCAGCCATGTGCCGGGCGGGCTCGGCGTGCTGGAGGCGACGATCGGCTTCCTGCTCGGCGGCTCGGCCTCCATCGGCGCGCTGATCGCCTTCCGCCTCGTCTATTTCTTCATTCCGCTGCCGCTCGGGCTGGTCTCGCTGCTCGCCAGCGAAACCTTGCTCGGCTCGAACGCCGATGCCGGTTTGCGCAAGGGCGCAAGCTGATGGCGTAGAAATCTCCGCGCAATACCCGCCCAGGCCGAGATCGGCCACCAGGGGGCGATCGGATCGACGATGCCGGTTCCCATGACCGGGGCGATCGCGCCCTCGCCCGCCGCATCCCGGAAGGGTCGCAACCCGCGCTTACGCGTGTTGAACGCATCGATCGCTCGGTTAAGCGCCCCTTCCCTGCGAACCGCAGCCGCGAAGGTCGCCGGGTTGATATCGAGATGCTCGGCGAGCAGGCGATCCCGCAGCGCGAGAATGCCGTTCCGCTCCACATCAGTGCGCGCCTCTATGGCGATGTCGAGCTCGGTATCCAGCCCCTCGCTGCGCTGGTTGAGGTTGGAAGAGCCGATGCGCAGGAAAACATCGTCCACGATCACCAACTTGGAGTGGATGACGATCTCCTGCTCCGTTCCATCGGGCTTCGGCACGACGGGATAGAAGGCCCGCATGCGGCCATGCTTGTCGCACTGGCCGAGGCGACGGATGAAACGGTCGCGGTTCGCACCGAGCACGAGGCGCTCGATGGTGCCGTGCGAACTCAGCGTCGAGACGATGACGACCTCCGGCCCGTCCGGCTCGGAAAGCCGCTCGCACAGCACGTCGCAGACCCGGTTCGAGGCGAAATACTGGCTCTCGATATAGATATGGCGCCGCGCCGCCTTGAGCGCCGCGACGGTGAGGTCCATCGCCTCCGTCACGGCGGCGCGGCCACGGATTGCCGGCTCCGTGCGCGCGAAGGCGACCTCCACATTCCTCATCAAATCCGCCGTGCCGCCGAGATGGATTTCGGCGGGCGTCGTCATTGCAGGGATGGTTTCGTCCGTGGCGAAGAGCCAGCGGCGGCGGGCAATATCGCCCGCAAGCCGCGCCGCCTCGCCCTTCAGCGCCACCTGCATGTCGTGCACCGGTTCGTAGGGCTTGCCGGAAGGGAGCTTGCGCCTGGGATCGTCGACAAGATGATCGCTCGTATCCCAACGCTTGGCGGTGAGATCGATGCCACCGACGAAGGCGACCGCATCGTCCACCACGACGAACTTCTGGTGATGCGAGCCGCGGATCGGGTGACGATTATCGAAGGCGAGCACGATGCGCGGATGAGAGGACCAGCGCCGCTTGCGGAACATCTTCAGCGACTTGCCGGAATAGACCGGCCCCATGCCCCAGACGAGCACGCGGATCGTCAGGTCGGGCCGCTCCTCCACAAGCCTGAGCAGAAAGGCGCCGAGCGTCGGGGACTGCGGCATTCCGGGTTGCATCGGAATATCGGGATTGAAGTCCCAGCCGACGATCCAGACCTCCCGGCGCGCCTGCTCCAGGACGCCCTCCAGCATCTGGAAATAGGCCTGCCCGTCGACGAGCACGTCGAGGTGGCTCGCCGTTGCCGTGCGCCAGGCGTTTTGGCCGGGCCGGATGATCGGGGCATTTGTATCAATATCCGGAACGAGCAACGGGGATCCTTCGTTTCGCACTGTCTGCCGCCTTGTCTGGTTTGCCTCTGCAGCGCGGAAATTCGCGGCACTGGCTTTGGTTCCCTATCTCGCGCCGGCATCGGAACATTTGGCGACGGCCGGCATTGCCTCCGCGTTGAAGCGGGAGAACGAGCGTGGCGCCGAGAGCAAACTGGAAAGGTTTCCTGAAGGTGGGTGAACTTGTGTGCCCGGTTGCCCTCTATACCGCCGCATCGACCAGCGAACGCATCGCCTTCCACATGCTCAACCGCAGGACCGGCCACCGGCTGCACCGGGAGTTCGTCGACAGCGAGACGGGCAAGGTGGTGGAGCGCGAAGACCAGGTGAAGGGCTACGAGGCGGGCGAGAATGACTATATCGCGCTCGATCCCGAGGAAATCGCCGCCGCGATCCCTGAGAGCGACAAGACGCTGGAGATAGACGCCTTCATCGCTTGCGACGAGATCGACGACCTCTATTTCGACAAGCCCTATTATCTTACGCCCTCCGACCGGCATGGCGCGGACGCCTTCGCGCTGATCCGCGAGGGCATGAAGATGAAAAAGGTAGCGGCGGTGGCCCAGACCGTGCTCTTCCGCCGGGTGCGCACCCTCCTCATACGCCCGGAAGGCGAGGGTCTCATCGCCACCACGCTCAATTACGATTACGAGGTCCGTTCTGTCGAGGAGGCCTTCGCAGACATCCCCGCCATCACGCTCAAGGGCGAGATGCTGGAGCTTGCCGAACACATCATCAAGACGAAAAGCGGCCGCTTCGACCCGAAGACGTTCGACGACCGCTACGACGCGGCACTGGCCGAGGTGGTGAAGGCCAAGATCGAGGGCCGGAAGATCAAGCCCGTAAAGCCGAAGGCCGAGGGCAAGGTCGTCGACCTCATGGAGGCCCTGCGCCAGAGCGCCGGCAAGGATGAGAAGCCCGCCAGGCGCAAGGCGAAGAAACCCGCGGCGGCAAGCAGGACGGCGGCGGGCCGCCGCAAGGCAGGATGAGCATGGCGACGCTGGACACTTACCGGCAGAAACGGAACTTCAAGTCCACCTCTGAGCCACGCGGTCGCAAGGCGCGCAAGAGCGGCCAGAGTTTCGTCATTCAGAAACACGACGCAACACGCCTGCACTACGATTTCCGCCTCGAAATGGACGGCGTGCTCAAGAGCTGGGCGGTGACGCGCGGCCCCAGCCTGGTGCCGAGCGAAAAGCGGCTAGCCGTGCACGTGGAGGATCATCCGCTGGCCTATGGGGATTTCGAGGGCACGATCCCCAAGGGCGAATATGGCGGCGGCACCGTCATCGTCTGGGACCGCGGCAGTTGGGAACCGATCGGCGACGCGCGAAAAGCCTATGCCAAGGGGCATCTGGAATTCACGCTCGACGGCGAGAAACTGCACGGTCGCTGGCATCTCGTGCGCATGCACGGCAAGCCCGGCGAAAAGCGGGAGAACTGGCTGCTGATCAAGGGCGACGACGAATTTGCGATGCCGGAAGGCGAGGACGATATGCTCGACGAGCGGCCGGAATCGGTGAAGACGGGCCGGGAGATTGCCGACGTCGCCGGGGAAGAGCCCGGCAGGTCTTCGAAGACAGGCCCCATCCGCAAATCCGCGAAGAAAAAAACCGAGCCGAAGGCGCAAAAGCAGGAGGAGCCGGCCGTGAAGGCGCCCGATCCCTCTGACATCAAGGGCGCGCGCAAGGCGAAGCTGCCGGATTTTCTGCCCCCGATGCTGGCGACACTCGCGACGACGCCGCCGGCCGGCGAGCGCTGGCTGCACGAGATCAAGTTCGACGGCTACCGGCTGCAGGCCCGCATCGAGGCCGGCCGGGTCAAACTCCTCACCCGCAGCGGGCTGGACTGGACGAAGAAGTTCGGCAAGGCCGTGATCGCCGCCCTCGCCGCCCTGCCTGTCGGCACGGCGCTGCTCGACGGCGAGCTCGTGGTCGAGACGAGCGCCGGCGCATCCGACTTTTCCGCCCTTCAGGCCGATCTCAGCGAAAGGCGCGACGACCGCTTCACCTTCTACCTCTTCGACCTGCTCCATCTCGACGGCTATGACCTGACGCGCCTTCCTCTGGACGCACGCAAGGCGCTGCTCGAAAAACTGGTGCCGGGGACAGACGGGATCCTGCGCTATAGCGGCCATTTCGACGAAAACGGCGCGCTGGTGCTGCGCCATGCCTGCCGCCTCAGCCTCGAAGGCGTCGTGTCGAAGCTGCGCGATGCGTTCTATCGGGAGGGCCGCAGCAAGAGCTGGATCAAGTCGAAGTGCTCGGCCCGGCAGGAATTCGTCATCGGCGGCTACGCCCCGTCCACCGTCTCGCGCCAGGCCATCGGCTCGCTCGTGCTCGGCGCCTACAAGAACGGCAAGCTCGAACCCGTCGGCCGGGTCGGCACAGGCTTTTCCGCCCCCGTCGCCGCCGATCTCTTCAAGCGCCTCTCGCGCATACGGACGGACGAGAGCCCATTCGGCCGGAAATTAACGGCCGAAGAAGCACGGCAGGCGCGCTACGTGCGGGCGGAGCTGGTTGCCGAAGTGGAATTCCGCGCCTGGACGGCCGACGGGCATTTGCGCCATGCTTCCTTCCGCGGTCTCAGGGAGGACAAGCCCGCAAAGGAGGTCGTTGCCGAGATGCCAAAACGTAAGTCAGCCAGCGAACCGACAAGCGAAAAGCCGCCGCGCCGCACCGTGCGCCTTACCCATCCGGACCGGCTCTACTGGCCCGACGCGGGCGTCACCAAGGAAGGGCTTGCCGACTACTACACCGAGGTCTGGCGCTATATCGCCCCGCATATCGTCGGTCGGCCGCTTGCGCTTTTGCGCGCGCCCAGCGGCATCGACGGCCAGACCTTCTTTCAGAAACACGCCTGGAAGGGCATCAACGCCAAGATCATTGAAGTACAGGACCCCACCGAAAAGGATGACGAGCCATATGTCGCCATCAACGATCTGGATGGCCTGATAAGCCTCGTGCAATCGGCCGTGCTGGAAATTCACCCCTGGGGCTCGACGCTTGCCGACTGGGAGCGGCCGGACCGCATCATCATGGACCTCGACCCCGGCGAGGGCGTGGAATGGCAGGCGATCATCGACGCGGCTGAGGAGACGCGCAAGCGCCTGGAAGCGGCGGGTCTCAACGCTTTCGTGAAAACCTCCGGCGGCAAGGGCCTGCATGTCTGCGCGCCCCTGAAGCCCTCGGCGCGCTGGCCGGCGGTCAAGACTTTCTGCAAGGCCGTCGCCGATGCGATGGCCAAGGACAGCCCCGACAAATATGTCTCGACCATCACCAAGTCGAAGCGCCGGGGGAAAATCCTCATCGATTACCTGCGAAACCAGCGCGGCATGACGGCGGTGGCACCCTATTCCACCCGCGCCCGGCCGGGTGCGGCTGTTTCCATGCCGCTCGCCTGGAGCGAGCTCAGCGCCGATATCGGCCCTGCCTATTTCACGGTGCACAATACACCGACACGCCTGCAGGCGCTGGCCGCCGATCCCTGGGCGGATTTCCAGAAATCGGCAGCGCCGCTGAAGACCCCCAAGGCTAAGAGCTGAGCTATTTCCCTTTGCCTTCCGCCTTGATGCTCTTGCGCAACGCATCCATGATGTTGATGACATTGCCCGAGGTCGGCGGCGGTGTCTTGGCCTTGGCGGGACGCCTGCGGCCCTTCTTCTTGGCGGCGATGATGTCGAGCAACCGATCCTGCACCGGATCGCCCGCCATCGTCGGGTTCCACGCCTTCGTGCGTTCCTTAATCAGCGTCTTGACCAGGCCCAGAGCCTTCGAATCCGGTTTCACCTGCTTGAGACCGGCAAAATAATCTTTCTCGTCGCGCACCTCGTCGCCATAGCGCAACGTCCACAGCACGATGCCCTTGCCGCGCGGCTCCAGCATCACGGCCCGCTCGCGGCGGTAGAGCACCAGCCGGGAGATGCCGACAGTGCCCGTCGAGGCCATGGCTTCCCGGATGACGGAAAACGCCTCCTCGCCGACCGTGTCGTTCGGCACCAGGTAGTGTGGGGAGTCGTACCAGATCCATTCTATGCTTTCACGCGGCACGAAGGTCTCGATATCGATCGTGCGCGTGCTTTCCAGCGCCACCGCCTCGATTTCGTCGTCCTCGAGCATCACATAGTCGTCCTCACCGCGCGGATAGCCCTTCACCTCGTCGTCCTCATCCACCGCCTTGCCGGTGACGGCGTCGACATAGCGGCTGACAACGGGGTTGCCCGTCTTGCCGTTGAGTGTGCGGAAACGCACCTTGTCCTCCTTCGAGATCGCCGGCGACATGGCGACGGGGCACGTCACCAGCGAGAGCTTGAGATAACCTTTCCAGAACGCGCGCGGCGCCATCAGCCCTTCCTTTCGAGCGGCAGGTGTTTCGACAAGGCGAAGCGTTCCGCGAACGCGATGTCCTCCTGCGTGACGATGGGTATGGGGTCGGAGAGAATGGCGAGCAGCGTTTCGCGCTCGGCGCGAAGCAAAGCAGCCAGTGCTAGGATCAGTCGGTCCTTGTTGTCCATCGGGTCCTCCCCAACTACGGGCATGCCTCTAATGCGACAGTTCCCTGGTAGTTCCCGGAACCTTGACCCGTCGCCATCAGAGGTGCTCAAGCAAGACCCTCCGATCAAAGGGCCCATGGCAGCACCAGCCGCGCCGACTGTGCCCCAAAGGCCCGACACCATGGCGCGCTCTGAGACTGTCAATCATCCGACAGCTTGCTTAGTGCGGTATGCAAATGCCATTTCTCATGACCTTTGAACGCCACAGCCGCTACAAATTGCCATGACTGACATATTTCGAAGTTTTGTGGCAAGCTACTTCGAAAGCTGGTTTCGTTCTGTCCAGACGGTACCGCCGCGCGACATCAGGCAGAAAGACCAGCGCACCCTACTGATGAACTGGCAACGAACATTAACTGGGAAATCACGTAGGCTTGTCGATCACGAAGGCAGACGAGCCGAGGCCGTTCTTGCTGTATCGAGTTCCCGGCTTTGTCTAGGCTCCCATTGTATGCTTGCCAAGCAAGCGAACCATTCTCAAGAAACTGCCAGCTAAATCTCTGAAACTTTTGGCTGCGCGGACGCCAAACTGAAACGGCGCAACGATCTAGAATGAGCGCTTCGTCCCGTATGGAATGACCCATCAGAGGTTTTGCGGTGATGGCTG
>NZ_JBYOLC010000020.1:0-60945 GCF_057798995.1 Shinella sp. 20P9.1.1
CACTCCTCAACCAATACCTCTGTAATCTTGGTGCCGAGGTGCGCGTCTATGGTGTTTCAGCACAGGGAGGTGATGTTCCCGACAAAAAGAAGGGAGGGGGCGAGGCTGAGCGAAAGGCGTTGTTGAGCCTTGCAAAAGCGACCGAAAGGATCAAGGTCGTCGGACATGGGGCCGGATTACATGATCTGACTCATCCTGTACGATGGCTAAGCAGTCTGGAAGATGAATGAAAAGTGATGAGTTTAACCGAGTTGATCAAGCAGTGTATGGCTACTCGAACGGCCATCGCGAACTTGCGTCCTCGGTTTCCTTGTCAGCCATTGACACCTACGAACTGGCGGCAGCCTCCGATCTTGCGCCCGGCGTGAAGCTTGAGCCCGATCAAAGCTACATCACGGGGCTGATGCTGCCCGAAAGTAAAAAGTACGCACTCATCAAGACCTGGTTGGCTCCAGAGATGCCAAGACCCGGATGTGTCTGGAGCCACGTCCTTGTCCTCGACCGCCATGTTCTTTCGACACAAGCTGATCTGACGGTCCTAAAGCAGCTGTTTCAACGACCAGCCACGTACCGGGACGACCCTTCGCTATCAATCAGCATTTCATTGAGCCGACGAGCAAAGGGGAAGTCCGCTCGGAGGGACTTGATCGAACATGTGCTGTCTTCTTGTTACGCCTTCACAAAGCTCAACCCCGACATCGGCTCAGAAGAGGACAGGGAAAACGCAATCTTAGCTGTATGGTCCCAGCAATGGCCTCGGCTTCGTGCGTCTTTCGTTTTTCGGTCAATTCCGTCGTCGACAGACCTAAAGGGGCAGTTCTTTCATTTCCAATCGACCGGTTCTCAGGCATCGAATCCAGATAATAAAGAATGGATTAAAGAAGCCGCCATAGATGCGACCTCCGAAACCATCACGCCTCTTCGACGATTCCTCTGGCGTTACGGGAAAGATATAGACTTGAGTCGACGTTCATTTCCTTTTTTGGTGAATGCCTTCCTTGAAACGCGTGGTACGAAGTTCGACCAGCAGGTCGCTACCAACACCTTTATCCAATTCAAGTCAGGCCAAGCCGACACCCTGAAGCGAGATTTGCTCGGGATCGCAAATCCGAAACTTTCCTTGGTACCCGCGCTTAGCGCTGTTGATTTGGTCCAGGTGATTGCAAACCTCAAGCTGGACTCGTTGGGATCGACAGAAGATGAAATCGCGTCATTATTCGCAAAAACTCAACTGGCGGATTTGCCTGAGATAGTGCGCGCTATCGACTCCGTTGCGGAGAAGCTCGGGTCTCTTGGGGAAAGGCTTGAGAATACCCTTATACCACTTGCTGACGAGCAGTGTCTTGTTAACCCAGTGATGCCTCAACGGTTTGTGTTCGATGCACTTTCTGCCAGGCACGAATTGATAAGCGAGGCAACGGCATCGGGTCTTTCACAAAGCGAGCTACTCTACTTGGCTCAAGCAGATGTCCCTGAAGAAAAGCTTGAGGTCATTCTCTGGCTGCTGGTACGCGGTGGCTACACTAGCGAAGCCTTGGATGTTCTGGACAACTTTGGCGAGACCATATTTTCGCTGGCTTTGGAGTTGTATCGCCTGTCGAAACTTGACCGGTCATGGATCGATGCATTGCGCTCCGATCCAATCCGCTTCGTTCCACTCATCGAGAGTGTTGACAATGGAGAAGCACTAGCGAGCGCCGCCGACCTGTTAGGGTATCCTATAACTCGGGACTCGGACATACCCCTTTGGCATTCCAGACTTCGCAAGACTTGGGCCACGGCTAGCAATGATTCACAAAGCTCGGTGCTAGTCTTTGTTTTCATCCTCTGCGTAAACGGAGGAATGGAAAATAATCGCCACGTAATGCGGGACATATTACCGGAGTTGCGAAAACGAATACTTGCAAATAAGCTACCCAGTCAAGCGAACAACATGCTTAATCGCTGGCTGCCTGAACATCGCGATTACTGGGATTTGCATCGACGCCTTCTGAAACTGTTCCGCCGCGAATACAAGCGCGGAATCAATTTGGATGACATCCTAGACGTCATTGATTTAACCGATGACGACTACGCTTATGCGACAAATCAGAATCCGGAAAATCTTGTCAGATCAGCATTTAGGCTGTTTATGCCATGGGTGTCATGGGATTAGACAGCGATACGGACGGAATGAACCTAAAACCTAGCTCGTCGGAGTCATGTCTTTGAGAAGATCGCTCACTTCGCGCTTTACGTGTCGCATAAATGTCTTCCTAACTTTTTCTTCCGTCCAGCTCCGAATATCATCAAGTTCCCTGCCTTCAAAATCAGCGATAAACTGCATCATCTGCTCGATGGTATAATCGTCGAAACGAGGGATATATTTCGTCTCAGCCAAATTGTATTTTATTTCGTGAAAGGTCTTGATGAAAGTCTTTGGTTTGCCATATTTCTCGAAGCCCACTTTCCTCCATAACCTGGCAACAAACCTGTCCAACCGCCTAAGCTGCTCCTTGTCATCGGTCATCGAAAAGTAAAACATAGAGCCATACCGCTTACCATTTACGAAGCAACCCGTTATTTTCAGATTCAAACGGCGGATTTGCCGCCGGTCTGTGGGCTTGTATTTTGCAGCGGTGGCAACAGAAACTAGATTCTCCATTATGTTGCGAAAAGAGCTTCGTCGAATAGAAACTTTGTTCGGCGTCAAATGGTAACCAAGGTACTCAACACCCTTGGAAAGCGGCTCAATTTTTGTCTTGCTGCCGGGTATCGGCTCATGAACCTGAAGCCCTACCTTGGCCAGCCTTTTCATCATGAATTGAAGGTTCGCTCTGGCCTTCTCCGACTTGCAGATGATCAAGATGTCATCGACGTATCTATAATACTCGAATTTATTGTGCGCTTCGTCATCGATGGGCATTATGTAGATCGAAGATAGCACGTTGGAGATGCTTAGCCCCTGCGGAACACCCCGATTATTGGTTCCGGCAGAACCAGTAGAGGTCTTGATCGCCGCCTCGACTAACGAGAGGAGCTTCCCGTTTCGAGTCTTGCTTCTAAGCCGCTTCATCAATTCCGAATGAAGTAATGACGGGAAAAAGTTTTGTACGTCAATTTGAACGAACGAGTATTCATCTGAAAGGGGTTTTATATACGCTTTGATTTCGGCAATGTGCTGGTGGGCAAAGGCGGGCTTGGCTTCAGTAAAGATTGTCGCCAGCGAGTTGGTCAGCGCTCGAAGACAAACTCTATCTCGGACACCCGCGATAGAAATTTCGCGCGGCGCTTTGCCTGCTCCCTTCAGTACAAGGCGTTGCTTATACGTGGTGAACCGATACTTTTCGGCAGCGACATTCTTCCGTATCAAACGAATTTCTTGATCCAAGTTTTTCTCGAACGCAGCAGGATGAATACCGTCCCTTCCGACAGTCCTGGACTGCGATACTCTGTCACGGAAGATCGCGGTTAAATTCTCGACCGCGAACTGATCTTCAAAAATCTGCTTTGGCGTCAACACCATCTGGTTCAACACGCTAACGGCCAGAGAAGGAAAAATATCGGTCCAATGAAGAGGATTCCAAGCAGCCCCCAGTAGAGCACTGTTCGAAATATGAACGATGCCATCATGAAAAGCGTATACCGCAGCTCATTCGACCCGCTGGTGAGCTTTTTCCCCTCAAAAGCAATGTGGTTCACTAAAAGGTCCGAGTAATCTCTGGAAGTATGGTTAGGAAAATCGACCAAGATTTCCCGGTATTTCATTCTTTTTTCCTGATCTGTCAGCTCTTCGTCATAGAGGGTCTGAAGCTTCAGGTAGCATTCTCGGAACGACGACGCTCTTGCCTCAAGACGAAAGCCAGCGGCAACGAGGGACGCCACAAGAACCACGACTGACGACGCTAGATTAATCTCGTCAAGTGCCGGGTACGGCTTGCTATAGAAGTCATCGAAAATCGACAAAATTACAATAAATAAGGAATAGTAAGTTACCGCAAGGAAGGAAACATTCTGGTTTCTGAGCGCCTTCCGTTCTGCAATCATTCGAACTCTGGACGTAATCCAGATCGTGTCATTGATTGTCGATACGCCACCGGCTTCCATGCTCGCCCTCCGCGCGAATAAGTGGTGCGGGCGCAATATCTCGAAGCAACTAAACACTCTCAAGGAATGTAGCAGACGCCAAGGACAAGCCTTGCTTTATGACCGTGACCCACAAGTGAGCCAGTGGTTTTACCCACTCCGCCCGCACCAGCCACAACTTAGGATGTTTCTATAGGCATTTCAACTTTCTCGGCACCCCGGAGCCACCATATTTCTTGTAGCTAGCCGTCTGGAAATGACACCAAGCGTTCTTTTCGCACCGAAGGGGTTGCGATTTTCTGCCTCTCGTCTAAAAGCAAGCTGTGTGTCCACGTAGCTCAGCAGGATAGAGCACAGGATTCCTGAAGGAAAATTGGGGGTTACAGCTGGAAACTCTGTAATCGATCTGCTCAAAGTCGGGGAACGCTGCACTGGTCTTCCAGGATGCCAATCCCGAGCCAAGCTCCAGAGAAATCTGGTGAAGGTGTAGAGACTGGATGGGCAGCACCTAAAAGCCGAAAGGCTCATGGTGAAGGGACAGTCCAGACCACGAACGTCTTCAGACGGCGGCAAAAGTCGAAGTGGTATGAATCCTGGGGTCGGAGGTTCGAATCCTCTCGTGGACACCATTTCTCCGCTGCTCACGGGTCGAATCCTTTATTTACATTTCTAACGTCTAAGGCAGACTGAAAGCGGCCAATCATACGCTGTAGCCCATTCCACAGGGACCGATCCATAATGACTGTCCCTGGTTTGGTTCGAACCGAGACTACTAGACCAGACTCCGTCAATTCAAACCCGTCAGCTTTCGCAGTAGAAATCCAATAGGCGAGATCATCAAGAACAGCCTCGTCATGCGGGGAGAGTTGATCGAGATCGACTGCGATATTTTTCGTGATGATCTGCTTCAAGGCATTGTTCGACCTCCGAAGCTCCCCAGCAAGTCTCTGCAGGCCCCGCACCACCTCCGCCGATCCGGAGTCCAAGTCGGATGGATTGAAAGAAACAAGAGCATCATCTGAAACACCCAGGGAGGCATCGAGATTTTCGATGTCATCATAGGCCTGACGCCAATATCCAAGGATTTCCGAGTATTCGTTGTAGATCGTCTGTCGTGAAGGAAAGCTGTCAAAACCAAAAATGCTATTTGCGCCAGACTCGGCAACCTCATCAGCGGTCGGCCGGATCGGCTTCCGACGCGTCAGCAGTGCCTTACAGACAATCTGCACCTTCTGAAGATTACGCCTGCGAACTTGGAGACGTTCAGGTACATTTTCTATTGCCCGAGCGGAGTTGGCCTCTGCCAGTTGGATGATTGCCGCTTTTCTGGTGACCATCAGGTGATCTCCATCAAAAGACGAGCCGACTGAGCGCGCGCTGTATCCAGCCCAACCGGTGCGACGGATACCCGGTCCATCAAATTTCGTACTTGGTAGTCAAGGCTTATGTCGCGCAGCGTCGCATCACCTCGTGTCAAAGCCATTCGATCTTCGTAAGACACGTGCTCGACCAAGTATCGAGCCATGACATCGCTTGCCGCACGACGCTGCATATCCGAGAGATCGGCGCGCATCGTGATTGGCACCTCATCATTTTTCCATAGTATGCTATCGATGAATTGCCGCTTCGTCGTTTCCAATGCGTCGTCGTGCAGGATCGACCAAAATTGGCTGGCTTGGGTGAGTATCGTGGCGAAATCGAATTCGGAGAACTCGACATATTCAACCGTAGCTGCAGTATCACTCGCAACAAGAGCAACGCTTGGCTGTTGTCCCGCTGCTATTTCTGATTGGAGGATTTTGCTTGCCGCCGTGAGGTGAACCTGCACCCTGAATATTGCCTCGTCCAGACGTTCTACGTCATTCTTCATGATAGTGTTCTCGGCTCGAAGGCTATCAGCCTGCAGTCGGAAAGTGTGCCGAGATATAGCCCCGCTTTCTTTTTGGGAGTGCAGCATCGAAAGCCGCGACGAATGCTCGCGGATTTTTTTAGACAGCTGCTTCCGCCGCCATAGAAGCTTACTTCCATACAATTCAAGCTGTAGGATAAAAGGTGTGCCGGAAACAAAGTGCCGACACATTATGCAATTTCGAGCCGGTCGAACTGGCCCATAGACGTTCTTACTACGAGGGGAGTCAGCTCTACGAAGCTCACCTCCATCCTCACATCGAGTGCCGTCATGGGGGCACACTCCGATATCGACATTACTAAAGAGGTTCCTATCGGCAGCCTGCAGCTCGGTTACAGTTTCCTCCTCGACATAGGTTGTTTTTCGTCGAGCTTCCGCGAGCTTAGCGTCTTTTAACTCGTTGATCCAGGAAGTGATTTCAGCGGAACTACTGGCCGACATGGCCTTGTCCAGCATCGCGCAAACCTCCGAAGGTGACCTGTTAAGATAGTATATCGTCATGGCCACAGTCGCGTGACCAGCAACCATCTTGCTTATCAGTTCGATTGGAACACCAGCGCGGTGGAGATTGGTGATCCCCCTTACCCGCATACCATGCAAGGTGTAAGCGCATTTTTGCGGCTGCCCATTTTCGCCGAACTTCGTGATAATGGTGACCTGGTCGTCTGGATTGAACTCGTTCCAGCGCCTCTCGACTTCTAGCATCCAAGCCAAGAACGCTTTGGTCAGTACCGTCGCGGACGGTG
This sequence comes from Shinella sp. 20P9.1.1, assembly GCF_057798995.1. Taxonomy (NCBI): domain Bacteria; kingdom Pseudomonadati; phylum Pseudomonadota; class Alphaproteobacteria; order Hyphomicrobiales; family Rhizobiaceae; genus Shinella; species Shinella sp. 20P9.1.1. The sequence continues at coordinate 6,721 of NZ_JBYOLC010000020.1, forward strand.
GTATATCCCGCGCGGTATTCTTACTGCTAGGAGGCATTCGAAAGAGGGCAAATATAGCGGGCAATGCTTTCACCGTCGCTTCGGGCGTTCTTCATCAAGGTATTCGATTGGTTCAACGGGGCCTTCAACCGGATTATGTGTGCGTTGCCACTCAGCTAGTGACCAAAGCAATCTGTGTAATTCGTCGGCCATCCAAGGCACTGCGTAGGGCTCACCCGTCTTGTTCGTATTTACAAAAAACCCCGTAAAAGATGGACTTTCTTCGCTATATTCATAGGCATAGCCACGCGTTTCATCAGCCGTCGTCAGCCCATTTTTTAGCCAATAGCCTGCATGAGGCCCTTTGTTTGTCTCCCAGCACATGGTTGACCCATTAAAGCACCGCAAGTCTCCTTCGCCGGAGTCAAAACGTCGAAACTGTACGGCCCTCAACGGGAGTTCAAGCATCGCCAGCAGCAGTGTAGGCAGAACGGGACAATACTCCCGCCGCACCTCATCCCCACAACGTTTTTCGTAGGTGAACGTCCGTCCAGGCCATCCAAGCGCACCTTCTTGGAGAATCTGTTTAGCTAGAAAATGGAAGCGTTCTGCCATAGGACGCGCGGCGGCCTGCGACCTACGCTTTGACGTTTGTGCTACCGAGTTCGCAACGAAATTGACTTCTTTTTCGGTAACAAGCGGATAAAAAACTTCACCAGGAAACTTTTCGGTATAATATGTGACGATATATTCCGAGAGACGTCTTGCCTGCCGAATAGACGTAAGCGACGAACTTCGAAGCGTCCCCACCCTGGACTTATACAATTCCACGAACGCGTTTGGAGGAAATTGCCGTTTAGACGCTTCGACTAGGGAAACCACTCCGTTTCCAGACAGGATTCTAATGGCATCCATTACAACCTGTCGGTCGACATTTTGCTTGCTCAGGGAGTCGCGAGCATATTCCCGGTAAAGGACCAGCAGCTCGCTCTCAAGTGGGGTGGGGTTTTTGACGATAGCTTTCCAAGTCCTGCCGCTCGCGCTAGACCATACTCGGGTATGCGCCGCTTCAGCCAGAAGGTCATTATCCTTGAGATATTCACCTAAAGCACGCGTAAACTCCCTGAAGCAAGTTGTGCCAATCTCATCTGATCCTAAGAATCCGTTTCTCCACCGCAGCCGATCCGGAGTGCGAAAGAAGCCGATGACGTCAAAGATCAACTCCCGTGGAAGCTCGTCAATATGCTCCGCACCATTGATCATCATTGCAAAGGCTGCAATTACTTTGAGGAGCTTATGTTTTAAAAGCTCCTTGTAGGGGCCCTTACGTCTCTCCACCGCCGCATACAGACCTACAGGGGTCAACGCTTCTAGGAGGCTAAAGCCAAGGGGCGATTGAAGAACGAAGCTTTCGACAATGCCGTTGTGAATTTTCTGGCCGTCGCCGAGAAGAAAGAATTCTGGGCGCAAGCATCCGCCGCTTTCAATCAACAGCCGGACGCATTCGTGCATTTCCGAAGTAAGAGCCTTCCGCTTGGGATGTGCCAGGATCAACTCAATTGCTTGGTTGCAGCGCTCCTGCATCCCCTCTATATCGAAGTCAAAATCGTGGCTAGAAGAAAAATTGACAAGGAATTGCCCCTCACTTCCATATGAAGTCAGCAATGGTTCCTCCAAAAATTAAGGGGAGATCATGCGAAATTGGGATGCTGCGCTTGTCGCTTAATCGCCTCAGTGACATCGCCAAACATTTGTTTAGCCGACTTAGTGGCAACGCCACCTTCGCACCTCAGCATTGCGTTGATCTCCTGCGGTGTCAGCGCAACATACCGAAGGTGACTAAACACACTGCGATGGTGCATGCACCTCGCTATTATATCGCCGTCGCAGCCAATTGTTTTCAGAAACGTCCCATAAAGATGGCGAAAACCATGAGGTGTTGTCCCATTATGCTTTCTCACACGTATATCTGGGTCATTTCTTATAACACTCAACCGTCTAATAGCTTCCCTCCAGGCGCTTCTGAATGCTGAGATGGTATACGGATCACCAATATTGTTCGTATTATTTCCAAAAACCCTGCCTGTTCCAACAAAAAGGTAATTGTGATCAGGCAGTCCTCTTGCTCTACGAAGCCGCATTATACGGGGTCGAGTTTTTGCAACGTAATTTCTCAAAAGCGTGGACACAAGCTCTTTGACTTCGTCGATTGGCAACCAGATCAGCTCCGCACCTTCACCGTCTCCAGCCAACCCCTTGAACCCCGATTGCTGACTTGCTTTCCTCAACCTATTGCGCGGAACACGCGCTTGGCGCTCAAGATATTCCATCCGACGCATCTCGCCATCTTTAGATTGAACGATCCCCTCCTGCGGATGATGAAGAAATAGAACTGCCTCCTCATCAATCCACTGCAGGTCCCCCACCCAGATGTGAAAAAGCTCACTGAGGCGCGGCCCGCCAGCAAAAAGGAGTAAAGCAATTATCTGCGCCGTCTCATCTGTTCCGCCTGAACGGCGAGCCCGAAAACAACGAAGCAAGAAGTCCCAGACTAAATCCGCCGGAAACCGGTGTGTCTTTCGCCCATCTGACATGATGGAAGCCGAACCGGAAAACGGATGTTTTCCAAGTGGCCGCCGCTCTTTTCTCGATAGGTGAGCCAGAAGGCTCTTTCGGCGTCGCACGACCTGCTCATGAGCCATCTGCAGCGCAAAATAGGGATTAGATGGCGAGGTCGGCTCGGACAGCAGCCATTCATTCGCCCCGTCGCCGAGTTGATGAAGAAATCTTGTAAGCGCTTTCAGGAGGTTCTTAGCGTTCGTCCGCGACCGAGGCGACCAGAACAACCCACAACTGTCACGCTTTCCACCGACTTCCACAATCGCCGTTCCTTTTTGGACAGCTTTTGCAAATTGTTTGAGCAACTCCGAGCGCGAGAACTCCAGGGAATGCCTACTGTGAGCCGCCTGCAAGAGAGGAAGCCAAGCCACGCTAAAATCGATCAGCAACCCCACCGCCCGTACCACAGCTAGGTGCCACGTCGCCGATCTCTCGTCGTTGTCGATGCAATAGTTAAGCAACGAATCGAGGCGGACCGCCTCAAGGTTCGCACCAGAACCTTGTAGAACATACAACACCGGCAGCACTGTCCGCTGGCGATCTCTATAAACAGCCTGCCACACGACAACATGGTCCATACTGCGTTCTACGCGGGAAAAATTGGCCAATGTTGCCTTCCCTTGGTGAGCATCGACATTCCTTTCAATCCAGCTGGCTCGGCATGTCCGCGCCGGTGGTTAAGCAAATCGAGGAATAACGCAGGGTGACATCCTGAAGGGATGAACCGCTGCATCACCACACCACCACGCCTAACAAACGTAACATCTCTCTACAAGATAAAATCTGCATCATCATCGCTTTTTTTGCTATCAGTCAGGTTAGTCCTAGTAATGTTGACATTATATAGCTGCAAACGCACAGATTAATTATTACGGCCATATATGCATCAGAACTACTTTACTTCAAGGTATTCCATACTGCTTCAAGCGTGCACAAATTGTTTTAAAAAACAATTCCGTTATAAATCCTTTGAAAAACAACTGGGCGAGCACAACAGAAGAAAAAATCCGACACGAATTGGCGCATGCTCATCACCTAACAAGCGCACTGAGTGCGCTCCGATTAGACACAGTCAAAAAAGAGGGCATCTGGCTAGCGATCTAAAACGCAAATTGGCTGAGGCTAATGCGTTAGAATCCCTGATGACCACGCTGGAGCGCGTATCTCCCCCAGGCAAGGCTAGACCTCGACGAACAGAGCCGCTCTACGCAGCAGTTCTCAAGAACGCACACCGCTTTATGGTCGAAGGAGGAAGACCGCTAAATCGCAAAGAGATTTTAGCCAAGATGCTCGATCTTGGCGACACCTCAGACGTAAATGATCCGCCCCAATTTGTCGGGAAGACGCTATGGCATAGCCGTCAATGCGCCACCCTTAAGGAAGGATATTGGCCTGCTGATTTAGACATACCGGAGGGACGCAACCCCAAAAACCGCAGCAATCGAGCCTGGATGAAACGCACAGCTACAAACTGGGCCAAAAAGCAGTTCGTAAGCGGAGTGCAGCCTGCGGCTGCACACTTATTTCCGTCCTCAACATCGAGCGTGCCATGACAGAAACCGATGTCAACGACCCTGAGGGTCGTTCCCCTCCGGTGACATCGGTTTCCTTACATGGCTCTTGATGCTTATCGGGACGGGGAACATCGTTCCGCCTGCGGCGGGTTCGATCCTCCGGAAGGATCGAACAGGGAACAAGCTTTACTGACCTTGCAACTTGCAAATCGGTAAACGGTAGTAAAACATATACCGCATATAAATGAGCACCAGATTCCTAATCTGGGGGTCCCGCGTTCGAATCGCGGCGGGATCACCACTTCACGCGAAGGAGACTTTTAAGGCTTTCCGCATACAAATGACGTCTCATGGATGGCGGAGGTTGTGGGATTGCCGAAGAAGTTTGTGGTCGGAAGGAGCGTTGGACTGAATGTCTACCTTCTGGCGCTTGCCCTTGCTTGCCTGATGCCCGTTGTCGCCATATCCGGCTTTGCCATGTGGCGTGCCGGTGAAGCGTATCGCGAGACGGCGACGACACGGCTTTCCGATACAGCAACAACACTCGCCCGCGCCATCGAGGCTGATATCGAGGGGCGGTTTACGGCGCTGACCACCTTCGCGACGCTGCGAACCTTCTCCGGCGACACGGTTTTGACGACACTGACATCCAGCCGCTTCAAGGGCATTGGACTGGATGGACAGGTTACCCTCGTTGCTTTCGATGGAAATATGCCCGTCGGCAAGGTTGACCGGCGGATTGCCATGGTCGCGCGCGAGGCGGTCAGCAAGCAGTCTCCAGCGCTTTCCAACCTCTATCTCGGACGCAAGCGGGCGGATTTCCGGATCGACCTTGCCTTGCCGTTGCCCGCGGAAGGCACGCACATGCGTGCGCTTGTGCTCTCGGTCGCGCCCGAGCAGCTTATCCGCGCCCTGCAGCAGAAGAACGAGGCCTTGAGCGGTATCCTCGTCGCCGTCACCGATGGTGACGGGCGGATCATTGCGCGGTCTCGCGAACCGCAGCGCACCATCGGTCTGCGTGCGCCCGACTGGCACAAGCTGGAGGCCCTCGGTTCCCGCAGCGGCTGGTTCGAGGCTGTGACGACGGAGGGAACGACGACGATCCTCGCCTTCGAAAAGCTGGATTCGACCCCTGGCTGGACCTTGGTGGTCGGCGAGCCGACCGCCGTCTTCAATGCACGCTGGAAGGACCCGCTAATCGGTCTTTCCTTCGGGGCGCTCGTTGCTCTTGGGTTTGCGACCGTGGCGGCCGTCTGGATCGGGCGGCTGATCCTTCGGCCCGTCGAGGCGCTGGCGGCGCATAGTGCTGCCGTCGCCTCGGACCATCCGGCGGATGCGCTGCCGCCCATTCCGAAATCGCTGGTGCGGGAATTCGAGACGCTGCGGGTCAGCGTCGAGGCCGCGGAAGCGGCCCGGCGCAACAACGAGCGGCGGCTGGAGACGGTGGCCCAGGCGGGGGCGCTTGCGCTCTGGCGCTGGTCGGCGCGTGGGGATCTCAGCTGGATCGAGGGCTGGTCGGTGCTGACAGGCACGCCGGAGAGCGACGCGCTCGGTATGGGCTGGCTCGACCATGTGCATCCGGACGACCGCGCACGGCTTGTCGAGACGCTGGAGGAGACGCGCGAGGCTTGTCGTATGGTCGATGTGGAGTTTCGTCTTCGCGTCGCCGGCGGGCGCTGGCTCTGGGTGCGCAAGCGCGGCGGGCCGGTGCAGGATGACCATGGCACCGTCCTGCAATGGGCTGGCGTCATCGAGGATATCGATGCGCGCAAGCAGAGCGAAACCCATGTGGCGCATCTCGCCCATCATGATGCGCTGACCGACCTTGCCAATCGCGTGACGCTGCGCCAGCGGCTGGAAGATGCCATTGCCGATACGCTGAACGGCAAACGTCGCGCGCTGCTCTATCTCGATCTCGATCGGTTCAAGCAGGTGAACGATACCTTGGGCCACGCGGCGGGCGACACGCTGCTCTGCGTCGTCGCGGACCGGCTGCGGGCCTGCGTCGGCGAGCAGGGGCTGGTTGCGAGGCTCGGCGGCGACGAGTTTGCCATCCTCCAGAACGACGCGGATCGCGAAGAGAAGAGCCTCGCTCTGGCCGAGCGGATCATCGAGATCGTCAGCGTGCCCTATCTGATCGATGGGTTCTCCGCCACGGTGGGGGTCAGCGTCGGCATCACATTCATCGCGGATAGCGCCAGCGATGCGGATGCTTGCCTGAAGCGTGCCGACCAGGCGCTCTATTGGGCCAAGCAGACGGGGCGTGGCCGGGCGGTTGTCTATGAACAGGAAGAAAACCTGGCGCGGCTGACCGCTTTTGCAGGCTTGCCGGCGAAGCGGCTTCAGGCCTGAGCGTCCTTACCGTCCGGATCAGACGTCTTCCTTCTCCCGCTCCGGCGTGACGACGCGCGGCTTGGCGCGTACGGAGGGGACGATCGACGGTTTGTTGACGACCTTCGGCTGCGGCGCCTTCATGCCGAGCATGGTGCGGATGCGATCGGAGACCAGCGGGCGGAAGCGGCTGGCGCGGAAGGGCATGTCGACGGCGCCGTAGCCTTCCGGACCATCGTCATTGCCGCGATAGAGTTCCATGAGCTTGATGCCGTAGAAATCGCCATCGACATAGTGGCGGTACTGGCCGGCCCAGCGGACCGTATAAATCTGACCCTTGCGAATGCCCTGGTCGATCGAGACGTTCTTGAAGCGGTCGTTGATGCAGACGACCTTCTGGCCGACATGGAATGTAGGCATGCGGTTGTCCCCCTATCGCCTGCGCTGGACCGGAAAGCCGTGCCGGCTCAGCCGGTCTTGCGGCAGTTGACGCCCGGCGCGTTCTCGCCCCTGGTCAGGTCGTAGAGCGTCGCCTCGTCGCCCTTGGTCCACCATTCGTAGCGGCCGCCGGCATATTTGGCGCCGGAGGCGGCCATGACATTGGCGGCGATGAGCGTTTCCTCGCCGATCTTCAGCACGGCCAGCGAATTGGCGCCGGCATTGATATATTCGGCGACGACGCGCTGATCTGCGTCGCACTGGTAGCTGATCGTCTCGCGCGCCACGCTCTGTTCCGGTCCGGGCAGGCGGATGACGATGTCGGTGCTGTTCTTCAGGCCGGCAAGACGGATGGCGGGTGCGCCTTCCTTGCCGGTGAGATGCAGGATACCGTTTTCGAGCTTCCAAGAAGTCACGGTGCCGAGCGCGTCGAAGAACTTCTGTTCCTGGTCCATGATGGCCGGCGCGCACATTTTGCGCGTTGCGGCGGCAGGGGCAAAGGCGATGGTGCCGTTCTGCACCTTCAGCTTGCCGCGATAGGTGTTGCAGCCGCCATTGCCGCCGTAGGATCCGTCCGGCTTGATTTCCAGCGTCGTCTGCAGATCGTCGATGACGCCGTTGCCGCCGATATCTTCGGCAAGCCAGGCGCCGCCGAGGCCGCCGGGGACCGGCTCGTCGGCATAGGCCGGAGCTGCTGCCGCAAGCACGAGGCAGGCGAGGGTCCAAACTCTCAGGCGTCGATGCACAGATTTCTCCAATCGCGTCGGGCGTAAAGGCACTTTGCGGGGACGTTATGGCTGTCCGGGCGAAAAGGTCAAGACAGGACCGGTGCGGCGACGGTTTTCCGCCGTGGCGGCGACCGCTTGCCGGGCTTGTTGCGGGCGCTTTTCGCCTGTAGAGCCAAGAATAGAACACAAGAAAAGCGCGGAAACCATCATGGCTCTCGATGCGCGGCAGACGCGCCGCATCACCATTCTCGGCTCGACAGGCTCTATCGGCACCAGTACGCTCGACGTGGTGCACCAGCTCGGCGGGCGCGACCGCTACGAGGTCGTGGCGCTGACCGGCAACGGCAATGTCGAGCTGCTGGCCACGCAGGCGAAAGACTGCGGCGCGAAGCTGGTGGTGACGGCGGACGAGAACCGCTACGGTGCATTGAAGGACGCGCTTTCCGGCAGCGGCATCGAGGCGGCGGCAGGGCGCGCGGCGCTTATGGAGGCGGCCTCCGGTGACGCGGACTGGGTGATGGCGGCGATCGTCGGCACGGCCGGCCTTGCGCCGACGCTGGCGGCTGCGAAGCGCGGGGCGGATATCGCGCTGGCCAACAAGGAATGCCTGGTTTCGGCCGGCGATCTCTTCGTTCACGCCGTCGCCGAGGGTGGCGGGCGGCTAATTCCCGTCGATAGCGAACACAGCGCTATCTTCCAGGCGCTGGAGGACGACCAGCGCCATGCCGTCGAACGCATCGTGCTGACGGCCTCCGGCGGCCCGTTCCGCACCTGGAGCCGTGAGCAGATGGCGGGCGTGACGGCGGACATCGCGCGCGCCCATCCCAACTGGTCGATGGGTCTGAAGATCTCCATCGGCAGCGCCTCTATGTTCAACAAGGCGCTGGAGATGATCGAGGCAAAGCACCTGTTTGATGTGCGCCCGGACCAGATCGAGGTGGTGGTGCATCCGCAGTCGATCATTCATTCCATGGTCGGCTATGTCGATGGTTCGGTGCTGGCGCAGCTTGGCGCGCCCGATATGCGCACGGCGATCGGCTATGCCCTGACCTATCCGACCCGCTCGCCGCTCAATGTCGACCGGTTGGATTTTGCCAAGCTCTCTAGACTCGATTTCGAGGCGCCGGACGAGGCGCGTTTCCCGGCGCTCCGGCTTGCCCGCACGGCATTGGAACGCGGCGGTCTTCAGGGCGCGATCATGAATGCGGCGGAGGAGGTGGCCTTCCAGGCTTTTGTCGGCGGACGCATCGGCTTCCTGTCGATGGCCGATATTGCCGAACAGGTGATGGACACGCTCGCCCATCTGCCGCCGGCATCCTCGATGGACGATGTCTTCGCCGCAGACGAAGAAGCCCGGCGGGTGGCCGCCGGGCTCATCTGAGGGATCAGGTTTTCGCTCTATCAGGCGACGGCGCGGGCCAGCGCACAGCGCGACCACAGCGAATGCAGGGCGCCGACGAGATGCTCGATATCGGCATCCGTGTGCAGCGGCGTCGGCGTGATGCGCAGGCGCTCGGTCTTGCGCGGCACGGTCGGGTAATTGATCGGCTGGACATAGATGCCAAAATTATCGAGCAGCAGGTCCGAGATCCATTTGCACTTCGATGCATCGCCGACCATGACCGGCACGATATGGCTCGGGTTCGGCATATGCGGAATGCCGTTGCGGTCGAGGGCTGCGCGCAGCTTGCGCACGCGTTCCTGATGGGCGAAGCGCTCGATCTGGCTGTCCTTGAGGTGACGGATCGAGGCGAGTGCACCGGCGGCAAGTGCGGGCGGCAGCGAGGTCGTGAATATGAAGCCCGAAGCGAAGGAGCGCACGAAATCGCAGAGCGCCGTGGAGGCCGCGATATAGCCGCCCATCACGCCGAACGCCTTGGCGAGCGTGCCTTCGATGACCGTCAGGCGGTGCATCAGGCCTTCGCGTTCGGCAATGCCGCCGCCGCGCGGGCCGTACATGCCGACGGCATGGACTTCGTCGAGATAGGTCATCGCGCCGTAGGCGTCGGCGATGTCGCAGATTTCCTTGATGGGGGCGATGTCGCCGTCCATCGAATAGACCGATTCGAAGGCGATCAGCTTCGGCGCCTTGGGGTCGGCGGCGGCGAGCTTGGCTTCGAGATCCCTGAGATCATTGTGCTTCCAGATCACGCGCTCGCACTTGGCGTGGCGGATGCCCTCGATCATCGAAGCATGGTTGCCGGCATCGGAAAAACAGATGAGGCCAGGGATCTTCGAACAGAGCGTGCCGAGGGCGGCCCAGTTGGACACGTAGCCCGAGGTGAAGAGCAGGGCGGATTCCTTGCCGTGCAGGTCGGCTAGTTCTTGTTCGAGCAGGACGTGGTAGTGGTTGGTGCCGGAAATGTTGCGGGTGCCGCCGGCACCGGCGCCACACTGGTCGATGGCGAGCTTCATCGCCTCGGTCACCTTGGGGTTCTGGCCCATGCCGAGATAGTCGTTGGAACACCAGACGGTGACGTCCTTCGGGCCTTCGGCCGTGTAGCGGGTCGCCTTCGGGAAATTACCCTTCTGGCGCTCCAGGTCGGCGAACACGCGGTAGCGGCCTTCCTGATGCAGGCCATCCAGCTCGTTCTTGAAGAAAGTTTCGAAGTCCATCCGGAGTCTCCTGTCCGGCGAAAACCCGGACATCATCGTCGTTGGCGGTCGTTCAATCGGCTACACCTGGGGCCGTCCTGCTGCAACGATCTCCGCTGCGGCAAATCGGCGCCACCTTTGAACCATTCCAATGTATCTTAGGCCCCCAAAGGCCATTTCCTGTTGATGCATGTCAAGTCTGCACGAAAAAAGGACGGTCTCAACCGCCCTTTTAATCGAACCAGTTTCAGGTTTTTGGTGGAAATCAGGCGGCGGCGACCGCCCGCTTGGCCATGACTTTCACGAGGTTCGCCCGATACTCGGCGCTGCCGTGGAGATCGGAGAGCAGGTCGGAGGCATCGACATCGACGCCCGCGGCCGCATCCGCCGACCAGTTGGCGGCAAGGGCCGCCTCAAGGCCGGCATGGCGGAAGACACCGTTCGAACCAGCACCCGTTACCGCCACCCGCACGCTGCCATCTCCCGCCTTTGCGATGAAGACGCCGGCCATGGCGTAACGTGAGGCCGGGTTCGGGAACTTCGAATAGCCTGCCTTGGCCGGCGCGTCGAAGGTGACGGCGACGACGATCTCGCCGGCTTCGAGCGCGGTCTCGAACAGGCCGGTGAAGAAGTCTCCGGCGGGGATTTCCCTTGTGTTGGTGATGATCGTTGCCCCCAGTGCCAGCATGGCGGAGGGGTAGTCGGCCGCCGGGTCGTTGTTGGCGATGGAGCCGCCGATCGTGCCCATATGGCGCACATGCGGGTCGCCGATATGTGCGGCGAGGTGAGAGATCGCCGGGCAGGCGGCCTTCAGCTCGGCCGAGGTCGAGACCTCGTAATGCGTGGTGGCCGCGCCGATGCGCACGCGGCTGCCGTTGACGGAGATACCCTTCATCTCGGCGATATGGCGGAGATCCACGAGGTCGGAAGGGGCGGCGAGGCGCTGCTTCATGGTCGGGATCAGCGTCATGCCGCCGGAGACGTATTTCGCCTCGTCCGAGGATGACTGCAGCTTGACCGCATCGGCGACCGAGGAGGCGCGGTGATAGTTGGTTGCGTACATGGCGTCCTCCCGTCAGTTTGCCGTTGCCCGTGCCGCCGCCCAGACCTTCTGGGGCGTTGCCGGCATGGTGAGGTCGTTGTTGCCGATGGCGTCGGTAATGGCGTTCATCAGCGCCGGCGGCGAGCCGATGGCGCCCGCCTCGCCGCAGCCCTTGATGCCGAGCGGATTGTTCGGGCAGGGCGTGATCTGGTGCGAGACCTGGAAGGAGGGCAGGTCGTCGGCGCGCGGCATGGTGTAATCCATGTAGCTCGCCGTCAGGAGCTGGCCGGTTTCTGGGTCGTAATGCACGCCTTCCAGCAGCGCCTGGCCGATGCCCTGGGCGATGCCGCCATGGACCTGACCCTCGACGATCATCGGGTTGATGATGTTGCCGAAGTCGTCGGCCGCGACGAACTGGACGATCTTGGTCTTGCCGGTGTCCGGGTCGACCTCGACCTCCGCGATGTAGCAGCCGGCCGGGAAGGTGAAGTTGGCCGGATCGTAGAAGGCGCCTTCCTTGAGGCCGGGCTCCATGCCGGACGGCAGGTTGTGCGCGGTATAGGCGGCGAGCGCCATCTGGAACCACGGCACCGACTTGTCGGTGCCGGCGACCTTCAGCGCGCCATTTTCGATGACGATATCGCTCTCGTCTGCCTCCATCAGGTGGGCGGCGATCTTCTTGGCCTTGGCCTCCACCTTATCGAGCGCCTTGACGACGGCGGACATGCCGACGGCGCCGGAGCGCGAGCCGTAGGTGCCCATGCCCATCTGTACCTTGTCGGTATCGCCGTGGACGATGGAGACGCTGTCGATCGGCACGCCGAAGCGCTCGGCGACGAGCTGGGCGAAGGTCGTCTCATGGCCCTGGCCGTGGCTGTGCGAGCCGGTCAGCACCTCGACGGTGCCGACGGCATTGACGCGCACCTCCGCCGATTCCCAGAGGCCGACACCCGCGCCGAGCGAGCCGACCGCCGCCGATGGCGCAATGCCGCAGGCCTCGATGTAACAGCTCATGCCGATGCCGCGCTTCATGCCGCGGCTTGCGGCTTCCGCCTTGCGGGCCGGGAAACCGGCCCAGTCGGCGGCCTGCATCGCCGCTTCCAGCGAGGCTTCGTAGTCGCCGGCATCGTAATTCATGATGACCGGCGTCTGGTGCGGGAAGCTGCGGATGAAGTTGATGCGGCGCAGCTCCGCCGGGGAGACGCCGAGTTCGCGCGCCGCCGTCTCCATGGTGCGTTCGAGCAGGTAGGTGGCTTCCGGCCGGCCGGCGCCGCGATAGGCGTCGACGGCCACCGTGTTGGTATAGACGGCGCGCACATTGGCGTGGATCGCCGGGAAATTATACTGGCCGGACAGCAGCGTCGCATAGAGATAGGTCGGCACGGCAGAGGAAAAGAGCGACATATAGGCGCCGAAATTGGCGATCGTATCGACCTTCAGCGCCGTGACGCGGTTGTTGGCGTCGAAGGCCATCTTGACGGTCGAGACATGGTCGCGGCCATGCGCATCCGTCAGGAAGGCCTCGGTGCGGTCGCTGGTCCATTTCACCGGCACGCCGGTGCGCTTGGAGGCCCAGAGACAGACGATCTCTTCCGGGTAGATGTAGATCTTCGAGCCGAAGCCGCCGCCGACATCGGGGGCGATGACGCGCAGCTTGTTTTCGGGTGCTACATTGTAGAAGGCGCTCATGACGAGGCGGGCGACATGCGGGTTCTGGCTCGTCGTGTAGCAGGTGTAGTGGTCCTCGGCGGAATCGTAGATGCCGAGCGCCGCACGCGGCTCCATCGGGTTCGGCGCAAGCCGGTTGTTGACGATCTTCATCTCGGTGACATGGGCGGCGGACGCGATGGCCGCATCGACGGCGGAACTGTCGCCGATTTCCCAGTCGTAGATCAGGTTGCCGGGGGCTTCCGGATGAAGCTGCGGCTGGCCGGCCTCGAGCGCCTTCACCGCATCGGTGACGGCGGGCAGTACATCGTAATCGACGACGACGGCTTCGGCGGCATCGCGCGCCTCGCCCATCGTGTCGGCCACGACCACGGCGACGGCATCGCCGACATAGCGCACCGTATCATGCGCGATCGGCCGCCAGGCGCCCATCTTCATCGGCGAGCCATCCTTGGAATGGATCATCCAGCCGCAGATCAGGTTGCCGATGCCGTCGTCGAGCATCTGCTTGCCGTTCAGCACGCCGATGACGCCAGGCATGTCCTCTGCCGCCGACGTATCGATGCTTCTGATCTTCGCATGCGCGTGCGGCGAGCGCACGAAAGCGGCATAGCGCATGCCGGGCACGAACATGTCGTCCGTATATTTGCCCTGACCCATGAGAAACCGCTTGTCTTCCTTTCGCGCAACGCGCGCGCCGATGCCTTCGACACCCATCTTCATCTCCTCCAGAGATATCGTTCGCGTGACATGCTGAAGGCGGTCAACCGGGCCGGCGCAAAGGGATCGCAGCCACCGGCAGAACCGCCGTCGGCGTTATTCCGCAGCCTGACGGCCTGCCGCACCCATTTCCTCGGCGGCGGCGAGGATGGCTTTGACGATGTTGTGGTAGCCGGTGCATCGACAGATATTGCCTTCCAGGTTTTCCCGGACGGTCTGTTCGTCGAGCTTGGCGCCATAGCGGTTGATCATGTCGACGGCGGTCATCACCATGCCGGGCGTACAGAAACCGCATTGCAGGCCGTGATTGGCCTTGAAGGCGGCCTGGACGGGATGAAGCTCGCCGTTGGCCGCAAGGCCTTCGATGGTGAGGATGTCAGCGCCTGCGGCCTGGGCCGCGAGCATGGAGCAGCTCTTTACGGCCTTGCCGTCCATGTGCACGACGCAGGCGCCGCACTGGGACGTATCGCATCCGACATGGGTTCCGGTGAGGCTGAGGGTGTCGCGCAGGAAGTGCACGAGGAGCGTGCGGTCCTCGCACTCCTTGCTCACCTTCCGGCCGTTGACGGTCATTGCCACTTTCGCCATTCGTTCCTCCCTGGCGGTTGCAGAGCCGCTGGGCCGACCGATCCGAGTGTGCATGCAGCGGGCGTCGTCGCGACGCGGGCGTGGGATCAGACGACACCAACATTCAATTCGCGTGCATTTCATTCCGGCTGGATGTCGCGCGAGGTTCTCCTCCCGTCGGCGCGACATCAACAGTCATATCATTTGACTTTTTGCGGCAGGGATCAACCGGTACTTTCAGGCGGATGCGAAATTTCTCGTGACCGGACGCGTTTGATGGACCAAACAAACGAAACGGAAACGCTGTTTATTCGCAGAACAAAAAAATAGTTTAGTCCCATGGACTTCCCGCAATCCAGCTATATTTTGGACCTCGGACAGACCTGACCGTGCAAGACGGCGGCGTGTGTTGCGTAACGTAAGAAGGGGATAGTGCGGATCCGAAAACGGACCGCATCTCAACTTTGGAGAACATCTTCATGAAGAAAGTCATTGCGCTCGTCCTGGTCGGTCTGGCCGTCGCCAGCTGCACGCAGACGGAAAAGGGTGCGGGCATCGGCGCCGTCTCCGGCGCGATCATCGGTGGCGCGATCACCGGTGACGTGCGCGGCGCTGCCGTCGGTGCTGCCATCGGCGGCGTCTCCGGCGCTGTGATCGGCTCCGTCGCCGAACAGCCCGGCCAGTGCTACTACCGCGACCGCTACGGCCGCCGCTACATCGACCGTTGCCCGTCGGGTTACTGATCCCCGTAAGCTGCAACCTATGCGAAGCCCCGGATCGTCTCCGGGGCTTTTGCCTGTCCGCCGTCGGGATAAAATGCCCTTCGGTGCTTCAAATCCTGTCCGGCACCGTGTAAAACCGCCGTTAACATTACGGAAAACCTAACGCGTTAGGGTCTTTTCCTGCCTGAAAGCTCCGGATGATCCGGGGCGCCTGAAGTCTGTGACGGAAAGCTGCCGGTCCGCCGTAAGCCCCGCACCTTACGGAGAAAGGCGACGGATAGCTGCGGATGCGGGATAAAGTGAACCGGCCGGAAAAGAGTTTTGCGTTTCTGAAAGCTGGCACCGCGCTCGCGGTGGCTGCCGCATTGGCCGTCGCGCCCCTTTCCGCCTCCCCCGCGTTCGCCTTTGAAATCTTCGGCATGAAATTCTTCGAGGACGAGGAGGATACGGCCTCCGTCATCGATCCCGTCAACTACACGCTGACGCTCGATCCCGGCACCGACGACGACGAACTCAAGGATGCGATCGAGGGGACTGCGCTGCTCAAGCAGGACGAGGGCAAGCCGGTCTCAGGCGATCTCGGCCTCGTCATCAAGGCGCGCGACGATCGCGACCGCATCCTCGCCGCGCTCTACGAAAAAGCTCGCTATGGCGGCGTGGTGAAGGTCACGGTCGATGGACAGGACCTCGACCAGCTGCCGCCCAATCCGGAATTTCCCGATCGCGGCGCCATTCCTGTGAATGTTACCGTCGAGCCCGGCCCGGTCTTCACCTTCGGCGATATCGTCTTTTCCGGCGATGCCGAGGGGCGCAATGCGGCCGATTATGGTCTCGTGCCCGGCGCCCGCGCGGATTCCACCATCATCCTCAAGGCCGGCGAGAAGATGGTCGTCGACCTCAAGGCCGAGGGCCGGCCGCTCGCCAAGCTGACCGAGCGCAACGCGACGGCGGACCACAAGACTCAGACCGTCGATGTGGTGATCGCCGCCGAGGGCGGGCCGGTGGCGCCCGTCGGCGAGGTCGGCGTGACCGGCACCAAGACGGTCGATGCGGATTTCGTGCAGCGTTATTCGCGCATCAATGCCGGCCAGCCCTATTCGCCGGAAGCGCTGAACAAGGCGGCCGAACGGCTGCGCACGCTCGGCGTCTTCTCCAGTGTCACCATCCGCGAGGCTGACAAATTGGCGCCGGACGGGTCGCTGCCGATGACCATCGAGGTCTCGGAAGGCAAACATCGCTATTTCGGCGTCGGCGCGCAGGTGTCGAATACGGATGGCCTCGGCCTGCAGGGCTATTGGGGCCATCGCAATCTCTTCGGCCAGGCCGAGTCCCTGCGCATCGAAGGCTCGGTCAGCCGCATCGGCCAGTCCGCGCTCGGCGACATGGATTATTCGACCGCCATCCTGTTCTCGAAACCCGGCGCCTTCGGCCCGGCCTCGACCTTCAATGCGAGCCTCAAGGCCTCGATCGTCGATCCCGACGCCTACAAGGCCTTCACCACAACGGCCGCGGCCGGTGTCAGCGTCGAGCTGTCCGACCAGGATACGGTCAGCGCCGGCGGCGAGGTGATGTGGAGCGGTGTCGAGGACGCCTTCGGCAAGAACAAGTACCTGACGGCCGCGATCCCGATCGAATATGTCCGCGACACGCGCGACGACAAGCTGAACCCGACCGAGGGCTACCGCGCGCTGATCAACGCCAAGCCGAGCTACGAGTTCAACCGCGGCACGGTTTTCTCGAGCTTCGAGGGGGCCATTACCGGCTACCAGGCGCTGGGCGAGGAAAAGCGTTTCGTGCTTGCCGGCAAGCTTTCGGCCGGCACGATCATCGGCGGCAACGAACTTTCCGACATCCCGGCGACACGCCGCTTCTTCCTCGGCGGCGGCGGCACGGTGCGCGGCTATGGCTACCAGGAAATCTCGCCGCGCGACGGCAAGGGCAAGATACTCGGCGGCCGCTCTTATGTCTCGGCATCCGCCGAAGCGCGTATCGGTATCACGGACACGATCGGCCTCGTGCCGTTCCTCGATGTCGGCACGGTTTCGACCGACGAAGTGCCCGATTTCAAGGATATCAGGGCCGGTGCCGGTATCGGCCTTCGTTATGCCACGCCCTTCGGGCCGCTCCGCCTCGATGTGGCGGTGCCGCTCAAGAAATATGATGGCGGAACCTCTTTCGGGGTCTATGCCGGCATTGGCCAGTCGTTCTGACGGCCCTAAATCTCTGTCTAGACTCTTGATCGGCCGTTCGATTCGGATTCAAGACGGACACGAGCGATTCTTTGCGCTCCCCGCACGCGAAATGGATGAAGCATGAACAGGCTGTCCCGAATTCTCCGCGCAACGCTCCGTTATCTCGGTTACGGCATCGTCATCCTTCTGCTTGTTCTTGTCGGGCTTGTCGGTTTCGTCGGTTTTACCGATGCGGGCGCGCGCTTTGCCGTCGCCTATGTGGAGAAGATTGCCGCGTCGAGCGGGCAGGTCGTCTCGATCAGCGAACCCTCCGGCCTGCTGACCGGACGGCTGCGGGCAAAGACGATCACCGTCGGCGACGCCAAGGGCACCTATGCCGAGGTCAAGGACCTCTCGGTCGACTGGTCGCCGTTGAGCCTGCTCGGTTTCCGTTTCGATGCGCAGCGCATTTCCGCCGCGTCCATCTCCCTGCTGCGCCTGCCGGAATCCAAGGCGGATGCCGAAAAGTCCGATACGCCCTTCACGCTGCCGGTCGAGGTGCATGTCGGCGCCTTGCAGGTGCCGGAACTGTTCGTCTCCGGCACGGTCGCAGGCCGTGACCAGCGCATCGTTCTCTCGGGCAGCGGCGATGCGACGGCCGAAAGCGTTGCGGTCAAACTCTCGGCCTCGGAAAAGGCGCGGCCGGATGCGCGCGTCGTGGCCGATATCGTCTTCAACCCGGCCGACAATCAGCTTCGCCTTGAGGCCGACGTCGCCGAGCCGAAAGGCGGCATTCTCGCCGCCTTGCTCAAGCTGCCGAACGACCCGGCCGTGGCAATTCGCCTGACGGGCGATGGCCCGCTGTCGCAGTGGAAGGGCCGTCTCTCGGCCGCGCTCGACGGCACGGAAATGCTGCATATCGACGGCCGGCACGATCTTGCGACCAACGGTTTGCATACGCTTTCTCTGGCCGGCGGCGGCACGTTCGACGCGCTGATGCCGCCGCAGCTTCGTCCGCTGTTTACAGGCGAAACCGGCATCGACGTGGTGGCCGCCTTCGACGGCACGGACATGCTGCGCATCGAGAAGGGCTCGATCTCGACGGGGGCGATGACGCTTGCCGCCTCGGGCACCGTCAGCGCCAAGGGCGCAAACGACCTCGACGTCAAATTGTCCGGCCGGGACGGCCCGATCGATTTCCGCTGGCCGCTCGCCGAGGGTGATGCACGCATACTGGTCGCCGGTGCCGATGTATCGCTGAAGGGTGAAGCCAATGCCGCGGCGCTGGGCGCCAACGCCTCCGTTGTCTCCGCCGAACTGCCGGCCGGGCGTATCGAGAACATTCGCATCAGCGCAAAGAGCGATGCCTTCAACGTGGCAAGCCAGTCCGGCCGCATCGATGCGACGGTCGAGACCGGCATGACGGCCTTTGCCAATCCCGATCTCGACCGCACGGTAAAAGGCCCCGCCAAGATCGTTGCGGCGCTCAATGTCTCGCCGACCGAGATCGCCTTCGATCCGGCAACGCTGGAAAGCGCCAGCATCGGCGGCACGCTTTCCGGCCGCTATGGGCTCGAAAGCCGCGAGGCCGATGTCAATTTCCGCCTCTTCGCGCTGCCCGCCGTGCTGCCGCCGGCGCTGACCGGCAAGATCGACACGACGATTGCCATGGAAGGGCGCGTCCAGCTTGCGAGCGATGGTGCGATCGAGCTCTCCGGCCTCAACGTGAAGTCGGGCACGCTGGAGACGACGGGCACGGTTTCGCTCGGCAAGGGCAATCTCCAGGCGGCGCTGACCGGCAAGGTTCTGGCCCTCGGCAAGCTGCTGGCCGACGCCAAGGGCGAGGCTGCTTTCGATTTTTCCGCGACCGGCCCCATCGACGGGCTCGACGTTTCGGCCAAGGTGACATCGAGCGGTGCGACGCTCTCCGGCCGCACGCTGAGCGATCTCGTGGTGACGCTGAAGGGCAAGGCCGTTGCCGACAGCCCCTCCGGCGAGTTGACGGCAACCGGTGCGCTCGACGGCCAGGCGATCAATGTGCGCTCCAGCATCGCCTCCGAAGGCGGGCGCATTTCGGTGCCGGTGCTGGAGGCGGAGATCGGGCCGAACACGCTGAAGGGTTCGCTGGCGCTGGCGCCGAACTTCATGCCTGACGGCACGATCCGCTTCGATTTTCCCGATCTCGGCTTGCTCGCCGCCATGGCCGGCCAGAAGGCGGCCGGCGATCTCTCGGGCCAGGTGGAGATCGCGACAAGCAACGGCAAGACGTCGGCGACGGTGCAGGCGTCCGGCTCGGCGATCAGCCGCGATGCTGTCAGCATCACCAAGCCGGCGGTCGATCTCGACATTGCCGACCTTGCGACCGCTGCGATTTCGGGCACGGTGCGCGCCGAGCGCGTCGCCTCGGGCGAGAACCGGCTGGAAGCGCTGAAGCTCGATTTTTACCGTGCCGGGCAGGCGACCAATTTCGACCTCTCCGGTCGCCTCGACGGTGCACCGCTCGTCACCAAGGGCAAGGTGCTCCAGCGCGACGGCGGGCTGGATGTCGCCCTGCAGGCGTTTGAAGCTGCCCCTCGGCGCATCGCCCTGAAGCTTGCCAAGGCGACGACGATCGGCGTGACGAACGGCGTGGCGACGCTCGACGGTCTGACCATTCAGGCCGGGCGCGGCACGGTCGCCGTCTCCGGCAAGGCGGGTGAAAACCTCGATCTATCCGTGCGCCTCGATGCGCTGCCGGCGGCCCTCGTCAACAATTTCGCGGCCGGCCTCGATGCGGACGGCACGATCAGCGGCACGGTGACCGTAAAAGGCAAGGCGGCCGCACCCGTGGTCAACTATGCGCTCGACTGGGGTGGCGCGGTGACGAGCCAGACGCGCAGCGCCGGCATCGGCGCGCTCACCATCAATGCCAAGGGCGCCTTCGCCAACAACCAGGTGACGCTCGACACGGTGTTGTCGGGTGGTGGCGGCCTGTCCTTCCGCGGTGGCGGCAAGGTCGATATCGGTGGCGCCACTCCGCTTGGCCTGAAATTCAACGGCACGGTGCCGTTCAGCATGCTGCAAAGCCAGCTTTCCGCGCAGGGGTTCGTGCTCACGGGCAATGCCAATGTGGACGTGACGATCGGCGGCACGGCCGCCGCGCCCTCCGTCACCGGCAGCATCACGGCAAGCGGCGCCCGCCTGGTCGATGTGCGCCGCAATCTGGCCGTCGAGAACCTGACGATCCGCGTGACCATGAACGGCAAGCAGGCGGTGATCGAGGCCGTTTCCGGCAAGCTGTCGAGCGGCGGCCAGCTTTCGGCGAAAGGCAGTGTTGGCATCGATCCGGCGAGCGGCTTCCCGGTCGATGTGGCGATCAAGCTCGGCGACATCGTCTATGTCGACGGCACGCTGGTGACGGCAAACGTCGCTGGCGACCTGACACTCAAGGGGCCGGTGGCGAACCTCGCGCTCGGTGGCAAGGTGCATATCAACAAGGCGAGCGTCGTCATTCCGCAAAAGCTGCCAGCGTCGCTGTCCGAGATCGCCATCAAGCATCGCAACGCGCCCGCGGACGTCAAGCGCATGACGGCGGATGTCAATCGCGATCAGGGCGGGGATGGCGCTGCGCGCGGCATTGCGCTCGATCTGACGATCGAGGCACCCGGCCAGCTCTTCGTGCGTGGCCGCGGCATCAATGCGGAACTGGGCGGCAGCCTGAAGGTGACCGGCACGTCCTCGTCGCCGATCGTTTCCGGCGGTTTCGAGCTGGAGCGCGGGCGCATGGAAATCCTGACGCGCCGGCTTGATTTCACTTCCGCTCACATCGGCTTTGCCGGCGGGCTGGTGCCGACGGTCAATCTCGTTGCGGGAAGCTCTGCCGGCACGACGGAAATCACCGTCACGGTTGCCGGCCTCGCCAGCAACCCGACTGTCACCTTTGCGTCTTCACCCTCGCTGCCGCAGGACGAAATCCTCGCCCAGCTGATCTTCAACCGGTCGATGTCGAACCTGTCGGCGGTGCAGATCGCCCAGCTTGCCTCGGCGGCAAGCCAGCTGGCTGGCGGCAAGTCGACGGGGCTGCTCGACAGCCTGCGCAGCAAGCTCGGCGTCGACGATCTCGACATCACCACGGATGCGGAGGGGCGCGCGGCGGTTTCGGCAGGCAAATATCTCAACGAGCGGACCTATATCGAGCTGAAGCAGGACCCGGAGACGAACGGTGCCAAGGCCGTGATCAATCTCGATGTCGGCCGCGGCCTGAAGCTGCGCGGCGAGGCGGGCAGCGGCGGCAGCGCCGGGGCGGGCATCTTTTACGAAAAGGAATATTGAGGCTGTCGAGTGCCATGAGGAGGCCCGCCGTGTGCGGGCTTTTCTCCTGAGGCTCAACAAAGTGCCGGACGTTTGAAAGATTTTAACCAGGGCGTGCATAGGATCGATCCACGACGCAGACCAACCTGGAAAGATTCCGATGACCTCCATCCCTACGGCCACCTTTGCTGGCGACACGCTCGAAATCATCGCATTCCGTCTGCATGAGCAGGAATTCTGCGTGAAGACGACGACGATCCGCGAAATCCGCGGCTGGGCGCCCTCCACGCCGATCCCGCATTCGCCGCCTGACGTTATCGGCGTGATGAACCTGCGCGGTACGGTCATCCCGATCATCGACCTCGCGCACAAGCTCGGCATGAAGAGCACGGAAGCCAATGAGCGCAGCGCCATCGTGGTCGCCGAAGTGCACAGCATGGTCGTCGGCCTGGTCGTCGATCGCGTATCCGACATCCTCACCATCCGCAGCGAACAGATACAGCCTGTGCCGGAAGTGACGACCTCCTTCGACAAGGCCTATGCCGAGGGCATCATCGCCCATGAAAACGGCATGATCTGCTTCCTCAACCTCGCGCGCATGTTCAAGGAACGCGACATGGACGACATGGCGGCCTAAGCGCTCGCCGCACCCGCTTTGAAATTGCAAACCGCCGCGCCCACGCACGGCGGTTTTTTGTTGCCTACAGGTTGATACAACTTCTGGGGGATATTGCGAGTGGTCTGAAAAAGGTCTTCCTGACGTAACGTAAGCAACATGAAGTTGTCTGCAATTGTAAGCTATTGTTATGTAAGCGAACTTAAAATTCACCTATTGATTTTCATCAATTGTTAAAGCTGTCACTCCATCTTTGATTGTAGTTAGGCAATCCGGCGACGAAGCGATGTCCTCCCGCGCTGATTGAAACCGACGATTTGATACCATGATCTGCGCCGCAGCTCATGTCGATACTGGCAACAGACGATCGCCACGCGGGCAACCATCATTGAAACCGTGGCCGACGTACAAGGGAACAGGTCATGCTTTCATTTATGAAGTCCATGGATGCAGGCCACATCATCGAGGCGCTGTCGCGCTCGCAGGCCGTGATCCAGTTCGATCTCAACGGCAATATTCTCACCGCCAACGAAAACTTCTGCAAGGCACTCGGCTACGACTTGAAGGATATCGTCGGCAAACATCACCGCATCTTCTGCGAAGCCGCCTATACAGCGAGCGACGAATACCGGCAGTTCTGGGCGAGGCTCGGGCGCGGCGAATATGATTCGTCGAGTTACAAGCGCCTGCGCAAGGACGGCAAGGAGATCTGGATCCAGGCGAGTTACAATCCGGTCTTTCGTGGCGGCAAGCCCTACAAGGTTGTCAAGTTCGCGACCGATATCACCGACGTGAAGATGCGGGCGACGGAGGATGCCGCCAAGCTCGACGCCATCTCCCGTTCCCAGGCTGTCATTGAATTCACGCCAACAGGCGAAATCCTTACGGCCAACGAGAATTTCTGCGCGGGGCTCGGCTACGATCTCTCGGAAATCCGCGGCAAGCACCACCGCATGTTCTGCGATCCCGCCTATGCGCAGACACAGGACTACGCGGACTTCTGGAAAAATCTCGCCAATGGGCAGTTCATCTCCAACGAATTCGTGCGCTACGGCAAGGGCGGCAAGGAAATCTGGATCCAGGCCGCCTATAACCCGATCCGCGATCTCAACGGCCGCGTCTGCAAGGTCGTGAAATTCGCGACCGACGTAACCGAGCGCATGTCGGCGATCAATGCGCTTGGCGGCGCGCTGAAGGCGCTTTCGGAAGGCGATCTCACGCAGAACCTCAAGACGCCCTTCGTGCCGTCCATGGAGATGGTGCGCAAGGACTTCAACGAGGCGGTTGCCGGTCTGCACGAGGCGATGCGCACGGTCGAGACGAACGCGAATGCCATTGCCTCGGGTGCGCAGGAAATCCGCTCGGCGGCGGACGACCTCGCCAAGCGGACGGAACAGCAGGCGGCTTCCGTGGAGGAAACCGCAGCCGCTCTCGACGAAATCACCACGACGGTCGGCGATTCAAGCCGTCGCGCCGACGAGGCCGGCTCGCTGGTTGCCAAGACCCGGACGGGGGCGGAAAAATCCGGCGTCGTCGTCAAGAAGGCGATCGATGCCATGGGGCAGATCGAGCAGTCGTCACGCGAAATCTCCAACATCATCGGCGTCATCGACGACATCGCCTTCCAGACCAACCTTCTGGCGTTGAATGCCGGTGTCGAAGCCGCCCGCGCCGGTGAAGCCGGCAAGGGTTTTGCGGTCGTCGCCCAGGAAGTGCGCGAACTGGCCCAGCGTTCGGCCAGTGCCGCCAAGGAGATCAAGGCGCTTATCACCAAGTCGGGTGAACAGGTGAAGAGCGGCGTGGCGCTCGTCGACGAGACGGGCCGCGCGCTTGAGGAAATCCTGACGCAGGTGCAGGAGGTTCACACGAACGTGGCGGCGATCGTCGAGGCTTCGCGCGAACAATCGACGGGCCTTCGCGAGATCAACACCGCCGTCAATTCGATGGACCAGGCGACGCAGCAGAACGCGGCGATGGTCGAGGAAAGCACGGCAGCGAGCCACGCCATGGCGCGCGAAGCCGATGCCTTGCATGCTCTGATCCGCCGCTTCCGGCTTGCCGGAAACGGTGCGGCGGGCGGGCAGGGGACGGCCCGCGCTCCACGGGCCGTCTCGCCTCAGCCGACTGCGCAACTTCACGCTGTCGCGCGCACGATGCGGTCGTCCGGCAATGCTGCGGTGGCGGAGAGCTGGGAAGAATTCTGATCACCCGATCCTGAAATGCAAAACGGCCGGCGCTATGCCGGCCGTTTTGTTGGATGCGGAGGTTGCTTCAAGCTGAGGCTTTTGCGGCCGGCGGCACCTCGGCCGGCTTGGGACGGTGGATCAGCGGCACGGCCTGCAGCACGAGGCTGTCGAGGCCTTCACCGCCGTAATTGTCGACGATATCGAAGAACTGGCGCCGCATGCGCGGCTCCCAGAACTTGTTGATATGGGTGGCGATGCCGCCGGGGCCTTCGCTTGCCGGCTGCGAATGGAAGAAGGTGGCGATCTGGTTTGCCATCCGGATGATCTTGTTGCCTTCGGACATGCTCATCTCCTAACCGTTGCCCAGGCGCCGCTCGGTGCCGGGCACGATGCGTTCCGCACCGGTGAAAATCTCGAAATCCTCGCCGCGCACCAGCGCGATCAGCGTCATGCCGGCCTCCTCAGCCGTGCGGATGGCAAGCGCCGTTGGTGCGGAAATGGCGATGATGAAGGGGCTGCCTATGATGGCCGTCTTCTGCACCATCTCGACTGAGACGCGGCTCGTCACGACGACCGCGCCGGCTTCGCCCGCGTGGCCCGCCCGGCGTGCCGCACCCACGAGCTTGTCGAGCGCATTGTGCCGGCCGACATCCTCGCGCACCGCGATGAGGCCCTGGCCGGGTACATAAAAGCCTGCGCCATGCACGGCGCGTGTCACCATATGCAGCGGCTGCTGGCCGTTGAGAAGCCGTACGGCTTCGACGACCTCGTTTTCGGAAAGTGTAAGTGATGACGAACGTACAGAGGGCGTGATGCGCACGGCCTGTTCGATCGATTCGATGCCGCACAGGCCGCAGCCGACGGGACCGGCCATGTGGCGGCGGCGGGCGGTCAGCGCGTCGTTCTGCGCGTCAGCGAGGCGGATTTGCAGGTCGATGCCTTTATCTTCCGCCAGTATCTCGATGGTCTCAATCTCGGCAGGATCGGTGATGATGCCTTCGGTGAGGCTGAAGCCGGTGGCGAAATCCTCGAGATCGGCGGGTGTCGCCATCATTACGGCATGGGTCGAGCCGGCATAGGAGAAGGCGACCGGGGTTTCCTCTGGCACGAAGCGCTCGCCATCGCTGAGCCGCCCGTTGCGGCGGGCGGCTTCCGTGACTTTGCTGTGGGTCGGAAAATCCGGCACGGGCGTTCCTATTCCGCTGCCTCCAGCTTGCCCTTGATGCGGCGGGACTGGCGCGACAGCTCGTCATATTCGACCTGCCAGTCGGACGGACCGTTCGACGGCGAGATCTGCACCGCCGTTACCTTATACTCCGGACAATTGGTCGCCCAGTCGGAGAAATCGGTGGTGATGACGTTGGCCTGCGTCATTGGATGGTGGAAGGTCGTATAGACGACGCCGGGCGAGACGCGGTCGGTGACGAGCGCTCGCAGCGTCGTCTCGCCGGCGCGGCTGGCCAGCCGCACCCAGTCGCCATCGCGAATGCCGCGGTTTTCCGCATCGTGCGGATGCATTTCCAGCCGGTCCTCCTCGTGCCAGAGCACGTTTTCGGTGCGCCGCGTCTGGGCGCCGACATTGTACTGGCTGAGGATGCGGCCGGTGGTGAGCAGCAGCGGGAAGCGCGGGCCGGTCTTCTCATCCGTCGCGACATATTCCGTGCGGATGAACTTGCCCTTGCCGCGCACGAAGCCATCCGTGTGCATGATCGGCGAGCCGAGCGGATGCTTCTCGTTGCAGGGCCATTGCACCGAGCCGACCTTGTCGAGATAGTCGTAGGAGACCAGCGCGAAGCTCGGTGTCGTCGCGGCGATCTCGTCCATGATCTCGGAGGGATGGCTGTAGTTCCAGCCAAGACCCATCGCCTGGGCGAGGTTCTGCGTCACCTCCCAGTCGGCATAGCCGTTCTTCGGCGTCATGACGCGGCGCACGCGGTTGATGCGGCGCTCGGCATTGGTGAAGGTGCCGTCCTTTTCCAGGAAGGTCGAGCCCGGCAGGAAGACATGGGCGTAGTTGGCGGTTTCGTTCAAGAACAGGTCCTGCACCACGACGCATTCCATAGCGGCGAGGCCGGCTGAGACGTGCTTGGTGTCGGGGTCCGACTGAAGGATGTCCTCGCCCTGGATATAGATGCCCTTGAACGTACCCTCGACGGCGGCGTCCAGCATGTTGGGGATGCGCAGGCCCGGCTCGTCGTTGAGCATCACGCCCCAGAGCTTCTCGAAGATTTCGCGCGTCGAGTCGTCCGAGATGTGGCGGTAGCCCGGCAGTTCGTGCGGGAAGGAGCCCATGTCGCACGAGCCCTGCACGTTGTTCTGGCCGCGCAGCGGGTTCACGCCGACACCCTCACGGCCGATATTGCCGGTCGCCATGGCGAGGTTGGCGATGGCCATGACGGTGGTCGAGCCCTGGCTGTGCTCGGTGACGCCGAGGCCGTAATAGATCGACCCGTTTCCGCCCGTGGCGAAGAGGCGGGCAGCACCGCGCAGCGCTTCGGCAGGCACGTCGGTCAGCGCCTCGGTTTCCTCCGGGCTGTGGCGCGGCTCGGCGACGAAGCTCGCCCAGTCCTCGAATTCCGACCAGTCGCAGCGCTCGCGGATGAACTTTTCGTCGTAGAGGCCTTCCGTCACGATGACATGGGCGAGTGCGGTGACGACGGCGACATTGGTGCCGGGGCGCAACGGCAGGTGGTAGGACGCCTTGACGTGAGGGGAGGAAACGAGGTCGATGCGGCGCGGATCGATGACGATCAGCTTGGCGCCCTGGCGCAGGCGCTTCTTCAGGCGCGAGGCGAAGACCGGGTGGCCGTCCGTCGGGTTGGCGCCGATGACGATGACGACGTCGGTGAACTCGACTGAATCGAAATTCTGCGTGCCAGCCGAAGTGCCGAAGGCCTGGCCGAGACCGTAGCCCGTCGGCGAATGACAGACGCGGGCGCAGGTATCGACATTGTTGTTGCCGAAGCCGGCGCGGATCAGCTTCTGGACGAGGTAGGTCTCCTCGTTGGTGCAGCGCGACGAGGTGATGCCGCCGATGGAATCGCGGCCGTATTGATACTGGATGCGGCGGAACTCGGCAGCCGTGTGGGCATAGGCCTCTTCCCAGCTCACTTCGCGCCAGGGATCGGTGATCTTTTCGCGGATCATCGGGTTGAGGATGCGGTCGCGGTGGGTCGAATAGCCATAGGCGAAACGACCCTTCACGCAGGAGTGGCCGCGATTGGCTTGGCCATCCTTCCACGGCACCATGCGCACCAGCTCCTCGCCGCGCATTTCCGCCTTGAAGGAACAGCCGACGCCGCAATAGGCGCAGGTGGTGACGACGGAATGTTCCGGCTGGCCGATCTCGATGACCGATTTTTCCGTCAGCGTCGCCGTGGGGCAGGCCTGCACGCAGGCGCCGCAGGAGACGCATTCGGATTCGAGGAAATGTTCGTGCATGCCGGGCGAGACACGGCTGTCGAAGCCACGACCCTCGATCGTCAGCGCGAACGTGCCCTGCACCTCTTCGCAGGCGCGCACGCAGCGCGAGCAGACGATGCATTTCGACGGGTCATAGGTGAAATAGGGGTTCGATTCGTCCTTTGGCATCCAGCGGGCGTTGGCCTCGCCGTTGCTGCGCGCCTTGACGTGGTTGTCGCCCTCATAGCCGTAGCGCACGTCGCGCAGGCCCACGGCGCCGGCCATGTCCTGCAATTCACAGTCGCCGTTGGCCGCGCAGGTCAGACAGTCGAGCGGGTGATCGGAGATGTAGAGTTCCATCACGCCCTTGCGGATGCTCTTCAGCCGGCTCGTCTGGGTATGGACGACGAGGCCGGGTGCGACGGGCGTTGTGCAAGAGGCGGGTGTGCCGTTGCGGCCCTCGATCTCGATGAGACAGAGGCGGCAGGAGCCGAAGGCATCGACCATGTCGGTGGCGCAGAGTTTCGGCACTTGGATGCCGGCCTCCATGGAGGCGCGCATGATCGAGGTACCCTCGGGAACGGTGATCTCGTTCCCGTCGATGGTGAGCGTTACCATCTTTTCCGAACGGGCGGCGGGCGTGCCGAAGTCGATTTCAGGAACGAGGGACATGGGAACCTCCGGATCGTCTCGCGCCGCATTTCAGCGGCGACTTGGGTTCAATTCTTACGACTTCGCCTCGGCGAGCGTCGCCGCGACGAGTGCATTGGCATGGCCGTGGCCGAGACCGTGCGTTTCCTTGAGGAAGGCGACGATCTGCATATGCGTCTTGCCCTCCTGCGCGCGGACGATGGCTTTCCAATGCTCGATCGGCTGGCCGTATTTCTTCTCGATGGAGGGGAAATAGGAGGCCGGGCCTTTGACCTTCTCCGTCTCGCTCATTCCGCAGCCTCCACCATCGGTGCCGGGGAGAAATCCTCCGGGAAATGGGTCATGGCGCTCATGACCGGGTAGGGCGTGAAGCCGCCGAGCGCGCAGAGCGAGCCGAACTTCATGGTGTTGCAGAGATCGGCGAGCAGTTCGCGGTTCTTCTCCGGCTCGATACCCTGTGCGATCTTGTCGGCGGTCTCGACGCCGCGTGTCGAGCCGATGCGACAGGGCGTGCACTTGCCGCAGCTCTCGACGGCGCAGAACTCCATGGCGAAGCGCGCCTGTTTCAGCATGTCGACCGTGTCGTCGAAGACGGTGATGCCGGCATGGCCGATCAGGCCGTCCTTGGCGGCAAAAGCCTCGTAGTCGAAGGGCGTGTCGAACAGCGCGCGCGGGAAATAGGCGCCGAGCGGGCCACCGACCTGCACGGCGCGCACCGGGCGGCCGGAGGCCGTGCCGCCGCCGATCTCATCGACGATTTCGCCGAGCGTCAGGCCGAAGGCGGTCTCGTAGAGGCCACCATGTCTGACATTGCCGGCGATCTGGATCGAGATCGTGCCGCGCGAGCGGCCCATACCGAAGTCCCGGTAATAGGCCGCACCCTTGTCCATGATGATGGGCACGGAGGCGAGCGAGATGACGTTGTTGACGACGGTCGGGCGGCCGAGAAAACCCTGAAGCGCCGGCAGCGGCGGCTTGGCGCGTACGATGCCGCGCTTGCCTTCCAGGCTATTGAGCAGCGCGGTTTCCTCGCCGCAGACATAGGCGCCCGCGCCGACGCGGATTTCCATGTCGAAGGCTTTGCCGGAGCCGAGCACCGAGGGGCCGAGCACCCCGGCGGCGCGGGCGACCGCGACGGCCTCGTTCATCACGGCGATGGCGTGCGGATATTCCGAGCGGGTATAGACATAGCCCTTGGTGGCACCGGTCGAGAGGCCGGCAATCGCCATGCCCTCAATCAACACGAAGGGATCGCCTTCCATGATCATGCGGTCGGCGAAGGTGCCCGAATCGCCCTCATCGGCATTGCAGACGATGTATTTCTGGGCGCCGGGCGCATCGTGCACGGTCTTCCACTTGATGCCGGTCGGGAAGCCGGCGCCGCCGCGGCCGCGCAGGCCGCTGTCGGTGACCTCCTTGACCACGTCGAGCGGAGCCATGGCGATGGCCTTTTCCAGGCCCTTCAGGCCGCCATGCGCCTTGTAATCGTCAAGCGAGACGGGATCGATGAGGCCGCAGCGGGTAAAGGTGAGGCGGGTCTGGTTTTTCAGGAACGGAATGTCTTCCGTTCCGCCAAGACAGAGCGGATGGGCTTTGCCCTCCAGCAGGCCGGCATCGATGAGTCCCGCGACATCGGACGGTTTCACCGGGCCGTAGGCGATGCGGCCCCCGGCCGTCTCGACCTCGACCAGCGGCTCCAGCCAGTGCATGCCGCGCGAGCCGTTGCGCACGATGACGATATCGAGCTTGCGGGCATGGGCTTCGGTCGAGAGCGCCTTGGCGACGCGGTCGGCGCCAAGGGCGAGCGCTGCAGCATCGCGGGGAACGTAGAGGCGAACGGTCATGAGCGGGCCTCCGCAATGAGGTCTTTCGCAAGGTCGGCATCGACCCGTCCATGCACCTCGCCGTCGAACATCGCAGCGGGTGCGCAGGAACAGAGCCCGAGACAGTAGATGGGCTCCAGCGTCACGGCACCATCCAGCGTCGTCTGGTGAAAATCGATGCCGAGCAGCGCCTTGATGCGCTCGGCGACCGCATCTCCGCCCATCGACTGACAGGCCTCGGCGCGACAGAGTTTCAGCACATGGCGGCCCGTCGGGTGGTCGCGGAAATCGTGATAGAAGGTGACGACGCCGTGCACTTCTGCGCGCGACAGGTTCAGTTCGCGCGCGATGACCGGCAGGCTTTCCTGCGGCACATAGCCGAACTCGGCCTGAATTTCATGCAGGATGGGAAGAAGCGGCCCTTCGAGCCCCTTCAGTTCGCTGACGATCGCTAGCGTTCTGGCGCCGACATCGCTGCCGGTAACGTGCACATTCATGGCCAGGCCTCCCAACCGACACGAATGAACCACGGTCAGAATACGGGTTCCGTCGCGCCGATGCTATTGAAATTCTTCGGCGAAGACCGGAACCCTGTCGATCCCCGCAGCATATCCGCACAGCTTCTCAGTCGGGGGGCGGCGGGTCAATAAAGGAAAGCCGTTGCCTGATAGGAAATTCCTATCAATCCATTCCCTTCTCGGCCAGCACGCGCGCTTCGTGCAGCAGGGCGGAGACGAGCGGCGTGAAGGGCTCGCGATGGGTGGCGACGAGGCCGACCGTGTGGTGCGGTTCGGGGTCGATAAGGGAAACTATACTGATTTCCTCAGGAAATCCAAAGGATTTTGCGACATTGCGCGGCATGATGCTCGACCAGCGTCCGGTGCGGACATGGGAGAACAGCACGATCATCGAATTGGCTTCGAGCGACGGCTCCACCGTAACGCCGGCCTCAGCGAAATGGCGGTTGATGATGCGGCGGTTCTGCATGTCGGCGGTCAATAGGCAAAGCCGAACGCTGCCGGCCTCCTGCCAGGTCACGGTTTTGCGATCGGAGAAGGTGTTGCCCTTGGCGGTGATCAGGCAATAGTGCTCGTGCAGCAGCGGCACGCTGGTGACGCGGCCGAGCGGTTCGTTTTCGAGATATGTGAGGCCGGCATCGATCTCGAGATTTTCGAGCAGGCCGAGAATCTTGATCGAGGTCGTGGAGACGATCGAGAAGGTGACGTCGGGGTGCTTTTCCTGGAAGGGCGCGGTGATGCGCGGCACCATGGCGAGCGTCGTCGGGATGGCGGCCAGGCGGATATGGCCGGAAAGGCCTTTTCGCGCCGCGCGCATCTCCTCGCGCATGGTACGGGTGTCGCCGACGATGCGGCGCGCCCATTCCAGCACGCGCTGGCCCTCCGGCGTCAGGCCCTGGAATCGTGAGCCGCGCACGACGAGCATCACGCCGAGCTGGTCCTCCAGCTGGCGGATCGCCGCCGACAGCGTCGGCTGCGAGATGCCGAGCTCCTCCGCTGCGCGGGCAAAATGCCGCTCGCGGGCGAGCGCGATGAAATATTCGAGCTTGTCTATCATGTCAGAAGTGCGCCTCCGCTCTCTTGATACAAAAGAACAGTGGCGGCACCAATGGGCTCCGCCCTATATCTGGTGCGACGCAGCGAAAACGAGGAGGACGAGGATGACGTTTCAGGCACTGTTGGTAGAGAAGGCCGCCGATGGCGCGGTGACGGCATCGATCCAGACGCTTGACGACACGCGGCTTCCCGATGGCGATGTCACCGTCGCGGTGGAATATTCGACGCTGAACTACAAGGACGGGCTTTGCATCAATGGCAAGGGCGGGTTGGTGCGCACCTTCCCGCACGTGCCGGGTGTCGATTTCGCCGGCACGGTGGAGGCTTCCGACGACCCCCGCTACCGGCCGGGCGACCGGGTGGTGCTGACCGGCTGGCGTGTCGGCGAGGTCTGGTGGGGCGGTTATGCGACCCGCGCCAAAGTGAAGGCCGACTGGCTGGTGCCGCTGCCGGAGGAACTGTCGACCCGGCAGGCCATGGCGATCGGCACGGCGGGGCTCACCTCGATGATGTCCGTCATCGCGCTGGAAAAGGCCGGGCTGTCGCCGTTGAAGGGCGAGGTTCTGGTGACGGGGGCGGCCGGCGGCGTCGGCTCGGTGGCCGTGGCGCTTCTGGCGCGGCTCGGCTATTCGGTCGCGGCTGTCACGGGGCGGCCGGAAACGGCAGGCTATCTCAAGGAGCTTGGTGCGGAAGCGGTCATCGACCGCGCGGACCTGGCCGAACCGAACAGCAAGCCGCTCGAATCCGAGCGCTGGGCGGGGGCGGTGGATGCCGTCGGCGGCGACATGCTGGCGCGGGTGCTGAAGCAGATGAAATATGACGGGGCCGTCGCCTCGGTCGGTCTTGCGGCGGGCGCTGGCGTGCCGTCCTTCACGGTCATTCCGTTCCTGCTGCGCGGCGTCAGCCTGCTCGGCATCGATTCTGTGAACCGCCCCTATAACCAGCGTGTCGATGCCTGGAACCGCATCGCCTCCGACCTGCCGATGGATAAGCTTGAGGCCATGGTCGTCGAGCACCGGCTTTCCGACTTGCCGAATCTGGCCAACCAGATCCTGGAGGGCAAGGTGAAGGGGCGCGTGGTCGTCGACGTCAACGCCTGACGGGCCTGACGGGCCTGACGGCGAAAGCGGTCAGCAGATGAGCTGGCCGCCGTTCACCTCCAGCACCTGGCCGGTGATGTAGCCGGACAAGGCATTGGAGGCGAGGAAGAGATAGGCGGGGGCGCAGTCTTCCGCCGTGCCGAGCCGTTGCAGCGGGATCGTCTTGCGCGTCGCTTCCAGCTTCTCGGCGGAGGAGTAGCGTTCGTGGAAATCGGTGGTGATGGTGCCGGGCGAAACGCAATTGACGCGGATGCCATCGGGCGCAAGCTCACGGGCAAGGCCCTTCGAATAGGTCGAGACGAAGGCTTTCGTCGCCGAATAGATCGCCGAGCCGGGGCTGCCGCCGGTCAGCGCGGAAATCGACACAGTGTTGACGATCGCGGCTTGCGGTGCCCGGCGCAGCGAACGCAGAAGCGAACGCGTCACCTCGACGACGGAGGTCTGGTTGAGGCGCACGACGGTTTCGTACTGTTCGTCGGTAAGGTCGGCGGCCGGGAAACGGCCGACCATGGTGCCGGCATTGTTGATGAGCACGTCGACATGCGGAAAGAGGCTATCGGTCAGCTCGAGGATCGCGCCGATGCCGCCTTCCTCCAGGAAATCCGCATAGACGATGTGGGCACGCGCTTCCGCCACCGCGATGTCGAGGAATTCGGGGAGCGGTCCCGCCGGGGCGCGGCCACCATGCAGCAGCACATGGGCGCCGCAATCGAGGAACTGCCGGGCGATCTCCAGGCCGATACCGCGGCCGGCCCCCGTCACGACGACATTGGCGCCCTTGAACAAGGCTGGATGAAACATGTGCTGTCCTCCCGGTCACCTGCGATCCGCGCAGTATCACAAAAAGTGGCGCACACTCCAAGAAGGCGGGATCGATCAATTGATGTGCTTTCGTTTTCGCATATGATGAAAAAAAACGAAAGCAGTGGGAGGTGTCTATGTTTCTGACGGGTCGACAGGCGG
The DNA here is from genome assembly GCF_057798995.1 of Shinella sp. 20P9.1.1. Classification (NCBI taxonomy): domain Bacteria; kingdom Pseudomonadati; phylum Pseudomonadota; class Alphaproteobacteria; order Hyphomicrobiales; family Rhizobiaceae; genus Shinella; species Shinella sp. 20P9.1.1. The sequence goes on from NZ_JBYOLC010000020.1 coordinate 40,420, forward strand.
AGATCGTGGATCTCGCCAAAACCGAGGGCCGCGTGCTCGTGGAAGACCTGGCATCACGTTTTTCCGTGACGCCGCAGACCATCCGCAAGGACCTGAACGACCTCTGCGACAACAAGGTTTTGACGCGCATCCACGGCGGCGCGCTGTTCCCGAGCGGCAACGAGAATGTCAAATACGAGGCGCGTCGCTCCATCGCGGCCCCCGAAAAACAGGCGATCGGCCGTGCCGCCGCCGCCGTGATCCCGGACAATTCATCGCTCTTCATCAATATCGGCACGACGACGGAGGCCGTTGGCGAGGCGCTGCTCGACCACAAGGAATTGATGGTCATCACCAACAATATCAATGTCGCCAATCGCTTGCGCGTCTATCCCTCGATCGAGGTGGTGATTGCCGGCGGCGTGGTGCGTGGGGCGGATGGCGGCATCGTCGGCGAAGCGGCCGTCGATTTCATCCGCCAGTTTAAGGTGGACTACGCCGTCATCGGCGTTTCGGCCATCGACGAGGACGGCGCGCTGCTCGATTTCGACTATCGCGAGGTGAAGGTGGCGCAGGCGATCATTGCGAATGCCCGCCATGTCATCCTGGTTTCGGATTCGACGAAATTCGAAAGGACAGCACCGGTGCGCATCGGCCACCTCTCGCAGGTCCACACGTTCATCACCGACAGCTGTCCTTTCGAGGGCATCCGGGCCATTTGCCAGGAACATGACGTGCGTCTTGTGGAGACCGCTTCACAGGCCTGACATAACGGTATGCTATTTCTACTCGCATTCGTTTGACATTCGAAATGTTTTCGTTTTAACTCCGCTTGCTTTCGCAACTGCGCGCATATTGTGCAATGCGAAATGGGAGGGGAACTTGGACGGCAACGGCATCCGCGATATTTTTGTCATCGGTGGCGGCATCAACGGCTGCGGCATTGCGCGCGATGCTGCCGGCCGCGGCTATTCGGTCGTGCTTGCCGAAATGAAGGACTTTGCTTCCGGCACGTCCTCGGCTTCCACCAAGCTGATCCATGGCGGTTTGCGTTACCTCGAACATTACGAATTCCGCCTCGTGCGCGAGGCACTGATGGAGCGCGAAGTGCTCTGGGCGATGGCGCCGCATGTCATCTGGCCGATGCGTTTCGTGCTGCCCTTCCAGAAGGGCGGGCCGCGTCCGGCTTGGCTCATCCGCCTCGGCCTGTTCCTCTATGACTATATCGGCGGCCGCAAGCTCCTGCCGGCGACCAGCACGGTGGACCTTGCCAAGGATCCGGCCGGTGGGCCGCTGAAGAAGCTGTTCCGCAAGGCCTTCGAATATTCCGACGGCTGGGTGGACGATGCGCGTCTTGTCGTGCTGAACGCCCGCGACGCCGCCGACCGTGGCGCAGATATCCGCACCGGCACGAAGGTCGTTGCTGCGCGCCGCGAGAACGGTCACTGGAATGTCGAGACGGAGAATGTCGAAACCGGCGCCCGCGAGACGGTGCGTGCCCGTATGCTGGTCAATGCGGCCGGTCCCTGGATCGACAAGGTCCTTTCCTCCGCCTTCGGCCGCAACGACGTCCACAATGTGCGCCTCGTGCAGGGCAGCCATATCGTCGTGAAGAAGAAATTCTCCGATCCGCGCGCCTATTTCTTCCAGAACCCGGACGGGCGCATCATGTTCGCCATTCCCTACCAAGAAGAGTTCACGCTGATCGGCACCACCGACCGCGATTATCAGGGCGATCCCCGTGATGTCCGCATCAGCGACGAGGAAATCGGCTATCTTTGCGCCTCGGCGAGCGAATATTTCGCCGAGCCGGTGACGCGCGACGATATCGTCTGGACCTATTCCGGCGTGCGCCCGCTCTTCGACGACGGCGCCAGCAAGGCGCAGGAAGCGACACGCGACTATGTGCTGAAGGTCGAGGGCGGCGAGGGCCAGGCGCCCCTGCTCAACATCTTCGGCGGCAAGCTCACCACCTACCGGCGTCTTGCCGAATCCGCGCTGGAGAAGATTTCGGAATCGATCGGCACGAAGGGCAGCCGCTGGACCGCGCAGTCCCGCCTGCCCGGCGGCGATTTCAAGGTCGACGGTTTCAACGCGGAAGTGAAGGCGCTTTCGGCGCGCTTCCCCTTCCTGGTCCCGGCTCATGCCCGCCGGCTCGTGCGCCTCTACGGCACCCGCGCGGCAGCCCTTTTGGAGGGCGCGACAAGCGCGGCGGATCTCGGACAGCATTTCGGTAGCGATCTCTACGAGCGCGAAGTGCGCTGGCTGATGCAGGAAGAGTGGGCCCGGCACGCCGAAGACGTGCTGTGGCGGCGGACCAAACGCGGATTGCACCTGACGGCCGCGCAAGCGGCGGCACTCGAAGACTACATGGCGGCCGCACAGGCGGCGCCCCACTAGCACACCCTGATCCGGTGGCTGGGAGGAACGATGGAGATAGGAATGCTTGAACTTAGAAACATCGCGAAGGTGGCGGGGGCGGAAACGCATATCCACCCGACCAATCTCGTGCTCGAGCGGGGCTCGCTCAACGTGCTGCTTGGCCCGACGCTGTCGGGCAAGACCTCGCTGATGCGGCTCATGGCCGGCCTCGACAAGCCGACATCAGGCTCCGTCTGGTTCGACGGCAAGGACGTGACGGGCGTGCGCGTGCAGGATCGCGGCGTCGCCATGGTCTATCAGCAGTTCATCAACTATCCGGCGCTGACGGTCTATGAGAACATCGCCTCGCCGATGCGCATCAAGGGGGCCGATACGGCGACCATCGACCGCGAAGTGCGCAAGGCGGCCGAGCTCCTGAAGCTCACGCCCTATCTCGACCGTACGCCGCTCAATCTCTCGGGCGGTCAGCAGCAGCGCACGGCGCTTGCCCGCGCCATCGTCAAGAATGCCAGCCTCGTGCTGCTCGACGAGCCGCTCGCCAACCTCGATTACAAGCTGCGCGAGGAGCTGCGCCTCGAACTGCCGAAGATCTTTGCCGCCTCCGGTGCTATCTTCGTCTATGCGACGACGGAACCGTCCGAGGCGCTGCTGCTCGGCGGCAACACGGCGGCGCTGTCGGAAGGCCGCATCACGCAGTTCGGCCGCACCATCGACGTCTATCGCCGTCCGAACGATCTCCTGACCGCGCGCACCTTCGCCGATCCGCCGCTCAACACGATGCAGGTCGCCAAAAAGGGCGGCCAGTTCGAGGTCGGCGGCAAGCCGGTCCTGCCGGTGCCGGCGCATCTTGCGGCCTTGGCGGACGGTCCCTGCACCATCGCCTTCCATCCGCACCACCTGTCGCTTTCAAGCCAGAATGCTTCTTCGGCAAGTCTCCAGGCGCGCACCGCGATCTCGGAAATCGCCGGTTCCGAAAGCTTCATCTACATCGAATTCGAGGGCAACCATTGGGTCATGCTCTCGCCGGGCATCCACGACATCGAGCCGGATGCGATCATCACCGTCCACGTCGACACGCGCCATCTGATGGCCTTCGGCACGGACGGCAGGGCGATCGCCGAGCCGGCCGTCGCGGCGGCCTGAGGAGGAGACCATGGCACGCATCAATCTCGATCACATCCGCCACGCCTACGGCGCAAAGCCGAAGTCGGAAGCGGACTATTCGCTGAAGGAAGTCCACCACGAGTGGAACGACGGCGGCGCCTATGCGCTGCTCGGCCCGTCCGGCTGCGGCAAGACCACGCTGCTCAACATCATCTCGGGTCTCTTGCAGCCGTCCGAAGGGCGCATCCTGTTCGACGGCAAGGATGTCACCTATCTCTCGACGCAGCAGCGCAACATCGCGCAGGTCTTCCAGTTCCCGGTCATCTACGACACGATGACGGTTTACGACAATCTGGCCTTCCCGCTGCGCAACCGCGGCGTGGCCGAGCCGGAAGTCGACCGCCGCGTGCGGGACATCCTTGAAATGATCGACCTCGCCGGCTGGGCGAAGAAGACGGCGCGCGGCCTGACCGCCGACCAGAAGCAGAAGATCTCGCTCGGTCGCGGCCTCGTGCGCAACGATGTCAACGCCATCCTGTTCGACGAGCCGCTGACCGTCATCGACCCGCATATGAAATGGGTGCTGCGCTCGCAGCTGAAGAAACTGCACCGCCAGTTCGGCTTCACCATGGTCTATGTCACGCATGACCAGACGGAAGCGCTCACCTTCGCCGACAAGGTCGTCGTCATGTATGACGGCCAGATCGTGCAGATCGGCACGCCGGCCGAGCTTTTCGAGAAGCCGAAGCATACTTTCGTCGGCTATTTCATCGGCTCGCCGGGCATGAACGTGCTGCCGGCCGCCATCGACGGCGCCAATGTTTCGGTCGGTGGGCAGACGATTGCGCTCGACTACAAGCCTGCCGTTGCCGCCGGTGCCAAGATGGAACTCGGCATCCGCCCGGAGTTCATCTCGCTGTCGCGCGAGGGCATGCCGGTCTCGATCAGCAAGGTGGAGGACATCGGCCGCCAGAAGATCGTGCGCGCCGAATTCGCCGGCAAGCCCATCGCCATCGTCGTGCCCGAGGACGGCGAGATCCCCGCCGATCCGCGCATCACCTTCGATCCCGCCGCCATCAACATCTACGCCGATAGCTGGCGTGTCGGCAGGGAGGGCTGACGATGAACAAGACCTGGAACAACAAGGCCTGGTTCATGGTCCTGCCCGTCCTGCTGCTCGTCGCCTTCTCGGCGGTGATCCCGCTGATGACGGTGGTGAACTATTCGGTGCAGGACACGTTCGGCAACAACGCATTCTTCTGGAACGGCGTGGGCTGGTTCTCGGACGTGCTCGAATCCGACCGCTTCTGGGAAGCGCTCGGCCGCAACCTGCTGTTCTCCGGCATCATCCTGGCGCTTGAGATTCCGCTCGGCATCCTGATCGCGCTCAACATGCCCAAGAAGGGCCTGGGCGTACCGGTCTGCCTCGTCCTGATGGCGCTGCCGCTGCTCATTCCGTGGAACGTCGTCGGCACGATCTGGCAGGTCTTCGGCCGCGTCGACATCGGCCTGCTCGGCCATGTGCTCGATGGGCTCGGCTTCGACTACAACTATGTCAACGACGTCTTCGACGCCTGGGCGACGCTCATCGTCATGGACGTCTGGCACTGGACGAGCCTGGTCGTGCTGCTCTGCTATGCCGGTCTCGTCTCGATCCCGGAGGCCTATTACCAGGCCGCCAAGATCGACGGCGCCTCGCGCTGGGCCGTGTTCCGCTACATCCAGCTGCCGAAGATGAAGCGCGTGCTGCTCATCGCCTTCCTGCTGCGCTTCATGGACAGCTTCATGATCTATACCGAACCCTTCGTCGTCACCGGCGGCGGTCCAGGCAACTCGACCACGTTCCTTTCGATCGACCTCGTCAAGATGGCGATCGGCCAGTTCGACCTTGGCCCGGCCGCGGCCATGTCCATCATCTACTTCCTGATCATCCTGCTGTTCTCGTGGATCTTCTACACGGTCATGACCAGCAGCGACGAACAGGCGTGAGGGAGGAAACCATGACCTCACAGGTAAACACGCTTCCCGCCCGCGCCGCTTCCAAGCGCGACCTGTCCTGGCTCGTGCCGACGCTCTACATCGTGTTCCTGATGCTGCCGATCTACTGGCTCGTCAACATGAGCTTCAAGACGAACGAGGAGATCATCGGCACCTTTTCGCTGTGGCCGCAGTCGCCGACGCTCAAGAACTATGCCGTCATCTTCACCGATCCGGCCTGGTATTCCGGCTATATCAACTCGATCATCTATGTGGCGCTGAACACGCTGATCTCCGTTTCCGTGGCGCTGCCGGCGGCCTATGCCTTCTCGCGCTACCGGTTCCTCGGCGACAAGCACCTGTTCTTCTGGCTCTTGACCAACCGCATGGCGCCGCCCGCCGTCTTCGTGCTGCCGTTCTTCCAGCTCTATTCGGCCTTCGGCATGATCGACACGCATATCGCGGTCGCCATCGCGCACTGCCTGTTCAACGTGCCGCTCGCCGTCTGGATCCTGGAAGGCTTCATGTCGGGCGTGCCGAAGGAGATCGACGAGACCGCCTATATCGACGGCTACTCGTTCCCGAAATTCTTCGCCCGGATCTTCGTGCCGCTGATTGCGTCGGGCATCGGTGTCGCCGCCTTCTTCTGCTTCATGTTCTCCTGGGTCGAGCTTCTGATCGCCCGCACACTGACGACGACGGATGCCAAGCCGATTGCCGCCACGATGACGCGCACGGTCTCGGCCTCCGGCATGGATTGGGGCGTGCTCGCCGCCGCCGGCGTGCTGACCATCATTCCGGGCGCGCTCGTCATCTATTTCGTCCGCAACTACATCGCCAAGGGCTTTGCCCTTGGCCGGGTCTAAGGGGAGGGGCTGATGGCCGCTGTCGTCAACAACAACCGCTGGCCCGTGGCTCTTGCCGCCGTGCTCGGCATCTATGCCCTCATCACCGGCTTTCTCGTCATGTCGATCCCCGTCAAGGACGGCGCGCGCGACTGGTTCGCCTCGCTGATCCCCGGCGGATGGATGGCCTGGTCGTTTCCGACCGCCATGTTCTTCCTGACGATTTTTCTGCTGATCGCCCTGATGGCGGTCTGGGAATATGCCCGTCCGGGCGGCAACCCGCGCGTCGGCATCCTGCGTTTCGAGACGACCCGCGGCGACCGGCTCTTCGTGTCGCTGCTCGGCTCGGCGTTCATTCATCTCGCATGGTTGGGCCTTGTCGGTCCCAACCTGTGGTGGGCTCTTGCCTTGTCCGTGGCCTACGCCGTCGGCGTGTTCCGCTTCGTCTAAGGCAAAAGAAAATGGAGGCCTCGGGGAGAAATGGGGCCTCCGCACGTGCAGTCGCAATCGCAAAACCCTAAGGGAGGATCAAAATGCGAAAGCAACTTCTGACGACGACGGCAGTCCTGCTGCTGGCGTTTACCGGCTCCGCATTCGCGGATATGGATGCCGCCAAGAAGTTCCTGGATTCGGAAGTCGGCGACTTGTCCTCGCTCGACCGTGCCGGCCAGGAAGCCGAAATGCAGTGGTTCGTCGATGCCGCCAAGCCGTTTGCCGGCATGGACATCAAGGTCGTCTCCGAAACGATCGCCACGCATGAATACGAATCGAAGGTTCTCGCACCGGCCTTCACCGCCATCACCGGCATCAAGATCACGCACGATCTGATCGGCGAAGGCGACGTCATCGAAAAGCTGCAGACGCAGATGCAGTCGGGCGAAAACATCTATGACGCCTATGTCAACGACTCCGACCTCATCGGTACGCATTGGCGCTACCAGCAGGCCCGCGCGCTGACCGACTTCATGGCCAATGAAGGCAAGGACGTCACCAACCCGAACCTCGATCTCAAGGACTTCATCGGCACGTCCTTCACGACAGCGCCGGACGGCAAGCTCTACCAGCTGCCCGACCAGCAGTTCGCGAACCTCTACTGGTTCCGCTATGACTGGTTCAACGACGAGAAGAACAAGGCCGACTTCAAGGCGAAGTACGGCTACGACCTTGGCGTTCCCGTCAACTGGTCGGCTTACGAGGACATCGCCGAGTTCTTCACCGGCCGCGAGATCGACGGCAAGAAGGTCTATGGCCACATGGACTACGGCAAGAAGGACCCGTCGCTCGGCTGGCGCTTCACCGACGCCTGGCTCTCAATGGCCGGCAACGGCGACAAGGGCATTCCGAACGGCCTGCCGGTCGACGAGTGGGGCATCAAGGTCAACGAAAAGTCGCAGCCGGTCGGTTCGTGCGTTGCCCGCGGCGGCGACACCAACGGCCCGGCAGCCGTCTACTCGATCGAGAAGTACCTGCAGTGGCTGAAGGCCTACGCACCGGCATCCGCCGGCGGCATGACCTTCTCCGAATCCGGTCCGGTTCCGTCGCAGGGCGAAGTCGCCCAGCAGATGTTCACCTACACGGCCTTCACGGCGAGCTTCGTCAAGGAAGGCCTGCCGGTCGTGAACGCGGACGGCACGCCGAAGTGGCGCTTCGCTCCGTCGCCGCACGGCGTTTACTGGAAGGACGGCATGAAGCTCGGCTATCAGGACGTGGGTTCCTGGACGCTGATGAAGTCCACTCCTGACGATCGCGCCAAGGCCGCCTGGCTCTATGCGCAGTTCGTGACGTCCAAGACCGTCGACGTGAAGAAGAGCCATGTCGGCTTGACCTTCATCCGCCAGTCCACGCTCGATCACAAGTCCTTCACGGACCGCGCGCCGAAGCTCGGCGGTCTGGTCGAGTTCTACCGTTCGCCGGCCCGCGTTCAATGGTCGCCGACCGGCACGAACATTCCGGACTATCCGAAGCTGGCCCAGCTGTGGTGGCAGGCGATCGGCGACGCGTCCTCGGGCGCCAAGACCGCGCAGGAAGCCATGGACTCGCTCTGCGCCGAGCAGGAAAAGGTGCTGGAACGCCTCGAGCGCGCCGGCGTTCAGGGCGACATGGGGCCGAAGCTCGCCGAAGAGCATGATCTTGCCTACTGGAACAAGGATGCCGTCGAAAAGGGCAACCTCGCTCCGCAGCTGAAGATCGAGAACGAGAAGGAAAAGCCGCTCACCGTCAACTACGACGAACTCGTCAAGAGCTGGCAGAAATAACAAGGCTGGGACGGGCGGTTCGCCGCCCGTCCTTTTTATCATCCGATCCCTTTTGCCCGCGTGCCCGACAAGGTGCGCGGGCCTTTTCGTTTCTGGCCCGGAGCCGGGAGCGGCCGGTTTCCCGTCCTTTTGCCCGAACCGTACCGATTGGTACAGTTTGCGCATTGCACAGCGCGGGGTCTTCCGCTAAGAACCCCGCGGTTTCTCCCGCGCGCTCGCGCGACATCGAAAATAGCGGTAAACACACATGGCACGCATCGTGATGAAATTCGGCGGAACGTCCGTCGCTGACCTCGACCGTATCCACAATGTGGCCCGCCATGTGAAACGCGAGGTCGATGCCGGCCACGAGGTCGCCGTCGTCGTTTCGGCCATGTCCGGCAAGACGAACGAACTCGTCGCCTGGGTGCAGAACATGCCGAAGGTGACGGGCGCCAACTCGCCCTTCTACGATGCGCGCGAATATGACGCCATCGTCGCCTCGGGCGAGCTCGTCACCGCCGGCCTTCTCGCCATCGCGCTCCAGTCCATGGATATCAATGCCCGCTCCTGGCAGGGCTGGCAGATTCCGATCAAGACCGACAACGCGCATGGCGCTGCCCGCATCCTCGACATCGAAGGCTCGGAAATGGTCCGCCGCATGGGCGAAGGCCAGGTGGCCGTCGTTGCCGGCTTCCAGGGCCTGGGCCCGGATAACCGTGTCGCGACCCTCGGCCGCGGCGGTTCCGATACCTCGGCCGTCGCCATCGCTGCGGCCGTGAAGGCCGACCGTTGCGACATCTATACCGACGTCGACGGCGTTTACACGACCGACCCGCGCATCGAGCCCAAGGCGCGCCGCCTGAAGAAGATCGCCTTCGAGGAAATGCTCGAAATGGCGTCGCTCGGCGCCAAGGTTCTGCAGGTCCGCTCGGTGGAACTCGCCATGGTGCACAAGGTGCGCACCTTCGTGCGCTCGTCTTTCGAGGATCCCGATGCGCCGGGCATGGGCGATCTTCTGAACCCGCCCGGTACGCTGATTTGTGATGAGGATGAGATCGTGGAACAGGAAGTCGTAACCGGCATCGCCTATGCCAAGGATGAAGCGCAGATCTCGCTCCGCCGCGTCGCCGACCGGCCGGGCGTTTCGGCCGCGATCTTCGGCCCGCTGGCCGAGGCCCATATCAATGTCGATATGATCGTCCAGAACATTTCCGAGGACGGTTCCAAGACCGACATGACCTTCACGGTTCCCTTCGGCGACGTGGAAAAGGCGCTCAAGGTTCTGGACAGCGCCAAGGAACAGGTCGGTTTCGACGTGATCCAGCACGAGACGGGCCTGGTCAAGGTGTCGGTCATCGGCATCGGCATGCGCAGCCACGCCGGCGTTGCCGCCTCGGCCTTCCGGGCGCTGGCCGACAAGGGCATCAACATCAAGGCGATCACGACCTCGGAAATCAAGATTTCCATCCTGATCGACGGTCCCTATGCGGAACTCGCCGTTCGGACTTTGCATTCCGTGTACGGTCTCGATAAGAAGTAAGAACCGGCCGACTCGGCGTCGATCTTATGATCGCCGGCGCGGGCCAAGCGCCGGTGGAGTAATGTCATTTTCGGGAGACGCCACGCGATGAGAGATCTCTCCGCGGGTCCGCGCGTTCTTCTCAAGCGGCTGCGCGAATTGATGGCGGAGCCGCTCGAGCCGCAGGAGCGCCTAGACCAGATCGTGCGCCAGATCGCGCAGAACATGGTCGCGGAAGTGTGTTCCGTTTATGTGCTGCGCTCCGACGGCGTGCTCGAACTCTACGCGACCGAAGGTCTCAATCCCGGTGCCGTTCACCTTGCCCAGCTCAAGATGGGTCAGGGTCTCGTCGGCACAATCGCGGCCTCCGCCCGGCCGCTGAACCTCTCCGACGCCCAGTCGCATCCCGCCTTCACCTATCTGCCGGAAACGGGTGAGGAGATCTACCACTCCTTCCTCGGCGTTCCTATCTTGCGCACCGGCAGGGCGCTCGGCGTGCTTGTCGTGCAGAACAGGGCGAGCCGCACCTACCGCGAGGACGAGGTCGAGGCGCTCGAAACGACGGCGATGGTGATTGCGGAAATGGTGGCGACCGGCGAGCTGAAGAAGCTCACCAAGCCAGGCCTGGAACTCGACCTGTCGCGCCCCGTCGCCATCGAAGGGTCGAGTTTCGGCGAGGGCATCGGCCTCGGCTATGTCGTGCTGCACGAGCCGCGCATCGTCGTCACCAACCTACTCAACGAGGATTCCGAACACGAGCTCGGCCGTCTCGCCGAAGCGCTCGGCTCGCTGCGCATCTCCATCGACGACATGCTGTCGCGCCGCGAAATCTCCATGGAAGGCGAACACCGCGAGGTCCTGGAGACCTACCGCATGTTCGCGCATGACCGCGGCTGGGTCAGAAAGCTCGAAGAGGCGATCCGCAACGGCTTGACGGCGGAAGCGGCGGTCGAGCGTGTGCAGAGCGAGACCAAGGCGCGCATGATCCGCCTGACGGATCCCTATCTGCGCGAGCGCATGCACGATTTCGACGATCTGGCCAACCGCCTGTTGCGGCAGCTGACCGGCTATGGCGCGAAGCTTTCGGCCAGCAGCTTCCCGAACGATGCGATCGTCGTTGCGCGCGCCATGGGTGCGGCCGAACTGCTCGATTATCCGCGCCAGAACGTGCGCGGCCTCGTGCTGGAAGAAGGTGCGGTCACCAGCCATGTGGTCATCGTCGCCCGCGCCATGGGCATTCCGGTCGTCGGCCAGGCGGCCGGTGCCGTGGCGCTGGCCGAAAACGGCGACGCGATCATCGTCGATGGTGACGACGCGCGGGTGCATCTGCGCCCGCTTTCGGACCTCCAGCGCTCCTATGAGGAAAAGGTGCGCTTCCGCGCGCGCCGGCAGGAACAATATCGCGCGTTGCGCGCCGTCGAGCCTGTCACGAAGGATGGCCGCCATATCAATCTGCAGATGAATGCGGGTCTTCTTGTCGATCTCCCGCATCTCAACGAATCCGGCGCGTCGGGCATCGGCCTTTTCCGCACCGAGCTCCAGTTCATGATAGCCTCAACCATGCCGAAGGCGGAGGAGCAGGAAGCGTTTTACCGCAACGTGCTGAAGCAGGCGGGCGGGCGTCCGGTGACCTTCCGCACGCTGGATATCGGCGGCGACAAGGTCGTGCCGTATTTCCGCGCGGCGGAAGAGGAAAACCCGGCGCTCGGCTGGCGGGCCATTCGCCTGTCGCTCGACCGGCCGGGCCTCCTGCGAACCCAGCTGCGCGCCATGCTGCGCGCGGCCGCAGGCGCCGATCTCCGGCTCATGCTGCCGATGGTGACCGAGGTTTCCGAACTGAAGGAGGTCCGCGATCTCCTCCAGAAGGAAATCCAGCGCCAGTCGAAGATCGGCGAACAGCTGCCGAAGAAATTGCAGTTCGGCGCGATGCTCGAAGTGCCGGCGCTGCTCTGGCAGATGGACGAGCTGATGGCCGAGGTGGATTTCGTCTCGGTCGGCTCGAACGATCTCTTCCAGTTCGCGATGGCCGTCGACCGCGGCAATGCCCGTGTGTCGGACCGTTTCGATACGCTCGGCCGCCCGTTCCTGCGCATCCTGCGCGATATCGTGCGCGCAGGCGAACGCAATGACACCTCGGTGACGCTGTGCGGCGAGATGGCGAGCAAGCCGATTTCCGCCATGGCGCTGATGGGGATCGGCTTCCGCTCCGTTTCGATGTCGCCGGCCGCCATCGGCCCGGTCAAGTCGATGCTGCTGGCGCTCGATGCCGGCAAGCTCGAGGCGTTGCTGGCGCCGGCACTCGACGATACGAAGCCGACGGCCTCGATCCGGCAGATCCTTACCGACTTTGCGGCCGAAAACGGCATTCCGCTTTAAATGACGATTGGAGTTTGAACGGTGGCGAAGCTTCCCGTTGAAAAGATGCGCGAACTCGAACGCCGTTTCGGCGAGATCGAGGCACGCATGTCGGCGGGTCCGGATTCGGAGACCTATGTGCGGCTCGCCTCGGAATATTCCGAGCTCCAGCCGGTCGTCACGAAAATCCGCGAATACCAGAAGGTCAGCGGCGAGATCGCCGACCTCGACGCGCTGATGAACGACAAGACGACCGATCGCGAGATGCGCGATCTCGCCGAAATGGAACTGCCGGAGCTGAAGGAGCGCCTCGAAGGTCTCGAAAAGGAGATGCAAATCCTGCTTCTCCCGAAGGATGCCGCCGACGAGAAGAGCGCCATCCTCGAAATCCGTGCCGGTACGGGTGGTTCCGAGGCGGCGCTGTTTGCCGGCGATCTTTTCCGCATGTATGAGCGCTACGCTGCCGCGCACAACTGGAAGGTCGAGGTTCTCTCCTCCAGCGAGGGGGAGGCGGGTGGCTTCAAGGAAATCATCGCGACCATCACGGGGCGCGGCGTCTTCGCCAAGCTGAAATTCGAATCCGGCGTGCACCGCGTGCAGCGTGTGCCGGAGACGGAAGCGAGCGGGCGCATCCATACCTCGGCGGCGACGGTTGCCGTGCTGCCCGAGGCCGAGGAAATCGATATCGAGATCCGCCCGGAAGACATCCGCATCGATACGATGCGCTCTTCCGGCGCCGGCGGCCAGCACGTCAATACGACCGATTCGGCCGTGCGTATCACCCATCTGCCGACGGGCCTTGTCGTCACCAGTTCTGAAAAGTCGCAGCACCAGAACCGGGCCAAGGCCATGCAGGTCCTGCGCTCGCGGCTCTACGATATCGAGCGCCAGCGCGCCGAAAGCGAGCGCTCCGCCGACCGCAAGAGCCAGGTCGGCTCGGGTGATCGCTCCGAGCGCATCCGGACCTACAATTTTCCGCAGGGCCGCGTGACGGACCACCGCATCAACCTGACGCTCTACAAGCTCGACCGCATGATGGTCGGCGAGATCGACGAGATCGTCGATGCGCTGATGGCTGACTATCAGGCCGGCCAGCTCGCACAGCTCGGCGAACAGGGCCGATGAGCGGCGCCACGCTCGCCGAGGTTCTGGCCGCGGCGCGGCGTCAGCTGGCGGATGCCGGGATTGAGGATGCGGCGCAGGATGCTCGCGCACTGGTTTCCGGCGTCCTCAAGCTTTCCTCGACGGCGATGTTCACCGACGGTGCGCGTGTTCTCGGTGATGCCGAACTATCTGTCGTCGTCTCGGCCATTACACGCCGTGTGGCACGTGAACCTGTCCATCGCATTCTCGGCCATCGCGCGTTTTCCCGGCTCGACCTAGCGCTTTCGCCCGAAACGCTGGAGCCGCGTCCGGACACGGAGGTGCTTGTCGATACGCTCGTACCCTATGCGCAAAAAATCGTTGCCGAGACGGGGGGCTGCCGCATCCTCGATCTCGGTACGGGCACCGGCGCGATCTGCCTTGCGCTGCTCGATCTCGTGCCCGGTGCGACCGGTGTCGGCGCGGACCTGTCTGCTGGAGCCCTTGAAACGGCCTGCCGCAATGCCGATCTCAATGGTGTCGCCGATCGCTTCGAAGCGGTTGAGAGCGACTGGTTTGCCGGCGTGACCGGGGCCTTCGACATCATCGTGTCAAATCCGCCCTATATCGTGCGTTCGGTGGTCGCAATGCTGGACGACGAGGTCCGGCTCTTTGATCCGATCCTGGCACTGGATGGCGGCGAAGACGGGCTTGATGCCTACCGCGCCATTGCTGCCGGTGCAGGCGATCATCTCAGGGAAAACGGCTTGGTGGCTTACGAAATCGGTTACGACCAGAAGGATGCGGTCACCGCTATCATGCGCGAAAAGGGTTTTGCGCGGATCGAAGCGGTGACGGATCTCGGCGGCAACGACCGTGCGCTCGTCTTTGCAAAATCGCCGGCTTTTTAAGGTTTTGCTGCACCTGCGCAGCAAATTCAGCGGGCGTGAAGAAAAGGCTTGGAATTGGGAAGGAAGCGGGCTAGGTTGCGGCCACGCACTAGGCAAGCGGTCATGACACAGAGATTCGCTCCTGCGTGACCCCGATCGAGGATTACTCTCTCGAAGAGTTGATAGGGTTGAAGACTGCCCTGTGCGGGTACCTGTTAATTTGACGTCTTACGGCGACAGGACCACCCACCGGCGTGGTTTGCCCGCGGGTAAGGATGCTTGATTTGGCATGGCCGGATCAAGCGTGCAGACACATGATCATCCAGACACGATACGTTAGGTGAGTGAAATATGAGGCCAGGACAGCAAAACAAGCGCGGCCGCGGGCGTAACAACAACAATAATAACAACAACAATAACAGCAATAACCACAACAACCACCGCAAAGGCGGCAATCCCCTGACGCGGACCTACGACAGCTCGGGTCCGGACGTGAAGATCAGGGGCACGGCCCAGCACATCGCCGAAAAATACACGACGCTTGCGCGCGACGCCCAGAGTGCTGGCGACCGTGTCATCGCGGAAAACTATCTGCAGCACGCCGAGCACTACAACCGCATCATCGCGGCTGCTCAGGCGCAGATGCAGGAGCGCTACCCGCGTGACGAGCGCGCCGACAATGCCGACCGCGGCGACGACAACGACGGTTACGATCGCGATCAGGACGATGGCGATTCCATGCCCGCAGACGAGCCGGCACCCATTGCCGCGGCCCCCGTCGCCAAGCCTGCCCAAAAGCCGGCGCCCAAGCCTGTTGTCGAACAGCCTGTCATCGATGGCTCCGGCCCGCAGCCGGTCATCGACGGCACGCCGGCCGAAGTGGCGCTCGAAGAAGAAGCCGCAGCACCCGCCGGTCGCGCACCGCGCCGCCGCAGCAATACGCCGCGTCCGCGCCGCCCGCGTCGCGGCGAAGGCCAGGCCGCCGGTGAAGACGGTGCATCGTCGGGTGACGATTCCCCGGCACTCGAGCCTGCTTCGGAATAACGAAGCGTGTTTCAGACCGATCAGGAACCCGGCCTTGCGCCGGGTTCTTGCGTTTGCGCAGGTCGTTTGGAAAAATATCTCGTGCGGCTTGCGACGATCCTTTAATTCCGAAATCCTCTCCACCATATTCGCTTCAGGCGGTTGACCGGTCGCAAGGCTGGTGCGCCGCAAGCATGAAAGGTTCGCCTTGATGGGAGCCTATCTTCAAATCGTCGACCGGTGCCTGAAGGGCCGGCCGAGTCCTGGAGGCCTATATGAACATTGAAAAATACTCCGAACGCGTGCGTGGATTCCTGCAATCCGCCCAGACCAAGGCGCTGGCCGACGGCCACCCGCAATTCACGCCCGAACACGTCCTGAAAGTGCTGCTCGACGACGAGCAGGGCATGGCCGCATCGCTCATCGAGCGGGCCGGCGGCAATGCGCGTGATGCGCGGATGGCCAACGACGCCGCCCTTGCCAAACTGCCGAAAGTCTCCGGCGGCAATGGGCAGGTCTATCTCTCGCAGCCGCTCGCCAAGGTTTTCTCGACTGCCGAAGATGCCGCCAAGAAGGCCGGCGACAGTTTCGTCACGGTCGAACGCCTGCTTCTGGCGCTCGCCATCGAAAAATCCGCTGCGACGTCCGATATTCTGGCGAAAGCCGGTGTGACCGCCGTCAAGCTCAACCAGGTCATCAACGACATCCGCAAGGGCCGCACCGCCGATACGGCGAGCGCCGAGCAGGGGTTCGATTCGCTGAAGAAATTCGCCCGTGACCTGACCGCCGATGCGCGCGAAGGCCGCCTCGACCCCGTCATCGGCCGCGACGACGAAATCCGCCGCACGATCCAGGTCCTGTCGCGCCGCACCAAGAACAACCCGGTTCTCATCGGCGAACCCGGCGTCGGCAAGACGGCGATTGCCGAAGGCCTTGCGCTGCGCATCGTCGATGGCGACGTGCCGGAAAGCCTGAAGGACAAGAAGCTGATGGCGCTCGACATGGGCGCGCTGATCGCCGGTGCGAAATATCGTGGTGAATTCGAGGAGCGCCTGAAGGCCGTTCTTGCCGAAGTGCAGGCGGAAGACGGCGAGATCATCCTGTTCATCGACGAGATGCACACGCTGGTCGGCGCCGGCAAGGCGGAGGGGGCGATGGATGCCTCCAACCTGCTGAAGCCCGCGCTTGCCCGCGGCGAGCTTCACTGCGTCGGCGCGACCACGCTCGATGAATACCGCAAGCATGTCGAGAAAGACGCAGCCCTTGCCCGCCGGTTCCAGCCCGTCATGGTGGAAGAGCCGACCGTCGAGGACACGATCTCGATCCTGCGCGGCCTGAAGGAGAAGTACGAGCAACACCACAAGGTCCGGATCTCCGACTCGGCCCTGGTTGCCGCTGCGACGCTTTCCAACCGCTATATCACGGATCGCTTCCTGCCGGACAAGGCGATCGACCTCATGGACGAAGCCGCCTCGCGGCTGCGCATGCAGGTCGATTCCAAGCCGGAAGAACTTGACGAACTCGATCGCCGCATCATCCAGCTGAAGATCGAGCGCGAGGCCCTGAAGAAGGAAACCGACCGCTCGTCGCAGGACCGGCTCGAAAAGCTCGAAGTCGATCTTGCCGCGATCGAGGAGGAAGCCTCGGCGCTGACCGCCCGCTGGCAGGCTGAAAAGTCGAAGCTCGGCCGCGCCGCCGATCTCAAGCGCCAGCTCGACGAGCTGCGCAACGAACTTGCCATTGCCCAGCGCAAGGGTGAATTCCAGCGCGCCGGCGAGCTTGCCTATGGCATCATTCCCAAGCTCGAAAAGGAGCTGGAAGATGCAGAAGGCCATGATGCCGGTGATGTCGATCCGATGGTGCAGGAGGTCGTGACCCCCGACAACATCGCCCATGTGGTCTCCCGCTGGACGGGCATTCCCGTGGACAAGATGCTGGAAGGCGAGCGCGACAAGCTGCTCAGAATGGAAGACGAGCTTGCCAAGTGGGTCGTCGGCCAAGGCGATGCCGTCCAGGCGGTGTCCCGTGCCGTTCGTCGCGCCCGCGCCGGCCTGCAGGATCCGAACCGGCCGATCGGCTCGTTCATCTTCCTCGGTCCGACCGGCGTCGGCAAGACGGAGCTGACCAAGGCGCTCGCCCGCTTCCTGTTCGACGACGAGACGGCGATCCAGCGCATGGACATGTCGGAATACATGGAGAAGCATTCCGTGGCCCGACTGATCGGCGCGCCTCCCGGCTATGTCGGCTATGAGGAAGGCGGTGCGCTCACCGAATCCGTCCGCCGCCGGCCTTACCAGGTCGTGCTGTTCGACGAAATCGAGAAGGCGCATCCGGATGTCTTCAACGTGCTCCTGCAGGTTCTCGACGACGGCCGCCTGACCGATGGCCAGGGCCGCACCGTCGATTTTCGCAACACGATGATCATCATGACGTCGAATCTCGGTGCGGAATACCTGACGGCACTCGGTGAAAACGAGGACAGCGATACGGTTCGCGACCAGGTGATGGATGTCGTGAAGACGGCGTTCCGCCCGGAGTTCCTGAACCGCGTCGACGAGATCATCCTGTTCCATCGCCTCAAGCGGTCGGAAATGGGCGCGATCGTCGATATCCAGCTGGCGCGCCTGCGCAAGCTGCTCACCGATCGCAAGATCGTCCTCGAGCTCGACGAGGAGGCCGTGCACTGGCTGGCCGAGAAGGGCTACGATCCGGTCTATGGGGCCCGTCCGTTGAAGCGGGCGATCCAGAAGCACCTGCAGGATCCGCTGGCGGAGAAGATTCTTTCCGGCGATATCCCGGATGGTTCGACCGTCAAGGTGACTGCCGGTTCCGACCGGTTGCTCTTCTCGCCGCGCAATGCGGCGGTGAACAAGGCCGCCTAAATCGGCCCTGTCTGAAAAAACGAAGCGCGGGTCTCGGCCCGCGCTTTTTGTTTAGTGGGTTTCGGCGACTTGTGTCGGGTCGCCGCGGCCGAGCAGGTCGTCGATGCGCTTGCGCTCGGTCTCGAACTGGGCGAGCGACTTGCCTTCCAGCGATTTCCCACCGGGCAGGCGGATTTTAAGCGCATCCACCTTGTTGCCATTGACGATCAGCTCGTAGTGCAAGTGCGGGCCTGTCGAGAGACCGGTCGTGCCGACAAAGCCGATGACCTGACCCTGCCGCACCTTCGCGCCGACCTTGACGCCCTTGGCGATGGCGCTCTGGTGGTTGTAGGACGAGACATAGCCGTTGGCATGGCGGATCAGCGTCTGGTTGCCATAGCCGCCGGAATCCCAGCCGGCCTTTTCGACCACGCCGTTGCCGGCCGCGATAATCGGCGTGCCGCGAGGGGCCGCCCAATCGACGCCGGTATGCATACGCGAGAAGCCGAGGATCGGGTGACGGCGCATGCCGAAGCCGGAGCGGAACGTGCCGTTCGGAACGGGATTGCGCAGCAGGAACTGGCGGATGCTCTTGCCGTCCTCGTCGTAATAATCAACGCTGTCGTCTTCCGGGCTCTGAAAGCGGTAGACGCGGGTTTCCGTATCGCCGAACTTGGCGTCGAGGAAGAGGATTTCCGAATCCTCCGTCGCCAAACCCTTTTCATCGGTCACCGAGAAGAAGGCTTCGAGCGAATCCGTCGGGCGAAGCTGTGCCTGGAAATCGACATTGCTGGCGAGAACGCGAATGATTTCCGCCGTCATGTCCTGGCCCATGCCATAGGACAGCGCGGCACGATAGATGCCGTCATAGACGCGCGGCAGGTCGCGACCGGCGATGATGGTCGGCCGGTCGTCGGCATCGAAGGCGGTTGCCACGGCATCGAGCACTGGCGGTTCGGCGCCGCTGACGAAGCGGCCGGAATCGTCCAGCGCCGCCGTTACGACATGGCGGCCGCGCGAATAGACGCTGGCGCGCACGATGCTCGCTTCCTTGCCCTGCTGCGAAATGCAGATGCGCAGGACATCGCCCTCGGCCAGCTGCTTGCTGCCGAGCTGCCCCTCCAGATAGGCCGAGAGGTCCTCGGCCTGGGCTTTGGTATAGCCCGCCGCCGTCATGATCTCGGTAATATCGGCGGCACTGCGCACCGGAATGACGTCGTCGGCATATTCGGTATCGTCGGGGGTCGCCGTATCGAAATTCGAAACGCTCATGTTCTCTTCGACCACGCGCGCCGTCAGTCCCTGCAAAAGGTCGAGGTCCGATCCCTCGGAGGCGAAGCGCTGCGGGTCGACATAGTAGAGGGAAGCGACCTGCGTATCGCCATCCGTCAGGACGGAGCCGTTGGTGCGCACATTCTCCTCGACCTCTTCGATCGACATCTGGTCGGCATAATCGAGTGCCGAGCCGCCGGTCGGGAAGGCATCGG
The DNA here is from genome assembly GCF_057798995.1 of Shinella sp. 20P9.1.1. Lineage (NCBI taxonomy): Bacteria > Pseudomonadati > Pseudomonadota > Alphaproteobacteria > Hyphomicrobiales > Rhizobiaceae > Shinella > Shinella sp. 20P9.1.1. Next base: position 60,162 of record NZ_JBYOLC010000020.1, read on the forward strand.
TCTGCAAGGCCACTTCGGATTCGACATCCGAACCATAGATCGTGCCCATGCGCGGGGCTGACGCCGCATCCTTGCCATTGGTGGAGAAGATCGCCAGCGGATCGAAGCGCGGATAGTCCTCGGTCGTCGCATGGTTGGCAGCAAGCGCCATCTTCACATGGGCGAAGGGCTGGCGCCGCACCACTTCCTTCTGGCCGTCATGGATCATGGTGGAGATTTCCATGATCTTCTTGTCGGCGGGCTTGGCGACGATGGCCGGTTCCAGCACGCGTTCGCCGCGCTTGGCCGTCTCGCCGGTCTTGTTCGTCTGGTTCGGCGTTCCGAGCGCCGCATAGGCTTCTGCCGGAATGGCAAGCTGCTGGCGGCCGTCGAGGGCGGCAAAGAGCGCGACGCCCATAAGGATGGATGAGGTAATGCCGGTCAGGAAGGTGCCGGACAGCCAGCGCAGCGAAATCTCGCGGCGGTCGGGCGCCTTGCGCCCGTCGGCGAGGATCGGCGGTTCATTGCCGAGGGATCGGATCATGTTCCGGTCGGTGGTCATGCCGATTGCATTCGCCCTGTCTTATCGTTTCAGCGCGGGAAGATGCACGCAGGTGGGGCCGCGAGTCAAATCACGCTGCTTCTTATGCATCTCTATAGGAGCGCGGATTGTGATAATCTGAGGGCAATCGGCCGCTTTCACACCGTTTGCGCAGCGAACCACCCGGAAAACCGGCTTTTCGCTGCGGTAAATGAAAGGCAAACGCATTTTTTCGAAGATTTTTTCAAAAAAGTGTCACATCGC
>NZ_JBYOLC010000021.1:0-53655 GCF_057798995.1 Shinella sp. 20P9.1.1
TCGAGCCTCCAGTGACCACGGTTGATGTCCTGGGAACCGAAAGCGGCGCGGATGGCAGCGCGCGGGGTCAGCGTGCGGCCCGACAGATAAGCGTACTCGTTCGCCGCGATTTCCATCTTGAGTGCCGACATTGCGATGTCCCGGGCGGCATCGGCGTCCGTGCGACCGAGAGCGCGGTGAAGGTCGTCCTGGCAGCCGAAGAAGTTCACGAGTGCGACCGTCGGGGAGCAGGCCGAGGTCTGGCGCTTTGCCAGCGATACCGTAGCCTTGGACCGAGCCTTCCGGAGCGAGACCGGACGCGCCAGCGAGACGGTGGTCTGGGCGTTTACGTTAAGTGCGAACATGTGATCTTTCCCTTGTTGAAATTGCGCCGGGTTCCAGTCGGCGGGGTCGGATGCGGCCCAATGACACCACCCCAAGCGGTGGTGTCAGAATGCGGCATCAGGCGGCTTCGGCCATCATTTCCCGGTACGAGCGGATCGCATCGGGAAGCTCGCTGCGGACGAATGCGGCTTGCGCGAAGACGCTTTTGGCGAGTTTTTCGTAGTACTGAGCAACACCGTCGGTAAGTCCGTCGCGCTCGTCGAGGACGAGTTCGACGTGGTCCTCACTCTCAGCGAGATATACCCAAGCGTACACCCCTGCTCTGCCTTCGCCGTATGAGAAACGGAAATACCACTCGGCCTTTCCGTTTTCGTTTTCGCCGTATTCGCCGACGCCATCAGCACCTTCGACGGGCGCGTGTTCGACGCAGTAGACAGGGAATCTAGCAACGCGTGGAAGATTTTCTTTGGATACTTTCATGTGATCTTTCCTTTTTCTGTAAGCGCCCGGTTCCAGCGAGCGGGGTAGTGGGTTTGGCTACCGCGACCGGGTTTCCCCGGTTTCGGTCCCGGCCAAGGGACCATCGTCAGGCGGCTTCGATACGGACCGCCTTCAGCTCTGCAACGACAGCGGCAAGCTTGTCGCCGACAACATCCGCGATATCGCCGAGGACACCGCTGCGGGCGTCGGGGCTGGTCTCTTCATAGAATTCCCTGACGTCGCCGAGCGCCGTCGCAACCGCATCGCGGTACTCGCTGTTGACGTTCAGGTGACGGTCTTCGGTTACCAGATCAAGATCGGCGTCGAGCAACTCGAGCGTGCTAACAACGACCGTGCCGTCGAGGGCGATGTCGAAGGCAACATGCAGGTCCTCATCGGTGACGACTGTCGCGTTGACGATGGAAATGCGTTCCCTCATCGGTGCCAGGAGTTTGACCTGCGTACTGTCGATGAATTCCTCCACCGTCTCTTCGAGTACGTCGGCCGCACTTTCGATGCTCTGGTATCCGGCGTCCTGCACGTGGGCGAGAAGGGCGGCTTTCGCATCGATGCCAGTGTAGACACCGAAGAACGTGCCGTTGGCCCAAACTGCGAAATTCTGAATTGCTGTAGTCATTTTATTCTTCCTTACTTAGTTCGCCCGGTTCCGAGAGCGTTGAGAGTGGCTAATTCCGTCTCTCAAGTAAGTATGATTGCTGATCCCTGTGTCGGGGACAACCCCATTTTTCAATAAAAATTAAGCACAGTTCGCATCTTGAATTATGGTGTCTTGAATTAATTAGAATTGTAAACGAATTTTTATTCAAGAAATCGCGTCGACGGTAGCTTTTTATGAAAATCATGCAGAGTAATTCGAGAAGTATTCGAAACGTTGTCAACACTTCTATAGGGGCGGATACTGCGGGCCGGCGGCGGCGTATACTGTATAGAGCGGGATGCCGGTCAGAATCGGCCGTTGTACGCGGAGCTTTCGAAATTGACGCCGAGGCGCTCGACAGCACGGTAGATGCCCGCGAGTTCTTGAATTGTCAGGCTCGCGTTGTAAGCAACCTCGATGACGTCAAGGCGCTGGGCATAGCCGTCAAGAACCGGAACGACGAATAGCCGGCCGCCGAAAACGATGTGCAATTCCGGGCCGGCGGCTTCGAGTGTGACGATGGCGGCGGTCATCTTGCGATGTCCCGGGTGCGGAAGCCGAAGTCATGCATGTGGCGGAGCCGCTTGATGTCGGTAGGAGATAAGGTCATGGCTTGTCTCGCAGTGTGATCGGCTTCGGACCAGTCCTCGATCGGGGCGTAAAAGGGGTTCTCCGTAAGGCTGTGGAAGAACTCGTTCGTCGTGGCCGTGTGACGGCCGATGAATTCGTCGTCGAGCGGGCGCAGGTGCCGGACGATGCTATCCCAGTTCTTCCCAAAGTCGGCGAGGCCAAGGAACAAAGGCTCGCCGGAACGCTTCTCGTCCGCTTCGAGGCGCTCGAATTCCCGGAACAGGTTCCAGAGTGCCACCCTGGCGTCCTGCCGTGCTTCGACAACGGCGTCGGCGTCGAAACACCGACTGGGCATCCGATGCTTGTAAGAAGCCCACGAGAGCGCGAGATGCTTATCGAGGATGTACCGATAGCCCTCGATAGCCATCAGGCCGCCGTCCAGACGATATCGGTGACTACCCATGATCTCCGGGCAAGCGAACACGAAAATGCGCATCTCGGAGATGGCGGTTTCAAACGTCTTGGCATCGCTCATGACGCGGTCCTCCTGTCGATGATGTTGACGACCTTGTCGTTGATGACGGTCTGTCTCAGCATGAAGTCACGCAGGTGGTTGACGTGGTGCGCGATGAGCTTGACCTGCTCGCGGAGCTTCTCGGTCTCGGCGAGCAGGGTCTTCAGCTCGTCCTCGCGGGCGCGCTGCTTCTCGGCTTCGGCTTTCGCGAGTTCGAGACGGAGCCCGGTAAGATTGACGATACTCATACCGACACCCTCCTTCCCATGACGTCGGCCAGCGCATCCACCGTCCGCTGGAACTCGGTCTTTGGCTTGAGATCGAGACGACGCCCGGTTTCCCAGACCACCGACAGCGCCGACTGAAACCGCTCCGCGGACATGACGCCAAGAGCCGGCCGGCCATGGCGCTCGACGATATCGGCATCGGTCAGCTTGATGGAGCCGCGTCCGAACGGCCCGGGCTTAGTACCCTTTCGGACGTCGTGGGAGACTTTGCTGCGGATGGCGCGGTTGCCATGCTCGTTGGCGTTCTCGGCGACAAAGTCGAGGCCGATCAGCTTGACGGTGTTCGCGCGTTTCCGGGCAAGGTTATGCTGGCGCAGCGCCTTGACGGAACACTTCAGCTTTGTCTGTCTGGTGTTGTCCAGGTATTCGGCGAGGAACTTCCTGCTCCATTCGTCGAAGTCACCAAGTTCGACCGTGCCGCGTGGATCGACGTCGCCATGCTCTAGGTATTTCGCGGCGACCCTGGCCCTGATGTCATTTTCGGCGTCACTACCGAGATCGAGAGCGGTCGGCGCGATGTGCTGGGTTTCAAGATTCATAGTGTTCCCTCATTTTGTCTTTTCTGGTTGCTCGGTTCCGGAGAGCGGCCTTGGCCGGCATGGCGAAGATCGGCGTCTCGGGATCGGGAATTGGCTGGTCGCCGACAGGGCTTCCCAAGCGGCCACCCGCGCGCCGAGGCGGGGATGGCGGCGGAAGCCGCGCAGGTCGGCGTAAAGGTCGGGGCCGCGATCTACGATATCGGCGCAGCGCGAACGGCGGAGATGGACGTGGCCGGTGATCTGGCGGAGCGAGTGCCCGACGGCGAATAGCTCGACGATGTAGTGTTCGAGATCGGCGGCGCGGCATGCCTGGACCCAGCGGCCGTGGCATGTGCGGTTCTCGATGTTGGCCGGGGTCGTCGGGATATATGATCGGTCGCCGCTCGATGCGCCGCCGCACATGCCGATCCGGACCATGTCGAGTCCGGGTGCGGAGAGACCGTCCTCGAGCGCGGCGCGGATCGCGAGCGCTGCCTGGAGCCGGTGCGGTTGGATTTCGGATGAAAGAAGGGGATCGGACGTCACACGGCGGCGGGTCTCGGGCGTGCCGAGATCGCGCTTTTCAACCGTTTAGACGGATTTCTTCTTCCGAGTCACTTAGCCGTTCCCCAACTACTAAGTATATCTCCGGGCTACCGGTGGCGAGAAACAAGTATTTATCGCGCCATGAAGGGCGAATTAACCATGAAATACTTAATTTATATTAGGTATTCTATAGAAACGAAGAAGGCGCAGGTCATTTTTGGAACCCCTGCGCCCTCCCGGAAAGAACACAGCTGTTTCGCGACTGCATCCATGCCGCAATATCCGTCGACCAGGTTAATGTGTCAAGACAACGAGAAACCCCGGCGTCGGTGAAGACGCCGGGGTTTTAGCTACTAGAGATGTTCCTCGGCCCAGGCAATGATGCGCGGGCGGAGGCGTTCAAGAGTCCATGCACCGAGAGCGAAGACGTTCGACGCCTTGTAGCGCAAGATGTCGTGATCTTCGGGGCAGGAGATAGGAAGATAGACGACGGCCATCTTCTTCCCTTTCCAGTGCGTCCAGTAGCGGTCGTACTTCGCCTTGCTGGCGGCGTCGAGGAGAGCAACGGCTGCTTCCTCGAACTCGAGCTTGACCACCACCAGGAGCTTCTTCTCGATGAGACGAAGCACCACGCGCAAAGTCGGAGACTTGTCCGGGAAAAGCTGCGCGACCTTGTCGCTAGCCTCGGCCCAGTGGTTCCCAACGATCCCACACATCAAGTAAGCGCGAAAGAAATCGGGAATGTTATCTCCTTCAGCCTTCAGCACGCACTCGGGCTGACGGATCATCTGGAACTTCTTCTGCCCCAGAACCTTTCCTTCGGCGTTCGGGAAGTTGTAGAAGCGGCTACGCGGCTTCTGCTTTGAGAGCGGGGTGGTAGTCTTGGTGTTCGCCATAAGCGATACCTCCGACGGCAATGGGTGCCGGACCCACACTGCATACTGTTATGCAGCGTATGAGCCCCGGTTTAGTCATGCACGCCATGTCACACCTTCGTTTTCGTGGACGGCCGATGTACGCGTCAGAACTCAAGAAACCCCTTCGGAAATCGCTCGCATTTTAACTACCCATCGCCAGCGTGCACTTTTTTGGTGCTCATTTGCGCTAAAGCCGGACAGGCGTCGGGCGTGGACCATGTCTCAGTGAGTTCGGTAAAATTGTCTGCAACTAGATACCTTTAATTCAACTTCTCCGGGTTATTCATCGGATCGAGATGCAATCTCAGGAGTGCAGTGATGTCGTTCGGAAAACTTGTCGCATTGTCGATGCTCGGAGCGTTTTCGGCCGGCGTAGGTTACAGCTACGTCGCCCAGCCGCAACAATTTCAGGCGGCCGGACATCAGGACGTTGTGTCGTCGGCGAAGATCGAAACCGTCAGTCCGTCCGTGCAACTCATCAAAACACCGACGACGACGTCAACCGTGAAGTCCGAAGCTTTGAAGCCCTATACGCTCTGCTCGGGGTCGAAGCGCTACCACTGCGTTGTCGATGGGGACACGCTCTGGCACCAGGGGGCGAAAATCAGGATCGCCGATATCGATACCCCGGAGGTTGGAGAGCCGAAATGCTCGTCCGAAGCGGCGCTCGGCGCTCGGGCTACGAAGCGGTTGCTCCAACTCGTCAACGCAGGACCGATCGAGTTTGCGATGTGGGACAATCGAGATGAAGACAAGTACGGCCGCAAGCTACGAGTCTTGATTAGAGACGGCATGAGCCTCGGCGACGTTCTGGTATCGGAAGGTCTGGCGCGGACGTGGAGCGGCCGACGGGAGCCTTGGTGCTAAAATGGGGAATGGAATGAAGAAAACGGTATGCGCGGCCATCGTCGCGATGATGATGTCGCCTTCGGCTGGTTCGGCTGGAAACCTCACGACGGACCAGTGCCAAGCGCTTTCCGACATGCTCGACGTCTATATGGAAGCGCACCTCATGACCGCCAAGGCGGCGTTGAAGGCGCAGAAGGCGGCGCTGTTTGCCATGGCAGACCTGACACCGCAGGACCCGATCCTCAAGGAGTTGCTCGAAGAGCAGCGTGCTGCCGTAGCTCATGTCGACAAGGAGAAGATCGTGCCTGGTGTCGTAGCCTTTCGTGCGGCGTGCGCGGACGATCTCGGCCTTCACTGAAAACTAAAGTCCCCGCTGACGGGGTCGCCGCTACCTGATAACGGCCGGCTGACAGATGGCGTCGGCGGTGTCGATGCGGCACTGGTCTTCCTGTCTCCGAATCCAGGCGGCCGTTGTTCCGTGGACAGGGATCGCCCGGACCATGCCGCTGCCGTCGAGCGCAGGTAGGTAGCACTCGGTATCCCAGTCGATGTGAAGCATGTCGTCTTCTTCGGATGCCTCGGGCATCTCGATGTCGTCCCATTCAAGCAGTTCGCCGCCACCGATCTCGTAGTCACTCGTAATCATAGACGTCATCCCCGAACTCGTTGACCCCGTGACGATGCTGACCGCAATTCCGGACCTCGGCAACCCGTCGCCGCTCGCCCTCGGCGCGCTGCACACGACGGACCATCGTCGCGTCTTCGAAGGACACGACGTTCGACGTCGGGGTCTGTGCCGGTGCGGGCCGGGTCTCATCGAGATAGAGTTCGAGGCAGGCGACGTACGGATCGACGAGGGACCGCTCGGCGGGCGAGAGCATGCCGAGCTTACCGAGGAGCCTGAGGCCGCGTGCGGTGAGAGTTTGGATGTCAGGCTGTGTCGTGTTCATGGCGCTCCCCTCAAAAGCTTCTCGGGTTATGTTTGCTCGAAAAAGGCCGGCATCAAATCCGCCGGCGGTTTTCGAACACGGGAAATGGGACGCCTGGAATATCGTCATCAGGATCGGGAAATTCGGACGTCGCCGCATGCAAATCATGCCAACCCCAGACGTCGGCAACGGCAGCGACGCGGTCGATGATGTCGCGGTTTGGAGCCATGTTGCATGGACCCGCGAATTGGCGGACGTGGCCGACATGAAGTTCGAACGTGCCGAGCGGCTTGTCGTCGGTATCGCGGACGCTGTAGTAGCGGGTTGTCGACCAGGTCAGGACGTTCCCGTGGTCGCCGTGGCGCAGGCAGTTGTGCATGCGGATGCCCTCGCGGCGAAGGGCATTAGGCGTCAGGATTTGAACGAGACTGTAGCCGTCGCCGAGGTGTGCGACATGGACCTCCTCGTCGTGGTCGAGGACGATCTCGGGTTGTTTGCTACGATGACGAAGGCCCCTGGTTGCTTCCACGACAAGGCGGTCAAGCGTGCTGCACTTCGTCAGCTTCTTCGGATGTCCGCGATCATCGACGTTCCGGAGCCAGTACTGATTCATCTCACGCGATACGATCAGCCAGTCGATGACATGGCTGACGTCGATGTTGTTGAGATCATACCAGGCCTCGGCGCGAATACGCCATTTGCAGTCTGTTTCCTCGGGCGATGTGCCGCCGATTTCCGAGCTCCCGTCGTCCGCATCTTGCTGCCAGAATCGGAAAAACACCTGCCCGAGACCGGGGTCGATCAGGTCCCGGATTGGGCCGAGCAGATGATCAGGGAGGTCGATCGCGACAACGAGCGCGTTCATCGCCGCATCCCATTCCGCCGTGTCGGCCGACTTGCTCATCGCATGCCTCCGACCCGACGTGCGGGCGCATACGACGGCTGCGGGCGCATGGACATAGCGGCCTGGACGTCTTGCCAGATGCCGTCGGCGGCATCGATCGCGTCGTCGAAGGAAATGGGCGTCATGCCAAGACGGTTGAATTTCGACCAGTTCGACCGCAGGCGCTCGTAGTCGGCGACATCAAGCGTGTCCGGCAGCGCCGTCGGATCGATGCCGCGGTGACGACAGACGCGTTCGAGTTCGTCGGCGATCTGATCGGTATCGATGCCGTCCCACAAGCGCTCGTCGGCGACGTCGGCGAGATGTTTGACGCGCATGTCGGTGCCAGATTGGCAGATGACAGCGAGGAGCTTTTCGGCATAGGCAGCCTCGAGTGGCTGGCAGGCAATCGTCAGTGGCGGAAGGCGCGAGATCAGCGATGGGATTTCGGTGACCTCGATCGCGGGCGAGAATGCGTCCGGGCCTCGGCCGAGGGTAATGTCGAGCTGGGTGTGCGCGCGCACGCCTCCAACGGAGCCACGGATGGTCCAGCGTTCGACGGGGTCGCCGTGGCCGATGTCTATCGGCTGCGGTAGATTGGAAAGGAAGTCGATATCCATGCCCTCGCTCTGGAGCAGCGTGCGGATGATGAGGAGGCCCCGGTGCATCTCGTGCGGCATGTAGCGGCGCACGGCCGTGATGTCGGCGTCGGACGTCGGACGGATGCGCTGGTCGAACAACTCGCCGCCCTTGAGTTCGATCGGCGACGGCCCCATCCCGTGGTGCCAGTGGCGCAGAACGCCTTCGGCGAGCGTGCGGTCCGCGAGGGCGTTGATTTCGACGCCGTGGGCGCGGACGGCGGCTTTGAGACGCCCGTCGAGGCTTTCGGCTATTCCAGAAACTTTTGCCATGATGATCCCCTCAGAATTTTTGGCTCTGAGGGGATCGTTGGCCGTCGGCTTGCAAGGAACTACATCACTACGTGATTTAACCGGTGGCCGATTCACAGAAAGGAAGTAATGGGGAGAAGACGGCCAAAAAACACCATCCGAAACCCGATATGCAGCGGGTCACAGAGACGGAAGTGGTCACTTCAAGACGGCATGATGTAACGATCGAGCAACGTCACGCCGGAGGTGCTGTTGACCAGCGGAACGAGAGACGCGGCATCGAGACGCCGAACTCGACGGCGGACTTGACGCGCCGCCTGGTCATGAGCGTAACCTCTGGCAACGAGGTAGTTTACCGCCATCAGTTCCAGAGCCGTCGCGCGAGTCACGTCACGCTTCGAAGACGTCGCTTCTGCTGTGTGTCTGTAGACGGTGACGGCGGCCGCCAGCGCGGTATCTACAGCGTCCGTCTCAGGTCGGCGCTCGGCCCTGTTTCGCTTGCGCCATTCGCGCGTTGGCTCTGTGCTGTCAGCCCCATGGTTCGCTCTCGGCATGTCCATCTCCATCACTACGTATCATCACTACGTGATAGTCGGCAGAAGCGACGCATGAGACAAAAACGGCGGCCGAGATGTCCCAACCGCCGAAATCAAAACACGTTGAGAATGGGACATCCGCGTCCCATCGGTAAATCATGATGACTTCATCGCAATCTCCAAGAGCTTTGGCTTGAGGCGGCCGCTACGCGCATTTGCCCGGATCGTGAGGACAGCACCGTGCTGATCGTGGAAGACCTTTGTCAGATATCGCTCAATCGACGCCGATCCTTCCGCACCAGACGCCAGGAGCATAATCGCGGCATCCGCCAAGGCTTCTCGCGCTGACGCCGCATCGAACTTCACGCTGCCTTCGTCGGTGCGTGCCTTGAGCTTGGCACGGCGCTCGGCCTGGCGTTGGGCTTTGTACGCTCTGCGCTCCGCGTCCGGCAGGTCACGGATACCGATCGGCGTCGGCTTTTTCGGCGGCATGCGGATAGTTGGCTCGTCGATAAGTTCTCTGAGAAGCTCGGCTACGTACGACATTCTGAAACTCCGTTCTACCTGTAGAACAAGAGTGCTTGTCGGCGACGCTCGAAACAAGTGGCATTCAGATTTTATGTTCTACCTGTAGAACACAAGTATTTTTCCAAACGGAGAGGCCAGGGCGGAGTTGTAGAAATGGAAAAGGGGCGACGCCGGAAGTCACCCCTTTTCAGAGCAAGGCGGCCGGGATGGCGCTTGCTTTACACTTCGATTCTGATCGTCGGCGGAGCATAAAGCAAGCGCCGCGACCGTTTATTCTGGGGGCGTCAAACTTGGCCATACAGTACCGTTTCTTGTGTCAGATGTGCCGAGATACCTTCAGGAACGTTTCCGGTGCTGTACGAGCCTCCCTGTTGCGATCTTGAGGCTTTGCGTTTCTCGGCGGCAGCCTTTGCCATTTCCCATTCTGCGATACGTTCAGCATTGGCGCGACGCAGGAACTCTGGAGCAGGACGCCGAACGGTTGGACGAGGAGTTTCCAGGTTGACGAAGGAGACGACAGGGCCAGAAGAGACACCAGGTAGAATCTCAGAAGCTGAGGCGAGAGAAAGGGAAGAAGACTCGAGATTCTTATTGACCGTTGGAGCCAGAGGAGAGGGCCGCCCACAAGGACCATTCCATTTGTAGTCTATATTCACGTAAACCTCTGTTCTCGTTGTCGTATTCGACACGATCGACTTGACGATCTGATCACGGTTCGAAACCTTACCGAGGACCCGTTCGAAGGCGTCCTTCATGACCTGGACGAGCGTCTCCCTATGGCTCTCCGGAAAGATAAAGCTGTCATGGACGGGCAGGACTGGAATACCGCGCTTGACGGTCATCTCGGTCAGCACGATCTCGGCCATGCGGGCATCGAGACCCTGGAGTCGAATGCCGACGCCACTGTGAAAATAGCTCTCGACGTCGCGGTGGCGGTGCTTGATAGCTTCGATAACGGCCTCGGCTCCACGGTAGTCACCGTTCATCTCCTTTGCGACCGCGCCCAGCGCCGACTTGTACGTGGCGGCATTGATCAGGATATTGAAGGCAGCCTTACACAATCCTCGGTCATGTCCCGGCATGTCGTATGCGTCGCCGACGAGTTCAACGCCCGCTTCCATGTAGATGATCCGCGGGTGTATCTGCGAGTAGTCGATTTCCTCGGTCCGCTCGCCGTTCAAGAGAAAGTACTGGCGGTCCTCGGACTTCACACCTTGCCACCAGCCACCGTAATACCGTCCGCCATAGGTCAATCCGCCGTTGAAGACACGGTAGACGCACTTGAGCGCCGGATACATCACGTAGTCGCCTTTGCGCAGCCATGGGCCGTCAGCGACTACGCCTTCGGCAGCCAGAACGATATCCGTGTGCTCAAGGACCTCGTTTACCTTACGGACAACCTGACGCATGTCGTGTACTCGCCCCGAGAAAGACGGCCCCTTCTTCTTGCTATCTGTTGTGCCGGTTGGACGACGTGCATCGTTGAAAGGGACGACGTTGCCATCCTTGTCTTTCATAATGATCTCCGTGCGATGACGGGTCGGTATGATCGGCTGCACCAGCATGGCGAGCGACGGATGAGGCTTAAAGGACGACTGTCTGCCCCGCGGCCCTGGTGGACGGCGGATGTGGTCAATGATGTAGCCGAGGCTATCGAGTACATCGATGGCCTCGGTGACGTTGGTAAGGTTGACGCCGCGCGGCAGATACTGGCGTCTAGCCTTATAAAATGCGTCCGTGCGCGAATATGAGATGCTCCTGCCAGGATGCATCTTCGCTGACATGACGATATCGGCGGCGACCATGCGCAGTACTGCGCTGCCGATCTTCGACTTCATCAAAGGGAGCATGAGCGTATCGGCACAGTCGTCACCGACGAGTTCGGCGCGGAAGCCAAGAGGCTTGTCCCGGGTTGAGTCTTCGAGCCAGTGGTCGTCATATCCGTGCATCGTCGATGGCTGCTGTAGCGCATCGACGTCTTTGATATTATCGAAATTAAGCATTGTTCTATCCCGGTCTTTGACGAGATAGAATTCCGGCTCCATCTCGTTATGAAATGGTGCTTGTCGGCGGAGATTGAATCAAATGATACTTGAAAAATACTTTATCTATTGTCGATCGTTGAAAATTAACTACGTACGCGGTCGACGCGTTGACTGCAGACTCGGTGCCCGGCACAACAGGCCCAGAGTTCAAGGAGACGGTCATGAACGCACTGCGAATAGCCCGATAGCCCCCACGCCGCCGCATCCGCGGGCGGCGACGCTATCATCTATTTGCAGGAGTTCGCGATGTCTCGCTTCGATTCTCGGCCGTCATTCGAGTCCACGATTGCCCGCCTTCACCTCATCCGCGTCATCACCAACCTCGGCCCGTCGGCGTCGGGGACGTACGTCGTCGCCGTTCCGGCGACGACGGAGGCCGAAAAATGGCTACGGCCTGCACTGGCTTACATTCAGGAAATCCAACACGTCGCAGACATCGAAGAAGCTGTTGACGGTGTGAAGCCGCAGGCTGCTTACGACGCCGCTCTGCTGACGTCCGACGGCATCTACACAGGTCATATCGGTGCGCGCTGCACGCTGTATCTGACCGAGACCGAGCATGAAGACCTGGGGCATCCGTCCGGCCGCCTCGCCGACGGCATCATCGACGTCGAACTCGACCCCGAACTCGTCGTCCAGGCGGCTGCGGAGATGGGACGCGACATCTCCTTCGACGAGGCCAAGCTCTTGATCTCGATGCCCTGGCGTCACCGTCGACTTGCACTGCTGTCACCGCGCCCCATTTCCGAGAGCTACGAGCTTCACCTCGTCGCGCTCGAGGACGAGGCAGGCGTGAAGGTCGCCGAGGAAGCCAAGAAGGCAGAGAAGGACGGGAAGAAAAGCAAGACGCCGAAGCGGATCGTCCCCGACGTCCGTCCGCTTGAGGAGTTGCACGGCTACGGAGACGCCAAGGCGTGGGGTCTCGAACTTGCCCGGGATATCGACGACTGGCGTCGCGGTGACATCGCTTGGCCTGACGTCGACAACGGCGTCCTGCTTTCAGGGCCTCCGGGTTGCGGCAAGACCACGTATGCAGCGGCGCTGGCGAAAACCCTCGACGCCCATTTTGTGTCAGGCAGCTACTCGGCTTGGCTGGGAACCGGTGACGGCCATCAAGGCAACCTGATTATCGCTATGCGCGCAGCCTTCGATGAAGCTCGTTTGCACGCGCCGTCGGTGATCCTGATCGACGAGATCGATAATTTTGTCCAACGCGGCAGCATCGGTGACGGCCGTGCCGACGAATGGACCCGCGGTGTCGTGAACGCTCTCCTTGAGTGCATGGACGGCGCTCTCGAGCGCGAAGGCGTCATTGTCGTCGGAGCTACCAACGATCCGTCGGGGATCGATGCTGCGCTTCGCCGAGCCGGCCGCCTTGACCGACATATCGGAATCAAGCTCCCCGACCGCGAGGCGCGGCTCGCGATCCTCGCGCAGCATCTCGGCGTCGGTAAGGATTTCCCGCTCAATCTGTTCGGGCGTCACACGGAGGGCATGTCTGGAGCGGACCTCGAGCGCCTCGCTCGCGATGCCCGTCGGCATGCACGACGCGACAAGAGTGAGCTCAAGCACCAGCACGTCGCCCGTGCATTCCCGCGTCGTACGCGCCGGAGCGACGATGACATCCGCCACATCGCCGCTCATGAAGTCGGCCATGCTGTCGTCGCGGCCGTCCTCGGAGCGAAGGTCCACGAGGTCATCGTGCAGCGCGAATACGACCCCGCCGTCTCCGCCCAGATCGCGGGTGCGGCGATCGTCAAGACCCGAGAGACGCGCCGAGACTATCAATGGCACCTGGATCGCGTGGCTCACATCCTCGGCGGCATGGCGGCCGAGCAAATGGTCTATGGCGCTCATACCGACGGCGTCATCGTCGATCTGTCCGAGGCCACTAATTTGCTGACCTATGCGTTGTCGACCGTCGGAATGGGCGAAACCATTGGCTCGGACGGACACCGTGATCCGGCGTCGATGGTCAGTGCGCGGCAGTTCGATCAGCGTCTACGGCAGCGCGTCGAGGATGTGCTTCAGGAGCAGGCAGTCCGCGCTCGTGACATCCTCGAGCGTAACCGACCGGCTTTCCAGGAGCTTGTCGAGCGGCTGGCCTCGCGCTGCCGCCTGGACGGCGAGGAGGTGCATGCGGTGGTCGATGGCTTCGCTCAACCGCAGCTTTCTCTGGCGATTTGAGGGAGGGTCACATGTTCGTAAGGAAGTTCTACATCTCGGACACCCACTTCTGCCACGAGCGCTTGCTCGCGATGCAGCCGCGGCCGTTCTCGTCGATCGATGAGCATGACGAGCACCTCATCGAATCCTGGAATTCGGTCGTCGGTGAGTTGGATATCGTCTACCACCTCGGCGACGTCTTCTTTTCGTTGAGCCGCAACGCCGACAAGGTCCGTGAGATTTTCGGCAGGCTGAACGGGCGTAAGCACCTGGTCATCGGCAACCACGACGTTGATAAGCGGGGCAACCTGCATCCGACGCTGGCGGCGCTCGACTGGGCGGCAAGACCCGAACACGCGCTGCGCACAAGGGACGGCGGCCGCGACGTCTATCTGAGTCACTACGCCGCAAGGACTTGGCCGAGCCAGCACCATGGCGCTGTCCATCTCTACGGCCACTCCCACGGCCGCCTACCATCGTTCGGACTTTCCCGCGACGTGGGCGTCGATGTCCCGGATGTAGACTTCACCCCAAGGACATTTCAGGAGCTGACGGCCACGATGGAGCTGCCCGATGTCAAATGAGATCGCCGAGGCGGCTGCCTATTTCCTCTCGGTCTGCCGGGAGCATGGCCGCGAGTTTCCGTTGCGTAACATCCTGGTCGTCACCGACGGCTATCGGGCGGCCGAGGACAAGGACCGGTTCGTCGCCGACGTGCATTCCTTTCTGGAAGCCGAGAAGGGCAACTCTGCCGGCGGTTAGCTTCCGCCGGCTGAATCCCGAACCCATCATTGATGTCAGAAACCTACTCTGAGGGGAATTGCATGACCTGCCGAATGCCGTTCATGAGCGATTGGATCGGGAATCGGCGGTGCTCGCCATGTAAGATTCGCACCGCGTCTGAGGGCGTAGACGACTGAAATTCAAGAACTCGCGATGCACGCGGAATGGTTGAGTTCTTGAATTTTAGGTGGCATAGATAAACTTTAAATCAAATGCTTCTCGGCAATTCAAGACTAAATTAAGTTGCTGTTTTCAATTTACAAATTTCGCCGACGAAGCCAGTTTCGCGACATTTATAAACTGGGTTAGAAATTTATCTCCGGTTGTTATTTAGTTGTTGACGAGTTGCCTTGATACGTGATTTCTGCGCTGACAGAAATCGACGTGGAGACGAGCAGATGGCGACAAAGCGACCTGAGGATGAACTGGATCACATGGAGCTGAGCCGTCGCAATCTTGCGGACATGGAAGAATTCCTCGTCGATTTCCAGATGGGCATGAACGACGTTATCGACGGGATGCATGTCGCGAAGGACGCCGTCCAGGTCGAGGCTATGGGCATGGCTCCAAGGGCGTTCGGCGAGGATGTTCCCATCAAGCTCCGTGACGCCGTTTATCTCCCCGTCCTCGGCGGCGAAGTGCTGCGAAACGGACAGCGGATCGCAAGCCCGACATACAAAGTCAGCTCCCTCGACCGCGCGATCCGGCAGGGCCATCTTGAGGGGAGAATGGACAACAACAAGATGTGTGTGACGATCAGGGCGCTGACAGACTGGATCGCGAGTGGCGCGCCGTCGGCAGCCCCGAAAACCGTGCGTCAGCCTCAGACCGCAGCCGCGATCACCGCTCGAGATACCGAGCGCAAGATTGGGGCGAAGCAGAACGCAATGTCCACGATCAACGCACTTTTGGATGCCGCGAAAAAGAAGAAGTAAGGAGCGATCATGGGACGGCCGCGCAAGGGTGCCAGGGAATGGCACGACGAAAAGACCGACACATACTTTCTCCGTGACATCGACGCCGACGGGAAGCCGATCAAGTTCTCGTTGGGCTTCGGCAAAAAAGACCCCGATCACGTAGCGAAGATCGAACTCGCCAAGGTCAAGTACATCTCGGAGAAGCATGCGAAAGCCAACGTCGCCGTCAGGGTGAAGAACCAGGACATCGCTGACGTCCTCGTCGCCGACGTGATCGCGCTCTACGTCGATGTCCGGCTCACCAACTTCATTCCGGGTTCCGACGGAAAGAAGAAGCCCGTGGCGAGGCCTGAGGAACTTCTCAGCCGTCTCCGTACGATCGTCGAGTTTTTTGGCGACATGACGCTCGACGATCTCGACATCAATGCCCGCGATCAGTTCGTGCGGCTCCTGCGCGACAAGACAGTGCAGCGCGCCCGTGAGGCTCATGCTCGGGCCATGGAAACGTACGTCGAGAAAAAAGAGAAGTGGGACCTTGCCGCCGCTGCCCGCGTTGGCACAAGGCGCAGCCATATCGAGTTCAAGCGGAAGCCGCCCATCGCTCCAGAACCGTTCAACGCCAAATCCGTCTCGTTCGAGCCTCAGGCGGCCCTTAGATATCTTCAGGACCTGAACGCCGCACTCACCTGCGCGTATGAGCGACGACTGACCCGTCTGCACGTCAAAATCCCGCTGACGGGGAAATACGACCGCCGCACGACGGTGTTCACGGACGAGCAGGTTGTTCGCCTCATCACGCATGCGCACTTCAAACGAGGCATGGGCTGGGTAAACGGCCGCCCGAAACAGCGCGTCTTCGTCTGGCGTCACCTGGCGCGGTTCATGTTAATGGCGTACTTCACCGGTTCCCGAAAGACGAAGATGTCTCTGGCGTCATTTGTGGACGAAGGGGATCGTCCTTGGATCGAACTGCGCCAGTCCCGCGACGCCGAGACCGGGCTTACTGTCTGGAAGGGGTGGCTTCATCGCCTCGGCGATGAAGAAGAGGTCCATTCCACGAAGCAGGCCCCGACTATCAAATTGCCACCGCTCCTTGTGAAGTATTGCGTTCGCTGGAAACGGCAGGGGCTGCGCTATCCATGCATGTATCCGTACAGCTCCAATGGCAAAGAGAAGCCAGGTGAGCTGGCCCGCGCTATGCGAAAGTGCTTTCACGAAGTGCTGGGAGACGATACCGATGCGGTCATTCATACCTTCCGACACACTTGTGCGACCAACCTCTGCCAGAACCCGAAGCTGTCGTTCGTTGCAATCGCGGCCTATCTCGGAATGACCGTAGAGACGCTCGTCACGACCTATGCCAAACACCGCAATGAGGACATCAAGAATGTCGCCGATTCCTTCGCCGACCGTGAAGATTTTTCCGTCATCAAGGCACGAAACCTCGGACAGAAACTGACAGAAACTGACAGAAACGGAATCATTCCGTTTGGTGCGGAATACGTGGAGAGTCAAAAAAACGTAATTAGATCAATCGTAAAGGCTGGAAAGAAGGCTGCCTAATTAGCTTACCTCTCACGTTCGGGACGTGGGGGTCGAGTGTTCGAATCACTCCACTCCGACCAGCTTAAAAGCCTCGATCTTCAGGGCTTTGACACTTTCCCGAAACCCTCCCTAAACGACGCCTCGCTTGAACGGCCCGATGACCATCGGGACTATGTCGCACGCGCTTGCGACCGTTGCACGTGCTCACTCGTCTCCCATCGGCCGGATCGAATAGGGGATCGTGCGGCGCATGTTGTGTTCGATCACCAGATGCCCCTTGAGCGGCGGCACGGCGCGGCTGGCGCATTGGGTGCGTTCGCAGATGCGGCAGGAAATGCCGATCGGGTCGTAGGCGCCGGCATTGCTGAGATCCATGTCGTCGGCATAGACGAAGTTTTCGGCGTAGGAGATCTCGCAGCCGAGCGCCAGCGCATAGTGCTGCTGCGGCTGGCGGAAGCCCCGGCCACCGCGCGAGACCTGCATGGAAAGGCACAGATAGCGCGCGCCATCCGGCGTCTCGGCGAGCTGCCGGGAAATCCGGCCGGGGCTCTCGAAGGCCTGATGGGCATTCCACAGCGGACAGGCGGCGCCGAAGCGGGCGAATTGCAGGCGTGTGGCGCTGTGGCGCTTGGTGATGTTGCCCGCCCGGTCGATGCGGGCGAAGAAGATCGGCACGCCCTTCTGGCCGGGCCGCTGAAGCGTCGACAGCCGGTGACAGACCTGCTCGAGGCTCGCGCCGAAACGGGCGGAGAGCAGGTCGAGATCGTGCCGCACCTCGCGCGCCGCCTCCATGAACTTGTGATACGGCAGGAGCAGCGCTCCGGCGAAATAGTTGTGCAGGCCGATGCGACAGATCTCATAGGCTTCGGCCGTGCGGAAACCGGCGCCGCCGGCAACCCTGTCGACGATGGTTTCGGCATGGAGCTGGGCGATCTGCAGCGCGATCTGGAAATGGCGGGTCGGCGCGGGCAGATAGGAGTTCAGCGTGAGCAGCCGCGCCTTGGGATCATAGGCGCGCACGAGATCGTCGTTTTGCGCGGCACGCGTGATCCGCACGCCATATTGTCGTTCGAGATAGCTGGACAAGAGAGGCCCCGGATCGGCGTCGCCGATACCGATCTCCGCCGCCAGCCGTTCGGCCAGCAGATCGAGGTCGCCGATATAGTTGTCGACGAAATGGAAGAAATCGCGCACCTCCTCATAGGGGGTCGCCTCGACGGCGGCGGGGCTGCGGCCCAGCGTGTCGTTGATGCTGGCAAGCTGCTCCGACGTGTGGCGATAGGCGCGGTGCGCGGCGATCAGCGCGTGCGCAAAGCCCGGTGCGTTCTGGGTGACGAGCTTCAGCTCCTGCAAGCTTGGCGAATAGCCGTCGAAAAGCGTGTCCGTCAGCGTTTCCGAGAGCGCCGAAACCAGCCGATCGCCTTCGCCGCCCGAGAGTTCGGCGAGATCTATGCGGAATTTCTCGGCGAGCGCCACGAGCACGCCGGCCGAAACCGGGCGCTGGTTGTTTTCGATCTGGTTGAGATAGGAGACGGAAATGCCGAGGCGTTCGGCGAACTGCGCCTGTGTGGCGCGGTTCGCCTGGCGCAGGTCGCGCACCCGTCTGCCGATATAGAGCTTGTTCGCCGCCATGTTTGCAACTTTGCAAAATTAATTTGCAAAATGTGTAACGCTTGCATGTGCACCCGATCAAGTGTTCATTTCTGCCGCTATTGGGCCTAAGCATGATCGACCGGGGCATTTTTCACGCCCCCTGTTGAACCAGACACGGACAGAGCGATGCACGCAATTCTCGACCAACTCGAAGCCCGCCGGGAGGCGGCGCGGATCGGCGGCGGCCAGCGCCGCATCGATGCCCAGCACGCCAAGGGCAAGCTGACAGCGCGCGAGCGCCTCGACGTGCTGCTCGACGAGGGTTCCTTCGAGGAATACGACATGTACGTCACCCACCGGGCGACGGAATTCGGCATGGCCGAGCAGAAGATCGCCGGCGACGGCGTCGTGACAGGCTGGGGCACGATCAACGGCCGGCAGGTCTATGTGTTCAGCCAGGATTTCACCGTGCTCGGCGGCTCGCTCTCCGAGACCCATGCGAAGAAGATCTGCAAGATCATGGACATGGCGGTGAGGAACGGTGCGCCAGTCATCGGCCTCAACGACTCGGGCGGCGCACGCATCCAGGAGGGCGTGGATTCGCTCGCCGGTTATGCGGAGGTTTTCAGGCGCAATGCCGAGGCCTCCGGCGTCGTGCCGCAGATCTCCGTCATCATGGGGCCGTGCGCAGGCGGCGCGGTCTATTCGCCCGCCATGACCGATTTCATCTTCATGGTGCGTGACTCGTCCTACATGTTCGTCACCGGTCCCGACGTGGTGAAGACCGTGACCAACGAGATCGTCACGGCGGGAGAGCTGGGCGGCGCGCGCACCCACACGCAAAAATCTTCCGTCGCCGACGGCGCCTATGAAAACGACATCGAGGCGCTGGAGCAGGTGCGCGCGCTGTTCGATTTCCTGCCGCTCAACAATCGCCAGAAGCCGCCGCTCCGGCCCTTCCACGACGATCCGGCACGGCTGGAGGAACGGCTCGACACGCTGATCCCCGACAGTTCCAACAAGCCCTATGACATGAAGGAACTGATCACGGCGATTGCCGACGAGGGCGACTTTTTCGAGATCCAGGAGGCCTTCGCCAGGAACATCGTCATCGGTTTCGTGCGTATCGAGGGCGAGACGGTGGGCGTCGTCGCCAACCAGCCGATGGTGCTGGCCGGCTGCCTCGACATCGACAGCTCACGCAAGGCCGCCCGCTTCGTGCGGTTCTGCGATGCCTTCTCCATTCCGATCCTGACGCTGGTCGACGTGCCGGGCTTCCTGCCGGGCACGGCACAGGAATATGGCGGCGTCATCAAGCACGGCGCAAAACTGCTCTTCGCCTATAGCCAGGCCACCGTGCCGATGGTGACGCTGATCACCCGCAAGGCCTATGGCGGCGCCTATGACGTGATGGCCTCCAAGCATATCGGCGCCGATATCAACTATGCCTGGCCGACCGCCGAGATCGCCGTGATGGGCGCCAAAGGTGCGACGGAAATTCTCTATCGCTCGGAACTCGGCGACCCGGAAAAGATAGCCGCGCGCACCAGGGAATATGAAGAGCGTTTCGCCAACCCGTTCGTCGCCGCCGAGCGCGGCTTCATCGACGAGGTGATCATGCCGCATTCCTCGCGCCGTCGCATCGCCCGCGCCTTCGCCTCGCTGCGTGGCAAGCAGGTGGAAACGCGCTGGAAGAAGCACGACACGATCCCGCTCTGAGCGACGCGACAAAGGCCTAAAAGAATGTTCAAGAAAATCCTCATCGCCAATCGCGGCGAAATCGCCTGCCGGGTCATCAAAACAGCGAAGAAACTCGGCATCGCCACCGTCGCCGTCTATTCCGATGCCGACCGCGGGGCGCTGCATGTCGAGATGGCCGACGAGGCCGTGCATATCGGCCCGGCACCCTCGGCGCAGTCCTATATCGTCATCGACAGGATCATCGAGGCGATCCGCAAGACCGGGGCGGATGCCGTGCATCCCGGCTACGGCTTCCTCTCGGAAAACGCCGCCTTCGCCGAGGCGCTGGAAAAGGAAGGCGTCGCCTTCATCGGCCCGCCGGTCGGCGCTATCAGGGCGATGGGCGACAAGATCACCTCCAAGAAGCTTGCCGCCGAAGCGGGCGTTTCCACCGTGCCGGGCCATATGGGCCTGATCGAGGATGCCGACGAGGCGGTGAGGATCGCCGGCCAGATCGGCTATCCCGTGATGATCAAGGCCTCTGCCGGCGGCGGCGGCAAGGGGATGCGCATCGCCTGGAACGATGCGGAGGCGCGCGAGGGATTTCAGGCCTCGAAGAACGAGGCGAAGAGCTCCTTCGGCAACGACCGCATCTTCATCGAAAAATTCGTGACGCAGCCGCGCCATATCGAAATCCAAGTGCTGGGCGACAAACACGGCACCACGCTCTATCTCGGCGAGCGGGAATGCTCGATCCAGCGGCGCAACCAGAAGGTCGTCGAGGAGGCGCCCTCGCCTTTCCTCGATCCCGCGACGCGCAAGGCGATGGGCGAACAGGCCGTGGCGCTTTCCAAAGCCGTCGGTTATCATTCCGCCGGCACGGTGGAATTCATCGTCGATGGGGACAGGAATTTCTACTTCCTCGAGATGAATACGCGCCTGCAGGTGGAGCATCCGGTGACGGAGCTGATCACCGGTATCGACCTCGTCGAACAGATGATCCGCGTTGCCGCCGGCGAAAAGCTGAGCTTCGGGCAGGATGACGTCAAACTGAACGGCTGGGCGATCGAAAGCCGGCTCTATGCGGAAGATCCCTACCGCAACTTCCTGCCCTCCATCGGCCGCCTGACGCGCTATCGCCCACCGGTCGAAGGCGCGCAGGCGGACGGCACCATCGTGCGCAACGATACCGGCGTCTTCGAGGGTGGCGAAATCTCGATGTATTACGACCCGATGGTCGCCAAACTCTGCACCTGGGCGCCGACGCGGCTTGCCGCCATCGATGCCATGGCGATGGCGCTTGACGATTTCGAGGTCGAAGGCATCGGCCACAACCTGCCCTTCCTCTCCGCCGTGATGGGCCACGACCGTTTTCGCACCGGGCGGCTGACCACGGCCTTCATCGCCGAGGAGTTTCCGGATGGGTTCCATGGCGTCGCGCCGGATGCGGCAGCGGCCCGGCAGCTTGCCGCCGTCGCCGCCTTCGTGCAGCAGGCCGTGCAGGAACGCGCCGCGAAAATTTCCGGCACGATCGGCAATCACCGCCGCGTCGTGGGCCGGCAATGGGTCGCAAGCCTTGCCGATGGCGAGCACGCGCTGACGCTGGAGAGCCAGGACGGCGGCGTTTGCGTCCGCTTCGAGACCGGCGAGACGCGTGATGTCGAAAGCGACTGGATGCCCGGCCGCCGCCATGCCGTCTTCACCGTCGCGGGGGAACGACTGGGCGTGAAGGTGGACCTTGCCGGCCCGGCGATCCGCCTGCGCTGGCATGGCATGGATGTGAAGGCGCATGTGCGTGCGCCGCATGTCGCAGCCCTTGCCCTGATGATGCCGAAGAAAGCGCCGCCGGATACCTCGAAACTGCTGCTCTGCCCGATGCCCGGCGTCGTCACCGCCCTTCTCGTTGCCGAAGGCGATGTCGTCGAGTCGGGTCAGGCGCTCGCGACGATCGAGGCGATGAAGATGGAAAACATGATGCGGGCCGAGCGCCGCGGCACCGTCAAGCGCCTCGCCGTCAAGGTCGGGCAAAGTCTTGCGGTGGATGAAACGATTCTGGAGTTCGAATGATGGCCGACAAGACGCTGAAGGACTGGGAGGCGCTCGCCGAGAAGGAACTGCGCGCCAGCCCGGAAACGCTGACCTGGCGCACACCTGAGGGCATCGCCGTCAAGCCCGTCTATACCGAAGACGATCTCGCCGGCATCGACCATCTCGGCTCGCTGCCGGGCTTTGCGCCTTTCGTGCGCGGCCCACGCGCCACCATGTATGCCGGCCGCCCCTGGACGATCCGGCAATATGCCGGCTTCTCGACGGCGGAAGCATCCAATGCCTTCTACCGCAAGGCGCTCGCCGCCGGCCAACAGGGCGTCTCCGTCGCCTTCGACCTCGCCACCCATCGCGGCTATGACAGCGATCACCCGCGTGTCGTCGGCGATGTCGGCAAGGCGGGGGTGGCCATCGACAGCGTCGAGGACATGAAGATCCTGTTCTCCAACATCCCGCTGGAGAAGATTTCCGTCTCGATGACGATGAATGGCGCAGTGATCCCGATCCTCGCCAGCTTCATCGTCGCCGGCGAAGAACAGGGCGTCGCGCGCGAAAACCTGTCCGGGACCATCCAGAACGACATCCTCAAGGAGTTCATGGTCCGCAACACCTATATCTACCCGCCGCAGCCCTCGATGCGGATCATCGCCGACATCATCGACTACACGGCGCGCGAGATGCCGAAGTTCAACTCCATCTCGATCTCCGGCTACCACATGCAGGAGGCCGGCGCGACGCTGGTGCAGGAACTCGCCTTCACCATCGCCGACGGGCGCGAATATGTCCGCGCCGCCATCGCCAAAGGCTTGAATGTCGACGATTTCGCCGGCCGCCTCTCCTTCTTCTTCGCCATCGGCATGAACTTCTTCATGGAGGCGGCCAAGCTGCGCGCCGCCCGCCTGCTCTGGGACCGCGTCATGGACGAGTTCCAGCCGAAGAAGGCCTCCTCGCGCATGCTGCGCACCCATTGCCAGACCTCCGGCGTCTCGCTGCAGGAGCAGGATCCCTACAACAACATCGTGCGCACCGCCTTCGAGGCGATGTCGGCGGCACTCGGCGGCACGCAGTCGCTGCACACCAATTCCTTCGACGAGGCGATCGCGCTGCCGACGGAGTTTTCCGCCCGCATCGCCCGCAACACGCAATTGATCCTTCAGCACGAGACGGGCGTGACCAAGGTCGTCGATCCGCTGGCCGGCTCCTACTATGTCGAAAGCCTCACCAGCGAGTTGGCCGACAAGGCCTGGGCTCTGATTGCGGAAGTCGAGGCGATGGGCGGCATGACGAAGGCCGTCATCGAGGGGCTGCCGAAACGTCTGATCGAGGAAGCCGCGACCCGCCGACAGGCCGCCGTCGACCGCGGCGACGAGGTGATCGTCGGTGTCAACAAGTACCGGCTGGAGGACGAGCAGCCGATCGATATTCTCGAGATCGACAACAGCGCCGTGCGCGCATCGCAGATCAAGCGGCTGGCGGATATCCGCCGCCGCCGCGACGGCAAGGCCGTCGACGCAGCGCTCGAAGCGCTGGAAACCGTCGCGAAGACCGGCGAAGGCAACCTTCTCGAAGCGGCCGTCGCGGCTGCAAGGGCGCGCGCTACCGTCGGCGAGATTTCCGATGCCATGCGCCGTGCCTTCGGCGATCATGCGGCGCTGCCGGAAGTCGTCGGCGATATCTACGGTCCCGCCTATGGCGACGATCCGGAATTCAGGACGCTCACCGGCCGCATCGCTGCGCATAAGGCGCGGCCCAAGATCATGGTCGCCAAACTCGGTCAGGATGGCCATGACCGCGGGGCGAAGGTGATCGCCTCGGCCTTCGGCGACCTCGGCTTCGAGGTGCTGATGGGCCCGCTCTTCCAGACGCCGGACGAGGCGGCGGACCTTGCCGTCGCCGAGAAGGTGCAGGTCGTCGGCATGTCCTCGCTTGCCGCCGGACACAAGACGCTGGCGCCGGCGCTGATTGCATCGCTGCGCGAACGCGGGGCGGAGAACGTCGTCGTGGTCGTCGGCGGCGTCATTCCGCGGCAGGATTACGATTTCCTCATCGAAAACGGCGTCGCCGCGGTCTTCGGCCCCGGCACAAACGTGCTCGATGCCGCCAATGCCGTGCTCGATCTCGTCGAAGGCCGGATCCGCAACCAGTAAGGAGAGACCCATGCTCGGAGCGCTCAACCACGTCGCCATCGCCGTGCCCGACCTCGCCGCCGCCGCGGACCGCTACGCCGCGCTCGGAGCGACGGTCTCCGCCCCGCAGGACCTGCCCGAGCACGGCGTCACCGTCGTCTTCGTCGAACTGCCCAACACGAAGATCGAGCTGCTCCATCCGCTCGGCGAGGCCTCGCCGATTACCGCGTTCCTCGAGAAGAACCCGGCCGGCGGCATCCATCATCTCTGCTTCGAGGTGGCCGACATCGCCGCCGCCGCCGATACGGTGCGGGCGACAGGTGCTCGCATCCTCGGCGACGGCACACCGAAGATCGGCGCGCATGGCAAGCCGGTGCTTTTTGCCCATCCCAAGGATTTCCACGGCGCGCTGGTGGAGTTCGAGCAGGCGTAAGAGGCGGTCTTCCCGCCATACTGTTGCAAATCCGCAAGGTTTCCAGTCGTTCGACGGGGACAACCACAAAGTTTACGGCAAGCGATTCCCCTTTTGCACGGGCTGCGCTATGGCGAATCGAGGCTCGTTTTCGAGTC
This sequence comes from Shinella sp. 20P9.1.1, assembly GCF_057798995.1. NCBI lineage: Bacteria > Pseudomonadati > Pseudomonadota > Alphaproteobacteria > Hyphomicrobiales > Rhizobiaceae > Shinella > Shinella sp. 20P9.1.1. The sequence goes on from NZ_JBYOLC010000021.1 coordinate 24,901, forward strand.
GCCCCAACACGGCCGCACCGAAGTCCAAGGAACTGGCACTATGAACTCCCGCATTGCAATTCTGGCAGGCGTCGCGCTTGCCCTCGCCGGATGCACCACCGCCACCGTCGCGTCCAATCCGCTGCAGGCCCGCTGGAACGGCAAGACCGCCGGCACCTTCTTCGCGGCCTACGGCCCGCCGCAGTCCGACGCCGCAGGTTCGGGCGGTTCGACGGTCTACAAGTGGCGCGGCGGTTTTGCCAAGGGCAAGTCCTGCACGGTCGAGTTGACCGTCAGCGAGAGCTACAGGATCAACAATATCCGCGCCGTCGCCGATCGTCCCGATCCGAAGGGCGGCCCGTCGCACTGCGAAAAGGTTCTCGACGCGGCCAAGTAACGGACGCATCGATCGATCCCTTTCAAGGCCGTGCGGAAACGCGCGGCCTTTTCATTTGGAGGACAGAATGCAGGAAGACCGTCTCTATCACGACCCCGAACTCGCCGATTTCTACGATCTCGAAAACGGCTGGTCGCGCTCGCCCGATTTCGACTATTGCCTGTCGCTTGCCAAGGATGCCGCAAGCGTGCTCGACCTCGGCTGCGGCACGGGCGAGCTTGCCGCAGCGCTGGCTGAGGGCCGGACGGTCGTCGGCGTCGATCCGGCGCCCGCGATGCTGGAGATCGCGCGGGCAAAACCGGGCACGGCGGAGTTCATCGAGGGCGATGCGCGCACGCTGCGGCTCGGCCGCCGCTTCGATCTCGTGCTGCTCACCGGCCACGCCTTCCAGGTCTTCCTGACGCCGGAGGACCGCCGTGCCGCGCTCTCGACCATCGCGACCCATCTCGCCCCCGGCGGCCGCTTCCTCTTCGACAGCCGCAACCCCGCCTGCCGCGAATGGGAGGAATGGGGACCGGAGGAATCGCTGCGCACCGTCGAGCATCCCCGCTTCGGCCCCGTCTCCGCCTGGAACGATGTCAGCGAGGACCCCGCGACCGGCATCGTCACCTATGGCACCCATTATGAAATCCAGGCCACCGGCAAACGCCTTTCGGCCGCCTCGCACATCGCGTTTCCGGAAAAGGCCGAGTTGGAAGGTTTGATCGCCAAGGCCGGCCTGCGGGTGGATCGCTGGCTGGGCGACTGGGAAGGAAACGAATGGCGCGCGGGCGCGAAGGAACTGATCCCGCTCGGCGGCCTGGCTTAGAAACAGGCACGCCTGCGCGTCAGCGGCTCTGCAAAAGATGCGCCCACAGCATCATCAGCGGCCGGGCCGTGGAACGCATGGCAAAGTGGCTTCCCGCCGGATAGTGCAGCGCCGTGCCCAGGCGGCGCCGGCTCCAGTCGCCGCCTTCGAGCGTGAACTCGCCGTCCGTCAGCGGAAGAACGACGGATGGGTAAGGCTGGATGAAATCGGGAAAACGCGTATAGGGCGCCAGAAGGGTCAGACCGATGCGGACGTCATTGCGCTGCTCCAGGCCATGTTCGCCGATCAGCACCGCATGCGCATGGTCGCGCTCGAAATTCACGCTGGCATAGGGTCCGGCCGGCCCCTGATGCCAGACCATGGAATCACGCAGGTCGCCGAGCGCCTCGGAAAGCCCTCGCCCCTGGGCACCCTGCTTGGAGAGAAGGCGTAGCGCCGTATCGAAGCTCGCCGGGCGTGCGCCCTTGATCGCGGGATCGCCCACGGCCGTCACATGCGCGCCCGGCTTTTGTAGCTTGTGGATCACCTTGCATCCGGTGAAGTTCGCCATCAGCGGCGAGGCCGGCGATACGATCACATTGCCCATCGTATCGATGACATGCTGCAACGCCTTGGGCCGCCCGCCCCATGAGCGGCTTGCACTGCGCGCCGCACCCGCTGGCGTCGCCAGGAACGGGTCCCTGCTCTCCTGTTTGCGCCGGTTCGATGAGGTCATGCGTTTCATCCGACATGTCAAAAACGACAGGGGTGCCACCGGCCATTGAACGAGGCCGACAATGGCCAAACGGAATGAAGGAGAATCCGCCGGAGATCAATGTGCCCCGACGACTTTTGCGGTCGTAGCAGCGTTCATTTGTGGCAATGCCCGTCAAACCACGAGGTTGTCATCCAGCAACGCATGGAAGCGGCAGGATTCGTGCGATTGAGCCTGATCGAAATGGATTCTGTTTGCTTGAAAAGAGCAGCGTGGCTGGGGCGCCAGGACAGTAATCCAGCCAATCCTAGCGCCTTATTTTCTCTCAACATATTGCAATTAAACACATATTTCCGCTATAACTGTTCCGGTAAGATGTTCCGGTTTACTGTTCCGAAAGCGGTCTCATGGCTCGACGTTCTAATCTTATTCGACGCGATGGCGGCACCTATTATGCCCGCGTTTATGTCCCGACCGACCTGAGGGAGCACTTCCCGAGCGAGGACAAAAAGGTCTCGCTTCGCACCAAGGACGAGAACGTTGCAAAGCAGCGCCTCTATCCAGAGCTTCAGAAGTGGGAAGCAATTTTTGAGGATATCCGCGCCCGTCGTGAGATGACAGCCGACGACAAGGCGCATGCGACATGGCAACACTACGAAGCGACCCTTGAGCGCGACGAACAGCAACGGCAGCATCTACCTACCAAGCTCGACATAGATGCAGCCATGGCAAGCGCCATCGATCAGGCGAAAGTCATCGGCATTGATATGGGTAGCAAGCTCGCCCTCATGGATGCCGCCCTCGACGTCATGACTCTCACCGAGCAACGCAAATACGAGGCGAATGCCCGGAAGGTGAAGCTGGAGCATTTGCAGCGTCATCTTCAGGAGGGAGAAACAGCCCTCATCGATCACGACATTGCGGATTACGCGGCGCGAAATCGCTTGCTCATCGATGAGAAGCACCCCGATTGGAGGGATACGGCGCGGCGCATGATCCGTGCCGAAATTGAAGCTCTAAAACGCGGCATGGAACGCGATGCCGGCGACTACACCGGCAAGCCGTCCGACCCCATCGTTAAGCCGGCCACCGGGAAAGCGCGCGAAGCAGCAGCGCCCGGCGAAGGCATCATGGAACTATTCGCGATCTATGAGCGCGAGAACCCAAAGGGCATCACGACCGACACGCTCAATCAAGCACGGCGCGACATAGGCACCTTCCTTGAGCATGTCGGAAGCACGTGCCCAGTGCATCGCATCGACAAGAAGGCCGTTCGCGAGTGGAAAGCGCTTCTGATGCGCTATCCCGTCAAGGCGACCGAGACAAAGGCGTTCGCCGGTATGTCGCTGGCGCAGATCGTGAAGCACAACGAGGAAGTCGGCAAGCCGACCCTCACCCCGCGCACCGTCAACCGCTATCTCTCCAGCCTCGGCGCGTTCTGTAACTGGCTTGTCAATCACGGATACCTCGACCAGAATCCGACCGATGGCATGGCGCTGGCAAAGGAAAAGAAGAAGAGCACCCTTCCCTTCACCATCGACCAGATGAACACCCTGTTCCTGTCTCCCCTGTTCACCGGATGCCAGAGCGCGACCGAGTGGAATAAGATCGCCAAGCCCGGCAATGTTCGCATCCGCGACCATCGCTATTGGGTGCCGTTGATCATGCTCTTCTCTGGTGCACGCCCGGCAGAGATTGCGCAGCTTTCCGTGAGCGATGTTCGCCAAGAACACGGCCATTGGATAATGCACATCACCACCCTTGGCGACGATGACAAGAGCGTGAAGACCGAAGGTTCTATGCGCGTGGTGCCGATCCATTCTGAATTGGTGAAGCTTGGCTTCCTCGACTATCACGCTGGCATGAAGCAGGCGGGACAGGCGCGGCTCTTCCCGTTGGCAGAGCGCAATTCACGCGGCCAGATGATTGCGGATTTCTCACGTGAGTTCGGTCGCTACCTCATCCGGCTCGGGATGAAGACCGGGCGCGGCCTTTCACTCTATAGTTTCCGCCACGGCGCGGCCGACGCCCTTCGCCGCGCTGGCTATCTGGACGAGAACTTTGGTTTCATCCTCGGCCACACCAAGGCGAGCACGACGGGGATTTACGGTATCCTACCGCAGGGGATGCTAGAGCAACGCGTAGAACTCATCAGCGCGATTGCTTATCCGGGCTTGAAGCTGAATCATCTGAGCGAGAAGCATGTCGGCGAAGCACAGCTCTGAGATGGTTCAGTGCGAAATCCCCACAACTCACAGGCAAACGGCACAAAATATAGGGTTCAAACTTCGTTCACAAACCAGCCCTTGACGGGAATCGGCCGAATAGAGTTACTGGTTATGTTCCTGCGATGGTGGCGATGACCGGTGACGCAACCACCGGCCATCGCAGCAGTAATGCCTGGGAACTGGCTCCCCTTGGAAGGCATGAGGACTGCCATCGAGTCCTTATGTTCCATCATAATTTCCTCTGCGCGATTTCCAAGGCCTTTCTTGCCATCGCGCAGCCTCATCCAAAACATCACAAATATCGATATTTTATCGAAAATTCATCAATTTCTGTGAAATAAAGGATTCACACCAGATTCCGAGTGTGTCAAAATTCTCCTCAAGTTGAATTGAGGATGGATTGCCTAGTGCTGGAGAGTATCAAGAAAGCGGCTATGAAGCCGCTGAATAACCTAGTCGCGAAGAAGGCATATTCCCTCTTAGACGAGCGCCTCGGGGAGCTTCTCGGTGTCAGACCTACTGTATCCGGCGTCAATGTGGCCGGTAACTCCGCACTGTGTGTTCCCGCTGTTCTTCAGGCAGTGCGGCTTATCTCTGAGACCATCGGCTCTCTTCCTTGCAAGCTCTATCGCGAGATTGACGCCGTCAAGGAAGCCGCGAAAGATCATTCGGCTTATCGCATCGCCCATCGTCGGGCGAACGAGTGGACCGGCGCAGGCGAGCTTCGCACCGTCCTGACTGCGGACGCCCTCATTCATGGCAACGGCTTTGCGAAGGTGGTCCGGTTCGAGGATGGCCGGCCGTTCGAGCTACACCGCTTGAAGCCGGCCAAGGTCACTATCCTCGAGGACAGCGTGACCGGCGCGCCCGTCTATCGCGTTTCTGAAGTCGCCGGCACCCGCGACTATCCGCACACCGAAATCCTTCACGTTCCGTCGTTCCTCGACACGTCGCCGATTACTTTCGGCAAGGAAGGTATCGGCTTGTCATCTATTCTTGAGCTTGAAGCTGCCCGTTTCTTTGGCAGCGGGCGGCGTCCCGCTGGCGTCATCTTGAACGACAAGCCGCAGGGCGGCGAAGCCGGTCACAAGACCCTTGAAAATATCAAGGCATCTTACCGAAAGTGGCAGGGCGGCAGCAGCCTCGACCCACTCGCCCTTGATGCAGGTTGGAAGTTTGATCAGCCAGCCATGACCTCGACCGACGCGCAGTTCCTTGAGAACCGCACGTTCCAGCTTGCCGAAATCGCCCGCATCTTCGGCGTCCCGCCGCATCTCTTGTTTGACCTCGGTCGAGCGACGTGGAGCAACGCCGAACAGATGGGCGCGAGCTTCCTCCAGCTTTGCCTTCGCCCTTGGCTCGACCGCTGGCAGGACGCTTTCACGACTGTTCTTCTCAGCGAGGACGAACAGGACAACCATTATTTCGAATTCGTTACGGCCGACCTTGAGCGCGCCGACGCTGCCGGCCGTGCTGATATCTATGCCAAGCTGATTGCGGCGCGCGTCTACACGCCGAACGAAGTCCGCGCCCGTGAGAACCTGCCGCCCCTGCCGGGCGGCGACTACCTCGCAAACCCCTACATCACCACGACCACGACCGGCCCGGCCAAGAGCGAGCCGGCGAAGGAGATCGCATGAGCGAGAATATCACCCTTCAGATTTCCGGCACTCCGCAATCGGTTTTGCGTTTTCTGAATGGCCTGAAACAGCCGGCGCGGGAAAACCCCCGGCCGTGGTGGGCAACGGAAACGCCATGGTTTGAGCGTCATGGCAAGCTCACCCCTGCGGAGGCAGCAGACTTGGAGGCCGGCACCTACGGCACGCGCTCCGCATGATGGAGCACCGCGCTTTCTTCGGCGACGGCGAAAAGCTGTTCGCTTTTCCGACCCGCGAACTTATCGAAGAGCTTGAGGCGAAGACCGGCCACGGCATCGGCGCGCTGTTCCGGCGCTTCCGCACGTCCGACTATTCGTTCATGGACGTGCTTCAGGTTCTTCGGCTCGGCCTTATCGGAGGCGGCACGCCGCCCCGCGAAGCCGACCGCCTCGTTGGCGTTTATAGCGTTGGACGCCCGCTGACCGAAAGCTTCGACGTTGCGGATGGCGTCATTGCCACCCTGTTCTTCGGCAACGAAACCGACAGCCAGGACGAAACGCGACAGGCCGCAGCGTCCGGCGATATGACCGCCGCCATCAACGCCGCCCTTGAACAGGTGCCGGTATGAAGAACAATTCCATGCTTCTGAAGGCGACCGTTTCGATTGATGAAGCGGGCACGGTAACGGGTATCGCATGGCCCTTCAACGGCCCCGACACTGAAGGGGATATCATCCAGAAGGGCGCATTCAACTTCGCCCCGGACGTTCCTATGATCATCGATCATGACGGCCGGCAGGTTGTCGGCGTCTGGAAGTCCTACCGGGAAACCGATGCCGGCCTTGAAGTCACCGGGCGCTTGTTTCTTGAGGCGATTGGTCCGGCGCGTGAGGCGCACCGCCTGCTTCGCAAGGGCGTCATTACCAACCTTTCTATTTCTGGCCCGGTCAATGCCAGCGAGCCGCTCCCTATGGGCGGGCGAGATATCTGCGACCTCACCGTGACGGAAATCTCCCTCTGCAAAAATGCTCGCGCCGTAAATCGCGGCGCTCGCGTCACCCTCGTCAAGTCCATCATCGAAGGAAACCAAATGGAAAACGAACTTGAGACCACGCCGGAGGCTAAGGCCGATCCGGTTATCAGCGCCGAAGAACTGAAGGCCCTGAGGGACGACATGAAGCTGGTCAAGGCCAAGCTCAACCGTCCGACCGCAGCGAACAGCAATCACCCGGCCGCCGAGAACGACAACGGCGTGAAGAAGGCGTTCGCGTCCTATCTCCGCACCGGCATCGAAGGCGCACCGGAAACCGTCCGCAAGGCTCTGACCGTCTCCAGCGATGCGCCCGGCTATGTCCTCGCCCCTGAAGAGACCAGCGGCGAATTCATCCGCAACCTTGTCGAGTTCTCGCCGGTTCGCGGCATCGCCGATGTTCGCTCGACCGGCTCGCACACCATCATCCTGCCGAAGCGCCTGACCGTCACTAACGCGAAGTGGAAGGGCGAGGCCGTCGCATCGGAAGCGTCCGAACCGACGTTCGACCAGATGGAATTCAGCGTCAAGGAAATGACGACGCACGTTGATGTCGGCAACTGGCTTCTGGAAGATGCCAGCCATGACGTTGAGGCTGAAATCCGCCTCGCGCTCGCCGAAGACTTCGGCGCGAAGGAAGGTCTCGCATTCGTCAAGGGTAGCGCTGCCGTCGAGCCGAAGGGCTTCATGACCGAGACCGGCATCGGCGAAAGCCTCAACGGCCACGCCGCGAACCTTTCCGCCGACGCCCTGATCACCCTCATGTATTCGCTGCCGGGCATCTACCGGAACCGTGGAACGTGGGCCATGAACGGCACCACGCTTGCCGCCGTCCGCAAGCTCAAGGATGGGCAGGGCAATTACCTCTGGCAGCCCTCCTATCAGGCAGGCCAGCCGGAAACGATCCTCGGCCGCCCTGTTGTCGAGCTTCTCGATATGCCGGACATCGCCGCAAACGCCTTCCCGATCATCTTCGGCGACTTCAAGGCTGGCTATCGCATCTATGACCGTATCGAGCTTCAGGTGCGCCCCAACCCGTATCTTCTGGCAACCGAAGGTCTCATTCGCTTCCATGCGCGCCGTCGCGTCGGCGCTGGTGTCGTCCGCAAGGATGTCTTCCGCAAGCTGAAGATGGCGACGGCCTAATCCATGAACATGCGGCCCGCATACGAACAGGTGAGGATTGAGCACAACGGCCATGTCGTCGTGCTCCGTCCTTCCTTGCGGGCCGCTGCCACCCTTGAGGCCCGCCACGGCTTCCCGGCACTCGTTCGGGCGCTGGACGACCTCAACCTCACGATTATCAGCGATACCATCCTGACGGCTTCTTCCTCGCAGGATGGTGCGGCCTTCCTTTTTGGTCATTCTGGAAGGCCGCTATTCTCTTTCTTCCTCGCCGTGCGCGAGCCGCTCGCCGATCTCATTTCCATGTTTACGCCGGCACCTGTCCAGCAGGACACGGCCCCGCGCTCCGACAAGCCTCTGCCGTGGGCTGACTTCTATCGTGACCTCTATGACATTGCGACGGGCTGGCTCGGCTGGACCCCGGAAACCGCGTGGAACGCCACACCGACCGAAATCACCCGCGCCCATGCCGCTCATATCGACAAGCTCAAAGCCATCCATGGCAGCAGCGAACCGGAGAAGCCAGAGCACGACCCGCGCGAAGAGGTTTCCGAAGCAGATGCCCGCTCCGGCCTTGATCAGCTTAGGGCGAACGCCAAGCGAGGCCGCGCATGAGCCTGCCACCTCGCATCTGCTCTTGTGGCCGCGTCGTGCCGAATGGCGTTCTTTGTGAATGCCAGCGCCGCGCCACACAGGAGCGTAACGCCCGCCATGACGCTCGCCGGCCGTCCGCTGCCAAGCGCGGCTATAACCATGAGTGGCGCAAGGCTCGCGTCGAATACCTCGCCAGCCATCCCCATTGCCGCGAATGCAGTAAGGCCGGCATCACGCGCCTTGCATCCGTCGTGGATCACGTCATCCCGCACCGTGGCGACAACCGCCTGTTCTGGCACCGGGCCAACTGGCAACCCCTCTGCAAGCCCTGTCACGACAGCGTGAAGCAGCGGCAGGAGCGCGCCCTATGAGTCCGGCTGAACGTGCCCGCGAGATCGACAAACAAGAGTTTGCCGCCGAATGCGCAGCAGTTCGCAAGCGCGCGCTTGCCTATGCAAAGCAGCGCCGCAAGCATGAAAGGAAGCAGTTCGAAGCATGGTTGCGAGACGCTCCTGCTCTGCCAACCGGCCCTGCACCGCTCAAGATCAAACGCGAGACGAACACCTACACGGTCGATGGCGTAAGTCGCTCGGTCGAAGGATGGGCCGATCATATCGGCATCAGCAAAAGCGCCGTTGTCGCGCGTTTGAAAAGGTTCGGCTCCATGGAAGCTGCCGTTTCGGCAGGCATCGGCAACATGCGCGGCAAGCGCATTGTCACCGTCACCGTCGATGGAGAAGCGCGCACCCTCAAGGAATGGGCCGCTCATCTCGGCATAACCTATCTCGCCTTGTCACAGCGCATTCATAAGAAAGGCAGTCTTGAAGCAGCTATCGCCATGGGTGGCCCGCAGTGTCGAGGACGCACACCGGGGGTGGTCTCTAATTTGCCAGCCTCAACAGGGACCGGCGCGGGGAGCACCGCGCAAGAGACCCCGAATTTAACTTTTTCAGGAATTGAAGCATGACCGCTATTAGCCTCGACCTCGCCAAGTCTCATTTGAAAGTGGATGGAACCGCCGAAGATGAGCTTATTGCGCTCTACATCGACGCCGCAGAACAGTGGGCCGGCAACTACATCGGGAAGCCGATTGCTGACCTCGACCCCGTTCCGGCAGACGTAAAGCTCGCCGTTTTGCGGCTTGTTTCCTTCTATTTCGAGTGCCGGAACATCGCCACCTTCGGCATTTCCATGCAGCTTACGCCCCAGAACATCGCTTCGATCCTCGATAGCTACCGTGAAAAGTGGTTCACCGATGGCGAGTGAGGACGGCCTTGACGACCTCATGCGGGCGTTCGACCGGGCGAAGAATGCCCCGCGTCAGCAGATCACGAAGGCGCTTGTCGCTTCGGCGAGCGAACTGGCGTCTGCGCAGGCGCACCTTGCGCCGAAGGATACCGGCGCGCTCGCCGACAGTATCGCCGTCACCGGCCCCGGCGAGGCCACGCCGGCTTACAGCCAGCCGGGCGGCGCGCGTGTCGCTGGACCGCATGAGGTGATCGTCTCGGCCGGCAATACCGATGTTCGATACCCGCATCTTGTTGAATACGGGACCAGCAAGACCGAAGCCCAGCCGTTTTTCTGGCCGGCGCTTCGCCTTCTCCGCAAGCGCCTTCAGCAGCGCATTGACCGCGCCGGCCGAAAAGCCGTGCGCGATGCATGGAATGATACCAATGTTTGAACCGACCCTTGCCCTTCAGACGGCAATCCGCACCGCGCTTGTTGGCACGCCGGCCGTGACCGCGCTTGTCCCTGCCGATCATATCCGTTCCGGCAGCACCCGGCCCGACAAGACGCCGGCCATCATCATGAGCGACGGCAACACGTCATTGCACGGCCAAGATTATACCAGCCAGCGCACGGCATGGGTCTATCTCGACCTTCATGTATGGACGCTCGACGCCGGCCCGGATGCTGCAAAGGAAATTGCCGGCAATGTCATGGCCGCGCTGGATAAGCGCAACATCGCGGTCGAAGGCGGCTATTGCGATCACTTCCGAGTCACGGCGTCGCGGTTTCCGCGCGACCCTGACCCCGCCTATGGGCACGGCGTCCTTTCCGTCGAAGCCCTCGTTCGGTGGTTCGTATAATGCTCAATATCGGGAACATGGATCGCCGTATCACCATCGAACGCGAGACCGAGACCGTGAAGCCGTCCGGCAGCGTCGTGAAGGCTTGGACGCCGGTTGCGACCGCGTGGGCCGAAATCCTTCAGCAGACGGCCAGCGAATTCTTCACCGGCTATGGCGAGGCAGAGACCGGCACCGTGATTTTCCGTGTCCGATATCGTCCTGGCATCACCACGGCCGACCGCGTGACCTATGCCGGCACGGCCTACGGTATCAAGGAAATCAAGGAACTCGGCAGGCGTGACGCACTTGAACTTCGCGGCGAGGCCCTGAAGTGACCCACCTTCGCGGCGTCAAGCCGGCCGTTGAACGCGACAGCAACGCGCTGACGAAGGCACCTTCGGCACCGAAGCACCTTTCGGCCTATGCCCGCGCCGAATGGAAGCGGATCATGCCCGGCCTTATTGAGCGCGGCATCATCACGCGCGGCGACCTCGGCGGCATCGAAGACTTGTGCATGGCGCGCGGCTTTGCCCGCGAGGTTGAAGACGCCCGGCGTGCGGCCCCGATGGATAAGGTTCTGTTCGGGATGCAGAACCGCGCCTTGCAGACGGCCCGGCAGCTTGCGGCGGAATATGGCTTGTCGCCGACCAGCCGCGCCCGCGTCGGCAGCGCAGCCGCAGACGATGACGAAAGCGACAATCCCATGATGATCGGCAGGAACCGCCCTTGAGCAAGAGCGCGTTCCCGCATTGGATTTATGACGGCAGCAAAATTGAGGACCCGTTCGGATACGGACAGGAAGCTGTTGATTTCATTCGAGCACTGAAGCACCCGGCTAGCACTGCACCGAAGCAGGGCTTTCAGCTTTTCGACCCGTTCGAGCGAATGACGCGCCGCATCTATGGCCCGCGCCATCCTGACGGCTCCCGCATCGTGCGGACCGTTTTCAATATGCTCCCACGCGGCAACCGGAAGACCAGCCACGCCGCAGCGTGGGCGCTTCTCCATACCATCGGCCCGGAAGCTCGGCCGGCTGGACAGGCGATCTTTGCCGCGTCCGACCGCGAACAGGCGGGTATCGGCTTCAAGGAAGCCGCGAACATTATCCGTGAAGATCGTCGGCTTGTCGGCGCAACCCGCATTTATGACGCTCACAATTCGGCAAAGAAGATCATTTGCAAGCCAAACAAGGCCGAATTGCTCGCCGTGTCCAGCGATGGGGCGGCGCAGCACGGCAAGACGCCTTCCTTTGTGCTTGTCGATGAAATCCATGCTTGGAAGGGTCGCGACCTCTGGGAAGCGCTGAAGTCCGGCATGGCGAAGGTTCCCGATACCCTCATGATCATCGCCACGACCGCAGGCCGTGGACAGGAGAATATCGGTTTCGAGCTTTACGATTATGCCCGGAAGGTCGCGACTGGTGAGATTGACGACCCGTCTTTCCTGCCGATCATCTTTGAGGCCGAACCGGGCGACGACTGGCGCGATGAAGCCGTTTGGCACAAGGTCAATCCCGGCCTTGCGCATGGCTTCCCCGATCTTGGCGGATTGCGGACGATGGCACGCGAGGCCGAACATCGGCCGGCCGAACGGTTCGCCTTCCAGCAGTTCCACCTTAATATGTGGCAGGCCGCATCCCGCGATCCGCTCTTTGACATGGCCGTCTATGACGCTGGCCGTGATCCGAACTTCGACCTCGCCGATCTTGAGGGCTTGCCGTGCTGGCTTGGTGTGGACTTGTCCCGTTCCGGCGACCTGACCGCTATCGTCGGCGCTTGGCGTCATGACGATGGCCGCATCACCGTCCATCCGTGGTTCTTCCTGCCGTCTGAAGGCTTGGAGGACAAGGCCAAGATCGAACAGGCCCCATATCCCCGGTGGCGCGACGACGGCCTGTTGACCGTCATCGACGGCCCGGTGATCGAACCGGACGTGATCGCTGACCGTATCATTGGCCTTTGCGGCACTTATGACGTGCGGGAAGTCATCTTCGACCCGTCGCTTGCCGGCCCGCTCATGGCGAAGCTCATGGATGCCGGCATCAACGTGCTTCAGGTGCCGCAAACGGCGAAGCACATGCACGGCCCGATTTGCGACCTTGAGCGTATCGTGAACGGCCGGCGCATTCGTCACGGCGCACACCCGATCCTTCGCAACCACTTCGAAAGCGTCGTGGTGAAGCGCGCGACCAGCGCCAGCGAATTGACGACGATGCACAAGGGCACCCGTCACAGTAACCACATCGACGGCGCGATTGCGTCGGCGCTTTCCGTCTTCCGGGCAGCGGCGAACGATAATCAGCGCTCAATCCACGAACTCGACCCCGATGAATTTGACCGGATTCGCGAAGAAGCCGCAGCCGCATAAGGATATTTGCAATGGATGAGGGCCAGCGCCTTTTAGTCACCTTTGAAGCCCGCTTGAACAAGTATGAGCGCGATCTTGAGCGCGGCAAGAACCGCACCCGCACCAACTTCCGCGCCATGCAGAAGGAGGCCGAACAGGCAGGCGCGGGGATTGAGAAGGCATTCGCTGCCTTCAGCAAGGGCGGGGTAGCGCTGGCCGCAGTCGGTGGCGCGGCGCTTGCCTTCAAGGAAATCGCCGGCTCGGTTGCCGAAGTCGAGCGAGAAGCTCGCACGGCCGGCGTCACGTCGAAGGTATGGAGTCAGTGGACCCATGTCGCCACGGCAACGGGCATGTCGATCGATGGTGTCACCGACGCTTTGAAGGAACTCAACATTCGCGGCGACGAATTCGCCAAGACCGGCAAGGGGAGCGCCGAAGAGGCATTCCAGCGTCTCGGCTATACCGCAACCGACGTTGCCGCACGCCTGCGCGATCCGAGCCGCTTCCTTGATGAGATCATTGGCAAGCTCCAGAAGCTCGACGACGCTGCGCAGACTCGTATCCTTGACGAGGTGTTCGGCAACGGAGGGGAGCAGTTCGCAAAGGTTCTCGGCCTGTCTGTCGAGCAAATCCAGAAGCTTCGCGGCGAGGCCGCAACCTTCAGTGACGAGCAGATTGAAGCCGCGAAGAAGATCGATGCCGAATTTGCGACCATGTGGCGGAACGCAACCGTCCGCATGAAGGGCTTTGCTATCGACGCCGTGGATATGCTGTCCAAGGTGCGGGAAGCCCTCAACCCCGGCAAGGATGATTACGATAGGCTGGTTGCCCGCTACAACAGCCCGGAAGAGCAGTTGAAGCGGTTGCAGAAGCAGCGCGCCGACCTTGTTGCAGCCATCGAACGCGAGAAGGCGAACACCGGAAACTTCCTTCAGCAGGCGGACCTTCGGAACCTCGAAACCTCGCTGAAGGCCATTGACGAGCAGATTCACGAAGTCACGGGCGGCAGCGACGAATTTAAGCAGTCGCTCAAGGAATTGTCAGCGGCTAGTAACAGCCTGTCCGGTGCCTTCAGCGGCAACGTCGCTTCGGCCGCGAACTTCAAGGCGGCGCTGACCGAACTGAAGAACCTTGTGCCGGAACTCAAGGCCGAACTCGATACGCTCGCCACGACGAACGGCATTGATACTGCCTACCAGAACGCCGTGAATAATGCCCGCACCATGGGCGAGGTGATGCAGGCGACCGACCTTGCGAACCGCGCCAAGAGCGTTGCCCGCTTCGGCAAGCACGACAATATTCTTGATCTCATCGCATCCGTTGAAAGCGGTGGCGACTATAATGCTACCCTTGATCACGGCCGCTGGACGGGCGGCGCGCAGAACCTCACCGGCATGACGCTTGATCAGGTTCGCGCCCTTCAGCGCCAGATGCTCGCCGACCCGGCGAACCGCGCCCTTTATGGCGACGGCAAGGGGTCTTCGGCGCTCGGCCGCTACCAGATCACCGGCCGCACGCTGGAAGGTCTTATGAAGGAACTCGGCCTGTCCGGTGATCGCCTCTTTGACGAGGCCACCCAGGACGAGCTTGCCCGCGCGCTATTGCGCCGTCGCGGCAATGATCCGGCAGAGCTTCGCAACGAATGGGAGGGCTTGCGCCGTGTAGATGATAGCACCATCCGCACCGCCTATGCTGGCACGCCTACGGGTGCGCAGCCGCTTGCCCCGACCGACAGCGAGCGCCAGCGCACCGAGTTGCTGAAGCAGCAGGACGCGGCCCGCAAGAGCTTGAACCAGACGGTGCAGGAGGGGCTGGACCTTGCCCGGTTCGAACAGTCGATTTCCGGCATGTCGGCATCGCAGCAGCGCATTGAGCTTGCCGTCTATCAGGCGCAGCAGGAGGCCAAGCGCGCGGGCATCACCCTGACCGAGCAGGAGCTTGCCAAGCTTCGCGAGAAGATCGCGCTAACGGTGCAGCTTGACAGCACCAATCAGCAGGTTGCTGCAGCGGCCGACAGCCTGAAGAACGCGCAGGAGTATTTCGCGGAAAGCTTCACGTCATCGCTGTCCGGCCTTCTCACCGGCACCCAGACCCTTGAGGGCGCAGTGCAGAGCCTGCTTAACTCTCTGATTGACGCCACTTTGCAGGCCGCACTTCTCGGCAAGGGACCGCTTTCCGGTCTGTTCGGCGGGATGGGCGGTGGTATCTTCGGCGCGCTATTCGGCTTCCCGGCCGCGCCTGCCGTTGGCTTGTATCGCGAGGGCGGGCATGTTCGCGGCCCCGGCACTGGCACCAGCGATAGCATCCCTGCGCGCCTTTCTGACGGTGAATACGTCATCAATGCCAAGGCCACTAAACGCAACCTGCCGATTTTGGAGGCCATTAATAGTGGCAAGCTCGCCGCGTTTGCCGCAGGCGGCTATGTCGGCAGCGCACCGGCCATCCGTCACCCCGACCTGAAGCCTGCGAACGGCAACGCCGCCCCAGTGCAACAGATCAGCATTTCCGCGCCTGTCACCGTCAACGGCAGCGCCAGCACGCCGGAACAGAACGCCGACCTTGCCGCCCGTATGGCAAAGCAGATGGAAGCGACCATGCGCGGGGTTGTCGCATCCGAAATCCAACGTCAGGCCCGACCGGGCAATATGCTGAACCGGAGAGGGCGCTAGTATGGCATTGCCAACCTTCACGCCGCCCGTTGGCCCGTCGCCGGGCACCGCGCATAAGCCGACCGTGAACCTTTGGGAGACGGAATTCGGCGACGGTTACAGCCAGACCTCGCCGAAGGGCCTGAATCACATTCGCAAGAGCGTCTCCTTGTCGTGGGGTGCGCTCGACTATGCCGACATGCGCGCCATCGTGGATTTCTTCGAAGCGCGCGGTGGATATGAGCCGTTCTATTTCAAGCCGTATGGCGAGCCTGCCACCCGGAAGTGGACGTGCAAGGACTGGAGCTATTCAGCGGAAGCGCCGTGGAAGGTCACGGCGGAATTGGTGCAGAGTTTCACGCTCGCAGCTTGAGCCACAGCGAGACGCAAAACGCCGGAAGCCATTTCTGACTTCCGGTGTTCGCAATCAGTTTTGGCAAACCAAAACAGTGACACCACGTCACCGCTGCATTTACCTGCGCATATTCTCCCAAGGCATCAGTCTGCCGTCAATACAGCTTTCTTTCTCGTAAGCATAAAAACAAGTCTTCTAGACACTTAGTAAAAATAAAACCCACGGCGCGCTCGACTTCGCCGTGGGTTTGAGTGCTGCCACCCCTGAAGAACGATGGCGCAATTACATAATAGTCAGTTTTCGCCGCGATTTCCAATTATTTTGCAAAATATTTCTTTTGGCATCCGCAGGCGAAAGGGTCTATTATATGCACGTCTTCCAATTGGAGGGCTAAAAGCGGCGCTCGACAATACCGCTCCTGAATAGACTGGCATAGCCATCGATAATTTCAGAACATAGTGTCGAACGCTGTTGGAGCAGGCTCCGCTGGGAATTGCGACCTGCAAGGTGCATTGTGATCGCTAGACTTGGTTCAATGCTATCTACGCCAGTTGGTCCCGAAAGGATCGTGAAGCTAGGCATAAAAGCGGACAGGCTGACCCCCGCTTACCTGTAACAAGGTTGCCGAAGTCTAGTGTGCCCTCCCACACGCCCCGTCATATGGTGGCGCTGTGTGGCCTCAGATGAGAGATCATCGGGTAAGCTTTCACCTAGAGCATAAGAGAGACGCTTGCCGATCGGTCTATAACGTTTCTCTTATGTGCTAGGTGAAGCTATGCCCAATTCCTAGATGAGGATTATAGATAAGAAGATTCTAACAATAGGTTTTTGGTCCTTCTATCCACTTCCAGCAGGAAGCCGAAGGCTTCCTTGGAAATGACGTTTAGCACTCCTGCCGCCGACCATCGTCCGGCCTTTCGCTAAATAGCGAAGTCGCTAAATCGCTATCTAAGTATCTGAAATTATTTGATTTATATCCATTGACGGCGATTCGCGAATACGCGATTAGACCCCTCGTAAACATCGCATAAGGGTTCTAAATCGCATGCCGCAATTCATTCTCGACACTTTGACTTATGACCGGCTCATGGTCGCACTGCTCACCGTTTCCGCTGACGCATACGTTTCTCAGGACGCCGACGCCTTCAAGATCGCCCTTGGTGAGATCGCCGGCATTTGGCCGGAAAGCGTTCTGGCATCGTATGATCGTCAGCCAGAAGAACTTTCATTGGCCGCGTAAATTGCCCTTGCGCTTTCGGTTTCGGTTACATATAAACTGTAACCGAAACCAAGGAGTGGTTATGGCTTTATCTAGTGCGGAGAAGGTTCGGCGGTTCCGCGAACGCCAAAAGGAAGAAGAGAAGCAGGGTCTTCGGCGAAGTGAGGGCACGCGGCATTGGTATGTTAAGCGTGGTTTCTCTGAATACGAGGATGTTCACGGCGAGCGCATGGACTACGAACTCGCCCTCGACATTGCAGGCTTTGACGCGGACGGCTTCTATGATGAGACCCCGGCGAAGTCCGCCACCGACAATGTCGAACCTTCCACCTATGACGAAATAGAAGGTGCGATTGGCCGGGCGGAGCTTACGGTCGGTATGCTTCTGGAGGCCGCGACAGCCCTAGCCGGCATGATCAACGACTTTAAACAACAAGAAATTTCCGCCCGAGTTGCGGAACTTGAGGACGCGGACCTCAGTAATCCTGCCGCGAAGAAACAGGCTTTGGCGGATATCGTCAGGCTTACGAGCTACCGCGATCAGCTTGACAAGCAGGTCCGGTGGAGCCTTCCGCAATGGAAGGTCAAGGGCGAGTGATCGCCTAGAATGCCCTACCGGAAGCGGTTGCAGCCGCCCCGGCAGGTTTGAAATGCCGACTACCAAATCAACATCCAAAGGCCGTGAGGCCAGGAAGGCTTATACCATGTCGAAGACCGACAAGGAACTGTTCCGCGATTATCTCATGTCAAAGGAAGCCGAAAGGGCCGATACCGTCGCAACTCTCTATCTCACCGGGCATGAGTGCTTCGGCATTGATGAAATGTTGCGCGACGTTGTTACCAGCATCACCAACCCGGACGCGGACCCGCAGCCGGTGGAAGAACTGGACTTCCTCATGGAGGAGTTGCGCGGCCTGCTTCACAACCTCACCCATGTCCGCGAAGGCTTCATTGCCTTCAAGGCAGCGATGAAGGAAGCCGCATAATGCCCACCAACCGCACCTTTCTTATGACCGTCACCCGCACCGTTCGCGGCGAGGATTACCACTTCCATGTCTACACCGACGCCCAAATGATCCATGTCGCAGGTCAGGGTGATGAGGAATCGACTGGCAAGCCTCACGATGACGTCAGCGGTGATTTTATCATCAACGACATGATCGGCACTTTGCTTCGTCGTGGCAACGTCACACCGGGCGAATGGAAGGCCGCATAATGACCGACCAACCTAAGCGTAAACCCACCCACGCAGAGATCGCCGCAAGCCTTCAGGCGGGGCGTCGGCTTTCCCCGGCGATTCAGAAGCTGGTTGATACTGGTCGCCAGCTTCATGAGCGAGAAGTCGCCACGGTGCGAGCGATCACGCGCGGTCTCTTCGATCATATCCGCGCTCAAGCCACTGCCCTGAACATCGATCCGAATTCGATTGTCGGGATGCCGGATGACGCGGCTGACTCTCTTCTCGAAAGCCTCAGGACGATGAAGGCGCTTGAGGGCGTTCCCGGAATGAAGATCATGGTGAACCTCACCAGCGAGGTTACAGTGAACGGCGTCCCGGTGCCGAAAGAAGAATAGCGAATCGAGTTAGCCTAAGGAAACCCGCACGCTCGCTTGCCAGCTCGTGCGGGTTTTCCTTTGCCTGTCACTTAGACAGAACGGCGTGAACCTTTGGAAAGCGCTTTATCGCCTTGTTGATGATCTTCGAATAATCAACGGGCGGCTGCGAAGGGCGCACGTCGAACGTCTTCCGGGTATTGGTCATCTTTTCGGTGCCCATGATCTAAGCCTTTTCATTAGACCTTTTTATCACCCGTGCTTTGGCCGCGCAATTCCAACGCGAGCAAGCAAACTTAAAGCATAACGCCCTTAGAAAACGCTCTGAATCGAATTCGCGACACTTACGACATCAAACGGAATCATATCGTCACCCCACTCGATGACGCCGCCATCCTTGTTAAAGATGGTCTCCAATATTGTCCGTTCCCGATCATTCTCCGACAGAGAGATAACCAGTGTGTCGTGACTGCTCTCAGGCGAAATGATTATGTAGCTCTGGATTGAAACTGTTCCCGTGAAATGGGCAGCCTCTTGGATGATCTCCGCGACCTTTGTGGTATATTGCGAATTTTCGGCATACTGAACCCATCCGCCTGTGTCATCGAACGTAGCATGGCTTAAAATTTGAGAGCCGTGGCCGATCTTGTTACCAATGTATTTGACGGCAAACTCCTTCGCGGCCTCCTTATTGGCAGCAAATATGTAATAGATGGTCTCCTCGGGCACGCGGCGAGCGACCTCACCTCGGGCCAAGAACGCGCCTTTATCCACACGCACCTCAAACACCTGCATTTTACGCCTCCATTCCCTACTATTTTCGACAACCCATAATTGATGAAATGATACCGCGCCGCAAGCGATTGAACGCCATTGAGGCCGGAACAGCTCCATTTACTCGATTTATACGCACTACATGTTGTAACCGATATGTGAATCACGGTGGATATCTCCTAAATGTGGTTGCCAATGCGATTTTCCTATGGACTCGAACGAGACTCACTTTAGATTAGCGCATGTTCGTGAATTGTTCGATTTTCTGTAACCAGAAGGAGTAGAAGCCATGATCATAAAACGAGGACCATTTGACCCCTTTCGCGGCTTGGATATCCCGATTTCGGGAATGTCAGGTGTGCAGGGTAGCTACCTCATGACACCAAAAATCATTCCAACCGCAGCAGCAGCGCAAGAGGCCAATGTGGCAAAGAAGGAAAATAAAGAAGAGACGCCCAGCAAGGGCAACTCCTAACAGAAGGATTACATTATGGCAGACAACAAGCGCGTATTCATCACAGAAGGCTTCAAACCTACCCCGGTAATTGTTGCTCCGGCTGCGAAACCAAGCACCTCACAAACTCCCTCAACATCAAAGAAATAGGACTCACAATGACCAACAAGAATGAACTCCCGGCTGATGCGATTTCCTCTTACGAGCAGGCTATTAGACCCACAAATACAGAGATAAACAGCTACATGCAGACGCCACCTATTCGCCCCACCGCCGCTACAACGCAACAAACTACCTCTCAGAATACTCCCGCGTCTTCTGAGAAAAAATGAGCACGGAGTTAGCAGCTTCGGTGTCAGAACTTGCAGCTAGGCTACTTTCGGGCTTTCGCTGTCTGGGAGAGGGCTGCGCGCGTGAAACCACATGGCGCTTGTTCCCCGATGAGGTGAATGCTCTAGATCTAATCACTGCTGTGGGGGCGATTGGTTCGTTGCTTGCTGTGGTAGGCGCAGCGATTGCAATTCTGCAGGCGACGAAAGCTAGAAATCTCTCGACGGTGATTGAACTTACGCGTCAACTTTCCGCAGAACGCGAGAAAGCTCATGCCGCTGGGATTTACGGCATGGAAAACCACGAATTCCACGCCTATCAAATGGTCCATCTCATTGAGCAAGCTTCTATGATCGTGAATGAGGGATGGGTTACAGGTCGCTCTAAGGAATTCCTTCTGGATTGGCTAAGGCTAGAAATTCCCTCGATGGCTGATCAACCCGCCTATCGGGTAAATTTTGACAGTGCCACAGGCCAGCAACTTTCCGAACTCTTCAAGCTTCGCGATCAATTTGAGCGGGAAAGAAAACAAGAAGCACACTTTGAGCGCATACACGACGCGAGCAAGGTGAAACGAATCCAATAGAGGCCCCGCCTTCAAAAACGGGCCGGAAACATGAGACGTAAAAGTGTTCCGGTTTCGAAATCACCATACTCGCAAGTTATTGATTTCAATGAATAATATAACCTTGGCTGGGGCGCCAGGATTCGAACCTGGGAATGCCGGTACCAAAAACCGGTGCCTTACCGCTTGGCGACGCCCCAACACGGCGGGTGCCTGATTAGCAAAGGGCGCGGGGGTGGACAATGGTTAAGTTCTCTCTTCCGCGATTAATTCTCGCAGGCACCGATTTGGAATGCCGGACCGCTTGGCGCTTGGCAGGCGGGGCGGTGGCGGATAGGGTCGCGGGATGACCGTCCTGGGCGGCCTCGGCCTGCCTAACAGGTCTGCGCGCCGCCATTCTCACGAGGAGCCATCATGTCCCAGTTTCGTGCCCGTCCGCCGGCCGTGCCCACCATTCTTCTCGACGATGCCGTCGTGCGCGTCACGCGCTGGGATTTCGAGCCGGGGGCCGATACCGGCCATCACGTGCACGGGCTGGGTTACGTCGTGGTGCCGATGACGGATTGCGACTTTCTCATCGAGGAGGAGACGGGCGAGCGGCGCGTGCATACGAAGACCGGCGCGGTCTACCGGCGCGAGGCCGGCGTGGCGCACAATGTCGTCAATGGCGGCGACAAGCCGATGAGCTTCATCGAAATCGAATACAAGTGACTGCTGTGTCCAGCACTTCGCAAGACGACGCGCCGCGCTTCGACCTCGATTTCAAGCCGGCCTATGGCGAGGCGGTACCCGTCGCGCCGGGCGTGCAGCGCATCACCGTCAACAATCCGAGCCCCTTCACCTTCCACGGCACGAACAGCTACATCGTCGGCGACACGTCCGTGGCGGTCATCGATCCTGGCCCCGAGGACGAGGCGCATTTCGCCGCCCTGATGCGCGCGCTTGCCGGCCGGGAGGTGACGCATATCGCCGTCAGCCACACCCACCGCGACCATTCCCCGCTTGCCCGCCGGCTGAAGGCGGAGACGGGAGCGATCATCGTCGCCGAGGGGCCGCACCGGGCCGCACGGCCGCTGCATGAGGGCGAAAGCAACCCCTTTGCCGAGAGTTCGGACGTCGATTTCGTGCCCGATATCGCGCTTGGCCATGGCGAGCGCGTGCAAGGCGACGGCTGGGCGCTGACCGCGCTGCTCACGCCCGGCCACACGGCCAATCATGCGGCCTTCGCGCTCGACGGTCCCGATGGCATCGTGTTTTCCGCCGACCATGTCATGGCCTGGGCGACGACCATCGTCGCACCGCCCGATGGCGCCATGGCGGACTACATGGCCTCGCTGGAACGGTTGCTGGAACGCGACGATCGCATCTACTTTCCCGGCCATGGCGGCCCGGTGCGCGAACCGGCCTCCTTCCTGCGCGGGTTGCGCACGCATCGGCGCATGCGCGAGCGGGCGGTGCGCGAGCGCATCCGGGCGGGCGACCGGCTGATCGCGGATATGGTGAAGGTCATCTATCGCGAGACCGACCCGCGCCTGCATGGTGCGGCGGCCCTTTCCGTGCTGGCGCATCTGGAGGATCTCGTGGGGCGCGGCGAGGTGGTGACAGAGGGGCCGCCCTCGCTGCACGGGCTCTATTTCCCGGCGCCGGGTACTTAATCCCCGGCGATGCCGAGCAGTTCGGCGTCGAGCGCCTTCAGATAGCCCTCGACCAGTTCGGCGCCGATGCCGAGATCGTGCGGCCCGTAGCGCGAGGCGGCGCGCATGTCGACCAGCGTCGTCTCCGCCTCCTCGCGCAGGCGGATGACCACGTCGAAGCGGAAGCCGAAGATCGGCGAGCGCCATTCGCCCTGCAGCAGCACGTCGCCGGGGCCGCCGATATGCGGCAGGGTCGGCGTGGCCTCTGGGCGGGCCTCGGGGATCGGCACCTCGCCAAGCTCCTCCTGGCTCTTCGCCACCTTGCCCGGATCGACGACGAGGTCTTCGAGATCGGCCTGGATATTGTCGAGGCCGGATTCGCTGGTGATGGTGATGCCATAGGCGGCAGCGACCTTGCGCGCGCCCTGATAGACGCGATCGAGTGCGCCTTCGTAGCGGCGGCCGGACAAAGCGGGATAGGCTTCGAGCTGCACCTCGCGGTCGCGCGCCGTTACCATGCCGACGCGTCGCAGCCAATCCTGCTGGGCGGACGGCTGGGAAAGCCAGGGCGGCGGGGCAAGCGTGTCCGTCGTCACCTCATAGAGCGCCGGGCGATAGAAATAGGCATAGGCCGCTGCACCCGAGACGCCGAGCGGCGAAAGCGAGAAGAGCAGCGCCGTCAACGCTGCCTTGCCACCGCGCGCACCGACCATCCAGAGCCGCGCAAGGCCGACGGCCGCCAGCAGCACGGCCACTCCCGCCATGACAGCGGCAAAGCCGGCAAGAGCCAGGAAATGCGGCGTCGTCAGTGGGCCGAAGCGATGCGACAGCACGACGGCGACGAACAGCAAGCAGGAAAACAGCGCAAGCCGCCGCGCCCAATGCGCCGCATGGGAAACGGGCCGTTCGTACTGGATCGTGATCGCCATGGCTCACCCGCTCTGCCCGCGGCGTCGCTGCCGCTTTCCTTCCCTAACGCAGGAAGGCGGATTTTTCCATCGGCGTCGTGGCGCGCTTTAGCGATGACATTCCGAGCACGCCCTACGAAAAACCTTGCGTGCCGTAAATTTGCCACGCTCGTTAACGAGTTTTCATAAACGGGGGTAATTTACGGATGCACGGGCGAACAAAACAGCGTTTCGCCCGTTCGCTGGACTTGGTTTAGGAGCAAGACGATGTTGCCGACGCAGACTGCCGCCGACACACCGCTCGCCATCACGGCTGGCGAACCCGCCCTCCCCCTGGAGCTTCTCGAACTCGAATTGTCGCTCGACGGTTTTTCCGGCGAAGAAGCCGGTTTTGCCGAAGCGGTTCGCGCCGCTGCCAGTCAGCTCGGTGGCGATTATCTCTTCGACCTGCCCGCCTCCGGCCTTGCCGACGATTGCCTGCGCATCGCCGCGTTGCGTGTGCCGAAGGGCGATGCGGGCGCTTTGAGCGTCGTCTTTGCGCTGCTCGATGCTGAAGCCGCGGCCATCCGCGTGGAAAATCCCGACGAGAAGACCGCGGACCTCAAGCGGTTTGCCGACGCTTTCGTCGATGTGCTGCAACGCATATGACGGCCGATTTCCGGACCGCGCCATTCGGGAAGCGCGCTATACACTGTCGGGCGACAGGCGTTATGTCTGTCGCATAACAGTTTCCGGAGTTCCCATGTCGAAAATCCTCATTCGCTTCGCTGCCCTTGCCGCGACCGCGCTTTTCCTCGCGGGCTGCCAGACGGCAGCCGAAGTGCGCGCCAGCGATGAAAACAAGTGCCGCACCTATGGCTTCCGCCCCAACACCGATGCCTTCGCGGAATGCCTGCAACGCATCGATCTCGACCGCCGCGCCGAGTTCCGCGCCACGCGCATGGACCCGATCATGTGGAACCAGCCGACCGTGATCTATGTCCGCGGCCGGCGCCACTGATCGTTTGCCGGATCAGCCCTTGCCCTTGAAGGCGGCTTGCGCTGCCGCAAGCCGCGCGATCGGCACGCGGAAGGGCGAACAGGACACGTAATCCAGCCCCGCCTCCTCGCAGAAATGGATCGAGGCCGGATCGCCGCCATGTTCGCCGCAGATGCCGAGTTTCAGGTCGCCCCGGGTGCGGCGGCCACGCTCGGCGGCGATGCGGATGAGTTCGCCCACACCGTCGAAATCGAGCTGCACGAACGGGTCCTGCTCGACGATGCCCTTCTGGATATAGGTCGACAGGAAGGCCGAGGCGTCGTCGCGCGAGATGCCGAAGGTCGTCTGCGTCAGGTCGTTGGTGCCGAAGGAGAAGAATTCGGCCGATTCGGCGATGACATGGGCACGCAGCGCGGCGCGCGGCAGCTCGATCATCGTGCCGGTGAGATAGGTGATCGGCACGCCGCTTTCGGCGATGACCGCCTTGGCGACCGCGTCGATGCGCGCCTTCACATAATCCAGCTCCGCTTTGAGGCCGACGAGCGGCACCATGATCTCGGGTTCGACGGCGGCACCCGTCGTCCTGGCCGCCTCCACGGCGGCCTCGAAGATGGCGCGGGCCTGCATTTCGGCGATCTCCGGATAGGAGATGGCGAGGCGGCAGCCGCGGTGGCCGAGCATGGGGTTGAACTCGTGCAGCGTATCGACCCGGCGGCGCAGCAAGGCCTCGTCGATGGCAAGTGCCGCCGCCACTTCGGCGATCTCCTCGTCCGTCTTCGGCAGGAATTCGTGTAGGGGCGGGTCGAGCAGGCGGATCGTCACGGGCATGCCGTGCATGATCTCGAAGAGCTCGACGAAATCCGAGCGCTGCATCGGCAGGAGCTTGGCGAGCGAGGCCCGCCGGCCGGCTTCGTCCTCGGCGAGGATCATCTCGCGCATCACATTGATGCGGTTGCCCTCGAAGAACATGTGCTCGGTGCGGCAGAGACCGATGCCCTCGGCACCGAAGGAACGCGCGGCGCGCGCATCCGCCGGCGTTTCGGCATTGGTGCGCACCTTCATGCGGCGCGTGCGGTCCGCCCATTGCATGATGCGGCCGAAATCGCCCGACAATTCAGGCTGGAGCATCGGGATCTCGCCCTTCAGCACCTGGCCGGAGGAGCCGTCGATGGTGATGACGTCCCCTTTCCTCAGCGTCACGCCATGCGCCACCAGCATCTCGTTGCGCAGGTCGACCCGCAGCGTGCCGGCGCCGGAAACGCAGGGGGTGCCCATGCCGCGCGCCACGACCGCCGCATGGCTCGTCATGCCGCCGCGCGTGGTCAGGATACCCTCGGCGGCGTGCATGCCGTGAATGTCTTCCGGGCTGGTCTCGATGCGCACGAGAATGACCTTGCGGCCCTCCTCCTCGGCCTGCACCGCATCTTCCGAGGTGAAGACGATGGCGCCCGTGGCCGCCCCCGGCGAGGCCGGCAGGCCGGAACCGATGACGTCGCGGCGGGCGCGCGGATCGATGGTCGGATGCAGGAGCTGGTCGAGCGAGGCGGGATCGATACGGGAGACCGCTTCGCCTTCGCTGATCAAGCCTTCCTCCGCCATCTCGACGGCGATCTTCAGCGCGGCCTTGGCGGTGCGCTTGCCAGAGCGGGTCTGGAGCATCCAGAGCTTGCCGCGCTCGATGGTGAATTCGAGGTCCTGCATATCGCGGTAGTGCTGTTCCAGCCGGTCGCAGATGCCGCGGAATTCGGCAAAGGCCTCCGGCATCAGCTTTTCCAGCGAGGGACGGTCGGAACCCGAGGCGAGACGTGCCTCCTCGGTGATGTTCTGCGGCGTGCGGATGCCGGCCACGACGTCCTCGCCCTGCGCATTGACGAGGAATTCGCCGTAGAGCTTGTTTTCGCCCGTCGAGGGATTGCGCGTGAAAGCGACGCCGGTCGCCGAGGAATTGCCGAGATTGCCGAAGACCATGGCCTGGACGTTGACGGCGGTGCCCCAGACGGCGGGGATATTGTGCAGCATGCGATAGGTGACGGCGCGCGCATTCATCCAGCTGGCGAAGACCGCGCCGATGGCGCCCCAAAGCTGGACTTCCGGATCCTGCGGGAATTCCTCGTCCAGCTCCTCGCGGATGATTTCCTTGTAGCGCGCAATGACATGCTGCCATTCGACGGCGGAGAGTTCGGTATCCTGCTCATGGCCGAGCCGGCCCTTCTCGTCTTCCAGGATCTCCTCGAAGACCTCGTGATCGAGGCCCATGACGACATCGCCATACATCTGGATGAAGCGGCGGTAGCTGTCCCAGGCGAAGCGGGCGTCACCGGCATCATGACCGAGCGCCTCGACGGTCCTGTCGTTGAGGCCGAGGTTCAGCACCGTATCCATCATGCCCGGCATGGAGGCACGCGCGCCGGAACGCACGGAAAGCAGGAGCGGCTTGGCCGTATCGCCGAAGATGCGGCCGGTGATCGCCTCCATATGGCGCAGGGCCTCGCGGACCTGATCCTTCAGCCCCGCCGGCAGGGCGCGGCCGCTATCGTAATAGTGATTGCAGGCGGCGGTGACGATGGTGAGGCCGGGGGGCACGGGAAGGCCGAGATTGCACATTTCCGCAAGGTTCGCGCCCTTGCCGCCCAGCAGATTGCGATCCGCAGCGCTGCCCTCGGCACGACCGTCCCCAAAGGTATAGACCCACTTCTCCATCGACGCCTCCCCAAATGCGTTTTCTCAATCTACAGGAAGTCCATCCCGTTGAAAACGCGGCCCGATAGGAATTTTGCTGCACTGCGTCAAAATTGCGACGGCGATGCAATATCATCGATGAAAAATATAATGCCGCACGCCCCGTTCGGGGCGGCGGCAGGCTCAAGACCAGGCATGGCCTCAATTTCCCTCGATGGAAAGCCCCTTCTCATCCACCCGGATTTCGACGCCGTCAGGCTTCTTCTCCTGCTGGTAGGCATAGTAGGAAAACCCGGCCACCACGACGATGAGGGCGCCGATGACCATGTAAAGTGTATCTCTGCTCACGAATTTGATCCCCAATTGCATGTCTTGCCGGCAAGAACGCGCAGGCGCTCATCAATGCATCGGGTGAGGTTTTGTTCCCGTCAGGAGGCCTCGCGCAACTGCTCGGCCGTATGCAAATCCACCGATACCAGTTGCGACACGCCCTGCTCGGCCATGGTGACGCCGAATAGGCGGTTCATGCGGGCCATGGTGATGGGGTTGTGGGTGATGATGACGAAGCGGGTTTCGGTGGAGGCCGCCATCTCGTCCATCAGGTTGCAGTAGCGCTCGACATTGTGGTCGTCGAGCGGCGCGTCCACCTCGTCCAGCACGCAGATCGGCGCGGGATTGGTGAGGAAGACGGCGAAGATCAGCGCCATGGCGGTCAGTGCCTGCTCGCCGCCGGACAGCAACGTCATGGTCTGCGGCTTCTTGCCGGGCGGGCGAGCGAGGATTTCGAGGCCGGCATCAAGCGGGTCGTCGCTCTCGATCAGCTGCAATTCCGCCGTGCCGCCGCCGAACAGGTGGGTGAACAGGCGCTGGAACTGCACATTGACCACGTCGAAGGCGGCGAGCAGCCGCTCGCGGCCTTCGCGGTTGAGGCTCTGGATGGCCGAGCGCAGCTTGCGGATCGCCTCGATGATATCCTCACGCTCGGCAACGAGGGCATCGAGCTTTTCCGTCAGCTCCTTCTGCTCCTCCTCGGCGCGCAGGTTCACCGCGCCCAGCCGTTCGCGCTCGATCTTCAGCCGATCGAGTTCGCGTTCGCGCTCGCGCGGATCGGGCAGCGGCGCATCGGCGGGGTGGCCGGTGAGGCGCAATGCCTCGTGCGGCGCGCAGGACAGGGCTTCACGGATGCGGGCCTCGCCCTCGACGCGGCGCTCGCGGGCGGAGACAAGGCGTTCTTCCGCGCGGCCCCTGACCTCGCGGGATTCGGCGAGCTGCGAGAGAGCCGTCGCGGCGATGCGGTCGGCCTCACGCCGGCGGTTTTCGGCCTCCTGAAGCGCATCGGCGGCTTCCCGGCGGGCGGCTTCGGCATTGGTCAGGCCGGTCAGAAGTTCGCGGCGCTTGTCCTCGATCTCGTCGGGCGCCTCGGCCAGCTCCTCCATTTCCTCGCGCGCTTCCGCCTCGCGCTCGCGCAGGGTCGCGATGTGGTTTTCGGCACTGGCGGCGCGGGTTTTCCAAGTCTCGCGCTCGGCGGCAATCGCCATCAGGCGGCGCTTGCGGTCGGCCATTTCACGGGCAAGGCCGTCATGGGCGGCGCGGGCTTCGGCGAGCGTCGCACGATCGGTGGCGACATCCATCGTATGGGTGCGCAGGCGAAAATCCAGATCGGCGAGATCGGGGGCATCCTCCAGCGCGCCGCGGGCATCCTCCAGCGAGGTCGCAGCCTCATCCACCTGCGCCTCGATCTGCGCGCGCGTTTCCGCAAGCACGGCGCGGCGGCGGATGAGATCGC
>NZ_JBYOLC010000022.1:0-52111 GCF_057798995.1 Shinella sp. 20P9.1.1
GCCGGCGCGGGCGAGATCGGCTTCGGCATCAGCGAGCGCCGCGCGGGCGTCTTCCAGTTCCGTTTCGAGTTCGGCGAGGCGGTTCTTCTGTTCGAGGCGCAGCGCCGCCGCACTGGGCGCATCGGCACCGGTGACATGGCCATCCCAGCGGAAGACGGCGCCATCACGGGTGACCAACCGCTGGCCGGGTTTCAGCTGCGGCAGCAGGGTCAGCGCCGCATCGACGCTGCCGGCAATGCCGATCTGCGCCAGCCGCCGATGCAGGACTTTTGGCGCACGGACGTGGGTGATCAGGGCGGAGACGCCGGAGGGCAAGGCGGGATCGCCGGACGCATCCCCGGAAAGGCGCCAGTGCACGGGCGCATCGCTGTCGGCGGGGGAATCGAGATCGTCACCGAGGGCGGCACCGAGCGCGGTTTCATAACCGCGGTCGACATCGACATCCTCGACGACAGGCGCGAAGGAGCCGCCGGCAGCGCCGGCCTCCAGCATGCGCCGGATCGTGCGCGCTTCCGTCTCGATGCCGGCGAAGCGGGCGCGGGCGGTATCGACCGGGCCACGCAAGGCGCTCTCGGCAAAACGCGCCTCCTCCAGCGCCTCCTCCACGGCGACCAGCATCTCGCCGGCCGCTTCCAAAGCCTCTTCGGCAAACTGCACGGCGGCGCGGCGCTCTTCCGGATCGGGCAGCGCATTGATCCGCGTATCCATCTCGCCCAGTTCGCGCGCCTGTGCATCCAATTGCTGGCCGAGGCGGAAATGGCGCTCCGAGAGATCGCGGATCGCCTTTTCCAGCTGGTTGCGCACGGCAGCGGCCTCCGCCCGCTCGGCGGTGACGGCGGCGAGCGCCTTTTCGCTTGTCGCGAGCTTTGCGGCGGCCTCGTCCATCGTCTCGCGGGCGGCCTCGGCGCGTTCGTCGGCCTCGGCGAGGATCTCGCCGATTTCTTCCTCTTCCGCCGTCAGCCGATCCAGCACGGCGGCATTGTCGGCCACCATACGTTCCTCGCGCACGATGTCCTCGCCAAGCTGGGCCATGCGGCGGCCAAGCTCATCGCGGCGGCGCAGCAGGCGGGCGGAATCTTCCTCCAGCTGCGCGCGGGCGATTTGCAGGCGCTGCAGCACGGCGGCGAGTTTCGCCTCGTTCTCGCGCAGTTCCGGCAGCTTCAGGCTGGCGACGGCCTGCTCCTTGGCCGCCTGCATCTGGGCATTCGCCCGCTCGGCAACGATGGAAGTCGCCTGGTTGAGCTGGCTTTCCGCCTCGCCCTCGGCCTCCTTCGCCTGCACCCAGCGGATATGCAGCAGCATCGCCTCGTGCCGGCGGATATCGGCGGAGAGCATCTTGAAGCGGTTCGCCTGGCGCGACTGACGCTTCAGGCTTTCGATCTGGCTTTCGAGCTGCGAGGTGACGTCTTCCAGCCGCTCGAGATTGGTTTCGGCGGCGCGCATGCGCAGCTCCGCCTCGTGACGGCGGGAATGCAGGCCGGAAATGCCGGCCGCCTCTTCGAGCAACTGGCGGCGCGCCTGGGGTTTCGCCTGGATGAGTTCGCCGATGCGGCCCTGCCCCACCATGGAGGGCGAGCGGGCGCCGGTGGAGGCATCGGCGAAAAGCAGCTGCACATCCTTGGCGCGCGCCTCCTTGCCGTTGATGCGATAGACCGAGCCGTTTTCGCGCTCGATGCGGCGCGTGACCTGGATTTCGTCCTGATCGTTGAAGGCGGCGGGCGCCGTGCGGTCGGAATTGTCCAGATAGAGGCCGACTTCGGCGGTGTTTCTGGCGGGGCGGTTGCCTGAGCCGGAAAAGATGACGTCGTCCATGCCGGACGCGCGCATGTTCTTGTAGGAGTTTTCCCCCATCACCCAGCGCAGTGCCTCGACGAGGTTCGACTTGCCGCAACCATTCGGCCCGACGACGCCGGTGAGGCCGCGTTCGATGACGAATTCGGACGGTTCGACGAAGGACTTGAAGCCGAGCAGGCGGAGCTTGGTGAACTTCATGCGGTCACCTGCCCCTTAAAGTAAAAAGCGGGCGCACGGCTTCCGCCGTCGCCCGCTTCAAAACCGGTCGAAGGATCAGAGCATGCTGTCGATGAGGGCCGACATGGTGTCAACCGACATGTCCCCCGAATAGCGCTTGCCGTTGATCAGGAAGGTCGGGGTCGCCGCGACGCCGAAGTCCTTGGCACCGCGCTCGCGTACCGCGTTCACATCATCCAGAAGCTTCTGGTTCGTCAAGCAGGCCTGGAAGCTCTCCTGTGTAAAACCGGCGAGTTTGGACATCTGCAGCAGCGCTTCGCGGCCATCCTGCGCGGCAGCCCAGGTTTCCTGCTGCTTCATCAGCATGGAAAGCATGGGGAAATACTGGCCGGCTTCCGTCAGCTTCGTCGTGTCCTGCGGGTTGCAGCGCGCCAGCATGAAGGCGGCGGCAGCGCGCGGATCGAAGGGGAATTCGCGCACGATGAAGCGGACCTTGCCGCCATCGACATACTTCGCCTTGATCGCGTCGAAGGTGTTGTTGTGGAACGCCGCGCAATGCGGGCAGGTCGTCGACATGTATTCGACGATCGTCACGGGAGCATTCGCCTCGCCGAGCGCCATGTCGGGCAGCGCGCCGGGCTTGAGCACTTCCGCCATGTCGACATCGCCTTCGGACGAGGGAACCTCGACATTCTTGGCTTCGGCGGCAGGCTTCTGGGCGGTTTCGGTCGTCGTCGTGGTGGTGGTCGCAGCCGTGCCGGTCGCCGTGCTCGATTCCGTCGTCGTGGTCGTCGGCGTCGTGGCGGTCTCGGTCTTCGTTTCCGTCGAGGTGGCCGGCGTCGAGCTTGCGCTTTCCGTCGTCGTCTGGCTGGTTTCAGGAGCCTTGGCGGTCTCCTTCTTCTCGTCGCTGCATGCGGCCAGCGTCACGGCAAGTGCGGCGACGGCAACGCCGGAGAAGAGGCGCTTCATCAGGCTCATTTCGGAAAGGGACATGGTCTCTCCTGTGGGAAGGGATAGGAATTGAAATCTCTTGACGCAACCCAGGCTAAAATGCTGACACGCACCCGGATTTGCTCTCGGCTCTCCCGTTATACCTGCTTTGGGGCGGGAACAAGCGGAGTTAAGGCTAGTAACTTCAAAGAATTGTGACCGTTCGATGGTTGTGAAGGCGGGCTTTCGCACTTCATTTGCGCCGGCCGAGCACCGCCGTTCCGAGCCGCTTCAGCGCCGCCTTCAGCGCGTCTCCCTCGATGCCTTCGACGAGATGATCGAGATGCTGGGCGGCCGCCCCCGTCAGCGGGCGCGGCTTGGGACGGCGGTTGCTCTGGATGCTGACCGGCTTCTGCACGATCTTGATCTGGTTGACCGCCGGAAAACCGAAGAAGCCGTTGATGCGCTGGATGATCTCGCCCTGCTGGTGGCTGAGGAAGAGTGCCCGCGCGCCCTCGCAGGCGATCGTCAGCACGCCCGCCTGGTAGCCGCCGCCCTCGCCCGCCATTTCGGAGGCGCGGCGCGGCCAGGCGATGCGCTCCGGCCGGGTGCATTCGGCGAATTCCGCACCGGCGATCTCGTCCCATGAGCCCAGCAGCATCGTGTTGATGCCGGCGCGCTTGGCGAGCACCGGATCGATGAGGCAATTGGCCACTTCGCTGATCTGCACAATGCCGCGGCGCGGCTTTTGCTGGACGTTTTTGTTCACGCTTTACCTGTCTTTTCAGACGCAGTTCCGATCGCAAAACCGCTTCACACTTTTGCGGAACTGCTCAGGGAAAATATTCCTGTTTCTGCCGCGAAGCACTTGAAGATCGCGGATCAGTCCGCCAGTTATAGGCCCTTCGATCCCGTTCAGGCAAATCATGACCCAAGCTCATCGGACCATGGCGCCCGCCGACCTTATCCTCGCCTGGTACGACAAGCACCACCGCGACCTGCCTTGGCGCGTCAGCCCGCCGATGGCGGCGGCCGGGGTGAGACCCGATCCCTATCGCATCTGGCTGTCGGAGGTCATGCTGCAGCAGACGACGGTACAGGCGGTGAAATCCTATTTCTTGCTGTTCACGTCGCGCTGGCCGACGGTGTCAGACCTTGCCGAAGCCGACAACGAGGATGTGATGAAGTCCTGGGCGGGTCTCGGCTATTATGCCCGTGCGCGCAATCTGAAGAAATGCGCCGAGGCGGTCGCCTTCGAGCATGGCGGCGTCTTTCCCGATACGGAGGACGGGCTGAAGGCCCTGCCCGGCATCGGCGACTATACCGCCGCCGCCATCGCCGCCATCGCCTTCAACCGCAAAAGCGCCGTGCTCGACGGCAATGTCGAGCGCGTCATTTCGCGCCTCCATGCCATCGAGACGCCGCTTCCTGCGGCAAAGCCGGAAATGCGGGCACTGGTCGCCGCCATGACGCCGGAGGACCGGCCGGGCGATTTCGCCCAGGCGATGATGGATCTCGGCGCCACGATCTGCACGCCGCGCCGGCCGGCCTGCGCACTCTGTCCGCTCAATGTGGATTGTCGTGTGCTTGGCCGCGACGATCCCGAACTTTTTCCGCGCAAGGCGGCGAAGAAGGAGAAGCCGGTGCGGTTGGGGGCTGCCTTCGTGGCGCAAGACGAGGACGGCGCTGTGTTTCTGCGCAAGCGCATCGAGAGCGGCCTGCTCGGCGGCATGACGGAAGTGCCGGGCAGCGCCTGGACGGCGCGCGTCGATGGCGACACCGCAACCACCGCCGCGCCTTTTCCGGCCGACTGGCACGCCACCGGCACCGTCACCCATGTCTTCACGCATTTCGAGCTGCGCCTCACCGTCTATCGCTCTCGCGTGCCGCGCGGCGCGGCAAAGGACGGCGGATGGTGGCAGCCGAAGGCGACGCTCGATGGCGAGGCACTGCCGACCGTCATGAAGAAGGCAATAAAACAGGCCATACCCGACGCATTCGAGAGGAATTAGGCAGTAAACTGCCTATTTCCTAGGAAAAAACGAGGACCGCATGACCAGCATCGAAATCCGCCACATCGTTTTCGACATCGGCAAGGTGCTGATCCACTACGATCCGCATATCCCGTTCGCCCGCCTTATCCCTGACGATGCCCAGCGCAACTGGTTCTTCACCAATGTCTGCACGCACGACTGGAACCTGGAGCAGGATCGCGGCCGCAAATGGGAGGATGCCGAGGCGCTGTTGATCGAGGCGCATCCCGACCGGGTCGAGCACATCCGCGCCTTCCGCAAATATTGGCACGAAATGGTCTCGCATGCCTATGTCGAGAGCGTCGCGATCATGGAGGCGCTGATCCAGGAGGGCCGCGACGTCACTATGCTGACGAACTTCGCGGCCGATACGTTCAAGGAGGCCCGCAAGCTGTTTCCCTTCCTCGACATGCCGCGCGGCGTGACCGTCTCGGGTGAGATCGGCCTGATCAAGCCGGATCTCGCGATCTACGAGAAGCACAGCCGCGATTTCGGCCTCTCGCCGGCCCACACGCTGTTCATCGACGACGCGCCGGCAAATGTCGAGGGCGCACGGCTGGCCGGCTGGAATGCTGTGCTGTTCACCGACCCGGAAAAGCTGAAGAGCGATCTTGCCGCCCACGGCATCGCCCTCTGATCCTGAGGACGATGACCCCAAAACCGAAACGCCCGGAGCCTTGTGGGCTCCGGGCGTTTTCGCATTTCCGGGACTGAAGGTACAAAAACCGGAAAAGCGATATCCTGCCTGCCGAGCCGGTTGATCGGCTGTGGCTTTTCACAACGATTTCCGTTGCTTGGCCTGATGTATTTGCTGGATCACAGTAAGCGCTTGATGGTTAACATCACCTGAATCGGCGGCGTGGAAGTTTGGGAGACGTCTCAAAAGATAGAGCTGCCCGCGCGCCCCTAAAACAGCCACAGCCCCCGATGCAGGGAACACCGGAGGCCGCAGCTGGAGAAACGTATATTTCGGGCCTGGCCGGCCTATTCGATGCCGGCCATTCCGGCACGCACGACGGCGCGCAGGTCGTCGATCGGCTTCAACTGGGCACCGTCGGCATAGTGCCAGAAGGTCCAGCCGTTGCAGGCGTCGAGCCCCTGCACCTTGGCCCCGACGCGGTGGATCGAGCCGGCGTCGGCGCCCGAGGCGAGCGTGCCGTCGGCGCGCACGATGGCGCTGTGGCGGCGGCGGGCGTCCGTAAGCACCGTGCCGGGTGCGATCAGGCCGCTTTCGATCAACGTGTTGAAGGCGACGCGCGGTTCCGCCTTCTTGCCGGTCATCACCGAAAGCGTCCCGCTGCCGAGCGGTTCGACCGCATCGATGCGCTCGCGGGCCGCATCGATATAGGCCTGCTCGCGCTCGATGCCGACGAAATGACGGCCGAGGCGCTTGGCGACCGCTCCCGTCGTGCCGGAGCCGAAGAACGGGTCGAGCACCACATCGCCGGGCTTGGAGGACGCCATCAGGATGCGGGCGAGCAGCGCTTCCGGCTTCTGCGTCGGATGCACCTTCTTGCCGTCGTCGCCCTTCAGGCGCTCGCCGCCGCTGCAAATCGGGAACAGCCAGTCCGAGCGCATCTGCACGTCGTCATTGGCGGCCTTCATCGCATCGTAGTTGAACGTATAGCCCTTGGCCTTCGGGTCGCGCGTCGCCCAGATCATCGTCTCGTGCGCGTTCTGGAACCGGCGGCCCTTGAAGTTCGGCATCGGGTTGGTCTTGCGCCAGACGATGTCGTTGAGGATCCAAAAATTGAGATCCTGCAAGGTCGCGCCAACGCGGAAAATGTTGTGGTAGGAGCCGATGACCCAGATGGTGCCGCTCGGCTTCAGCACGCGGCGGCAGGCGAGCAGCCAGGCGCGGGTGAAGGCATCATAGGCCTGGAAGGACGCGAACTGGTCCCACTCGTCGTCGCAGGCATCGACCAGGCTCTGGTCGGGACGGTGCAGTGCACCGCCGAGCTGAAGATTGTACGGCGGATCGGCGAAGATGACGTCGACGGACTGGTCGGGCAGCGCTTCGAGCGCTGCGACGCAATCGCCCTTGATAATGGAGTCGAGCCAGCCGCTCTTGCGGGGCGAACGGGAGACGTCTGCAAGCGAAAGAACAGATGGCATATGATACTCGCTGATACGCTGACTCGGAACGAAACTTGATGGTGCTTATGGTTACCGAAGATGGTTACCAAAGGCTGAAGGCTTTGGAGAAAAAGCGAAAACCGTGTCGTCACGGCACTTTCCGGATGAATTCAAGCCCTTGCGAATATCCGCCCTGCCCTGCACGTTTCTGAAGGGAGAGAGCTGAGCCTTGCCGGCGCCAATGACCGGAATTTCTGTAAAAACGTGGAGGATGAGCCTTGCGACTGAAAGCCGCCCTGATGCTTCTGGCGGGGCTTCTTGCCGCCACCCAGACCATTGCCGCCGACAAGACGATGATCGTGCTCGATGCCTCCGGCTCCATGTGGGGCCAGATCGATGGTCGAGCCAAGATCGACATCGCCCGCGAGACGCTCGGCACGGTGCTGAAATCCGTGCCCGTCGGCACCGAGCTTGGCCTGATGGTTTATGGCCACCGGGAAAAGGGCTCGTGCAGCGATATCGAGCTGGCCGTGCCGCCGGGTGCGGGCACGGAAGGTGCGATCACCAGCTTCGTCAACGGCATCAACCCGAAAGGCAAGACGCCGCTCAGTCAGTCCGTCGAGCAGGCGGCCGATATCCTCAAATATACCGAGGAAAAGGCGACGGTCGTGCTGGTGACGGATGGGCTGGAGACCTGCGAGGCCGACCCTTGCGCGCTCGCCTCGGCGCTTGAGAAGAAGGGCGTGGATTTCACCACCCATGTCGTCGGCTTCGGCCTGACGGAAGAGGAAGGCAAACAGGTCGCCTGCCTTGCCGAAAATACCGGCGGCAAATATTTCCAGGCCTCCGATGCCGCCCAGCTCGTCGCCGCGCTGACCGAGACTGTTGCGGAAGCGCCGATGGCCAAACCCAAGCAGGAAGAGGTGGCGGTCGCCGAGCCGGAGCCAGCACCGGCCGTCGAATTCAACGCGGAGTTCGACAGCGTGCTTTACGAAGGCGGACCGTCGCTCGGCGACAACAACGAGGTTGCCTGGCAGATCTACAAGGCGGGTGCGGACGGCAAGCCAACGGGCGATACCGTCGAGACCCAGTACAAGGGCCAGTATTCCGGCAATTACCCGCCGGGCAAATATGTCGCCGTGGTCGCGCTGCAGGGTGCGAGCAAGCGCGAAATCCCCTTCGAGGTGAAGGACGGCGCGGTCGCGAAACCCTTCGTCAATTTCGATGCCGGCCTCCTCGTCGTCACGCCGAAGCGCACGCCGCAGGATGCGGAAGGTGACGGTGAGGCGGCGGTCCAGATCGTATTCGGCGGCGATTCCACGACAGGCTACGGCACGACGAAACAATATGTTCCCGCCGGCGAGGTGACGGTGAACGGCACGATCGGCCCGACCAAGGTCTCCGAAACCGTTGCCGTCAAGGCCGGCGAAACGCTTCAGCACGACCTCGTCATCGGCTCCGGTACTGTGCTCAACAAGGCCGTCTATGCCGAGGGCGGGCCGGCGGTCGATTCCGGCGAGGTGTTCTTCGAGGTGGTGGAAGCCAAAAAGGCCATCGACGGCACCCGCAAGAGCGTCGCCTACAACTACGGCACCGGCACGAAGATCGATGTACCGACCGGCGATCTCGTGCTCACCGCCAAGCTCGGCTCGGCGACGGGCGAGGTTCCAATCAGCCTCAAGGCCGGCGAGATGAAGGAGGTCGTCGTCAATCTCAATGCCGGCGTTCTGGCCATCAGCGCACCGGGCGGCAACTTCATCGAGGTCCTCAGCGCGACGAAGGACATCCAGGGCAACCAGAAATCCATGTCCTACAACTACGGCACCGAATGGCAGGATACGCTGCCGCCGGGCGACTACGTGGTCCGCGTGAAGTATGAAGGCGACACGGCGCCGAAGGAAGGCAAGGCGACGGTCAAGGCCGGGGAGCGGGCCGAGATCACGGTGCAGTAATGCAATAGAAAGCGAGAAGCCCCTCCCCTCCAACGTGATCCTCGGCCTTGAGCCGAGGATCCATGCCACAGGCAGGATGGTGCGGATGTGTGGATCCTCGGCTCAAGGCCGAGGATGACGAAAGAGAGGATGGCGCCTCCTTTTGCAATCGCTTTTCGCGCACATACAGGGCGAGGAAATCAGATACGTATGGCCGTTTACGAGACGGTGCCAAACTCCGCAGTGCGCAGCTATCGTCTAAGCAAGCCATACTACGCCGCATGAAAGCTCCGGCTATCCTCCGGCGCCTCATCCCGGTCGTTCAGCCCGTAATCCCTCACCACGCTCGCGATGCGCAGCCGGTAGGTGTCGAACACGCCGCCACGGCCGAGGGCCTGGGCGGCGCGGTGCTCCTCGGTCGTGCGCCATGCCTTCACCGCCGTCTCGTCGCGCCAGAAGGAGAGCGAGAGCAGGCGCGTCGGATCGGTGAGACTGCGGAAACGCTCGATGGAGAGGAAACCGTCGATACCGTCGATAAGCGGGCGCAGGTCGCAGGCGGTGTCGAGATACAGATCCATGCGGCCCGGTGCCGGCACCACTTCGAAGATGACGGCGATCATGGCGCGATCCTCGGCGCGTGCGGCAGCGAGACGTTCTTCAGGAAGATGCGGTCCTCCTTCAGGATGAAACGCTCCTTGCGGGCGAAGTCGTAGTTTTCCCGCCCGAGCGGATCGGCGGTGAGCCGGGCGCGATAGGCCTCGTAGGCGGCGAGGCTTTCGATGTTATAGATGCCGTAGGCCGTGGTGGACGAGCCCTCGTGCGGACCGAAATAGCCGATGAGATCGGCGCCGCAGCGCGGGATCGCCTGGCCCCAGTTCTGCGCATAGGTGGCAAACGCTTCCTTGCGGAAAGGGTCGATTTCGTAGCGGATGAAGCAGGTGATCATCGTCGTCTCCTTGTTTTCACGATACACCCTTCTCCCACATTGCCATGCGCGAATGCTTCGGCTACCATCGAACTATGAAAGAAGGACCTGACATTTCCCAGATCGGCGCGCTGATCGGCGATCCCGCCCGCGCCAACATGCTGACCGCGCTGATGGGCGGCCAGGCGTTGACGGCGACCGAGCTTGCGGGCGCGGCTGGCATCACGCTGCAGACGGCCAGTTCCCACCTGTCGAAGCTTGAGACCGGCGGCCTCGTCGCCCAGCGCAAGCAGGGGCGGCACCGCTATTTCGCGCTGGCCGATGACGAGGTGGGCCTGCTTCTCGAAAACATCATGGGCTTTGCCGCCAATCGCGGCCTCATGCGCACCCGCCCCGGCCCGAAGGACCCGGCGCTGCGCAAGGCGCGCATCTGCTACAACCACCTCGCCGGCGATTTCGGCGTGCGCATGCTGGACCGGCTGGTGGCCGAAGGCGACGTGGTGCTCGACGGCGACGAGGCGGACCTGACGCAAAGCGGCGAGGCCCGCATCGCGGCGCTTGGCATCGACGTGCCGTCGCTCAAAGCCCAGCGCCGCCCGGTCTGCCGCACCTGCCTCGACTGGAGCGAGCGGCGCTCGCATCTTGCCGGCTCGCTCGGCGAGGCGCTGCTGTCCCGTTTCATCACAGACGGCTGGGCGAGGCGCGAGACGGATAGCCGCGCCATCCGCTTTACGCCCGAGGGCGAGCGGCGGTTCACGGCGCTGTTTCCATAAAAGACGAAGGGCGGCCCGAAAGCCGCCCCTGAAATCCTCCTGTAACGCGAGACCTGGCTACAGGATGAAATCGCCCTTCAGCAGGGTCACGGCGTCGTCGAGGCGGATGGCGAAATCCGCCGTCCTGTCGCCATTCACATCGCCGTAGATAAAGGTATCCGAGGCCGTCTTGTCGTAGATCAGCTGCCCGGCCTTTCCGGTGAAACCGCCCTCGTTGGCGACGAAGCTGAAAGCCTGGTTGCCGTCGGATTTTGAATTGGCATCGATGACGGAGAGATCGATGCGATCGCCCTTCACGAAATCGAAGATCGCGTCGCGCCCCGTGGAGGCAACGGTCGTCTCCTTGATCGACTTGAAGACGAAGGTATCGTTGCCCGTCCCGCCGGTGAGGCTATCCGCGCCCATCCCGCCATAGATCTTGTCCTGGCCCGCACCGCCGGCAATGGCGTCGTTGCCGCCCTTGCCGCTCAGCACATTGGCGGCATCGTTGCCACGCATGATATTGCGCGTGTCGTTCCCGACGCCGGAGATCGCGCCGGTACCGGTCAGCGTCAGGTTTTCCTGATACTGGCCGAGTGTCCAGCTGACCGAAGATCGGATCGTATCGATGCCGGAATCGGCATAGTCGAAACGGAAGGCATCGCTCCTGTTGTCGATGACATAGGTGTCATTGCCGGATCCGCACACGAAGGTATCGGCACCGGTGCCGCCATCGAGATAGTCATTGCCGACGCCGCCGTCCATATAGTCGTTGCCCGAGCCGCCGGAGAGAGTGTCGTTGCCGGCACCGCCCTTCATGTCGTCATTGCCGGCCTCGCCATAGAGGCGGTCGGCACCGTCGGCCTTGGCGTCGAGATCGGCGCCGTTCATCATGTCGTTGCCGGCGCCGCCATAGAGAATGTCGTTGCCGTCGCCGCCTTCCATGTCGTCGTCGCCGGCACCGCCACGGAGCGTATCGGTTCCGGCTTCGCCGTAGAGTTCATCGACACCGGACCCGCCGTGCAGCGTATCGTTGCCGGTGCCGCCGAACAGGCGGTTCATCGACTGCGCGCTGTAGGTCTTGCCCTCGATATCGGCCCAGAGGATGTCGTCGCCCGCATCGCCATGCAGGGAATCGCCGCCGATGCCGCCGACCAGCAGATCGTTGCCCGTGCCGCCATAAAGCTGGTCATGGCCGCCCTGTCCGTAGATCCTGTCATTGCCGGCGTCACCGTAAAGCGTGTCTGAGCCGCCGCGGGCGTTGTATTGCCAATCGGGCTCGTCGGTGCCGGTATCGCCGAAAATGCGGTCATCGCCATCACCGCCATAGGCGACGTCGCCCTCGGTATTCTCAAGGGGATTCTGATAGATGTCGCCGAAGATGGTGTCGTTGCCGCCGTAACCGCGGATCGCCCCTTTGACGAAGGCGCTGTCGGCGTCCGAGTAGTTGTCGTAAGTCCCGTCGCCCAGAACACGCGCCGTGCCCCAAAGGAGGTCATTACCGCTGGTGCCTGTGATCTTGCCATTCGGATCTCTTGCCATTTCGATCTCCTGGTAGAACTGGTGCTGACAATGGCTGCACTATAGGGCGCGCCCACGACATCCGTGTTCCCCTGGGAACAGCGCGCGAGAAGAAAACAGCGCTCCCTCGCAAAACCCCGACATAGGGCCGAAGCACAACAGCCCTGCCAATCTGGCAATTGTCGCCTCCGGCCCTTTGGTGTAGGGAAGCCGCGCTTGCCGGGCGTATCGGTGCTCCCAAAGGAAAGACGACGACATGGACGGTTTCGACCTCATCATTTTCGACTGCGACGGTGTTCTGGTCGATTCGGAAATCATCGCGGCGGAGGTCGAATCCCGGCTTCTGACGGAGGCCGGCTATCCGATCGGCGCCGAAGAAATGGGCGAACGCTTTGCCGGCATGACCTGGCAGAACATCCTGCTGACGATCGAGCGCGAAGCCGCCATCCCGCTTTCCGCCTCGCTGCTCGACAAGTCCGAAAAGCTGCTCGATGCGCGCCTCGCCGCCGACGTGAAGGTCATCGACGGCGTCAAGTCGATGCTGTCGCGCATCCGCAAGCCCTATTGCATCTGCTCGAACTCGGCCTCGCACCGTCTCGACATGATGCTCTCGAAGGTCGGCCTCAAGCAGGTCTTCGCCCCGCATATCTATTCCGCCAAGGATCTCGGCCCGGATCGCGTCAAGCCGAAGCCGGATATCTTCTTGCATGGTGCAAAGCAGTTCAAGGCGGATCCGGCCCGCACGCTGGTCGTCGAGGATTCGGTGCACGGCATTGCCGGTGCCCGCGCTGCCGGCATGCGCGTCGTCGGCTTCACCGGCGCCTCGCACACCTATCCCTCGCACGCCGACCGGCTGACGGAGGCCGGCGCCGAGACCGTGATCTCGCGCATGACCGACCTGCCGGACGTCATCGCCGCGCTTGCGGAATGGCAGGACGCGATCTGATCTTTTTCAAGCGCTGAAAACGAAAAGGCCGCAGAAGCATCTTCCTCCGCCTTTTTGCTGGATGGCCTTCAGGCCGTTATTTCGTGTTGTACGGGCCTTCGTCGAAGCCGACGAAAGCGCGCACAAAACCGCCCGAGCCGCCGGGAACGGTGACGTTATCC
Source organism: Shinella sp. 20P9.1.1 (assembly GCF_057798995.1). Classification (NCBI taxonomy): domain Bacteria; kingdom Pseudomonadati; phylum Pseudomonadota; class Alphaproteobacteria; order Hyphomicrobiales; family Rhizobiaceae; genus Shinella; species Shinella sp. 20P9.1.1. The sequence goes on from NZ_JBYOLC010000022.1 coordinate 13,247, forward strand.
TTCGTGAAGACGAACTGCGCCGTGCCTTCGGCCGGAATGTTGACCGGGAACTGCACGAGATCGGAATAGAGCGTGTTGTCGCCATCGGCGGCGGCCACGCGGATCGGCACATTGACGGAAGTGCCGGCGCTGCCTGCCGGGCCGGTGACGATGCGGCCCTGGACCATGACCGTCATGACGAGCTGGCTCTCGTTGATCACGCAACGGCGCGTCGTTTCGGCGAGCGTGACCTGATAGAGCAGCTTCGACGGATCGTCCTTGGCGCCCTTGGCATAGCGGCGCAGCACGGATGTGCCGTCGCGCAGATAGACCTGCGGGCAGGCGCCCTGGATCACGGCAGCGCCCTGCGTCTGCTGCGCATTGGCGGTGGCTTGCGTGCCGGCACCCGCCGTATCGCTGGAAACGCCGAGGTCGGCGGGCTTGTCGGTCTGGTTGCAGCCGGCCACTATGGCGAGAAGGGAGATGCCGAGAAAGCGGCGGATCGTCATTGCAAACACGTTACTTTTACCCCTGCAATCAGGCCCCGCCCCCGGCGACCAAGCCTTTCGGAACTCGTTTCACGGGCCTTTTCACGACCCTAGGCGATGGTCTATAGCAGCGACGCGGCGAAAAATCGATTGCTCGAATGAAACCGCCCGCAGAATTTCGGAAAGGCCCGTTTTCGGACGGGTAGCACGCAACGGCATTGCCACGATCTGCCGCAAAGAGACCTGCGGCAAACGTGGCCTTTCGGGTAAGGTCGGAAGGACGATGGCAGCACAGCGACCGAACGACCGGTGGACGATCCCGTCCGCGCCCCCCAACCATTCCAAGGACCTGTGAACGTGGATTATGTTTCGACGCGGGGCGAGGCCCCTTCCCTCGGCTTCTCCGATGCGCTTCTCGCCGGGCTTGCCCGCGACGGCGGCCTCTATGTGCCGCGCGAATGGCCGACCTTCTCGAAAAAGGAAATCCGGGCGCTGCGCGGCAAATTCTATGAGGAGATCGCCTTCACGGTTCTCTCGCCCTTCGTCGAAGGCGATATTCCCGCCGACAAGTTCCGCGCGATGATCGACGAGGCCTATGCCACGTTCCGCCATCCGGCCATTGCGCCGCTCGTGCAGACCGGCCCGAATTCCTTCGTCATGGAACTGTTCCACGGCACGACGCTCGCCTTCAAGGACGTGGCGATGCAGCTGCTCGCCCGCCTGATGGACCATGCGCTTGCCGTGCGCGGCGAACGCGCCACCATCGTCGGCGCGACCTCCGGTGATACGGGCGGTGCGGCCATCGACGCCTTTGCCGGCCGCGAGCGCACCGATATCTTCATCCTCTTCCCCGAGGGCAAGGTCTCGCCGGTGCAGCAGCGCCAGATGACCACGTCCAAGGAGAAGAACGTCCACGCGCTCGCCATCAAGGGCAATTTCGACGACTGCCAGAACCTCGTGAAGGCGATGTTCAACGATACGAAATTCCGCGACGGCATGAAGCTCTCGGGCGTCAACTCGATCAACTGGGCGCGCATCATGGCCCAGATCGTCTATTACTTCACGACCGCGGTGGCTCTCGGCGCACCGGACCGCAAAGTTTCCTTCACCGTGCCGACGGGCAATTTCGGCGATATCTTTGCCGGCTACGGCGCCAAGCGCATGGGCCTGCCGATCGACAAGCTGGTCATCGCCACCAACGAGAACGACATTCTCGCCCGCACGATGAAGACGGGCCGCTACGAGATGAAGGGCGTCAAGGCAACGACCTCGCCCTCGATGGACATCCAGATCTCCTCCAATTTCGAACGCCTGCTGTTCGAGGCCCATGGCCGCGATGCGGGTGCGGTGCGCCGCGCGATGGAAAGCCTCAAGCAATCAGGCGCCTTCGAGATCGAGGAGAAAGCGCTGAAGGCGATCCGCAAGGAGTTCCGCGCCGGCCGCGCCTCGGAGAAAGACGTCGCCAAGACCATCAAGACGACGCTTGCCGAGACCGGTTACCTGCTCGATCCGCATTCGGCGATCGGCGTCTTCGTCGCCGCAAAACACGAGAAGCCGGGCGCTCCCATGGTGACGCTCGCCACCGCGCATCCGGCAAAATTCCCCGCCGCAGTAAAATCGGCCTGCGGTATTGACCCGGCGCTTCCATCGTGGCTTGCTGATTTGATGCAAAGGGAGGAGCGTTTTGACGTCGTGAGCGCTGAGCTCGACGTCGTGGAAGCCTTCATCGGCAACCATTCGCGAATCCGGGGCTAGGGCGAGGACGGGAGCGGCTGCACCCGGCATTACGTGTTTTATAGGGAGGGCCTTTCCGGTTTCCCGCGGGCGGCGGAAAGGCTGAAAACGCAGAAAGTGCGCATGATGAAAGTTGAGTGCACCCGGCTTCAATCCGGGTTGACCGTGGTGACCGAAAACATGCCCCATCTCGAGAGCGTCGCTCTCGGCGTATGGATCAAGTCGGGGTCGCGAAACGAAACCGCGGACGAGCACGGCATCGCCCACCTTCTCGAACACATGGCCTTCAAGGGCACCGAGCGCCGCTCCGCCCGCCAGATCGCCGAGGAAATCGAAAATGTCGGCGGCGAAGTCAACGCCGCCACCTCGACGGAAACCACCTCCTACTATGCCCGCGTCTTGAAGGACCACGTGCCGCTGGCCGTCGATATCCTCGCCGACATCCTGACGGAGTCCGTCTTCGACGAGGAAGAGCTTAGGCGCGAAAAGCACGTCATCCTGCAGGAGATCGGCGCGGCCAACGATACGCCCGACGACGTCGTCTTCGACAAGTTCTCCGAGGTCGCCTATCGCGACCAGATCATCGGCCGCGCCATTCTCGGCACGCCGGACACCGTTCTTTCCTTTTCGCCCGGCGAAATCCGCAGCTACCTCGACCGCAACTACACGACGGACCGCATGTTCGTCGTCGCGGCCGGTGCGGTGAAGCATGACGAATTCGTCCGCCAGGTCGAGGAGCGCTTCTCCAGCCTGCCGACCGCGCCGAAAATCTCGCCGGTCTTCGAGCCCGCCCGTTATACCGGCGGCGACGTGCGCGAGACGCGCGACCTGATGGATGCGCAGGTGCTGCTCGGCTTCGAGGGCAAGGCCTATCACGCCCGCGATTTCTACTGTTCGCAAATCCTCGCCAACATCCTCGGCGGCGGCATGTCCTCGCGCCTCTTCCAGGAAGTGCGCGAGCATCGCGGCCTCTGCTACTCGATCTACGCCTTCCATTGGGGCTTTTCCGATACCGGCATCTTCGGCATCCATGCTGCGACCGGCGGCGAGAACCTGCCCGAGCTGATGCCGGTCATCTTCGACGAACTGAAGAAGTCGTCGGAAACGATCCACCAGCAGGAAATCGAGCGCGCGCGCGCCCAGATCCGCGCCCAGCTTCTGATGGGCCAGGAAAGCCCGGCCGCCCGCGCCGGCCAGATCGCCCGCCAGATGATGCTCTACGGCCGCCCGATCCCGAACGAAGAGCTGATGGAACGCCTCGAGGGCATCACCGTCGAGCGCCTGACCGACCTCGCCGGCCGCCTGTTCTTCGACACGGTCCCGACGATCTCGGCCATCGGCCCGCTCGAACACCTCGTCCCGACCGGCGACATCACCCGCTCGCTGTCGCGTGGGACGATCGACCGCGCGGCGAGCTGAGACAACAACCTGCCTTGGCGAACACTGGTCGCCAAGGCAGCCTAAAGAAGCGGCGGCACTTTCCGTTTCAGCAGCTCGATCAATGCCGGGTCCATGAACGCATAGTCATCGGGAATATGAAGGCAGATCAGCCGCTTCCCCTTCAAAGCGGCCCAGTACTTCCGCTGTACCTTGTTGCGGTGAGTCCGCTCCATCACGAAGATGATATCTGCCCATTCTATCTCTTCCGCTGAGAGCGGATTGTCCGCGTCATTGTTGGTGCCGGCCGACGAGGTCTCGATCCCCGGCCAGTTGGCAAACACCTGTTCGGCGGTCGGGCTGCGGAGCTTGTTCTGGCTGCAGATGAAGAGAACGTTTTTCACGGGGCCGCTTTTTCGATGTACATGCCTGCGGTGATAGCAGCGGGACAGGAGAGCGTCGACAAGGGCAGACGCCCAAAAAACAAAACCCGCCTTGCGGCGGGTTGCTTGGTCGGGACCTGGGAGGAGAAATCCCGATCGGGTATCAGGGATGACCGGGCTGGCGCTGCCGCATCGGGCGCGCCGATGTCATCCCTCGTAGCGCGGAGCATCTGCCCCGGAGCCGTATCAGCCGAAAACGACCATGCCCTTGACGGCAGCCTGGATGTTCGAGCGGGTGATGCCGAGATCCTGCAGGGCGCGGTCATCGAGGGCGCCGAGTTCACGGACGGCGCGGCGTTCGGCGACATTCTTCTTGAGCTTTGCGAAGATGTTCATGGGTCAGTTCCTTTGGGTTTGTTTCGTGTGTTTCTCTTGCGTTGATCAATAGATAGTCGATCCCCTGCTTAGAGAAAATGCATATGCTTACACCGCAGGCATGCGGCTTTTGCATAGCACCAAAACAAGACCATTTTCCCGCGATGGTGGCCGCGGCCGGCCTATTCCAGATCCTCCTGCACGAAGACCTCCGTGAGATGGATGTCCGTCGTTTCCAGCCGGCCGGGACCGAGATTGACGAATTTATGCGGCACATTGGCCGGCCCGAACACGACCTGCCCCGCCGCGGCCTCCAGCTGCGTCTCGCCCACCGTGAAGAGCGCCCGCCCCTGTCGGACGATGAAGACCTCGTCATAGGGGTGCCGGTGCAGCGGCGGCCCGCGGCCGATCTCGTCCGTCGTGTAGAACATCACGGAGGCGTTGGTGCCGAAGAGCCTGCCCTCGAATTCGCCATGCCAGACGTCGGGCCGTTTTTCCCATTGCGCCCGGTCGAGCACGGTGACGGTTTTCTGCACGGCGGTTCCTTTCGATTTCTCTTGTATCTCACAACATAAGCGGCAGGCTTTACCGCGCAAGCCATGCCGGCCATTTGACGGCAGCAAGCCTCTCGGCATAATCTTGCCTTTGAAAGGCTTGCCACTGGGGCGGCGCGCGGAGTGGGCTGCATGACACGATCGGTTTTTCGGTTTCTGTCCCGGCAGTCCGACACCGTGGAACTGGCCGATGACCGGCATCTGCTTCGTCTCCCGCGCTTCCATGATTACCGGCAATGGTACCAGCTTCGCTCCGAAAGCCGGCGCTTTCTCGAGCCCTGGGAGCCGACCTGGCGTGGCGACGAGCTGACGGAAAGTTCTTTTCGGGCGCGCGTTCTCAGAAATGAACAGGAATTTTCATCCGGCCAGGCCGTGCCGCTCTTCGTCTTTACGCGGGCGGAAAAGACGCTGCTGGGCGGCCTCACCGTCGGCTATATCAGGCGGGGTGCTGCGCAATGCTGCATGATCGGCTACTGGATGGGCGAACGCCATGCCGGCCAGGGGCACATGTTCGGTGCCCTGAAACTGGTCATACCCTATATCTTTTCCAGCCTTCAGTTGCACCGTATCGAGGCAGCCTGTATTCCAGACAATACAAGAAGCATCCGTCTCCTTGAAAAGGCCGGCTTTCAGCAGGAAGGCTACCTTCGGGAGTATCTGAAGATAAACGGGGAGTGGCGCGACCACGTGATGTTTTCGCTTCTGGCGGCCGACAGGCCGTCGTGAGCGACATGAGGGCGCGGCAGCACTGGGCAGTTACCTAAGGACAATGCGCTTTCAATGACATCTTCCTCCGTGCCGCAAACGCTGCGTGCCAGCCGGTTGCTCGCCCTCATCCTTCTGACAACAATGCTCTTCGCCGGCATGCTGACCGGCCGCGCCTTCGCCGTCGAGCCCGTAAAAATTTCCCGTGACGACACGGCGCTGGACCTGACGGCCACCACCGAGATCTATACCGGCCGCGGCGAGGCCTTCCAGGTCTCGACCGCGCCCGGCACCGACGGCATCGTGCGCCGCATCGAGGTGCGCGCCACCTCCGACGAACACCAGGGCGACTGGGCCGTCTTCGCGCTTGCCAATGTCTCCGAAGAGCAGATCGACCGCCTGATCGTCGCGCCGCATTTCCGCCTCGTCCAGTCGAAACTGTTCTGGCCGGATCTTGGCGCCAAGCGCATCATCTCGATCACCCCGAGCGAAGGCTTTGCGCTCGACCGCCAGCAGAGCGAAGAAGCCGACGTCTTCCGCATCACGCTCAACCCCGGCACGGTCGTGACCTTCGTGGCGGAACTCGCAACGCCCGACCTGCCGCAGATCTATCTCTGGGAACCGGACGCCTACAAGGACACGGTCAACGCCTTCACGCTCTATCGCGGCATCGTGCTCGGCATTGCCGGCCTGCTTGCGGTGTTCCTCACCATCCTCTTCGTGGTGAAGGGCACCTCCATGCTGCCGGCGACGGCGGCCCTCGCCTGGGCGGTGCTCGGCTATATCTGTGTGGATTTCGGCTTCCTCTCGAAGCTCATCAGCATCACGGCGGGCGACGAGCGAATATGGCGCGCGGGAACGGAAGTGTTCCTGGCGGCGGGCCTCGTGGTCTTCCTCTTCACCTATCTCAACCTCAACCGCTGGCATGCGCATCTCTCCTATGCGACGCTCGCCTGGATCCTCGGCCTGGGCCTGCTCTTCGGCGTCGCGATCTACGATCCGCCGATCGCGGCGGGCATCGCCCGTCTCTCCTTCGCGCTGACCGGCACCGTCGGCATCATCCTGATCGCCTATCTCGGCTTCAACCGCTACGACCGCGCCATCCTGCTGGTGCCTGCCTGGGCGCTGATCCTCGTCTGGCTGTTCGGCGCCTGGCTGACGGTGACGGGCCAGCTCAACAACGATATCATCCAGCCGGCACTCGGCGGCGGCCTCGTGCTGATCGTGCTGCTCATCGGCTTCACGGTGATGCAGCACGCCTTTGCCGGCGGCGCCTATAGCCAGGGCCTGTTCTCCGACCTGGAGCGCCAGTCGCTGGCGCTGACCGGCTCGGGCGATACGGTCTGGGACTGGGACGTGGCGCGCGACCGCGTCGTCACCATTCCCGATATCTCCATCCAGCTCGGCCTCGCGCCCGGCGTCATGCATGGCCCCGCGCGCAACTGGCTGCCGCGCCTGCACCCCGACGACCGCGACCGGTTCCGCGCGACGCTCGACGTGCTTCTGGAACACCGCAAGGGCCGCCTCAACCATCAGTTCCGCGTGCGCGCCGAGGACGGCCATTATCACTGGCTTTCCATCCGCGCCCGTCCCGTGCTCGGCGCCAATGGCGAGATCATCCGCTGCGTCGGCACGATCATCGACATCACCGAGCAGCGCAATTCCGTCGACCGCCTCTTGCAGGACGCCCTGCACGACAACCTGACGGGCCTGCCGAACCGCCAGGTCTTCCTCGATCGCCTCCAGTCGATCCTGTCGCTGACCGGCAGTTCCGACAATGTGCGCCCGACCGTGCTGACCATCGACATCGACCGCTACAAGCAGGTCAACGATGCGCTGGGTATCGCTGCCGGCGACAATATCCTGATCGCGCTGACCCGCCGCCTGCGTCGCCTGCTGAAGCCGCAGGACACGCTGGCGCGCCTTTCGGGCGACCAGTTCGGCCTCATCCTGATGTCGGAGCGCGATCCGGCCAAGGTCGCCGATTTCGCCGATGCCGTCAGCAAGGCGATCATGGTGCCGATCAATTTCGGCGGCCGCGAGATCATCCTGACGGCCTCCATCGGCCTCGTCTCCTGGGTCGACCAGCAGGAGGATGCAGCCGGCCTGCTCAACGATGCGGAACTGGCCATGTACCGGGCGAAAAAGGCCGGCGGCAACCGCGTCGAGCCGTTCCGCCCCGCCTTCCGCACCTTCGGCGCCGATCGCCTGCAGATCGAGACGGACCTGCGCCGCGCCATCGAGCGCAAGGAACTGTCGCTCGTCTATCAGCCCATCGTGCGTCTCAAGGACGCCGAGATCGCCGGCTTCGAGGCGCTGATGCGCTGGGATCACCCCAAGCGCGGCAATATCTCGCCGGCCGAATTCATCCCGATCGCGGAAACGTCGGACCTGATCAACCAGCTCGGCCTCTTCGCCTTCGACAAGGCGGCGAGCGACCTGATGGACTGGCAACTCCAGACCGGCGACCTGCCGATCTTCGTCTCGGTCAACCTGTCGAGCGCCCAGCTCCTCAACAACGAACTCTACAACGACGTGCGCGCCGCACTCGCCAAGACCCGTTGCGAGCCGCAGAAACTGAAGCTGGAACTCACCGAATCCATCGTCATGGAAAACCCGGAACAGGCCCGCCTCATCCTCGCCAAGCTGAAGGATATCGGGATTGGCCTTGCGCTCGACGATTTCGGCACGGGCCATTCCTCGCTCTCCTACCTCACCCGCTTCCCCTTCGACACGATCAAGATCGACAAGGCGCTGGTGCGCGACGGCTCGGACAAGCGCGGGGTGCTGTTGCGCTCCGTCATCTCGATGGCGCGGGAACTGGAGATGCAGGTGGTGGCGGAGGGCATCGAGTCCGAGGAGGACGCGATCGAACTCGGCAATATGGGCTGCGAGTTCGGCCAAAGCTACCTCTTCGGCCCGCCGATCGGCTACGATTCGGTGCAGCGGCTGCTGAAGGAGCGGTTTCCGCTGATGAAGCGGGCGTGAGGGAAATCAGGCAGCGGCGAGGACGCGCAAAATCGCCTCCGGCTCCCTTTCCATGACGCGCAGGAGCGTGCGGGCTGCACCACTCGGCTGCCGCTGCCCCTGCTCCCATTTCCGGTAACCGGAAACGCTGGTGCCGAGAAACCGCGCCATCTGTTCTTGTGTGAGCTTGAGGTGCAGCCGGATGGACTTCGGATCGATATTGTCCGTATCAACGGCGTGAACGCGCGTGCCTTCCACGGGCGCTCCTGCCGCATAGGCCAGCGCCTCCGATAGGGCTTGGGAAAGATCGTCTCCAAATACCGTCGTCTTCGCCATCTCACTTGCTCCTTTGGTGCTGCTTGATCGCCTTGGCGATTGCAGCGACGGTCTTCTTTTCTGCCGGCGAAAGATTCGTCCGAACGTTCTTTGCATAGACGAGCAGCGCATAGATCGGCGCGTCTTCGCTGTACCAGTAGTAGATCACCCGCGCGCCACCGCGCTTGCCCCTACCGCTCGCCGCGAAACGAAGTTTTCGCACGCCCCCGGCTCCGGGAATTTCATCGCCGAGCATAGGATTGACGGCGAGATAGTCGATGAGCGCGGCCCGTTCCTCCGGCGAGAAGATCGCTTCAGTCTGCCGAATGAATGTGGGAAGCTCGACGACTGTCTGCATAGCCCAATATAACCCAATGGGTTATATTTTCAACCCATTACCCGTCAGATTTTCGCATCAGCCGGTTGATGAACTCCAGCTTTTCCACGACCGGTGGCGGCAGCACGAAGGGGTAGCTGTCGGGCTGGCCCATGGAGCGCTGGATGGCGTTCAGCGCGACGGAGAGCGGGATCCAGCTTTCGACCAAACGGCCGGCATTCGGGGCACGGTAAGGGTCGAAGGTGATTTCGGCTTCCAGCTCCTCGTGGCCCTTCGGATCGGTGTTGAGGCCGAAGGCGCGCGCCGTTTCCAGCGTATCGACGATGTGGAGGAAATGCGCCCAGCACTCGGCGAAATCCTCCGCCGGATGGGCGCTGGCATAGGTGCTGATGAAATTGAGCGACCAGTCGGCGGGCGGTCCCTGCTCGTAATTGCGCTGGAGGGCGGCAGCATAGTCCTCCCGCTCGTCGCCGAAGAGGCGGCGCGCCTCTTCCAGCGTCGCGTCGTCGCGCACCAGCTGCGACCAGTAGAAATGGCCGATCTCGTGGCGGAAGTGGCCGAGCAGCGAGCGATAGGGCTCGCCCATCGCGACGCGTACGCTTTCGCGCACCTCGTCGTCGGCCTCCGCGGCGCGAAGGCTGATGAGGCCTGCTTCGTGGCCGGTCATCGCGGCATTGACGACATTGCCGTTGGCATCCAGCTCGTCCGCCAGGAAATCGAAGACGAGGCCGCTAACGGGGTCCTCCCCGCGGGTCGGATGCGGCAGGCGCCAGCGCAGGATGGAGTAAAAGAGATGGCGCTGCGCCAGGCCGATGCGCCGCCAGCGCTCCAGCCCGTGCGGATCCGTCGTCGGCACGATGCGGTTGTGCCGGCAGGCCGGGCAGAAGGCGTGCGGGCTATCGGACGGCAGCAGCCAGTTGCAGACATCAAGCGCCGCGTTGTCGCAGTAGCGGTAGAGGCCTTCGTTCGGCGCGATCTTCCACAACCCCTCACCTTCCGGCACCAGTGCATGCAGCGTTACGTCCTCGGCGAGGAAGCCAAGCGCGGAGCCGCAGCGCACGCAGAGGCTGTTATCGAAATGGATAGTCTGGCCGCAGCTGTGGCAGGTAAACAATTTCATGACGCCCCCGTTCAGGCAGGATGCCTCGTGCAAAATACCCGCACCGTCCAAGGACGATACGGGTATTGTTCAGTCAGTATAGCGGGATGGCGGAAAACCGTTCGGCCATCCCTCGCTTATCAGAGGCGGTCGACCGCGCCCTTGACGGCATCCTTGGCCTTGCCGACAGCCTTCTGGGTCTTGCCCTTCGCTTCCTGGCCCGCACCTTCGGCGCGCAGCTTGGGATTGTCGGTCGCCTTGCCGGCGGCCTGCTTGGCCTTGCCGGCCAGTTCGTTTGCCGTACCCTTGATCTTGTCGCTCGTGCTACCCACCGTCGTACTCCTGTTGTTCGAGGCGTGTTTCTTCACGCGGCGACACAACGGCGCAGAGCCGCACAAGTTCCGACGAAAAATGAATTGCCACCGATCTCAGGCGTGGCCGGCTTGTGCCGACAGCATGGCCGGCGAGATGCCCATAAGGCCCAGTGCCCGCTCATATTTGCTGTCGAGATTGGTGTCGAAGATCAGCTCTTCCTGCGCCGGGCAACTCAGCCAGCCATTGTTGCCGATCTCGTTTTCGATCTGCCCCGCCCCCCAGCCGGCATAGCCGAGCATCATCAGGCCACGCTGCGGGCCGCGCCCGCGCGAAATGGCGCGCACGATATCGAGCGTCGCCGTCATGCAGATGTCGTCGCTGACGGGAATGGAGGATTCCGACAGATAGTCGTCCGAATGCAGCACGAAGCCGCGGCCGCTTTCGACCGGGCCGCCGCAGCGGATGGGGAAATTCAGCGTCGAGCCCGGCAGGCGGATCACCTCGTCCTCGCCCACGAGATCAAGGTGCAGCAGCACATCGGAAAAGCTCAGCTGCTGCGGCCGGTTGATGACGAAACCCATGGCGCCGTCTTCGGAATGCGCGCAGATATAGACGACGGTGCGGGCAAAATTGGCATCGGCCATCCCCGGCATGGCGATCAGGAACTGACCGTCAAGGAAGCCACGTTCTCGTTTGTTTTTCAGAACCGAGATAGCCATGATGCGGGATAGCCTATCAATTCGCCGCCAAATGAAAAGCATTCTTTTTGACTGGCGCGGCATGCCAGCCCTCACAAACAAGCTATGGCTCGTTCACGCCCGATCAAGCATTTATGATGACGTCCTCAGCGTTTGCCGCTGGAAAGCGGGCGCCGGCGGCGCTAGATATTTGTCCATGAAACGCTTGGAAACCGCTGCTTTCGCGCTGCTTTTCGCCTGTTCCCCCGCCGTCGCCGCGACCTCGTCGTGGGTCGAGACGCCGGGCGGCGACGTGCGCCTTGTCGCGCTGCCGGCCAATGCCGACGGCACGGTCCGCGCCATGCTCGACATCCGGCTGCATGACGGCTGGAAGACCTATTGGCGCGATCCCGGCGGCAGCGGTATTCCGCCTTCGGTCGCCATCAGCGGCGCGGAACTGACCGCCGTCGGTTTCCCCGCGCCAAAACGCCTCGGCGACCAGACCAACCACTATATCGGCTATGACGCGCCCGTGCGCCTGCCGCTGACGCTCGCCAAGCCCGAGGGCGGTGCGATCACCGCCACGGTCTTCCTCGGCGTCTGCAAGGACATCTGCATTCCCGTGCAGGCGGAACTGACGGCGGATGCGAGTGCGGAAACCTTCGCCAATCCGCTGGAGGCGATGGCGATCTCGGATGCCGACGCCACGCTGCCGCATGGCGCGGGCTACGGCTTCAAGCCGTTGTCGGGGCGATGGGCCGCCGACGGCAAGAGCATTTCCGTGCGCTTCGAGGCGCCTGCGGAAGGCGCGCTGCCGGATGTTTTCCTGTCGGGCACCTCGACCTTCGAATTCGGCGCGGCCGGCCCCGTGCGCCGCGATGGCGGTGTCTTCGTCGCTGACGTGCCCGTGCTGCACAAGCCGAAGGTCTTCGATCTCGCCAAAAACCCGATCAAGCTCACGGTCAGGGCCGGCGAAAAGACGATGGAAAGCCCGCTTGCCATCGATTGATCGTCGCCTATAGTCCCCTCCCCGGCCTTTTTCGGCCGCCGCCCGAGATGATATCGACCTGACAGGAGACACGCCGTGACCATTGCCGTTGGAGACAAGCTGCCCGACCTCAAGCTCAAGGAACGCACGCCGGATGGTCCCGCCGAGGTTTCGACCGAAGACCTCTTTGCGGGCAAGCGCGTCGTGCTCTTCGCCGTGCCGGGCGCGTTTACGCCCACCTGCTCGCTGAACCATCTGCCGGGCTACCTGGAAAACCGCGATGCCATTCTCGGCAAGGGCGTGGACGACATCGCCGTCGTCGCCGTCAACGACCATCACGTCATGGGCGCCTGGGCCAATTCCACCGGTGGTGCCGGCAAGCTGCGCTTCCTCGCCGACTGGGACGCCGCCTTCACCAAGGCGCTCGGCATGGATGTCGATCTCTCCGCCGGCACGCTCGGTGTGCGCTCCAAGCGTTATTCCATGCTCGTCGAGGACGGCGTGGTGAAGACGCTCAATGTCGAGGAAAGCCCGGGACAGGCGACCGTCTCGGGTGCCGCCGCGATGATTGAGCAGCTTTGAAGAGGCAGTAGGCAGTAGGCAGTAGGGAGAATATCCCTTTTCACTAATTCCTACTGCCTAACTCCTACCGCCTTTAAACGGTGCCATGCCCTTGCGAGCGAGTTCGTCGGCCCGTTCGTTTTCCGGATGGCCGGCGTGGCCTTTGACCCAGTGCCATTCGACCTTGTGCTGCATGCGCGCCGCATCGAGCGCCTGCCAGAGATCGCCGTTCTTCACCGGCTTCTTGTCGGCGGTCTTCCAGCCGTTTTTCTTCCAGCCGAATATCCATTTCGAAATGCCGTCCATGACGTATTTCGAGTCCGTGTAGAGATCGACCTCGCAGGGCGTCTTCAGCGCGGTGAGTGCGGTCATCGCCGCCGTCAGCTCCATGCGGTTGTTGGTGGTGTCGGCCTCGCCGCCGGAGAGTTCCTTCTCGACATCGCCATAGCGCAGCACCGCGCCCCAGCCGCCGGGACCGGGATTGCCCGAGCAGGCGCCGTCCGTGAAAATATCGACATGCTTCATCGGGAGAGACCGTATTCCGCGGGGTTTTGAACCTGCCGGTGGAAGCGCAGCTTGCGCAGATATTCCAGCGGATCCTTCTTGACGACCAGCGCGCCGGGCGGGGTCATCAGCCAGTCGTAGAGGCGCGTCAGGAAGAAGCGCAGCGCCGAGCCGCGCGCGAGCAGCGGCAGGGCGGCAGCCTCTTCCTCGGAAAGCGGGCGCACGCTTTCATAGCCGTCCAGCAGCGCCATGCCCTTGGTCAGATTGAACGCGCCGTCCTTCTCGAAGCACCAGGCATTCAGGCAAATGGCGACGTCATAGGCGAGCAGGTCGTTGCAGGCGAAATAGAAATCGATGAGGCCGGAGAGATCGTCGCCCAGGAAGAAGACGTTGTCGGGGAAGAGATCGGCATGGATGACGCCCGATGGCAGACCGTTGGGCCAGTTGGCTTCCAGGCTTGCAAGTTCATCGGCAATTTCGTCCTGAAGACCTTTCTCGACCTCATCGACGCGATCCACCGACTTCTCCCACAGCGGCCGCCAGCCGCCGACGGAAAGCGCGTTTTCGCGGGTGATTGCAAAACCGTTGCCGGCCACATGCATCGTGGCGAGCGCACGGCCGACCTCGCGGCAATGTTTCGCCGCCGGCTTGCGCAGCCACATGCCTTCGAGGAACGAGATCATGGCGGCGGGGCGGCCGGAGAGTTCGCCGAGCAGCGCGCCGTCGTTGCGCGACAGCGGCAGCGGGCAGGACAGGCCGTTTTCGGCCAGATGGTGCATCAGGCCGAGGAAGAACGGCAGGTCGTTGCGATCCACGCGCTTTTCATAGAGCGTCAGGATGAAGGCGCCCTTGGTGGTGTGCAGCAGGAAGTTGGAATTCTCCACGCCCTCGGCGATGCCCTTATAAGAGAGCAGCGTGCCCGCGTCATAGGCGGTCAGGAAGCGGGAAAGATCGTCTTCGGTGATATCGGTATAGACGGCCACGGCGGGTCTCAGGCTTGCGGGTTGGATAAGGGAGAGCGGTGGCTCGCGGCCTCACTCTCCATTGACGAAGGCCATGTCGGCGGAGGTGAGCTCGATGGCGCGCAGCTCGCGATTGACGAGGAAATGTTCGTTTTCCTCCACCGTATCGGCCAGTTCCACGACCGCATTGTAGCGCATGCGGAAGGCCTCGATGATCTCGTTGACGATGACCTCGGGCGCGGATGCGCCAGCCGACAGGCCGACGGTCCTGATATCGCCGATCGTCTCCCAGTCGATTTCCGAGGCGCGCTGCACGAGCACCGACCTGGTGGCGCCGGCGCGCAGCGCCACCTCGACGAGGCGCTTGGAGTTCGACGAGTTCGGCGCGCCGACGATGAGGAAGAGATCGCAGCCGGGTGCCGCCTGCTTGACGGCCTCCTGGCGGTTGGTCGTGGCATAGCAGATGGAATCGGCGGCGGGTGCGGTGAGGTTCGGGAAACGCTCATGCAGGCGCTTGATGACGCCGGCCGTATCGTCCACCGAGAGCGTCGTCTGCGTCACGAAGCCGAGATTGTCCGGATCCGGTGGCGTATACTTGTCGGCGTCCTCGACGGTCTCGATCAGCGAGACGGAACCCTCCGGCAGCTGGCCCATCGTGCCGATGACTTCCGGGTGGCCGGCATGGCCGATCAGCACGACATGGCGGCCGAGGCGCTGGTGGCGCATCGCCTGCTTGTGCACCTTGGAGACCAGCGGGCAGGTCGCGTCGAGATAGAAGAGGTTGCGGCTCTCCGCATCGGCCGGAACCGACTTCGGCACGCCATGGGCGGAGAAGACGACGGGCTGCTTGCGGTGCTCCTCGGGGATCTCGTCGAGCTCCTCGACGAAGATCGCGCCCTTGGCCTCCAGTCCTTCCACGACATAGCGGTTGTGCACGATCTCGTGGCGCACATAGACGGGCGCGCCATAGGCCTTCAGCGCCAGCACGACGATCTGGATGGCGCGGTCGACGCCGGCGCAGAAGCCGCGCGGGCCGCACAGCCTGATGGTCAAATCCGGTCGGTTCTCGTTCATGCGTCTCGGTTATCCGGCAATGAGGACGGCAACAAGGGCGATGGCCGCGGGAAGCGCCTGAATGACGAAAATTTTCCGCGCGGCCGTTGCGCCCCCATATAGGCCGGCGAGCACGACTGCGCCAAGGAAAAACAATTTGATCTGGAAGGCGAAGGCCGGATCGGGATGGACGAGCGACCAGGAGAGGCCGGCGGCGAGGAAGCCGTTATAGAGGCCCTGGTTGGCGGCGAGCACCTTCGTGGCTTGCGCCTGTGCCGGTGTCATGCCGAAAGCTTTTTGGCCGCGCGGTGTCGTCCAGAGAAACATTTCAAGGATGAGGATATAGACATGTTCGAGCGCGATGATCGCGACGAGGATGGTTGCGATTGCCTGCATGTCCGTCTCCCGTTTGCCTCCGTTCTTCCTACGGCATTTCAGGGCGCCGGGCGATCGCCTTTTGCCCGGAACAGCGCATAGAGGCCGACGCCGACGAGGGCGGCCGCGAGGCCATACCAGGTGACGGCATATTGCAGGTGGTTGTTCGGCAGGTCGAACTGCGTGACGCCGCCGATCGGCAGGCCCTTAGGGTTTAGGGCATCGCCGGCATCGACGAAGAACGGCACCAGCTTGTCGGCGGCAATGCCGGTGCTGGAAGCCATCACGTCGAGGTCCTTCCAGTAGAAGATGTTCTTGGCGATATCGTTGTCCGGCACGATGGGGGACGGCTTCTCGGCAAGGCGGGCGCGGGCAAGGCCGGTCACGGTCTGCTCACCGGTGAGCTGGCCCTGCTTGCGCATTTCCGGCTCCTTCGCCTCGAAGGGCACGAAGCCGCGGTTGATGAAGAGGAAGCGGCCATCGGCGAGCTGGAGTGGCGTATAGATGTAATAACCTGTCTGGCCGTTCCAGGTGGCGAAGAAGTGACGCTCACGGTTGTTGGCGAAGACGCCCGTGACGGTGACCGGGCGATACTCGATATCCTCGTCCTTCGCGGCCATCGCCTCGATATCGGCAAGGCGCACGGGTGCGGCGACCCGGCGCTCGGCTATGTCGGCGAGCAGCTTCTCCTTCCAGTGCAGACGCTGGACCTGCCAGGTGCCGAGCGACAGCAGGATGGCGAGCGCGATGAAGAAGGCGATCCCGGTCAGGACCAGCTTTCCCCGGCCTGCGCTTGGACGCGGACGATGGCTTGCCGGAACCTCAGCCACGGTCGATCTCGCCGGGGCGGGCGTTATTGCGGTATTGCAGGGTGATCAGCAGGCCCTTGAGGACGCGCGTCAGCGCAAGGCCGAGCACGATGACCAGGGGTATCCACAGCATGAAATGCACCCAGAGCGGCGGATTGTAGTTCACCTCCATCCACAGCGCCGCGCCGACGACGATGAAGCCGACGATCAGAATCACGAAGACGACCGGGCCATCACCGGAATCGGCGAAGGAATAGTCGAGGCCGCAATTGGCGCAGGCCGGCTTCACCTTCAGGAGCCCATCGAACAGCTTGCCCTGACCGCAGCGCGGGCAGCAGGCGCGCAGCCCCGCGCTGATGGGATCGACCGGGGGGTAGAGTGCCTTGTCCTCGTCCATTATGCCATTCCAGTCAAAGAGGTCGCTGGCCCTTGGGGCCGATGTCGATAGGTAACGCCGCCCTGCCCGCGCGTCCAACGCAAAAGCTGCGACAAAGCGGCCGGTCGCCTCAAACGCAAACGGCCGCATCGCTGCGGCCGTTCGAAACAGTTTTGCCGTAGCGGCTTACATGTGCGCGATCGGCGCGCCCCAGCCACCCCAGATGTAGATGGAGAAGAAGAGGAAGAGCCAGACGACGTCGACGAAGTGCCAGTACCAAGCGGCGGCTTCGAAACCGAAGTGCTGCTTGGGGGTGAAATCGCCACGCAGTGCGCGCACCAGGCAGACGATCAGGAAGATCGTGCCGACCAGAACGTGGAAGCCGTGGAAACCGGTCGCCATGAAGAAGGTCGCGCCGTAGATCGAGTCCTTGAAGGCGAACGGAGCGTGCGCGTATTCATACCCCTGTACGAAGGAGAACAGCAGGCCGAGCAGTACAGTCAGCGTCAGGCCGTTGATGAGGCCCTTGCGGTCGTTGTGCAGCAGCGCGTGGTGCGCCCAGGTCACGCAGGTGCCCGAAAGCAGCAGGATGACGGTGTTGTAGAGCGGCAGGTGCCAAGGATCGAGAACCTCGATGCCCTTCGGCGGCCAGACACCGCCGGTATAGGCGGCGCGCGCGGCCTGGATGGGTTCGGCGGCAAACAGGCTGGCATCGAAGAAGGCCCAGAACCAGGCGACGAAGAACATCACTTCCGAAGCGATGAACATGATCATGCCGTAGCGCAGGTGCAGCGAGACGACGCGGGTGTGGTGGCCCTCATGGGCCTCCTTCACCGTATCTGCCCACCAGGCATACATCGTGTAGAGCACGATCAAGAGGCCGATGAAGAAGATCCACGGCGTGGCGAGGTTGACGCCGAACAGGTGGAACGCGCCGCCCGAGATGTAACGCATGTAGCCGATGCCGCCGAGCGCCATGACGAACGCGCCGATGGAGGCGAGAAGCGGCCACGGGCTGGGGTCGATGATGTGGTAGTCGTGTTTCTTCTGGTGCGCATCGGCCATGTGATTGTCCCCGAATGTATCGCGTTCTGTCTCCGGCATAGCCGGAAACGCATGTCTTTCAAAGCTTGTTTACGTCGCCCGCCTTGTTATCCGCAGCCGAAGCCACCGGCTTCGACGCCTCATGCGGATAGAAGGTGTAGGACAGCGTGATCGTGTGGATGCCCTTCGTCTCGACCGCCTTGACGATCTCCGGATCGACGAAGAAGACGACGGGCATTTCCAGTTCTTCGCCGGGCTTCAGCGTCGTTTCGGTGAAGCAGAAGCACTGGACCTTGTTGAAATAGGCGCCGGTCTGTTCCGGGGTGACGTTGAACGTCGCCTGTCCGGTCGTCGCCTTGGACGAATTGTTGCGCGCCTTGTAGAGGATCTGCACGGTCTCGCCGATCTTCAGCTCGACTTCGCGCTGCACCGGCTCGAAGGTCCAGGGCAGGCCCGGGCCGGTATTGGCGTCGAAGCGCACCTTGATCGTCTGGTCGAGAATGACGTCGGAGGCCTGCTCGACGCGCTGCGTCGTGCCGCCGTAGCCCGTCGCCTTGCAGAACATCTCGTAGAGCGGCACGGCGGCATAGGCCATCGCGCCCATGCCGATGACGAAGGAACAGCACATGGCGACGACGGCGCCGTTGCCCGTCTTCTTCTGTTCGGTCTTAGTCTTGTCGCTCATCATCAGCCCGCCATTCCGCCGCCGAACTTGATCAGCGTCACGACATAGAACACGACGACGAGACCCAGAAGCACCGCACCGAGCGCGATGTTGCGGCCGCGGCGGGCCTTCTTCTGGTTTTCAGTGAGATTTACGGTTTCCATTACAGTACCCATCCGAAAGACGCGATCAGGCGGTCGAACATCAGGCCGGAGAAGATCGCGAACAGATAGACGATGGAGAAGGCAAAGAGCTTCTTGGCCGGCACCATCGCGCGGTCGCCTTCCGGCATGCGCAACACGCCGATGGAATACCACACGAAGCCAAGGCCAAGCGCTGCGGCAAAGAGACCATAACCGATGCTGGCAAGGCCGAGCCAGGTCGGCACGACGGCGATGACGGCGGTCAGGACCGCATAGATGACGATCTGCACCTTCGTGGTGGCTTCGCCCGAAACGTTCGGCAGCATCGGCACGCCGACGGCCTCGTAATCGCGCATCTTGAACAGCGCCAGCGCCCAGAAATGCGCCGGGGTCCAAAGGAAGGTGATGAGGAAGAGCACGACGCTCTCGATGGAGACGCCGCCCGTTACGCAGGCCCAGCCGATCATCGGCGGGAAGGCGCCGGCGGCACCGCCGATGACGATGTTCTGCGGCGTCGAGCGCTTGAGCCACATCGTATAGACGACGGCGTAAAAGAAGATGGTAAAGGCGAGCAGGCCAGCCGACAGCCAGTTGACCGCAAGGCCGAGGATACAGACCGAGAAGGCCGAGAGCGTCAGGCCGAAGGCGAGCGCTTCTTCCGGCCGGATGCGGCCCGAGGGGATCGGACGCTTGGCCGTGCGGGTCATGACCGCATCGATATCGGCGTCGTACCACATGTTGAGCGCCCCGGAGGCTCCGGCGCCCACGGCGATACAGAGAATGGCGATGGCGCCGATGAACGGGTTGATCGTGCCGGGCGCGACCACCAGGCCGGCAAAGGCCGTGAAGACGACGAGCGACATGACGCGCGGCTTCAGGAGCTCGAAGAAATCACGCGGCGACGCTTCGGAGAGGTAAACCTCGCCGCCGCCCGGAACCGTTTCGTGATGCTCGATGATCGCCATGTTCTTTCCGTCGCGTTCGACCGGTTCATCCGGTCTTTGATCTATGAGGCCGCCGTAACCGGCGGCCTCGTGTTTACAGAGATCTTACTTGATCTTCGGGAGCTGTTCCCACTGGTGGAACGGCGGCGGCGAAGAAAGCTGCCATTCCAGGGTGTTTGCACCTTCACCCCACGGGTTGTCGCCGGCGACGCGCTTCTTGGCGAAGGCTTCGAAGACGCCGAAGAGGAAGATCAGGACCGCGAAGGCCGAGATATACGAGCCGTAGGACGACACCGCGTTCCAGCCTGCGAAAGCATCCGGATAGTCGATGTAACGGCGCGGCATGCCGGCAAGGCCGAGGAAGTGCTGCGGGAAGAAGATCAGGTTCACGCCGATGAACATGACCCAGAAGTGCAGCTTGCCGATGAACTCGGAATACATGTAGCCGGTCATCTTCGGGAACCAGTAGTACCAGGCCGCGAAGATGGCGAAAACGGCGCCGAGCGACAGAACGTAGTGGAAGTGGGCAACCACGTAGTAGGTGTCGTGCAGGGCGCGGTCGAGGCCGGCGTTTGCGAGCTGCACGCCCGTAACGCCGCCGACGGTGAACAGGAAGATGAAGCCGATCGCCCAGACCATCGGGGTCGTGAAGCGAATGGAACCACCCCACATCGTCGCGATCCAGGAGAAGATCTTCACGCCCGTCGGAACCGCGATGACCATCGTGGCGAAGACGAAGTAGCGCTGCGTGTCGAGCGACATGCCGACCGTGTACATGTGGTGGGCCCACACGATGAAGCCGACGGCGCCGATGGCGACCATGGCATAGGCCATGCCGAGATAGCCGAAGATCGGCTTGCGCGAGAAGGTCGACACGATGTGGCTGACGATGCCGAAGCCGGGCAGGATTAGGATGTACACTTCCGGGTGACCGAAGAACCAGAACAGGTGTTGGAAGAGGATCGGGTCACCGCCGTTTTCCGGCGCGAAGAAGGCCGTGCCGAAGTTACGGTCGGTGAGCAGCATGGTGATGCCGCCCGCCAGAACCGGCAGCGAGAGCAGAAGCAGGAAGGCGGTGATCAGAACCGACCAGGCAAACAGCGGCATCTTGTGCAGCGTCATGCCCGGAGCGCGCATGTTCAGGATCGTGGTGATGAAGTTGATCGCACCGAGGATCGAGGATGCACCGGCAATGTGGAGGCCGAGGATCACGAAATCCATCGCCGGACCGGGCTGGCCCGAGGTGGAGAACGGCGGATAGATCGTCCAGCCGCCACCCGCGCCATATGCGCCTGCCGGGCCTTCGACGAACATCGACAGCAGCACGAGCAGGAAGGCCGGGATGATCAGCCAGAACGAGATGTTGTTCATGCGCGGGAACGCCATGTCAGGCGCGCCGATCATGATCGGAACCATCCAGTTGGCGAAGCCGCCGATGAGGGCGGGCATGACCATGAAGAAGATCATGATGAGCGCATGCGCCGTCGTGAAGACGTTGAACATGTGCTTGCCGCCGTCGATGGCGGCGTCACCTTCGAAGCCGTAGACCATCGCGGCCAGGCCGTGGAAGATCTGGATGCCCGGCTCCTGCAGCTCCATGCGCATCACCACCGAGAGCGTACCCCCGATGATGCCCGCACAGATCGCGAAGATCAGGTAAAGCGTGCCGATGTCCTTGTGGTTGGTCGAAAGAAACCAACGCTGGAAGAAGGTAAGCGGCTTGTGTTCGTGGTGATCGTGGTGATCGCCGTGGGCAGCGGATGTTCCGGCCATGGATCAGACTCCCTAGGTATTACTGCGCGGCGTTCTGGGCGACGTCTACGGCCTTCGCCGCACCGTCGACAGACGCCATCAGGGCCTTGTTTGCCTCGCCGACATTAGTCGCGGCGGCAGCAAGCCAGGTATCGTACTTCTCTTGCGAGACGACGCGGACGGCGATCGGCATGAACGCATGGTCCTTGCCGCAGAGCTCGGAACACTGACCGTAGAACAGGCCTTCACGGTCTGCCTTGAACCAGGTTTCGTTGAGACGGCCCGGCACGGCGTCGATCTTCACGCCGAAGGAGGGCATCGCGAAGGCGTGGATCACGTCTGCACCCGTGACGAGCAGGCGAACATGCTTGCCGACCGGGATGACAATTTCGTTGTCGACGGCGAGCAGGCGCGGATAGACGGCCTTGTCTTCCTTGCCGGCAGCGGCGCGATCGGCATCAGCCAAAAGAAGGCTGTCGAAGGAAACCGGCTTGTCGCCGACCTGGTATTCGTAGCCCCAGTACCACTGGTAGCCGGTGGCCTTGATCGTCAGTTCCGGCTCTTCCGTCGGCGCGAGCTGCTTGGTGAGAAGCTGGAAGGAGGGAACGGCCAGGAACAGCAGGATAACGACCGGGCCGAGCGTCCAGACGACTTCGATCAGCGTGTTGTGGCTGGTCTTCGACGGAACCGGGTTCGCGCTTTCGCGGAACTTCACGACGACGATGATAAGCAGGAGGAGGACGAACAGCGTGACCGGGACGATGAACCAGAGTGTGTAATGCTCGAACCAGCTGATCTCTTCCATGATCGAGGTCGCGGCGGGCTGGAGGCCCTTCTGCCACGGAAACGGCTGATCAGCGAAAGCGGTCGAAGCAAAGAGCAGACAGCCGATCGCGGCCAGAACTGCAAAAGCTTTGTTTTTCACAACGTATCTCCCCAAGGCGTTTGATTGGGATCAAACAGACGCGCAGAATCCCTGCTATACTGAGTGCTTAAAACCACAGTTTCATGCTCGCCGCAACAGCCATGGGGCTGCGTCTGTGCGGCATTTTTGCGCAAAAGCAAAAGCCTCCCGCCTATCCCCACAGTTTCCACACAATTCCCTATAGCATGAAAGGTTTGGCCGCCGCGACCCTCTCTCGGCGCACCCGCCTGCCGGCGGCGCGACTCATTTCGCGCATGGCGGGCCGGCATGGGCGCGAACCGCCTGAACCCTGCCGGCAGCCCTCCCCTGACGTATTCCATAACCGCCACCCAAAACCGCCTGCACGTCCGAACGGGCAAGGCTGCCTCCGGCCTCACCGTGCCGACTGCCCGCGACGCACAAACCGCCCCCTATTATAAAGTGCCGCCCCGAGCGTCCAATTTCCGCCTTCAATCAATCGGAAAGGAGCGCTCGGGGCTTTTCATTTCCATGCCGTCCCTTCAAAGATACCCCGACTGATTCGAGATTCCGAGGTTTTCATGGGTTTTGCTTCCCTTTCCCGGCTGTCCCGGGCGGCATTCGGCCTTGCCGTCTTCTCGCTCGGCGCCATGGCGCTTCCGTCGCTCGCAGCGGCCCAGCAGCCCGGCACCGTGAAATCGAACCATGGCGCCTGGTCCATTGTCTGCGACCAGCCGGCCGGCGCCTCGGGCGAACAATGTGCGCTGATGCAGAACGTGCTGGCCGAAGACCGCCCGGAACTCGGCCTGTCCGTCGTCGTGCTGAAGACCGCCGACCGCAAGGCCAAGATCCTCCGGGTGCTCGCGCCGCTCGGCGTGCTGCTGCCCAACGGCCTCGGCCTCAATGTCGACGGCAAGGATATCGGCCGCGCCTATTTCGTGCGCTGCTTTGCCGATGGCTGCTATGCCGAAGTCGTGCTTGAGGACGAACTGCTGAAGACCTTCCGCTCCGGCGCGACCGCCACCTTCATCGTCTTCCAGTCGCCGGAAGAAGGCATCGGCATTCCCGTCGATCTCAAGGGCTTCGGCGAAGGTTACGACGCGCTGCCGTAAGCTTGGCGCCCGGTGGGCTTGCCGCCCGCCATCGGGGGACTTACATGAACCCGGTGATTTAAATGCTGCGGAGCCTGCCATGAACACCGACCTCCTCTCCCTTTTCGATGCCGACGAGGCATCCGTGCAGGCGGTGCTTCGGGAGACCTTGAAGAGCGCCGACGATGGCGAACTCTTTCTCGAACATGCACAGGCGGAATCGCTGTCCTTCGACAACGGCCGCCTCAAGGGCGGCAGCTTCAACACCGACCAGGGTTTTGGCCTGCGTGCGGTGGCGGGCGAGGCTGTCGGCTATGCGCATTCCGGCGAGATTACGCTGTCGGCGCTGAAGCGCGCGGCCGATTCGGCAGGCGCCGTCACGCGCGGCTATTCCGGCGATTATTCCGCCGCGCCCCAGGGCACCAACCGCCAGCTCTACAGCCCGGACAATCCGATCGGCTCGCCGACCTTCGAGCAGAAGGTGGCGCTCCTGACCGAGATCGACGCCTATCTGCGCGCAAAAGATCCAAAGGTGCGGCAGGTCACGGCCTCGGTTGCCGCCAGCTGGCAGGTCGTCAACATCCTGCGCGCGGATGGCCACCGCGTCACCGACATCAGGCCGATGACCCGTATCAACATTTCCGTCGTCGTCGGCCAGGGCGACCGGCAGGAGACCGGCAGCTACGGCATCGGCGGGCGCACGACCTTCGATGCCTTCCTGACCGAAGAAAGCTGGCATGCCGGCGCAAACGAGGCGCTGCGTCAGGCGCTGGTCAATCTCGAAGCAATCGAGGCCCCGGCGGGGACCATGGATGTCGTGCTCTCCAACGGCTGGCCGGGCGTGATGCTGCACGAGGCCGTCGGCCACGGGCTGGAAGGCGATTTCAACCGCAAGAAGACCTCGGCCTTCGCCGGCCTGCTGGGCGAGCAGGTGGCGGCCAAGGGCGTCACCGTCGTCGATGACGGCACGATCGACAACCGCCGCGGCTCGATCACCGTGGACGACGAGGGCACGCCCTCGGCCTACAATGTGCTGATCGAGGACGGCAAGCTGGTCGGCTATATGCAGGACCGGCAGAATGCCCGGCTGATGGGCATGAAGGCGACCGGCAACGGCCGCCGCCAGGGCTATGCCTACCGCCCGATGCCGCGCATGACCAACACCTACATGCTCTCGGGCGACAAGACGCCGGACGAGATCATCGCCTCCGTCAAGAACGGCATCTATGCCGTCTCCTTCGGCGGCGGGCAGGTGGACATCACCTCCGGCAAATTCGTCTTCGGCTGCACGGAAGCCTATCTCATCGAGAACGGCAAGGTGACGGCCCCCGTCAAGGGCGCCATGCTGATCGGCAACGGCCCGGACGCCATGCGCCGCGTCTCGATGGTCGGCAACGACACCAAGCTCGACACCGGCATCGGCAATTGCGGCAAGGCCGGCCAATGGGTGCCGGTCGGGGTCGGCCAGCCGCATCTGCGCATGGACCAGATCACGGTCGGCGGCACGAAGACCTAATCGCCGCCCCCTGCCCCTACATCCAGACGCTGCAACAGCCATTGGCGGAACGCTTGCGCTTCCGGCGAAAGGCGCTTGAAGCTGCGCGCCACCAGCCAATAGGCGCCGTGGCGGATCGAGAGATCGAAGGGCTGGACGAGGCGGCCGGCGGCGATGTCCTCGGCGGCCAGGAAACGATCGACCAATGCCACGCCGTGGCCGCGCAGCACCGCCTGCAGCACCAGATTACCCTCGGCAAAAATCTGCGCGCGGCCGAGCGGAGTATCCGGCAGGCCGGCGGCCGTGAACCAGCGTTCCCAGACGCTGCGAGTTTCCTCGTGCAGCAGCGTATGCGTCAGAAGATCGGCGGGCGTTTCGAGCGGCGTGCTGTTTGCGAGCAGGCCGGGCGCGATGACCGGCACCATGTCCACGTCTACCAGATGATCGACCTCCGTGCGCGGCCAGGCCTTGGCATCCATGCCGTGGCGAATGGCAATCTCGGCCTCGTGGGTGCGGAATTCGATGAGCCGCATGTCCGAATCGACGGCCACGTCCACCTCGGGATGCCCGCTGCGGAAATCGTCGAGATGCGAGACGAGCCAGCCGGCGGCGAAGGACGGTTCGGCGCTGATTTCCAGCAGACCACCACCGCGCCGGCCGCGGATTTCCGACAGGCTCGCATCCATCGCATCGAAGCTACGCGAGAGCACGCCAAGCAGCGCATGGCCAGACGGCGTGAGGCGCACGGCCCGGTGGCGTCGTTCGAAGAGCGGCTTGCCAAGCTCGGCCTCCAGTTCCTTCACCTGCCGGCTCACGGCAGCCTGCGAGACCGCAAGCTCATCGGCCGCGAGCGTAAAACTGCCGAGCCGGCCCGCCGCCTCGAAACTCCGCAATGCCGTCAGGGGCAACCGTCCACGCTTCATCGCATAACCTCAAGTCATCTGAAATCGACGATAAACTCGTTTGAGTGAAGGAGGCAAGCGGGTGGACAATAAGGGCAATTCAAGTTTGCCCGGAGGAGATGACATGTTCATCCCGATCATCACCGTTTTCTCAGACGTCATCCGTCTCTTCACCTTCCAGCCGCCGCGGGCCGAAGGAAACGCCCCGTTCCGGCGCCCCTGCCCCGAGGCGGAACACGATCTTCCGCCTGTCGAACGCACCGCGCCGGTTTTGTCTCCCGCTGCGGCGCGGCGGTCCGATCTGCGAAACGAAACGGCGGCGAGATCGCGGCTTCGTCCACAGGCTCAAAGATGCTGACAAGCGGAGAAACCGCTCCCTTAGCGCCAGAATGCACTGCGGATCGACCGCGTTAACGCCTCGGATACCATGCAAGCCCCATAAAGGCGGCTGGTTCAACCATCTGGAGGCGGGAATGCCGATCCGCAGCGTCATGCGACAGGGGCTTAAACGTGCCGTCATCACCGGCGGGCTCGAAGTCGCGCATCTGGCGGAACGCGCCGGCCTCATGGCCTCGGCGCGCGGCATGGGTGCGATCTTCACGCTGCATCATGTGCGGCCGAAGACACCGCAGGTCTTCGATCCGAACGCCCATCTGGAAATCACGCCGGAATTCCTCGATGCCGCTCTTGGGCACCTGACAGAAGAAGGCTACCAGTTCGTGGCGCTGGCCGACATGCCGGCGCGCCTGGCAATCGCCCGGCCCGGCGAACGCTTCGCCGCCTTCACGCTCGACGATGGCTATCGCAACAATGCGGTGCATGCCCAGCCCGTCTTCACGCGCCACAAGGTGCCGTTCACGGTGTTCGTCGCCCCCGGCTTTGCCTGCAAGACCCATGGCATCTGGTGGGAAACGCTGACGGAGCTTCTGCGTGTCGCGCCGCATCTCGACTTCGATTTCGGCTCCGGCACCGTCACCCTGCCGCTCGCCACACCCTTCCAGAAACAGGCGGCCTACGAACGCTTTGCCCAGTTCATTCACACGCATGCCGAGGAAAGCGCGGCCATCGAGGCGCTCGACGCCGTCGCCCGCGCCCATGGCATCGATCCGCTGATGATCACCGAGCGGCTGGTCATGCGCGAGCCGGAATTGAAGAGTCTCGTGCTCAATCCGCTCGCGACGATCGGCGCGCATACGCTGAGCCACCGGGCGCTGGCCCGGCTTTCGGATGCGGAAGCGCGCAGCGAAATGGACCAGTCGGCCGAACGCATCGCCGCGATCACCGGCCGCCGTCCCGACACCTTCGCCTATCCCTACGGCGACCGCGCCGCCGTCTCGCCGCGCGAGCACCAGCTTGCCAAGGACCTCGGCTTCCGCGTGGCCGTCCTCACGGATCCCGGCACGCTCTCGGCCCGCTCCTTCGACACGCCGACGGCGCTGCCCCGCATTTCGCTGAACGGGCTGTACCAGAAACCGAAATATGTCGGGGCGCTCGCTTCCGGCATCCCCTTCCGGCTGATGCGGCGCTAGACCGAAATTTTCACGGATACATCCTGACCTTCGTCCAGCCCTTGCCGTCGTCCACGCGGCGGAATTCCACGCGGTCGTGCAGGCGGAAGGGGCGGTCGTGCCAGAACTCGATCGAGACGGGCTTCAGGCGGAAGCCGGACCAGTGCGGCGGGCGGGGGATTTCGCCGATCGCGTAGCGGGCGGTGTATTCGGCGACGGCCTTTTCCAGCGCAAAGCGGCTTTCGAGCGGACGCGACTGCTTCGAAGCCCAGGCGCCGATGCGGCTGCCGCGCGGGCGCGAGGCGTAATATTCGTCGGCCTCGGCATTGCTGACGACCTCGATCTCGCCGCGGATGCGGATCTGGCGGCGCAGCGATTTCCAGTGGAAACACATCGCCGCCTTGCCTGCTGAGAGGATTTCCTGGCCCTTGCGGCTTTCGAAATTCGTGTAGAACACGAAGCCCCGCTCATCGAAACCCTTCAGGAGAACCATGCGCACATTGGGCAGGCCCGTCTCGTCGACGGTGGCGAGCGCCAGCGCGTTGGCGTCGTTCGGCTCGCTCTTGCCGGCGTCCGCCAGCCAGCGTCCGAACAGGGCATAGGGTTCGTTTTCCTCGGTGAAGTCACCGCTTGTTAACGCATTTTCGCTCATATTCGATTCAAAGCCGATCTTTTTGGGCCGATTTTGGCCGCTCTTTCGACTGCATGAGGCAGCTGGGGTGAACGTCATAGCAAAGTCGCGACCGGAGACAAAGCCATACTGGACGCGCTGCATCGTCCTCGCAGCAGTCACGACGTCGGCCGCGTTCCTGTCGGGCTGCATGAGCGGCCTCGATCTCTTCGAAGACAGCAAGGTCGACAGCACCATCCGCACCAGCACCGTGGCGAGCGGCGAGCGTCTCTCCGACGAGACGACCGTGCGCAATGCCGTCTCCTCCGCCGATCTGGCGCAGGCCGCGGGCCAGCCCATTCCCTGGGCGAACTCCGCTTCGGGAAGTGCCGGCGTCATCAGCACGATTGCGGAAAACCAGGACGCCGCAGGGCGCACCTGCCGCGATTTCGTGACGACGAAACACTCCTATCAGGGCATCGCCAACTATTCGGGCCGCACGTGCCTGGGCAATTCCGGCGAATGGCTGCTCTTGGCCTTCGACCGTCAGGGTTGAACCCACCCACCCGCATCTTAGCAATCTGTAAACCCTAACGCGTAACCGGCGGTTAGAACGTCGCCCGCTACCATGAGCGGTAAAACGAAACGGGTGGTTAGGTATGCGTGATCCCTATTCGGTTCTCGGCGTGAAGCGGAATGCCGGCCAGGACGAAATCAAGGCGGCGTGGCGGTCGGTGGCGAAAGCCGTGCATCCCGACCAGAACCACGACGACCCGAATGCGACGGTGCGCTTCACCGAGGCCGGCCGCGCCTATGATCTGCTGCGCGATCCCGACAAGCGTTCCCGTTACGATCGCCAACAGCGCGAGGCCGAGCTTCGCCGCATGGAGCAGATGCGCCAGCAGCAGGCCGACCGCAAGGCGAAGGCCGAGAGCCCCCGCCAGCAGGATGGTCCGCGCGTCTCCGGCGAGGCCGCCGAAGACATGATCGCCCGCATCTTCGGCGTCGATTCCCGTGGCCAGCAGGCCGAGGCGAAGCCGCGCCCGCAGCCCCAGCCGCAACCCCAGGCGCAAGCAAATGCAGCCGCGCCCGCTCAGGAAGCCCGCAAGGTCGCCGATGAGCCCGCCGCCGAGCAGCAGCCGATGCCCGCCCGCGGTACAGCACCAGGTGCCGCCATCATCTCCGCCATCATCCGCCGCATCCGCGGCACGCGCGCTCCGGTCGAGAAGGCGCCGGATCTCGTCGCCGACGTCACCGTGAGCGTGGAAGACATCCTCAACCGGGTGCGTCCGACCATCGAGACGCCGGAGGGGCAGACCATCCGCGTGCCCGTCGGCGCCGGCACCACAGATGGACAGGTGATCCGTCTCAAGGAGGCCGGCCACCGCATCGAAAACCTCAGGCGCGGCGATGCCGTCATCACCGTGCGCGTGGCGCCCGGCCGCTTCCGCACCGACGGCTTCGACCTCAGGGTCGACCTGCCGGTGACGATCGAGAACGCCGTTCTCGGCTGCGAGACGACCATCGACGGCCCAACCGGGCCTCTGACCGTCACCGTCCCGGCCTGGTCGGGATCCGACCAGACGATCCGCATCCCGGACGAGGGCCTCGTCAAGGAAGACGGCGCGCGCGGCGATCTCATCGCCGAAGTCAGGCTGCTGCTCTGGGAAAAACCGGACGCCAAGATGATCGACCTGATGCGGTCGCTGCGCGAAGGCCTTTACCTTTAATCGATTTATGAACTTTCAGTGAAAGATGCACCCATTGTTACGGATGCTAACAGTTCCTGAACTGGCGCGCGCTTGAACCGCATTGCCGCCTATGCCATAGGCAATTTCGACTTATTCACGCAACTCCAAGAACGCAAAGCCTTTTCGCGTATTTGCGGGGGTTGCTCTAGATTTCAAAGGGGCAAACCATGGTTCAGGCATCTGGTCTGATGAAGGGCAAGCGCGGCGTCATCATGGGCGTCGCCAACAACCGTTCCATCGCCTGGGGCATCGCCAAAGCCATCCACGCACAGGGCGGCGAGATCGCCCTCACCTATCAGGGCGATGCGCTCAAGAAGCGCGTCGAGCCGCTGGCCGCCGAAATCGGCGCCGTGCTGGCCGGTGACTGCGACGTCTCGGACGAAGCCTCGATCGATGCCGTCTTCGACAATATCGAGAAGACCTGGGGCAAGATCGACTTCCTCGTGCACGCCATCGGCTTCTCCGACAAGGACGAACTGACCGGCCGCTACGTCGACACGACGCCGGGCAACTTCGCCAAGACGATGCAGATCTCGGTCTATTCCTTCACGTCGGTCGCGCGCCGTGCGGAAAAGCTGATGACCGATGGCGGCTCCATGCTGACGCTGACTTATTACGGCGCGGAAAAGGTCATGCCGAACTACAACGTCATGGGCGTTGCCAAGGCCGCACTTGAGGCGAGCGTGAAGTATCTCGCCGTCGATCTCGGCCCGAAGAACATCCGCGTCAACGCCATCTCGGCCGGCCCGATCAAGACGCTGGCCGCCTCCGGCATCGGCGACTTCCGCTACATCCTCAAGTGGAACGAGTACAATGCGCCGCTGCGCCGCACCGTCACCATCGAGGAAGTGGGCGATGTCGGCCTCTACATGCTGTCGGACCTGTCGCGCTCGGTGACCGGCGAGACGCATCACGCCGACAGCGGCTACCATGTCGTTGGCATGAAGGCGGTCGACGCGCCCGACATCTCCGTCATCAAGGACTGACCCGGAGCCTCGCATCTTGCTCATCTACATGATCCGCCACGGCCAGACCGCGTGGAATGCTGAGGGCAGGCTGCAGGGACAGAAGGACATTCCGCTCAACGATACTGGCCGCGCGCAAGCGGCCGGCAACGGCCGCACTCTCAAGGCGCTTCTCGGCGCGGCCGTTTCGGATTTCGATTTCGTGGCAAGCCCGCTCGGGCGCACGCGCGAGACCATGGAAATCCTGCGCCGCGCCATGGGTCTTAATCCCCTCACCTATCGCACCGACAAGCGCCTCGTTGAAGTCTCCTTCGGCGACTGGGAAGGCCATACGCTGGAAGAGCTGGAGGCGACGACGCCCGACCGTGTCGATGAGCGCCGGCGCTCGAAATGGAACTTCATTCCGCCGGGCGAGACGGCCGAAAGCTACGAAATCCTCTGCTGGCGCATCGGCTCGTTTCTTGCCGAGATCGACCGGCCGACCGTCTGCGTTAGCCATGGCGGCGTTTTTCGCGCGGCGTTCCGGCTCAACGGCATGGCGGAGGAGGAAGCGGCCAACATCCCCATCTTCCAGGACCGTGTGCTCAGGCTGGACGGGACGGGAATGCGCTGGCTCTGACGGGCCGAAGCCCCTGATTTACTGAATAATCTCGAGGTCGTTGATGACGCGCTTGCCGTCGACTTCGGTATAGAACACCAGAACCTTCACGCCCGGCTCCAGGCCTTCGAAGTTGAACTCCTCCGGCGCCTGGTACTTCTTGCCGTCGTCGAGCGACAGCGAGAGATTGCCCGTGTCCACATTGGTGATCGTCGCTTCCACGTCGGCGCTTTCGGCCGAGGCGACGAGTGGCGAAAGGAAGACGGCCGTGGCCATCAAAGCTGCGATCAACAACCGCATCGTACGAACCCCTGGAAATGAATCAGTCTTTTTGCTGGTCACGTCAGATGCCCCCGAAATATGGCGAAATTCGCCCTCGTCGCCCACAATGTCGAAATGGATGGCCGGAAAGATCATACGAATCAAGGCGGGGCGCAACGTCATCCCCCGGATTGTCTGACAAATCCGGTTGTAGGGTTGCGCCAAAACGGGAAATGCCGACCGCTTTCGAGGCGGAAATACAAGTATTTCAGTCGCTTATAAATGCAATCTTAAGGAAGCCCCCCTTACCGTTTTGCCGTCATCGGGGACCGCCGTCTTGTCTTTGCCTGCCGCCATCCGCCGCCATATGGCGTCCATCGCAGAATGGGCGCGCCCCTCGCTCCTGCCGGCCGCGATCGCCGGCGTCGTGATCCTGACGGCAGGCGTGTTCTACGAACAGCAGAACGAGCGGATCTATCGCAACGAGCTTCAGGCCCATGTATCCGGCGATCTCGCACTCGTCGGCGCACGACTGCAAAGCGAGGTCAACAGCGATGTCGCGGCCTTGCGCAGCGTCGCCAACATGTTCGCCGTCGCGCCACAACAGGCATCGCTGCAGTTCAACGTCTTCGCCCGCAAGCTGCTTTTGCAGAACAGCCACTTCCGCCGCGTCGGCGTGGCACCGGGTGCCAAGGTCACCCAGGCCTTCCCGCTCGACGGCAACCAGCATTATCTCGGCACCGATTTCAACCGCTTCCCCTCCTTCCGCCATGCCGCCCAGGCAGACCGCTCGCGCGGGCGCCCGCTCATGCTCGGCCCGGTCGAATTCGCCAAGGGCGGGCGCGGCTTCCACCTCTTCATGCCGGTGTTTGGAACCGTCGATGCGCGGCACTATTTCTGGGGCTATATCGACGGGCTGGTCGACGAGCGCAGGCTGCTTAGCGATGCCGGGCTGATCGGCCCCGATATCCATGCCCTGCGCGACATGCGCCAGCACGAGACCGATATCGAGCTTGCCATCCGCGATGTCAGCGTGGCGGACAACGTTATCGATCCATTCTTCGGTGCGGCCGAGATCTTCGAGAACGATCCCGTCGTGCAGGTGCTCGATTTTCCGGGCGGCCGCTGGGAGCTCGCCGCCGTTCCCAAGAAGGGCTGGCATCACCCGCCGGCGAACCTGACACAGGTTAGGATGTTCATCCTCGCCGCCGCACTCGTGATCATCGTTCCGATTCTGCTGACCGGCGGCCTCGTCAGCGAGCGCCAGCGCAACATTGCGCGGCTGCGGGCGCGCGAGCGGCAGGTGCAGTCCCTCTCGCAACGCCTCGATATCGCGCTCGACGCCTCCAAGATCGGCATCTGGGAAGTCGAGCTTTCGACCGGCGGGCGCAACTGGGATGCCCAGATGCACCGGCTGCACGGTTTCCCGGAAGACGAGACGCCGAACGACGACCTCTGGCGCGAGGCGCTTCACCCCGATGACATTGCCACCGCCAAGGCCGAGATGGACCTCATCCGCGCCGGCGGCAACGACTACAAGTCGCAATACCGCGTCCGCATGCCCGATGGCAGCTGGCACCATATCCGCAATGTCGGCTCGCGCCTGATCGGCCCGAACGGTGAGGAGAAGCTGACCGGCATCAGCTGGGACGTGACCGAGGACGTGCTGCTCAACGAGGCGCTGAAGACCGCCAAGGAGCATGCCGAAGTCCAGAATGCCGAGCTTGCCAAGCTGACCCGGCGTCTCGACCTCGCGCTCGACGCCTATCAGTGCGGTCTCTGGGAGGCCGATCTCGAAGACGGGCTGACGCTGTGGGACGACCGCATGCACCAGCTCTATGGCGTGACGAACACCGGCAAGCGCATCACCAACGAGACCTGGGTCAATGCGATCCACCCCGACGACCGCGAGGAAGCCCAGCGCAAGGCCGATACGACCATCGAGGAAGGCGTGCCCTATATGCGCACCTCTCGCGTCGTGCACCCTGACGGTACGATCCGCCACGTCCAGTCCGTCGGCAAGCTGCATGTCGAGCAGGACGGACGGCGCAAGCTGGTGGGCCTCGCCTTCGACGTTACCGAGGACGTGCTTATCACCGCGCGCCTCAAGGAGGCGAAGGAACGCTCCGAACTCCAGAACAGCGAACTGGAACAGACGACCCGCCGTCTTGACCTCGCGCTCGATTCCTACCAGTGCGGCCTCTGGGAGGCTGATCTCGATCTCGGCCGGACCTTCTGGGATCCGCGCATGCACCAGCTTTACGGGCTGACATTCACCGACGGCATCGTCACCCACGAGGCATGGCTAGCCGCCATGCATGCCGACGACCGCGATGCGATCGTCGAAAATGTTGCCCGCTGCATCGAACAGGACTTGCCCTATGTGCACGAGGCGCGTGTCGCCCTGCAGGGCGGGGCCATCCGCTATGTCCGCTCCGTCGGCAAGATCCACTACGGCCACGGCGGCACGCGAAAGCTCGTCGGCCTTGCCTTCGACGTGACCGAGGACGTCATCCTCAAGCAGAACCTCAAGGCCGCCAAGGAACAGGCCGACGCCAAGAACGTCGAGCTGGAACAGGCGAAGGACCGCATCGAGCACAATGCCCTGCACGACCCGCTGACGGGGCTCGGCAACCGGCGCATGCTCGACGACGAACTGACCGGCATCGCCGAGCTCAGCGAGACGATGGACGTGCGCGTCGCCATCCTCCATATCGACCTCGACCGCTTCAAGCAGATCAACGACACGCTCGGCCATGCAGCCGGCGATGCGCTGCTCGTGCATGCCTCGGAAGTGCTGCGCGCTTCCACCCGCAAGGGCGATCTCGTCGCGCGCATCGGCGGCGACGAATTCGTCGTGGTCGTCACCAACACCACCGACCAGGCCTATCTCAGCACGCTGGCGCGCCGCATCATCACGCTGATGCAGCAGCCGGTGGACTATGAGGGGCATCTGTGCCGCTTCGGCGTCAGCATCGGCGTGGCACTTGCCGAAGGGCACGCGATCAATACGGCAAAGCTGCTCGTCAACGCCGATATCGCGCTCTACCGGGCGAAAGCCATGGGCCGCAACCGCCACGAATTCTTCACCGAGGTGCTGCAGGCCGAGATCATCTCGAACAAGCGCATCGCCGACGACATCCTGGCCGGCATCGAAAACAACGAGTTCGTGCCCTATTACCAGCCGCAGATCGAGGCCGGCACGCTAAAGCTCGCCGGCGCCGAGGCACTGATCCGCTGGAACCATCCGCGCGACGGGCTCCTGACGCCCGACCGCTTCCTCAAGATCGCCGAAGACCTCAACGTCATGGCGACGCTCGATCGGATCGTGCTCGAAAAGGCGCTCATCGACTGCGCCCGCTGGGCCGCCCGCGGCCTGATCATGCCGAAGATCTCGGTCAACGTCTCGGCGCGCCGCCTGCGCGACGAGAGCCTGATCGACAGCCTGACCGGCCTTGCAATCCAGCCCGGCCAGATTTCCTTCGAACTGGTGGAATCGATTTTCCTCGACGAGAGCGACGACATCGTTCTCTCCAATCTCGAACGCATCAAGGCGCTCGGCATCGATATCGAGATCGACGATTTCGGCACCGGCCACACCTCGATCGTCAGCCTGCTCAAGCTGAAGCCCAAGCGCCTGAAGATCGACCGCCAGCTCGTCGCCCCCATCCTCAATTCGCACAACGAGCAGGCGCTTGTGCGCTCGATCATCGAGATCGGCCGCTCGCTCAATATCGAGATCGTCGCCGAAGGCGTCGAGACCATGGACCACGCCGAAATGCTCGGCCTGCTCGGCTGCGACCTCTTGCAAGGCTACGCCTTTGCCAAGCCGCTTTCCCGCGACGACTTCCTGGCCTTCGGCAGCGAGATGCGCTGGAAGCTCGCTTCCTGACCCGACTTGACGCGAAACCCTTGTCCCGCCCCCGCCTTTTCCACTAAGGAGGGGGCAAAGGTTTATCGGGTCCGGGTCCGCTCATGTCGCATAACAGTTTCGGTCATCTTTTCCGTGTCACCACCTGGGGCGAAAGCCATGGGGTCGCGCTCGGCTGTGTGGTGGATGGCTGCCCGCCCGGCATCCGCTTCACGCTTGCCGAAATCCAGGCCTGGCTCGACAAGCGCAAACCCGGCCAGTCGCGTTTCGTGACGCAGCGCCGCGAGGACGATCTGGTGAAAGTGCTCTCCGGCGTGATGCTGGACGAGGACGGCGAGACGATGATCACGACGGGCACACCCGTTTCGATGATGATCGAGAACACCGACCAGCGCTCGAAGGATTACGGCGAGATCGCCAAGCGCTACCGCCCGGGACACGCCGACTATACCTATGACGTGAAATACGGCATCCGCGACTATCGCGGCGGCGGCCGCTCGTCGGCCCGCGAGACCGCGGCGCGCGTCGCCGCCGGCGGCTTGGCCCGCAAGGTCGTGCCGGGGCTTTCCGTGCGCGCCGCTCTCGTGCAGATCGGCAAGCACAAGATCGACCGCCGCAACTGGGATTGGGCAGAGGTCAACAACAACCCGTTCTTCGCCCCCGATCCCGCCATCGTGCCCGTCTGGGAAGCGTATCTCGACGGCATCCGCAAGGCCGGCTCCTCGATCGGCGCCGTCGTGGAAGTGGTCGCCGAGGGCGTTCCGGCCGGCATCGGCGCACCGATCTACGGCAAGCTCGACCAGGACATCGCCTCGCTGCTTATGTCGATCAACGCCGTGAAGGGCGTGGAGATCGGCGAAGGCTTTGCCTCGGCCGAGCTCACCGGCGAGGACAATGCCGACGAAATGCGCATGGGCAATGACGGCAATCCGATATTCCTGTCCAACCATGCCGGCGGTATTCTCGGCGGCATTTCCACCGGCCAGCCGGTCGTCGCGCGCTTTGCCATCAAGCCGACCTCGTCCATCCTGACCGAGCGCCGCTCGATCGATGCCGACGGCAACAATGTCGATGTGCGCACCAAGGGCCGCCATGACCCCTGCGTCGGCATCCGCGCCGTGCCGATCGGCGAGGCCATGGTCGCCTGCGCCGTTGCCGACCACTATCTCCGCGATCGCGGCCAGACCGGCCGCCTGAAATAGGATTTTTGCCATGAGCTACGACCAGAAGCGTGTCGTCGATGCCATCCGCGCCTTCGAGGCCGGCGAAATCGTCGTCGTGATGGATGACGATGGCCGCGAGAACGAGGGCGACCTCATCGTCGCCGCCGTGCATTGCACGCCGGAAAAGATGGCCTTCATCGTGCGCCACACCTCCGGCATCGTCTGCACGCCCATGCCGCGCGAGGAGGCCAAGCGGCTGAACCTTAACGCGATGGTGGCGGAGAACGATTCGGCCCACACCACCGCCTTCACCGTCTCCGTCGATTTCAAGCACGGCACGACGACGGGCATTTCCGCCGACGACCGCACGCTGACGGTGCGCAATCTCGCCAATCCGAATGTAGGTGCTACGGATTTCGTGCGTCCCGGCCATATCTTCCCGCTCGTGTCGCGCGAAGGCGGCGTCCTGATGCGCTCGGGCCATACCGAAGCCGCCGTCGATCTCTGCAAGCTCGCCAGCCTCCCGCCGATCGGCGTGATCAGCGAGCTCGTCAACGACGACGGCACGGTGATGCGCGGCCCGCAGGTCGCGGCCTTCGCGGAAAAGAACGGTTTGAAGCAGGTCTCCGTCGCCGATCTTATCGCCTACCGCCAGCGCAAGGAAACCCTGATCGAGCAGGTCGGCAGCTTCGATATCGAGACGCCCTACGGCAAGGCGAAGGCCTCGACCTACACCCTGCCCTGGGATCCGATGCAGCACCTCGCCGTGGTCTTCGGCGACATCAGGGACGGCGTCGACATTCCGGTGCGCCTGCATCTCGAAAATGTCGGCGACGACGTTTTTGGCGCGGGACGCCAGATCGACGGCATCATGAAACGCATCGCCGATGAGGGCCGCGGCGTCATCGTCTATTTGCGCGAAGGCTCCGTCGGCGTCGGCCAGTCTTCGACCGCCCGCAAGGGCAAACATGACCGCGAAGGCCATGACGAAGCGCAGGCGCGCGAGAGCGAATGGCTGGAAATCGGCCTCGGCGCACAGATCCTGAAGGATCTCGGCATCACCTCGATCCGCCTGATGGCCTCGCGCGAGCGCCACTATGTCGGCCTCGAAGGCTTCGGCATCCAGATCAGCTCGACGGATCTCTGCTAAGTCTGCCAAGGCTTCGAATATCCCGCGGCTCCGAAACGTTTGCCTTTGGCGCGGCGGTTCGGATCGCGGGATTTTCTGTGGGGACATCGGGGCATGTGGGACTTCAGCATCGGCAAGACCATCGGCATTCTGCTGAAGACCATGCCCTTCATCATCACGCGGATGGTGATCTATTTCGTCATCACGCTCGCCTTCATCCTGGCGACGGGCACGGGGGCCGGCATCGGCTACGGCGTCGGCTCGCTCTCCGACAGCCCGGAATCCTTCGCCGTCTGGGGCGGCATCTTCGGCATGGGGCTGGTCGGCACCGCCGTCTATTGGGCGCGCGAATGGCTGCTCTACATGGTCAAGGCCGCCCATATCGCCGTCATGGTCAAGCTGATCGACGGTGAGCCGCTGCCGGACGGCAAGGGCCAGGTCGCCTATGGCCGCGAGGTCGTCACCGCCCGCTTCGGCGAGGCGAACGTGCTCTTCGCGCTCGACCAGCTCATCAAGGGCGTGATCGCCGCCATCACCGGCCTTCTCGGCGGCATCGCGGCCTTTCTGCCCATTCCCGGCCTCGACGGCATCGTGCGCTTCGCCAACACCGTCATTCGCCTGTCCTTGACCTATGTCGATGAGATCATCCTCGGCTACAACATCCGCACCGGCAGCGACAATGCCTGGGAAAGCTCGCGCCGCGGCCTCGTGCTCTATGCACAGAACGGCCTGAAGATGGTGAAGAACGCCGTCTGGCTCTCTGTTTTCCTGTGGATCCTCTCCATCGTCGTCTTCCTCCTGGCGCTGGCACCGGCCGCCGCAGTGGTGTACCTCTTCCCCGGCGATCTCACCGCCCTCACCTTCATCGTCGCCATCGTCTTCGCCTGGGCCTTTAAGGCTGCCGTGCTCGAACCCTTCGCGATCGCCGCCCTGATGGCCGTCTATTTCGACACGATCCGCGGCCAGGTGCCGGACCCGGACTGGGACGCCAAGCTGACGGGTGCCTCGGAGAAGTTCCGCGCGCTGACGGAGCAGGCCAAGGGCACGTTCGGCGGGAGGCCGGTGACGGCCTGAAACCAAGCGAGACACAGAAAATTTTATCGAACCCGTTACCGGAAGTTGTGCAATTCACCTTTATGTTCTCTCGCATTCATCGAG
>NZ_JBYOLC010000023.1:0-50856 GCF_057798995.1 Shinella sp. 20P9.1.1
TCGTGTTCGGTTGGAGGTTCGCGAAGGCGTTGCGGAACGCAAGCTCGTCCGCGCTCTGCCACCAGGCGCGTATGACGTGTCCCCCAAACCGGAAACGCCACACGATGGTCTCGCCGATCAGCTCGCCCTCCCGGTCGGTATGAACGGACGCGGCGCTTTATTTTCACAGCAAGCGCGCCTCAAATTTGATCTCGCCCGCGTCGTTTTCCACGCTGCGCTCTCTAAAGATCACGGTACCCACCGTCTGATTTTGCAAGAGACCTCATCATCTCGTTGCTTGGGCAGCCGCATGAGACATAAGTGGGCAATGGAGCGCTACGCTATTTTATCGGTTTGCAGACCAACGGCCGAAGCTCTTGCACGATCACGCCGGTCTTCGGCGACAAGATCGCGCCAACCCAGTTGTCCGAAAACACCCCTGCTCCGTCGGCTGGTGAAAGCCAGATCACCTCGTTCGTATCGAGCTCGATCTTCACCTCTGCCGACCACCGTCTGGACATAGTGGCGCTTGATCGGATGAACCGTACCCTTCCGATCCGTCAGGCTGTTTTCGCGATAGTCCAGGGCGAGTTCGCCCTCCTCCGCGACCGTCCCGCAATCAACCGAACGCTCGCACCGGATGACCGACGAGAAGGCGCAGGTCCAGGTCAGGCTCGTCGGCCACATCGGGTTCTCGCCTGCATGTGCGGCCGAGGCGATCACGAGAAAAACGGAAGCAGCGAAAGACTTCATGCCGGCAATACCCCCATGTGGCGCCGGTAGCCCTGCGGCCATCCGGCGGTCAAACTCATAGGGCGAGTAATTAAATATAGTTTATGTTTCTGCCAATCAATTTAGCCGGAATGCGGGTTTAGTCCATGCGAGCGGAACCGGAGATGATCTTTCCCAACGTTGCCGATCAGAGAGGCGCCGCCCCGCTCACGAGTTCCTGGAAAGGCACATCGAGATTGACGCAGATCCGCGTAATGGTCTGCAACGAGGGATTCGCTTTCCCGTCAAGAATCTGAAAATAAAACGGATATGTCACTTCGCACAGTTCGGCCATCTCTTTCTTGTTGAGGCCGCGCCGTTCCCGTTCGCGCTCGATGACCCGTGCCATGTTTCTCAGGATCCTCGTACCAAGCTCGGTGTCTGCCTTCTTGCGCTTGCTCATCATTGCCATATAAACTATAGTTTATTCGTTAGTGTGTTTGATGGGAAGAGTGCTGATGATCGCCAAAGCCATGCCTCACCATGTCGTCCTCGGATTGTTTTTGGCGGCCGCGGTGCTTCCCGCTCCCGCTGCCGGCAGCGAATGGGGCTGCGAAGTCCTGCTGTGCGCGTCGTCTTCCAATCCATCCTGGCGGGGCGTGTCCGCCTGCCATCCGCCCATGAGCCGCCTTATCTCCGCAATGAAAAAACCCGGCTTCGATTGGCCGACCTGCCCCGAGGGCGGAACCGGTACGCCAGGTCATGAAACTTATGCGGAATGCCCTGAAGGCTACAGGGCTGGAAGAAAGAGCAACCGCAACAGCTTCGCCGAGGAAGACGATCTTTGCGTCAAAACAGTCAACATTTGCCGGGGCGATGCGCACGGTCTCTATCACTCTGATCGACAGCGGAACTGCATGCAGACGGTCTCCGTACCCCGACCGCTGCGGTCAGAGCCATATTATTTCGATATCAAGAACGACACCTCAGGGCAAACCAAGCGGCATTGGTTCAGCCTCAACAGATAGACGGTATTTTCCACCTTAGAAAGGTATGAGTCCATGCGCAGCATCAACCGCCATACCCTGCTTGGTTACGTCGGAAACGTCATCCCGCTGAAGGGCGTGTTGAAGGTGAATGTGGCGAGCAATCGCGATTGGCAGTCGGATGGCGAACGCAAGAGCGCCACCGATTGGGTTCAGATCACCGTCCTTGACAAGAAACAGGCGGAGTGGATCGAGGAATACGTCGGAGAGGGTGACCTTGTCTATGTGGAATCCGCGTGTCCAACAACAGCTATGACCGCGGCGGTGAAAAGGTCTACGCCACCGACGTCATCGCGCAGCTCTTTAATCTCGTATCGAAAAAGACCTCATAATGCTGGCGCGGTGCGTGATGGTCGTGGGGATCTCGCAATTGCTGATGCTCGCCGGCGCCTCGGCTTCAACGAACCGTCACACGATTGTCGGTGCAGCGGTCTGTGATCGTGGCGCCTGCCAGGATGTTACGCTCTGGATCTGGGATGGCGATACCTTCACCGTCAACGACCGGACCGGGAGGCGCGAGAAGATCCGCATCGAGAACATCGATGCGCCGGAGATTGACGGAGCGTTGCGCCGCGGAACGCGCCACAGCGCTGCAAGCGAAAGACGAACTGGCAACCCAGGTGTCGGGTCATCGGATCGAATTGGTTCGTGGCAAACTTGACCGCTACGGACGCCAGTTGGCGCGCGTTGCCGTGGACCGACACGACGTCGGAGAAACACTGATCAAGCATGGTTTGGCGCGTCGGTGGGATAGCTGGCGAAAGCCATGGTGCCAAAGCTGACCTCGATGATTTCGGGGAAGGCAGGCCTATTCCAGCCGATGGCAGTCCCTGATCTCGGGGTGAACAACCCGAGCAAAATTCCGTGAGAGGAGATGTGTTCTGCCGCGACGCCTGTGCAGCAACCGACCCCTCCATGGGGAACGGACCAATCCCGCTCTTCTGGGATGGCGACCTGGTCCAGT
Source organism: Shinella sp. 20P9.1.1 (assembly GCF_057798995.1). Lineage (NCBI taxonomy): Bacteria > Pseudomonadati > Pseudomonadota > Alphaproteobacteria > Hyphomicrobiales > Rhizobiaceae > Shinella > Shinella sp. 20P9.1.1. Next base: position 2,701 of record NZ_JBYOLC010000023.1, read on the forward strand.
GCCGGGCTTTGACGATCAACCCGCAGGGGGTCCGTTAGCAAGCTACGGCCGCTCCGGCATGCGCCTTCGCGGTGATCGCGCCCCGCCCCGGACCAATCCTGGTGCCATCGAGCGGGAATTGGCCCGCTCCCGGATGGAGCCTCACCATGTCGCACGATCTCTCGCTCGCCCAATCGCATGCCTTTCACCTCGCCCGCACGCTCATGGTCCCGGTGACCTTGTTCCGATCGGCCGGAGAATACGGCGTCCTGCCGAGCGAGGAGCTCGACGACGCCGATGCGGACGTGATCCACGAAATCGATCCCTTCGACTTCGGGCCGGCTCATTGAGCCCGCCCTGCTCTTCTCTCGGGTGCCGCATCCATGCGGCGTCCGCAAGGGAAGCGGCGCCGCGGCGAGGCGCGGGTTCCCCTCGCCCCGATCTCCGCGCCCTTGCAGCCGCCGCTTGGCGCGGCGGGTGTCGATTTGCTGCGCAAATGTGTCGACGGGAAAAGAAGGGAGCGGCCGCTCGCGCGGCCGGGTTGGCATGAAAAGAGAGAAAATCAGAGAGTTGAAGGAGAGGGTGAATTGCGGCGCTCTTCTAGAGCGGGCCGGGTTTGCCGCCGACGTCAAGGAATGCACGCGCCGGGCGATCAAGTTTCGCCGGGGTGGCGAGATCGTCATTGTGACGCATGAGGGAAAGGGCTGGTTCGATCCGCTCAGCGACGACAAGGGCGATATCTTCGCGCTCGTGCGACGTCTCGATCATGTCGGCTTCGTCGAGGGTGTCGCAAGCGTGGCGTCTCTGGTCGGATTCCAGACCAGTGATCCGGTCTGGGCGAAGGCAGCCCGCGAGCGACCCGCAGCGACCAGTCTTGCGGATCGTTGGTCGGCGCGACGCGTCCTTTGGCGCGGGTCCGCGACCTGGCGCTATCTTTCCGCCGCCCGTTTCTTTCCGGCGAGCGTGCTGCGAATGGCCATCTCGAACAACCAGCTTCGCGAAGGTCCATACGGAAGCATGTGGGCGGCACACACGGACAATGCCGGCGCGGTCTGCGGCTGGGAGGAGCGCGGTCCGGAATGGCGCGGGTTCTCGACGGGCGGCTCGAAAACTCTATTCCGTCTTGGCGCGCGGGATGCCTTGCGCCTGTGCGTCACGGAGGCGGCGATCGACGCCATGAGCCTCGCCGCCTTCGAAGGTCTCCGCGAGTGCTCGCTCTATCTTAGCACCGGCGGGGGATGGTCCCCCCTTACCGATGCGGCCCTGCGGATCTTGGCGTCGCGCCCCGGCGTCACGCTGGTCGCGGCAACCGACGCGAATGATCAGGGCGAGACCTTTGCCGAGCGCCTACGCGTCCTCGCCGATAGCGCCGGTTGTATCTGGCAGCGGCTGCGGCCGATGGCGGACGACTGGAACGAGGCGCTCCAGGAAAAGGCAAAGGTGGAAAAGGAGACGAGGGAGGAATGGAAAAAGGCGAGGCGTGCCGGATGCGTGCCGCCCGCGTCAAGGGAAGCTTCGCCCGGCGGCGCCGGCCCTTGACCCAGCCGAGCGCGATGCCGGCGGCGCGGAAGGGGTAACGAAGGACTGAACAACAGGGCAGGTCAAGAAGGCTGTGCCGCTTCGGTCCGACAACCCGACGGAGCCGCACATGACCACCGCACCCGCAATCCGCAAGGTTTACCAGGGCATTGCCGACCGCCACCAGATGTATCGCATGTTCGACCGCCATGCCGGCCGCGACCACCGCCGCGCGGATGACGCAACGGCGCTCTATGCAGGTGAATGGTTCGAGATCGGCGAGGCCGAGCACGACTATATGTTCGCGGTGGAAGCGCCGCTCTGGATCCGCGGCTCGATGTTTGCGCTCCGGCAATTCCTGACTGGGTCGGTGACATCGGTGTTTTTCGCGCTGCGCATCGACGATGCCATCCGCTACTTTCATGGCTACTGCGATCTTTCCGACGATATGTCAGTCGAGCGCATGCGTCTCGCCATCATCGAACGCGAGAGCCGGCCGGTGCGGGCGATGACGCGGGAAGAACGTCTCGAGCACATCTGGAGCAGCACCGCCGAGCCCTATCGCGGCTATGCCGATTATCGCTGGCCCGACGCGTCGCGCGGCCGGCGCACCGTCCATTTCTTCGGCGGCAAACTGGGCAGCGTGCCGAAGCTCCTCGACGCCATGGCCGACGAGGAGATCGCCGCCAAGCTGCCGATGCATCTGCGCTACCTGCCCGATGCGGCCGCGGCGTGATAGAACAGCAGAAACTCATCCGCTTCACGGGCTTCGGCGCATCGGAGCTTGCCAACGGCATGTTCCGCCGACCGGGCGAGGTGGAGTTTCGCGAGGGCTGGGACGATCTCGGCAGCGCGCTGGAAACTTCGGTCAGCGAGGCCGACTATGCGTCGCTCGCCCGTTGCACCCAGTATGCGCACTTCACGCCGGAATTTATCGTCAAGGCGATGTGGACCGGGCTTCAGCGTCTCGGCTGGCGCGGCGGCCGCGTACTGGAACCGGGCATCGGCACGGGGCTGTACCCCGCGCTGATGCCACAGACCTATCGGGCTACTAGCCATGTCACCGGCATTGAACTCGATCCGGTCACGGCCCGCATCGTGCGGCTGTTGCAGCCGAAGGCGCGCATCGTCAATGGCGACTTCGCCCGCACCGATCTCGGCGTCGTCTATGACCTCGCCATCGGCAACCCGCCCTTCTCCGATCGGACGGTTCGCTCGGACCATCACTATCGACCGCTTGCGCTTCGGCTGCACGACTACTTCATCGCCCGCGCGATCGACCTGTTGAAGCCTGGCGGGCTGGCGGCCTTTGTGACGAGCAGCGGTACCATGGACAAGGCGGACGCGGCGGCGCGCGAACATATCGCCAAATCGGCCAACCTGGTCGCCGCTATCCGCCTGCCCGAGGGCAGCTTCCGCCATGACGCCGGCACGGACACCGTCGTCGACATCCTCTTCTTCCGCAAGCGCAAGCCCGGCGAGCCGGTGGGTGATCTATCGTGGCTCGACGTCGAGGAAGTCCGCTCGGCTACGGATGACGAAGGCGCCATCCGCGTCAACCGCTGGTTCGCCGACAATCCCGGCATGGTCCTTGGCACCCATGCGCTGGCCTCCGGTCCGTTCGGCGAGACCTATACCTGCCGTCGCCGCGCCGACGAGGATCTGGATAATCTGCTGAACGCTGCCGTCAGCCGGCTGCCGGAAGACATCTATGACGGCGAGCCCACCGAGCTCGATCTCGATCTTGAGGAGGAACTGGCCGAGATTGTCGATCTGCGGCCCGGCAATGCCAATGTGCGCGAAGGCAGTTACTTCGTCGACAACAGGCAGGGCCTGATGCAGATCGTCGATGGCCAGCCCGTCGTGATCAAGGTCAGGAAGGGCCGTGCCGGCGACGGTCTGACGGAAAAGCATGTCCGCACCATCCAGAAGCTGATCCCCGTCCGCGACGCGGTGCGCGAGGTGCTGAAGGCACAGGAGAGCGGCCGACCTTGGCGCGACTTGCAAGTGCGGCTGCGTATCGCCTGGTCGAGCTTTGTCAGGGATTTCGGGCCGATCAACCACACGACCGTCAGTATCACCGAGGATGTGGAATCCGGCGAGACGCGCGAGACGCATCGCCAGCCGAACCTCCAGCCCTTCAGGGACGATCCCGATTGCTGGCTGGTCGCCTCCATCGAGGACTACGACCTCGACACCGACACGGCAAAGCCCGGTCCGATCTTCACTGAGCGTGTTATCGCGCCCCCTGCCCTTCCGGTGGTGACGAATGCCGGCGACGCGCTTGCCGTCGTCCTCAACGAGCGTGGCCGTGTCGACCTCGACCATATCGCCGAGCTTCTCCATTGCGACCGCGAGAAGGTGGTCGACCAGCTCGGTGACACGGTGTTCCAGAACCCGGCCGACGGCGCGTGGCAGACCGCCGACGCCTATCTCTCCGGCCCGGTCCGCACCAAGCTTGCCGCCGCCGAAGCCGCCGCGGCGCTTGATCCGATCTTCGAGCGCATGTCCGTGCGTTGCAGGCGGTCCAGCCCTCGCCCCTTCGCCCCTCGGATATCACCGCGCGTCTCGGCGCGCCGTGGATTCCAGCGGCCGACGTTGTGGCCTTCGTCAAGGAGAAGATGGACGCCGATATCCGGATCCACCACATGCCGGAACTCGGCTCCTGGACCGTCGAAGCGCGCCAGCTCGCCTATCGCGCCGCCGGCACGTCGGAATGGGGCACCAGCCGACGCCACGCCGGCGAACTGCTTGCCGATGCGCTCAACAGCCGCGTGCCGCAGATCTTCGACACCATCAAGGATGTCGGCGGCGAACGGCGGGTGCTGAACGTCGTCGATACCGAAGCCGCCCGCGAGAAGCTGCAGAAGATCAAGACGGAATTCGAGCGCTGGGTGTGGACCGATCCGGAGCGGACCGACCGGCTGGCCAGCGTCTATAACGAGCGCTTCAACAACCTCGCGCCGCGCAAATTCGACGGCTCGCATCTCCAGTTGCCCGGCGCCTCAGCCGCGTTTCAGCTCTACGCGCACCAGAAGCGTGGCATCTGGCGCATCGTCGCCGATGGCGCGACCTATCTCGCCCATGCCGTCGGCGCCGGCAAGACGATGACCATGGCGGCCGCCATCATGGAACAGCGCCGTCTCGGCCTAATCGCCAAGGCGATGCTGGTCGTGCCCGGCCATTGCCTCGCGCAGGCGGCGCGCGAATTCTTGGCCCTCTATCCTTCCGCCCGCATTCTCGTCGCCGACGAGAGCAATTTTACCAAGGACAAGCGTGCGCGGTTCCTCAGCCGGGCGGCGACGGCCACTTGGGACGCGATCATCATCACCCATTCCGCCTTCAAGTTCATCGGCGTGCCCTCGGCCTTCGAACAGCAGATGATCCACGACGAGCTTCAGCTCTACGAGGATCTGCTGACCAGGGTCGAGCCGGACGACCGCGTGGCGCGCAAGCGTCTCGAACGGCTGAAGGAAGGCTTGGAGGAGCGTCTGCAGGCGCTTGCCACCCCCAAGGACGACCTGCTCACGATCTCGGAGATCGGCGTCGACCAGATTTTCGTCGACGAGGCGCAGGAATTCCGCAAGCTATCCTTCGCCACCAACATGTCGACGCTGAAGGGCATCGATCCGAACGGCTCGCAGCGCGCCTGGGATCTATACGTCAAGTCGCGTTATATCGAGACGAAGAACCCCGGCCGCGCGCTGGTGCTCGCCTCCGGCACGCCGATCACCAACACGCTCGGCGAGATGTTTTCCGTCCAGCGCCTGCTCGGCTACGACGCTCTCCATGAACGCGGCCTGCATGAGTTTGACGCCTGGGCGAGCACCTTCGGCGAGACGACTACCGAACTGGAGATCCAGCCGTCCGGCAAATACAAGCCGGTCAGTCGCTTCGCCTCCTTCGTCAATGTTCCGGAACTCATCGCCATGTTCCGGGCATTCGCGGACGTGGTGATGCCCGCCGATCTCCGGGAATATGTCCGCGTTCCGGCCATCTCCACAGGCGGCCGGCAAATCGTCACCGCCAAGCCGACCGCGGCATTCAAGATGTACAAGCAGATCCTCGACAGTCGCATCAAGGCAATCGAGATGCGCGAGGGACCGGCGCAGCCGGGCGACGATATCCTGCTCTCGGTCATCACCGACGGTCGCCATGCGGCGATCGACCTGAGGCTGGTGATGCCGGCCAACGACAATGAGCCCGACAACAAGCTCAATCTGCTTGTCGGGAATGCCTTCCGGATCTGGCAGGAAACGGCGGATCAGGTATTCGTGCGGCCGGATGGCAAGCCCTACGAGCTGCCCGGTGCCGCGCAGATGATCTTTTCCGATCTTGGTACGATCAACGTGGAAAAGACGCGGGGCTTTTCGGCCTACCGCTGGATCCGCGATGAGCTGGTCCGGCTCGGCGTCCCCGCCGGCGAAATTGCCTTCATGCAGGACTACAAGAAGAGCGAAGCCAAACAACGCCTGTTCGGCGACGTCCGCGCGGGTCGCGTCCGTTTCCTGATCGGCTCCTCCGAGACGATGGGCACCGGGGTCAACGCCCAGCTCCGGCTTAAGGCGCTTCACCACCTCGACGTGCCGTGGCTACCGTCGCAGATCGAGCAGCGCGAGGGCCGGATCGTTCGCCAGGGCAACCAGCACGACGTCGTCGACATCTTCGCCTATGCGACGCAAGGCAGTCTCGACGCAAGCATGTGGCAGAACAACGAGCGCAAAGCCCGGTTCATCGCCGCGGCACTCTCCGGCGACACGTCGATCCGCCGGCTCGAAGATCTCGTTGAGGGTGCAGCCAACCAGTTTGCGATGGCGAAGGCCATTGCCAGCGGCGACGAGCGCCTGATGAAGAAAGCCGGCCTGGAGGCCGATATCGCCCGCCTCAAGCGCCTGCGCGCCGCCCATGACGACGATCTCTTCTCGGTGCGCCGGCGGCTGCGGGAAGCCGAACGCGATATCGAGGTCGCGACGTGCCGGATCGACGAAATCGGCCAGGACATCGCGCGGCTGGTTCCGACATCAGGCGAGGCCTTCACCATGACCGTCCTCGGCGAACAGCATAGTGAGCGCAAGGACGCCGGTCGCGCGGTGATGAAGGAGATCCTCACACTCATCCAGCTTCAGCAGGAGGGCGAGGCGCAGCTCGGCTCGATCGGCGGCTTCGACGTCATCTACGAGGGCGAGCGCTTCGGTAAGAATGGCTACCACTATCGCACCGTCCTGCAGCGCACCGGCGCCGATTATGAGATCGACCTGCCGGTGACCATCACGCCGCTCGGGGCGATCTCCCGTCTCGAACATGCGCTCCATGATTTCGAGGGCGAGCGTTACCGCCAGCGCCAGCATCTCGAAGACGCCAACCGCCGGCTCGCCTCCTATCGCGCGCATGAGACAGGCACCTTTGCCTTCGCCGACGAACTCGCCGCCAAGCGCCGGGAACTGGAGGAGGTCGAGGAGGTGCTGGCCGCCGAAGCCCGCGCCACCGCCGAGCCGGTCGCGCAAGCGGCGTAACGCCGGCGACGTTCATGCCGGGAGCAACGCAGCCGCCGCATAGCTGCGTTGCACAATAAATGTTTTCCAAATGATCAAGGAACGGGCATTATGCTCGCAGTTGATGCACATGGCGGTCTTTCTCCTCCCAGTGCCGCCGCGTCAGCTGTTCCCCTCTGGAGGTTCAGATCTCCACACTTCAATGGGCCGCGGTTTCGCAGGCCCATTTTTTTGCTCATCGCTATCGTCGTCTATACCGGCTGGCGCAGTTCCTCGACCAGTTCGGGATGCCGGTCGAGCAGCCGAAGCAACTGGCTCGTCGGCCCGCTCGGTTCGACCAAACCGCGCTCGTACTTGTCGAAAGCGCTCTCGCCCACCTTGAGGATCCCGCCGGCTTCGCGTTGCGAGAGCTTCAGCTTCTTGCGAACCCGCCGGATCGTCGCCGGCGACGGTATACCCTCGACTTCTTCCTTCAGCGCCCGCAGTGCAGCGTCCGACGCCTCCATGTCGTCACCGACATGAACGCCGTCGTCGCTGTCCGCGGAGTAATAGCCCGGAAGGTCGACCGTCTTGGTACGGCCCTTGTAGGTGACGACGAACAGGCGGACATCCCGGGATAGGATCTCTCCCGTCTCCGGGGAAACCATCGTGTCTGGCAAAACCTGCATCTTAACTGCCATCGGATGTCTCCTTGAACGACATGACCCGGAACTCGGTGACCACGTCCGCCTGGAACTTAATATAGAGGACCAACCCTTCGTCCTCGGCTGGTGCACGATAGACGTCCTGCCAGACCCGGTGATCCGCATAGGTCGTCATCGACTTATAGAACATCGAGCGATCCAATCCGGTGACCGCTTGGACGATGCCAGCGCGGTCATACCCCAAAGCCATCGCCGTACGCAGTGCCGTCGTCGTGATCGCCAACGTCCTGGGCGATCCCAATGCCACCTTGATCGCGTCGAGATCGTATGTCGGGCGTTTCTTTTCCATGCCTGGATATGCCACCTTAATGGTGGCAAATCAAGAGCTGCAACACCATCCGCCCCCTACCCCGCCGATTCTGCGGCGACTGTGTCGTCCGGATCGGCCCTCGGAAAATAGGGGTAAAGAGAAAGGGAGAAAATGAGGAACCCGATCGCAGATCGGTCCTCCCGGCGCCGCTTCGCTCAACCGCCGCCTGCGCATCCCGGCAACTCGTCCTTCGCAGGTCCGTTGGCCCCGCTTGTCCTTCGCCGCAGGGACACTCGCCCGCAGTTGCGCCGGTCCGGCCGCCCCGCGGTCCGGTAGGTGTCTTCGGAAAAAAGAAGACACGAGAAGGACCGGCAAGAGGGCCGCGTCCGTACTCTGGAAAGGAAAATCCCATGCGTGTTGCTACCGTCGATCCCCGTTTGCTCAAGGACAACCCCGACAAGGCTCGTCAGTCGAAATCGTCGCCCCAAGCCGATGCCTTGATGGTCGCCACGATCAAGGCTGTCGGCATCATCAATCCTCCGATCGTCTTTGCCGAACCCGGTGGTGGAAACGGCCTCATCATCGACAACGGCCATCGCCGGCGGGATGGGGCGATCGCCGCCAACCTCGACGAGATCAAGGTGCTGGTCGTCGAGGCGGCGAACGACAATGGCGCGATGCGCAACATGGTCGAAAACATCGCACGCGAGAATCTCAATCCCGTGGACCAATGGCGCGGGGTCGAACGCCTTGTCGCGCTCGGCTGGACCGAGGAAGCCATCGCAATGGCGCTTGCCCTCCCCGTCCGCCAGATCAAGAAGCTCCGCCTGCTTGCCAATCTCTTCCCCGGTATGCTTGAGCAGATCGCGCGGGGCGACATGCCGAGCGAGCAGCAGCTTCGCATCATCGCCGCAGCAAGCGTCGAGGACCAGGAGTCGGTCTGGAAGGCGAGCAAGCCGAAGGAGGGCGACACGGCGCAATGGTGGTCGATCGCCAACGCTTTGAACAAGAAGCGCATGTATGCTCGCGATGCCAGCTTCGGCGGTGACCTTGCCGCATCCTATGGCATCGAATGGTCGGAGGACCTCTTCGCGCCGGCGAACGAGGATAATCGCTACACGACCAATGTCGAAGGCTTCCTTGGCGCGCAGCACGAGTGGATGACGTCGAACCTTCCGAAGCGCGGCGCGATCGTCGAAGTCAACGGCTACGGCCAGCCGGAGCTGCCGAAGAAGGCCGAGCGCGTCCATGGCAAGGCGCTGAAGTTAGACCGTACGGCAATGTATCTCGACCGCGAGGGCAAGGTGCAGTCGGTTGTCTACCGGCTGCCCGACGAAAAGAAATCGGCGGGCAAGGGCGCCACGGCATCGGGCAATGGCGACAGCGGCACAAACGAGCCCATCGTGGCTTCCAAGCCGCGCCCGGATGTGACGCAGCGTGGTCACGACATGATCGGCGACTACCGCACGGACGCTTTGCACGAGGCACTCGGCCGCGCGCCGATCGAGGATGACACGCTGATGGCGTTGCTGGTCCTCGGCTATGCCGGAACCAACGTCCGCGTCGATTCCGGCGCCGGTGGCGCGATGTTCGGCGGAACCCGCTTCAACCGGCACGCGGCCATGCTGTTCGACGACGAGGGGAAGTTTCTCTTCGACGTCGACACCCTGCGCATTGCTGCGCGCAAGACGCTCATCGACGTCCTGTCATGCCGCCGGGGCATGTCCAATAGCGGTGTCCTGTCCCGCGTTGCCGGCGGGGCCATCGGGGCCGATGCCTTTCTTCCGAACATGGGCACCGTCGATTTCCTCGAATGCCTTTCTCGTCAGGCACTCGAAGCCTCCTGCAGCGATGCGTCGGTCTCGCCGCGTTCGCGCGTTCGCGAAACCCGCGCGGCGCTTGTCGAGCATTTCAAGGAGGGGCACTTCGTCCACCCCGCTGCCCGGTTCGCGCCAGAGCTGGCCGAGCTTTCCGACATCCTCAAGGCCCGCGACATCGCTGCGGAGGACGACGAACAATCGGAGGACGATCAGGCCGAAAACGACGACGATCACGCTTCGGCCGCTGAAGCTACCCCCGAGCTGATCGACGACGCTCCGCAGGCGGACGGCGACACGCAGACGGAGGAGAAGGTCATCGAGGACGACACCGCCTACTCGGTTGCCGCCGAATAGGCCCCCGCACTTCCCTTTCCCGCTCGACACCTCCGCGGCCGGCATCGCCCGGCGGCGGAGGCGTACTCAGCAACCCTACCATGCAGGAGAACGCCATGAATGCGGACCTGATCATCTCGCCCCCGCCTGTCGCTTCCGTCGTCGAATGGTCCGACGCAAGCCCCCCTCCCCCGAAACACCATCTCGCGACGCTCTATCATTGGAAGCGCAACAACGCCTCCAGCCGTCTCGTCCGCAAATGCGGTGAGACGGGCCAGGGCTCCCCGGCGGGAATTCGCTTCTCGGCTGCCGCTCGCTCCTGTCGCGCATGGAAGAGGCTCGTCGGCAGACACAGCACCAGCTCGACCTTATCGACCGGCAGATCATCCGCCGGATTACGGCCATCATCCCGCACCTGCATCCGCGCCGGCGCTCCTATCGACGCGGCCAGCCGCCGGAGCCCGGCGCCTTCCTCGCCCGCTACCGCGCCAACCTTGCCGCGATCACGGCCGAGCGGCAGCAGGAGATCGATGCTCTATCGCGCAAGCTCGCCCGGCAGGACCGGTCAATAGCGGCACTGCGCGAGCGACCCGGTGGGCGGACATCGCCATAATTTTCTCCTGCGGCCGCTGCGGCGAAACCTGGCCGGACCATCCCGTCGCCCGCGTCCCCTGCCCTACCTGCGCGGTTGGTATCGGGAGGCAGAACCTCGCGTCATCCAAGGACTGGGCCGCCTGCCCCCGCAATGCGTTGCGGCCTGATCGCCATCAGGTATTTTATTCGATCGGACCGGACTGGACCATGCGTGCCTGATAGGCGCATGAGGCGTGAGGTTGAGGACGCTCTCGGCCATCGATTGCCTTTCGGTTCGGGCGATGAGCCGGCCTCTTGCCGGAGCACCCTTCGGTTCAGCACGGTCTTAACCCGGCGGCCGGTCGTTTCAAGGCCGCTGCGCGCCGCGTTGCGGCCGGTTCACCCTCCCTTCGCAAGGCAGGCCCGCGTCCCGCGCAGGGGCTGTGCCCCCGCTTGTCCGCAAGCCTACCTTTCTCGCTCAAGCGTTCCGGACCTGTGAAAGCGCCCGTCTGACCGCCGGATTTTTTCGACCGTACCGAAGGGCGCTCCGGCAACGGGCCGGCGCGGGCCTTCTGACGAAACCGAGAAGGAAATCGAAAATGGCCAAGTCAGCGACCTCCCGTCCGTCCGCCCGCGTCGTCCAGCTGCGCAAGGGTGCAACCCTCGAAATGGTCCGTCTCACCTGCCCGGACGCCGTCCAGGCGCTACGGATCGCCGAAAGCTTCGGGACCGCCGTCGTCGACGGCGACGGCGTGCGCGGTACGCACGAGCGCCTCATCCTCGAAACCGTCGACGCTCTGTCCGAAGGCCTCGGCGAGCGTGCGATGCAGATCCACCTGCAACGCATCGTCGGAGCCTTCGTCGGTTCCGCCCATGGCGCCGGCCAGTTCTACTCGCGCGCCGTGACGGAAGCCCGCGACGCTACGGCCAAGGCCGCCAGCGACGCCCGCGACGACGACCGGGACGGCATTGTCGGCTACGACAGTTCCGCCCAGCGCAAGCGGGAATTCGCCGCCGACATGGGCATCCAGGCATTCTCGCTCCGCATGGCCGCCGAAGGCGCGGTCGCGGCTTATGAACACGCCGTCGGGGAATCCTGGAAGCCCTTCGATCGCCCAGTCGACAATCCCGGCCAGGCGCTCGATCGCAAGGCGGCCGAAGCGCAGATGGACGCGCTCGGTTGAGCGGTCAGGCGGGGCTTCGGCCCCGCCATTTCCTTCGCTATCGGGGCCTATTGGCCCTTGGGCTCAGCGGAAACTTGGCCGGGTCATCGGTCCATGGATCGAAAATGGCCGCGCCCGAGTGGCGCGTGTCTTTTACGTTGCGCGTGACGAGATAGAGCTCGTACTCGATTGCGGTCGCCGCCAAAAGCGTATCGATCACGGGGGGTGGATGCCCGGTGTCCTTCTTGACCTCTCCCGATATGCGTCCCCAGAGCCGCACGGCCTCGTCGCGCAGGGAAAGCACACGATCACCAAAACGATCCGCAAGAGCGTCCCGCGACGCTATATAGCGCGAGCGATCGGGATGGTCGTTTGGCAGGTTATGAATTCCCTTGTCATACTCGGCGAGTGTCAGGATGCTGAGATAGAAAGTCTCTTCATCTTGACCGGCTGCCCATGCTTTGACCGAGGGTGCGCCCTGCGGGTTGATCAGCGCGGCCACCACATTGGTATCGAGCATCCATCCCCTCACAGGTCGACATCCCGGCCGTGGTCGGCGTCGCGCTCGAGATCCAGGTTGTCGAGGTGCAACGCCTCCATGAACTGGACGAACGGCACGCGAGGCGCAGTCGGTGTCAGACGCTCGAACTCCTCGACGCTCATGATGACAACCGCATCGTGACCTCGAACGGTCACGCGCTGGGGACCGTCCTCCCTGGCATGCCGGACAACTTCGCTGAAACGCGCTTTCGCGTCCTCAAGCTTCCAGCGTCCGTTCATCGTCGGGTGTACCGGCCTGTTCGTCCCTGAAAGTTGTGTCTGCTTACCCATGCGCCTCACCTAGTCAGATGGTCAGATATATAGCATGCCTGACGTTCTTTCGCCAGATCAGAAAAGGAAATCGGACGACGCGCGCCAGGCGGCCCGTCCGGCTCGGGTCCTGCCGGAACCGGGATTCAGCGCAAGGGCTTCGCCCTCCTCCACTTCGTTCCGGCGCTTTGCGTGCGCCGTCCCCCTATCGTTCCGGCTTCCGGACCGCCGTGACGGGGTCGCGATAGGCGCGACCTCTGGAACGGAGGTAAGGAAAATGAGGAAAAAGACCGAAGCGCAACGCGTGGACATCTATACGCGCATCACCGACAGGATCGTCGAGGATCTCTCGAACGGTGTCCGCCCATGGGTCCAACCGTGGCGCGTGTCCAACATGGCAGGCCGGATTACCAGACCTTTGCGTCACAACGGCCTTCCCTATAGCGGCATGAACGTCCTGCTCTTGTGGTCGGAGGGCATCGCCCGGGGGTTCTCCTCGCCGATGTGGATGACGTTCAGGCAGGCGTTGGAGCTTGGCGCAGCCGTGCGCAAGGGCGAGTCCGGCGCGACCGTGGTCTTCGCCAGTCGCTTCAGCAAGTCCGAATCCGACGGTCGCGGCGGCGAGATTGAGCGTGAGATACCGTTCCTGAAGGCATATACCGTCTTCAACGTCGCGCAGATCGACGGCTTGCCGGACCGCTACTACCAAGCCGAACCGCCTGTTACCGATCCCGTCGAGCGGATCGAGCATGCAGATCGTTTCTTCCGCAACACCGGCGCGCATATCCGCCATGGCGGCGACCGGGCCTTCTTCAGCCCTGCGACCGATCATATCCAGATGCCATTCGTCGAGAGCTTCAGGGACACGGCCTCCTACGTGGCAACCCTCAGCCATGAGGCCACGCACTGGACGGCCCCTGCGCATCGCGTCGGCCGCGATCTCAGCCGCTACAGCAAGGATCGCAGCGAACGCGCCCGCGAAGAACTCATCGCTGAGCTCGGCAGTTGCTTCCTCTGCGCCGACCTCGGCATTGCGCCGGAGCTGGAGCCCCGCCCGGATCATGCCTCATACCTTCAGTCGTGGTTGCAGGTGCTGTCCGACGACAAGCGGGCGATATTCGCCGCCGCTGCGCACGCGCAGCGCGCCGTCGCCTATCTTCACGGACTGCAGCCGACCACTGCTGAAGAGCGGGAGGCAGCATGATGACTCCTTATCCCGCAAATCGCCTACTGATCCTTGCCTGCTCGGCGACAAAGCGCGACGGCCCGGCCTATATGCCGGCCATCGAACGCTATGACGGCCCCCTTTGGAAGACGCTGCGGTCGGTCGACCCACGTGGAGAGAAGGCGAAGGTCGCCTTCCTGTCCGCGCGACTGGGGTTCCGCGCCGCAGCCACGCCGATCGAACTTTACGACGCGCGCATGACCCCGGCGATCGCGGGCGAGATGAAGGCGGGCGATCTCGGAACGCGGTGGCCGAAGCAGAAGACCAAGCGCCGTGCGATTGCCTCCGGCGAGCATCCCGGAATGCACATCGCGACTTTGACGGGCTATGGACGTGTTCCCTTCTCGGATGTCGCCCTTGTCGGCGGCCATCTCTATCTCGATGTCATGCATCATCTCGTCGACCTGTTCCGTGAAGGCGGTCATATCGTCGGCGATGCTCGGATTGCCGAGATCAACGGTTCCATCGGTATCATGCGTCGCGATCTTCGCCGCTGGCTGGACCGTGAATTCGTGGAGGGACGCTGATGTTCTTCTCTCCGCATGGTCTCGATCCGTCAGAGGAAGGATCCGCCGCCATTCTCCTTCGCGCGATCATGCGCGATCACGATATTGCGGCATGGGTCGACGCCGTCGAGGTCGAACAGGCGCTACGCAACGGCGTTCGCGGTATCCGTGGCGGGGTCTTCTTGCATCGCTCGTACGTGCCGCTGGACGAGGCCGATCTATCGACGGCCTCTGATCGCGGTCAGCTCGACCTCTGGCCGAACGAATGCGAGGGGATGTGCTGTGTCTGAGGATAGGGAGCGCCGGCGCGGGGGGCAGTCGGTCCCGCCTCCTCTTCGAGCCGCTGCGCTGAGGCTCCTACGGCTGCCCTTTCTCCCGCGCCGGCGCGTCGAGAATTCCCGAAATCCCGGCCTGCGGCCGTCGCTATGCTTATTTCTCCGATGCTCTTCATCTCTTCAGATCCCGCCTTGCCCGCTTCGCGGATCTGCGGCGCGATCGAGACCCGGCCGCGTCGGACCCACCACCTCGTCCCTCCTCCTGAAAGGAAACTCCATGACCACACTGCGCCCGCTCACCCGAGCCGAGCACAATGCCATTAGGGCCTATGCCATGGAGCATGGGAGATACTGGAAAGCCAGTCTGCGCGATGACTGGATGAATGCGCGCACAACAGGCGTCATGCAGGCGCTGCGAAATTCCCATGGCCCGAGCTGGTTGGTGTCATTTTCACTGGTGCGGGATCAATCTTCGGCAGAACCAACTCGTGCGATATCCGTCACCGCGGGCAATGGCGACATCTTCGAAGCCACCATGATGGGAGCCGATGAACCCTGGATGATCGCCTATCCCGAAGGACAAGACCGATTTTACGGAACCGAACGCGAGGTCCGCGCGCACATCAGGCAGCTCATCCTGTATGGCGCGAAGGCCAAGGTCGCACCGTAGGTCGTTCAACGGAGCCACGCGGATCGTCGGGACCGGCAGGCTTTTGCCGCATCTTGGTTCTGGCCATCGCCTGCGGCGACCGCGCTCTATGCCTCCGGCACGCAGCCAGCCTTCGGCCGTCTCCGCCGATGCCGGTGACGATCGACTTGTCCGGTACCGCGCTTTGCCGCCTCTAGTGTCGCCCCGGCCGCGCTGTCTTCTCCAGATGGGTGCGAATGATCGCGCTTGCTCATGGTGGTTGGCGGGGCACCCGGAAGACCGTGAGCGCCCCGCCTTGGCAGGCGGGCTGGGCATCAGTCATCTGTCCAACGGCTCCAGCCCAGGTGGACTCGCGGCAGGGCGTTGCCACGGCAGTAGATGCGCCGAGTGCATAGAGCCGGTGCCCCTATGCCTGTGGAAGAAGAGGATCCCGTGTCGTGGAGGGCGGTGTCCTCCAGCCGGCACGCGAGGCAGCCCACCGAAAGCCAACGCGGGGGAGCGATATCGAAAGCAGCGGGATCGATCGGTGACGGCGGGCACACCGAATACACAGCTGCAGCCCGTTGGAGCCGACGTGGTTGCCGCGGGCGGCGAAGAAGTGCTGCCGATGACGGCCCGCCGTTTTCGAGAGCCTTCCGGTTTGGTCAACCGTGGCGCGGCCATCACGTCCTCGATGTGGCATGTCTGATCGGAGACCGGCTGCGCCTCGATCGTCCTCCCGCAACGGCCGTCGTCAACTTTCTTCCCCTGCCGGAACCCACCCCATTCGACACGTCGAATGGGGACCCCGGGTCGCCGTCATTCCTCGCGAGACAAGAAAGCCGACTCCGGCCGCCCTCCACTTCGTTCCGGCCCAAAGGGTGCGGTCCGATCGTCCCCGATCCTTTCGACAGCCATCGAGGTCGCGATGGACGCGACCCGAGCAACCCGAAAGGATCTCGAAAATGGCTATCATCGGCAACTTCTCCACCAACGGCAACGCAATCAGCGGCGCAGTCCGCACCCTGACGGTCTCGATGAAGGCCCGCCTGGTTCCGATCGAGCGCACCTCCCGCGACGCTCCCGACTTCCGCGTGATGGCGGGCATGGCCGAGGTCGGCGCAGGCTGGAACGCCACCTCCACCGACGGCGAACCCTACATCTCGGTCAAGCTCGACGACCCGAGCTTCAACGCCCCGATCAACGCGGCCCTGTGGCCGAGCCAGACCGACGGCGACTACGACCTGGTCTGGAACCGCCCGAAGCGCGACGCCTGATCCCGGAAGCCCCGCCTGCCAAGGTGGGGCGCTCCCTCCATAGATGAAGCGGGAAACGGGCATCGAGCCCGCATCCCGCTTTCTGGGTGCCATACGGAGAGGAGAAGTCTGCTCAGTCCGTCCGAGGGTGCCATGGCGACAGCCAGGCCTCAAGGACGAGCGGTCCCCCCAAATTTCAGTCCCGTCCCTTGCGGGCCGCGCCAGAAATTCGGCTCCCCCACTCGCCGGGTCCGCCGGTCGCGTTCCGCGATCCTTGACCCCCGCCTGCCACCATGACCGCGCGCGTCGTCTTTCACAAAACGTCAAGGAGACGACGATGACCTACGACCTCGACCGCACGATCCTCGAACTCGAAGCTGAAGCCCGCAACGCCGATCCGGCCGAGCGCCGCCAGATCGAGGCCGAACTCGGCCTGGCGCGGGCCGAACGGGAAACGATCCTGGCCGAACAGAATGGCCGCATCAGCGCCGAGCCGCCCTTTTAAGGCAGGCCGTGCTCATCCCGCCGGGATAGGACCTGTCGCCTAAAGTTCTGCAAATAAAGCAGATTTCGTTAGTTTTGACGGCAGTCAACGTAACGGTGCAAAACACTTCTCTCCCTATTCCTATGTCATCAGAATCGGCTTCATGTGCTCTCTCGCAATGGGCCAACATACGTTAACCTTTTGTTAACCCTATTTTCCTTGCCGGATTGCGAGAATCGGAGATAATGACGGCATATTATCAAAATCGGTAATTTTACCGGCAGAATGGCCCGAGGCATCATGAACGCGTTCAGTCCGCTCCCGTCTTTTGAGCTCGACGATAAAATTTTGAGGCAGGGTGCCGAAATCTCGCGCAAGCTCAATCAACTGCGCCTTGAGAACTTTCCGCCCTCCGCGAAGAAGACCCTCCGCCAGTTTTCGGTAGCGGAAGTGGCGCACTATCTCGGTGTCACTCCGAGCAATCTGAAACGCTTGTATCTTGATCGCAAGGGGCCGATTCCGACCACCATGTCTGGGAACCGGAAATTCTACACGGCCGAGCAGATGTGGGAGCTACGGCACTACCTCGCTGAAACCGGGAAGAGCGAGGCTAAGAAATACGTCCCGCAGCGAAAACCCGGCGACAAGCTTCAAGTAATTGCCGTCGTTAACTTCAAAGGCGGCTCGGGCAAGACGACCACGGCCGCCCATCTTGCGCAACACTTGGCTCTCACAGGTCATCGCGTCCTCGCAATCGATCTCGATCCGCAAGCTTCGCTTTCGGCTCTCCACGGCTTTCAACCGGAGCTGGATGAGAACCCATCGCTCTACGATACGATCCGCTACGACGATCAGCGGAAGCCCATCGCGGATATCATTCTGCAGACCAACTTCCCCGGCCTCGACATCATCCCGGCCAATTTGGAACTGCAAGAATACGAGTACGACACCCCGCTCGCCATGCAGGCAGGCAGCGAAGGCAAGCGGTTCTTCACCCGCCTCGGCAAAGCCCTCTTGGATGTCAATGACCGCTACGATGTCGTGATCATCGACTGCCCGCCGCAGCTTGGCTATCTTTCCTTGACTGCGTTAACGGCCTCGACGTCGGTCCTGATCACGGTTCACCCGCAGATGCTCGACCTGATGAGCATGTCGCAGTTCCTGCTCATGCTCGGCAACATCACGAAGACGATCAAGCAGGCTGGCGCAGACGTCCGCTTGGACTGGCTCCGCTATTTGATCACCCGCTTCGAGCCGCAGGACGTCCCGCAGGTGCAGATGGTCGGCTTCATGCAGTCGATGCTTGCGGAGGAAATTCTGAAGACGCCGATGCTTAAAACCACAGCGATCTCTGACGCGGGCCTGACTAAGCGCAGCCTGTATGAATTGGACCGCTCGAACTTCAACAGGGACACCTACGACCGCGCCATAGAATGCATGGACGGCGTGAATTTCGAGATCCAAGGCCTGATCCATCGGGCATGGGGGAGGATGTGATGGTTTTGACTGCCGTAAAAATCTACTTTCAGCCCAAGACTATCAACCATTTAACTCAATTTCGAGGATAGCGATATGGCTCGGAAAAACCCCTTCATGAACATCATGGGCGACGCAGCGCCCGATGACGACAAGGCAATCCTTCAGTACACGAACAAGGGAGCTTCTAAGTCGCTCATCCACTCTCTCGACGAATTGGCCGCGCAAGCGGATAGGTTGCTCGAAGGGGAGGCGGTGGTCGATCTCGCCCCCGAGATCATCGACGGCTCATTCGTTCGCGACCGTCTCGAAGATGACGAGCAAGACTTCGAAGAGCTCGTCACGGCAATTCGGGATCGGGGACAGGACACGCCGATCTTGGTCCGGCCGCACCCGACGACCACGGGCCGCTACATGGTGGTCTTCGGCCACCGCCGACTACGGGCGGCCAAGGCACTTGGTCGGAAGGTCCGAGCGGTCGTGAAAGACCTCAAGGACAGTGATCACCTGGTTGCGCAGGGCCAGGAGAACTCCGCGCGGGCCAACCTGTCGTTCCTCGAGAAGGCACTATTCGCCGCCGAGATTGCCCGCCGCCAGTTCGATGGCGACAATGCGATTGCGCTTTCCGCTCTCTCCATCGATCGGGCGACCTTCTCGAAAATGCTGGCCGTGGCGACCATACCTAAGCACGTCCTCGATGTCGTCGGCGCGGCTAAGGGCATCGGGCGCGACCGTTGGTATGAGCTGAAGAACCTCTTGGAGAAGCCTTCGTCGCTCGAACAGGCGTCAGCCTTCATCCAGTCCGAAGGCTTTAAGGCAAAAGCCGGGGACGACCGATTCAATTCGCTTCTGGCTTTCGTGAAGAGCCTTGGGAAACAGTCCCGGCCGAAAACCGCCAAGACCAAGAAGTGGGCGTCGGATGACAAGGCCGTGTCGGCCGATATTCGGAACGACGGCAAGACATACACCTTCGCTCTTAAGGCAAAGGATGCAGGAGGCTTTGGCGATTACATCGCAGAGAACCTTGCCGACTTGTATCAGGCCTACCGGAGCAAACAGGATCAACAAGGAGTGTAGCCCGCAAAAGAAAAAGGCCCCCCAAACGTTTCCGTCGTGGAAGCCTTCCTCAGATTTCTAGCAAGATCGAGAATCGCATTTCCACGAATCCCAGTCAAGAGTCTTTGGCACCGTTTTGGTGAGCGGATTTCTTTTGCCTAAACATAGGTGAGAGAACCATGGAGAATGCGTACGTTACGACGCCCTTTGGGCGGCGGGCGATGTCGCTCGGCATGTTGGCAAGCCAACAGATTGCCGAAAACATCGAGCCCGGAATTTCGCGAAACAAGTGGAAGCTGTTCAGGGCGATTTGCGAAGCACGGCCATCGCTGGGGGTGACGGATCGCGCTCTGACCGTCCTCGACGCGCTGCTGACCTTTTATCCAGCCGACGAGCTATCCGAGGAGCGCGGCCTGATCGTCTTCCCGTCGAATGCCCAGCTGTCGATCCGCGCAAGAGGGATGACCCCCGCGACGTTACGGCGGCACTTGGCCGGGCTCGTGGACGCCGGATTGATCCTGAGGAAGGACAGCGCCAACGGAAAGCGTTACGCGCGCCGGGGGAGGGCAGGGGAGGTCGAGGAGGCCTTCGGTTTCTCGCTTGCCCCACTGCTGGCAAGGGCGGCCGAGATCGAGGCCTTGGCGGCCCTTGCAGTAGCCGGCCGCGAGCAGCTGCGGATCACCAAGCAGCGCCTGACGATTTGCCGTCGTGACATTGCCAAGCTGATCGCCGCAGCGATCGGCGAGGGGGTTAGGGGCGAATGGGAGAGGATTTCGCTCATGTTCCGCGAGATGGTCGGCCGACTTCCTCGGACGCCAGGTATTGCAGAGTTGGCTTCCGCGCTCGAAGAGATGGAGATGCTGCGCGAGGAGATCGTCAACCAGCTGGATGCAAACACGAAAACACGAAAAATCGACTCCAATGAGTCTCAAATTGAGCGCCACAAACAGAATTCAAATCCGGATCTCAATCATGAATCTGAACCGGGCTTCGAAACGAAGCTTGGGGCAAACTCGGCGGATACCATCGGGCGGCAGGGTGTGCCGATGACAGACGACAGGGATATCTCGAATTCCGCCGGCGGCGGTGCAGACGAGCAACGCCAGAGACGGAAGGCATCGACCTCTTCTGAGAACGGCCCGTTAAAATCGTTCCCACTTGGACTGGTCCTGCAGGCTTGCCCGGATATTGCCGACTATGCCCCCGGTGGCAAGATTGCCAACTGGCGCGACCTCATGTCGGCCGCCGTCGTCGTCAGATCGATGCTCGGCGTTAGCCCGTCGGCATACGAGGCCGCATGCGTGGCCATGGGACCGGAGAACGCAGCGACCGTCATCGCCTGCATCCTCGAAAGGGGAGGGCATATCAACTCGGCGGGCGGTTACCTCCGCGATCTCACGCGGCGGACCGAGGCCGGGGAGTTCGCAATCGGTCCCATGCTCATGGCGCTTGTTCGAGCCAACAGTTCCGTCAACCGTAAGGCGGGTTGAGAGGGCTTGTTAAACCAAGGCGTTCGGGCCAAATCTTGTCGATAAAACCGGGATCTTATGCAGGGCGGACATGACGCACACGACTTCCGACGGAGAAAACGCGAGGGCATTCCTCGAGAGCCTGAGACGGGGCGACCTGTCGGCGCTGCTTCTGCATGCCCAGATAGACATCGGTGTAACAAGCGAAGGCTACCTGGGAAATCGCATCGTCGTCGTTGTTCGCGCCCCTCAACCGTTTGCCGAGGCGTTGGATAAGCTCGCGCCTCACGACCGGAAGCGTATTGCCGAGGCGGCTCTAAGCAATCGGTCTTATGATGCGATGCCCGCGTCGGATATCAAAGTTAAAGCAGTCGGGGAGACGATGAGCGGTCCTGCGACCATTCTGCCCGATCTCATCATCCATCGGGAAATGATGGTTGCTGTCGCGACGGGCAAACAGCAGATTCAGGAAGTTGACGATTACTACGTCGCTCGGCAGCTCCGATTGACCGAAGGCTGTGCCGCCGCTGGCATCAAATACGATAACCCACACCTATCTCTGTGGGACTGGTTCCATTTTTGGAAGGCGCAGGGCATGGATTCCTATGCCGAGCGCCGGAATTACGTTCGACAGCTTTTCAACGCCCCCGTGCTGTCTGCTGTCGGACGAGTTCACAACCCCAGCCCTGTGGCCGAACGCGAGCCGACAGGGTGGGAGCGCGTGGACCGATCACTGGGCAAGGCGAAGGCGCAGTTCAACGCCGCTTCCACGGAGGAGGAATGGCAGACCGTTTGTCTACTGGGGCGCGAAATCCTGATCAGTCTCGGTCAGGCCGTATACGATAATGATGTCCACGGCGATACCGACATGGACGGCAAAAAGATCGGCTCGACGGATGCCCGCAGGCAGCTCTTCGCTTGGCTTCATCATCAAATGCCCGGTGGCGACAACAAGGAAATCCGCGCCCACATCAAGGCAGCAATCGATCTTGCGGTCCACCTTCAGCACCGCCGGACTGCCACACGTCAGCTCGCCGCGTTGTGTCTCGAGGCGACTTCTTCAGCGGTGAGCGTGGTGGCGATCATTGCGGGGAGGCCTGCGTAGGGCAGAGGCACTATGGCGGCCTCGTCCGCTTGGCGGCGCGTGGTCAATTCCGTCTCGGGCAGATGCTAATGGCAGGGGCGAGAACGGAAGCGCGTGATGGCCTCCCCCTTTCCCCGCTCAGGAAATATCGGGGATCCGCTCGGCGATTTTTTCGAGATAGTCGTCGATCGCCTCCTCGATGTAGGAGTTGAACTTCCGCCGCTCGATCGCGGCGAGGATCTTCAGCTTCTTGTGGACCTCGGCGCGGATATGGATGCCGGTCGTGACTTTTTCCGTGTCACGGAAGCGTTTGCCGGCGATCGGGTCGCGGCTTTCGCCCTTGGCCACCATGTCGCGGAGCTGGCCGCGCGCCAATGGCAGCTTCGCTGATGGCGCGGACGCCTGGTCGTCGTCAGTGGATTTTGCGGGAGGCACCATCTTTTCGCGAACCGACGGGCGGTCGCGGCCTGTGGAGATAAGTCCGAGGACGAGGTTCTTGCTGTCTGCGCCCTCGCTCATTGCTTTGCCTCACTGGCCTTCGACCGATAGAGGGCGAGCAGCTCGCCAAGGAGCGTTTCCATTTCGGCGATCGCCTTCGGATCAGGCTTTGCTGATGTCTGGAGCGTGCCGGCGGCGCCAATCGATTGATAGGACGCGCGCCGTGCGATCGGATGGCTGGCGAGAGCGACACCGCTTTCGCGCAAAATTTCCCGGAGCGGCTCATACGCCTTAGCGCGGCCGGTCACCAGATCGTGCTGGTTGATGACGATCATCGTCGGGAGCTTGCGCTTCTGATCCTCCTCGACCACCGGAACATGATTCAGCGCCAGCTGCATGCCGGCAACGACGTCGTCCTGGGTCGTCTGCAGCGGGATCAGGACGATGTCGGCACAGTAGAGGCCAGCGAACAGGTTTTCGTTGGTCGTGCCCTCGACATCAACGAAGACGATTTTGCCCTCCTGCTGGTGTTGGAGAGCGAGCTTGTAGATCTGGTTGGGATCGAGGCAGCTTTCGGCCTCCAGCCGGTCGGGCCAGACGTGCATCTGCTTCGACATCGCGACCCAGCGCATCGTATTGGCGCGGCTGTCCGCATCGATCAGGAACACGTCGTTACCGGCATGGGCGGCCGTGCCGGAGAGAGCGCGGACGAGAGTGGTCTTGCCGGTTCCGCCCTTCGGGTTGGCGATGGTGACGATCATATTGGCTCCTTCATTCTGCAAATAAACTATAGTTATTTCCTCGCCCCTCTTTTCGCAATGCATTCGTTGCCCATTGCTCGTTCACCGTTGATGATTGTCGATTGATGATTGACCGCCGACAACGGGCAATGACCAACGGGCAATTGCCAATTGCCCGTTGGTAGTGAGCAATAACAACGCGGTTAACTGTCAGTGAGTAATGGGTAATTGGTGATTGCTAGTGATATTGCTGGCAATGGTCGCACGAACAATGGGCAACTGTTAACGGGATCGGGTGGCGTTGGAGGTGAGACCTTGTAGCGGGAGCTTGGGCGAGGCAGTTTGTGTTGCGATGAAGGAACCAGAATAAAATAGAGTTTAGTTTTAGGTGGCAGGATAGTCAGGTTTGTGGTACAAACTCGACGTCGTCCCGCCTCTGGCAGGGCTCAGGTTCGCGCCGGTGGCGCTCTGGGGTCGCCTCCGGCAACCTGGCAAGAGTAAGGAAAGCGATGCGCAGCGAAGTGGTCAGGGTCCGTCTAAGGCCGGAGGAGCGGCAAGCTCTGGCGGATCTTTGCGGCGACGATCGCACCGCCAGCGACGTGATCCGGCTGCTGTTTCGCGACCAGGCCGGTTTGCCGCTCCCCGTCGGACCGGCCGAAGCTCTGGCCTTGCGCGGCACCAATGAGGAGCTTCGGCGCATCGGCATCAATCTCAACCAGGCCGTCCGCGCGATGAATGAAGGGCGCGTCGGCTATGAACCGCATCTCGATGCCGCGCTGCGCCGCCTTCTCGAAGATGTGTTTCGGCTGCGGGCGGACGTCGATCTGATGCTGCGGATCAGCCGGCAGGAGCGCAGGAGGGGCAGCCATGGTCTATGACTGGTCCGGCCTGCTCGGGGATATAGAGGGCTTTACGGTGCGGCGGGCAAAATCCCTTCTCGACGAGGAAGACGAGCGCCGCCGGCGGGCAGGAGCGATGAGGATCGCCTTGACCGCTGAGGCTCCAACACAGCCGTCCATGCCGTCCGGTATCTCCACCAAGCGCCGAAGGTCGTCCATCTCTGCCCATGAAACGACCATCAACGCCATCCTGCGGCCAGCGCAGGGCGCACCTCGGGAAATCATTGCTTTGGTCGGCGTTCTTGGTGCGGGCGCGAACCCGGAGACCGATGACGAGCTCCGAAGGTCGGGCGGCGGGGGAGGGGGAACGACCCAGGGGGTTGGTATCGTCCCGTCGCTTGCTGTTCGGCCGTCCGCCGCAAAACAGGCGTTGGCCGAGAGCACAAGCCGTGCTGCGATCGCGGCCGGCGCGCAGCCCGTGGTGATCAAGGTCACGTCGACGGTTTCGAGCAGGGCGTCGGCCGCCGGCCTGATGACCTATCTGGGAACGCGCGAGATCGAAAAGGAGAACGGTGAGAAGGGCAAGGCGGATATTCCGATCTTCGACCAGGATGGGGTCGCGATTGCCAGCCGCGAGGAACGCGCCGCCGTCCTTCAGGGCTGGCTATCGGAGTTTCGCGAACCCTATGCCCTGGACGCCGTCGCCACTCTGTCGATCAAACTGGCGGATGCGGCCGGCGACGAGGAACTGCACGACGCCTTGAATGTGGCCTTCGGCGCCAAGCCCTTTCTCTATTCTCGCCATCAGGACGGAAGTGTCTCCGTCTATGCCGTCACAAACTTGCCCGCGAAGAAGATCGCTGGCGCGCTCAGGGCGCGCGAAAGGGATGAACGTCCGGCCCGCACGCTCGATAAGGCCGAGGCGGATATCGCAAGCAAAATGTCGGACGCCGGTGTCCTGGCCGAGGTGCGGATTGTCGGCGCTGCGGTCTCCGACAAATCAGGCCGGTATTTTCTCGAGAAGTTTCTTCGAACCGAGAAACACGTCGTCACCAGCGCCGGCGAGGCGGTCAAGCGTGGCGCGGCGGTGAAGGATGTCGCCGACGGGATATGGCGCGGCTGGTCGGCCGATATCCGCACGGTCGAACCGCGCAACGCCTTCCATGTGATTTTTCCGCCCGTGCCGGGACGAGTGCGGAGGCGATGAAACGTGCCGTGCGTGACTTCCTCAGCGAGCAGGTTGCTGGCCATCGCTGGATCACCGCTCATCACCCCGATACCGGTCATGTGCATATCCACGCGATGATCTCGGCGCGAGACGATGTCGGCAAGGCATTGCGGCTGACGAAGCCGGAACTTTACGCGTGGCGGGAGCTGTTCGCGGCGAAGGCGCGGGAGCACGGCATTGCCATGGTTGCCACACGCCGCGCCGATGTGGCGGCAACGCGGCCTTATAGCCAGGCACAGGCCGGCGCCTATGAGCGCGGCCGATCCGATCCGCGTTATCTGAAGTCCGCCGCGCTCAATCAGCGGGTCGAACGCAAGCGGGCAGGCGTTGCCGATCGTGCGACGCTCGCCAATGGCAATCTTGCGCTCGTCCCGAAATGGCAGGCGACGGCCATCGCGCTGAAGGGGGGCGGGGCGAAGCCATCAGTCATCGCCGCAGCCGACAGGTTCGCAGCCGCTGCAGCAAGCTATTCTGAGAAGACCGCCGCCCAACCCGCCAAAGGATTCGTGCTCCTGAGGATCGCGGTCGAGCAGCCGGTGGATCAGGGAAAGATGGTCGCGGCGATCCAGAGCGCCATCGGTGTTGGTCGTGAAGCTGTCTCGGTCGATTGCAGCTCGATCACGGTTCTCATGCCGACATCCGCGAGCGTCAGCAAGATCGAACGGGAACTGGCGCGGCAAAACGATGAATTCGGCTCCGGCGCGGAGATGCAGGCAGTGTCTCGTGGCATCGGAGCGCGCCTGCTGCAGGCAGGATTGAAGGCGACTGTGTCCGTTGAAGCCGCAGGCTCGGCAAAAGACGGCGTGCCGACGGCGTGGCTGCAGAACCGCCTCGATAGGCATCGGCGACAGGCGCAGGTCAAATCGGCGACGCCTTTTGCGGACGTGATGACGACACTGACAGATCTCAAACAGCAGAAGGAAAATGCCATGCCCCTATCGCTCGAACAGTTCGACGAGCGCGTTGCGCGCGCCAACAAGTCGATGGATCGCCTCGAAGGGATGGTCGACAGTGGCGCCGAGCGCCAGGCGGTCGAGGACATGCGCAAGGAAATCTCCGCGCTCTTTGAAGAGCAGCGCCGGGACATCCAAATGCAGCAGGTGCCATCGGCCATGCAGGCCGGCGGGGCAGGGGGCACGTCGACGGCGGCGCGCGTGGATAACGGCCAGGCCGTGGATCGGCCGACGCCTTCGAATGTCGATCCTGCTATTGCCACTCAGCAGCAGGCGATCGCCGCCGGCCGCGCCGCGCGCGCTGCCCGTGAACAGGCCGGCGCTGCCAAAAATGCACAGGACGAACAGCGTCAGCAAATCCTCCGGCAAGCCGAGCAGGAACGCCAGCGCGGCAATGACCGGGACGGCGCGGAGCGATAGGACCCCGCTTTACTCTTGCGTCAGGCCGTCGAAAACCTCCAGCAGGGCGTCGACGATGGCCTGGCCAAGCGCATTGGCCGCGGCAGCGATCTGCTCGTCACCCTGGTCGCGCGCCGCAAGACAAAGGTTGCCGCCTTGTTCTGCAACGATCGCCTTCGCCCGCTCGATTGCCCATTGTGCCAGATCGCTGCGATGTTCGATCGTTACAGTTTCCATTTTGGTGACCTCGTTTACAGTTTGTTGGATACGCTGCGATAGGGTCTGGCGAGCGCATTGAGTTTTGCGTATGCGCTTGTCTCAATCGTCTCGGACCGTTCCCTAACGGTCCAAGACGATTGGTACCATAGCGATCGGCAGACGATTGTCGTATCCAATGACCTTAAGCCGCTATCGCAGCTGATTTCCATGCCAACAGTCGCTGCCAACGTGACGTGCCAGAGTGTCCCCCGCCCGCTTCTTTGAATGTCTTATCCTGATCCGCTGGACGCCGATCAATCTCGCCTTGGCCCTGCAATGCGAGCTTTCCTGGATTGAGGCCATGGAAGCCGGAAACGAGCCGATTCCCGACGAGCTTGAAACCTGGCTCGAGGCGCTGCTGACGTTCACACGCAATTGCCGCCGCTTCGAAGCTTTCGCGGACGTCGATCGGAGGCATAACCACGCTCGCGGGATCGTAGGCTACCAGTCCATATCCGGATCGATGAGGTAGCCTGGGATACTGGCGTCCGTTCCGCCGGCAGCCTGCAACAAGGCAACGCAGCGGCCACGCTCGTGCTCGATCGCTTCAACGATCATCTTGACCGGATCCTTCTGGCCGCTGGCCAGATGCCTGGCCGCAATCGACCAGGCGATCCGCTCGGTGCTTGAACGAAATAGGCACGTTTCCGGATCCAACCGTTTCTCCTCGGCGACATGGGCCGGGACAATGGCAAGCTTGCCTTGCGTCAGCGTTTCCTGCACGCGTCTATACGCTTACGAGAATGGTACGGCATCGACAGAGAGGCAAATGGGACGTGGTATCATATTGCCGTGGCCATATGGCGTGTAAGTCCCGTCTTCCTGAAAGGGTGGATGAAACCGTGCGCGCTCGAACTTCTGCGCCGCGACCCGAGAGGCTTTTCCGTAAAGCTCACGCAGAAGGCGACGATCGACCGCCACGCGATCCAACAAGCGGTCGAGACGCGATTGGCACCACCCGTCGTATATGGCTTCCTGACCCGGTACGTTGACTGGGGTGACAGAGATCCGCGCACCAACATCATATTGGTATTGTGCGAGCAGAGAGCCGGCCTCACGCGGCCCTTGGCTATTTGTCACCGGCAGAATATGCTGACGGTGCAGTGACTTCGGTGGGCTAAAACAGCCTCATCCCCGCTGGAGGCTAACGTTCCAGCCGCACCACCGCAGCTAAGCGCTTCAACCCGAGCATGCACTAACATTCCAAACGGATCACCCCGTGGGGGCAGGCCATTCAAATCCTACGACGACATCGTCGATCATTGCTGCGATTCCGGACGAAAACTCGAAAGCCAGCCTTGGCGCATCATCTCTATCGGACGCAGAGAATGGGCAAATGAGTTCTAGTCAGTGAAGGGGCGTATTATTCCCGACCATCGATGATTTTTGCTAGACTAGCGCGGAGAACTCCAGTAAAAATGATGTGGTTTTTGGGATAAAAGCACCATATTTGCATTCGCTGGCATACGACTGCGAAATAAAGTCGGATTTACTTGCGATGGCTGTCATCGCTATTACTGTTGGTTGGATGGTCAAACGATTCCGACCGTCGTCGGTCCCTGGGTGATTCTTGATTTTCGCACTTGGGGAGACCTGTGGTACGCGTTTCGGAGGTGAAAATGCGTAAGACTGACCCTGAAGGCATGGTTGTCGAACGAAATCAACGTCCGGAATCGGAGCCACGTAACATCTACGAGCCGCTGATCAACGTGGCTGTCGTTGAAGCGCTGATGACGCAGTTGTTGAAGCTGGGGGAGGAGGAACTGGCGGCGTCGTCGCGCGCGGCGCTCGAGGCGGTTGAGCCCACCGTCGAACACATTGCCCGCGAGTCGGTCGCCGCCCTAAACGGCGACGAGGACGCAGGGTTCAGGATGCGGTTGCTGCTCGACGATCCCGGCATCGATCGCCCGGCCTCGCGCCAGTTGCTCGACCGTCTCGCCCCGGTCGAAATCGAGGCGGCGCGTATCGTCTTCAACGGCGATACGCTGCTGCAGACGATCGGCGGGAATTGCTGGGGCTCGCCCGACAAGGCGACGTCTGTCGACACCATGAAGCGTCTCGGCACTTTGCTGGAGCCGGTGTTCATGTTGGAGCGCATCGCCCATGCCGCCAACGCCGCGCTTGAGGGCCGACGCGATTCACTGAACAATCTCTCAGCGCTGTCCCTAGCCACCACGCGGGAGCGGATGCGGGATTGTAAGGATACGAAAGCGGCGGCGACGGCGATCATTCGGCGGCATCCTCCAAGACCGCCCAAAGGTCCAGATTACGTGTCAGAGCACATCGCAGAATGGCGGGGCGAATGGACCGCGCCGCCTTGGCATTGCCTGGACGGTGGCGACAAGGTTTCGATGTGCGTGGCACCGGGCATTGGCACACCGCACTACCACATCGACCGGTTGTCCAACCCCCACGCCTGTCCCGGGGAGGTCATCACGCTGTTTGGAACGAACTTCGGCGAGGCGGGGGAGGTGTGGTTTCCCTCGGTAGAGTACGACGACCCCGCAATGGGTGGCTACCGAGGCGGCGACGAGGCCTGGGCAGCGCAGCCGCTGAGCTGGTCCGACACCAAGATCGTCGTCATGGTTCCCGGCTGGGCCACGCCCGGCGATCTCCATCTTGGCTGCTACTCAATCAAGATCGATGGTTGCAAGACGCTATATCTCTATCGCCCCGGAAACTCGAAGCGCTTCTACGGCGGCCTCTCTAAGATCGTCGAACTTGAAATCAATGGCCGCGTCATCGATCTTGATCTACCAATGCCGACCTTGTCTGCGCGGCCAGGCGAATGGCTCAGCGTCAAGTACCGGGCGCGCGGGGGTGGTTTCCTTAATCTGGTTCCGACACACGTGAAGATGTGGTTGGAGGGGCAGATCCCCAAAGATAACCTGCCAGCGTCTGGCACTGAGCATCTTCGCGTCCCGCAGGTAACTGCGCCAACGCCCTCGGCGTTCTTCATTGAGGCGTCGGGACCTTGTGGCGCCGCGCAGGCAACCCATATCGCCTTATGGATAACGATCCCGGCGGAGGTGAGTATCGACTGGGTGGAGGTGACGCAAGGGATCCAGGAGGACGGGCACTACCACCAACCGAGTATGGTTACGACGGTTGCGCTGAAGGACACCGCGGTTCGCGTGCACATGTATTGCAGTCGCGAAGGCTTCTTCTCGAACCGTATCATGATGAAGGGAACGCTACGGGTCGATGGCCGAGTGATTCCAGGCTGGGAACAGTGCCTACTAGAAGGCCAGTCCTACGACAGAGATCTCGAAACGACGCTCAATTTCCTGATTCCAGCGGCATGGGCGACAGCCGGCGTTCATCACCTGTCGATCGAGATTCTTGTCTGGGAGCAGACCGGGCATTATACCGTGACACATGCGCTTGACTGGACATGGAAGCGCGTCAACAGCCTTACAGTGCAGACGGCGATCCTCCCTTTTGGCGGCCCGCCCTCCCTCTCGGATCCGGTCCTTCACTATGCGACCGATGCGTTGGCGTATCTTCCGACGCCCCTCGACCGTCTCTCAAATTTGCCTTTGACTGCGTATCCAGATTCAGAAGACTACCGCGGCCGGTTCGGCGGCGCCGACGCATGGGTCGACCTTCTGGACTGGATGGAGGACGAATATGAGGATCGGGATCTTCCCGACAATGTCTATTGGCTAATCGTAGTTCCCGCCGAATTCGCTCTGGAGGGACCCAGCCAGGAGGAAGGGGGCCGCGCCGGCGGCCGCGCCGGCAGGCCCGGAAACGTCGCAGTGGCGATCGGCCATCTGCCCGAGACCGGCGCTCATGAGCTCAGCCATGCATTGGGTTTGAAGCACGTGCGTCTCCCGCTTGGCGACGGCGAACCTGATGGCCCGTACTCGACGGCTTCCAACAATGGCTATCATATCCGGCCCTACCTTGAAGTGCCGCGAATGAACCTTGTCCTCCCGCCGATGGGTGACCTGATGAGCTATCTTTACGGCGTTGACGATGGCCGAATCGTCCGCGGTCCTGTGCGCTCAACGTGGGAGAAGCTGATCAACCGACTGGTTGAAGGATGGTAGCAATGGCCAATTCCTATCTGCGCATTCGCGGCACGCTGTTCGACGACATGACGTTTCGAGCGCGGCCCGGATTTGAATCGAGCCACGCGCGGCGCGCGGAAGAAGGCGATGAGCGCTTTGAAGTGAGCCTGCTGGATGCGAAGGGACGACGCGTTGCACGGATGCATCCCAAGGCATCCGAGCGTGCCTGTGGCCACAGCCACGACGGAAAGCGGACGCGCATCTCCGCCTATGTGCCGCTGCATCCGGACGCGGTTCGATTTGAACTGATCGCGGACGGCGTCGTCGTCCATAGCGCCGACATCCCGACAAGCCCGCCGTCCGCGCCGAAGGCGACGGTGAGCGAAACCGGAAACAGACTGACGCTCGCATGGGAAGCGCCTCCTAAAACCAAGTTGTTCTATTCGGTCGTCGCTCTCGTGGGCAAAAGCCAGCGGATCACGCTGGGCCGCGATCTCAAGAAGAACGCCTTCACGTTGGACTGGAAACAGTGGCCGCTCCCCGGCGAGGGCGTGATCCTGCTCGCCGTCAGCGACGGGGTTCGCTCGTCCGAGACGGAAGTCCACCGCTTCAAGCGGCCAGCCTTGCCGCCAACCGCGGTGATCGTTTCGCCGCGGGGTGAGCACCGGTACGGACAGCCCCTATCGCTTGTAGGTTCGGTCGTCGACGCTTTTGGGAACCTTCTTGCGCCGGACCGCGTCGAATGGCGCTTGAATGGCAAAACCGTTGCCCAAGGCGACCTCATGGCCGCGGCCGATCACCCAGAGGCTGGCAAGCACAAGCTCGCCTTAATCGCCTGGGTCGGCGGCGTCCAGACCGTCGCCGAACAGCCGCTTCTGGTCGCGGAACCAACCGTAGATTATTTGGAGTGGGCGGCGGAGATGCAGGACGCGCCAGCCGCTAGATGACGGCGTCGGTTTATTAAGATTGTTGCAGAGTTGAGTCGTAAGCGCCGTCGTAACCCCACTGCTGAGTGTCAGCAGGATTTGAGCCAGTTTTCTGTTTGGCACGGGCCCGCGAATTCATGGTGAGTCTCGATGAGGAGATTGCCGTGCTCCGAACCGAGCTTACGGACAAGCTCCGACTGCAGAATGCGCGGTTGAAGAATATGCGGGCGCGCTTCGATTGATGATCCACGGACTGTGACGGTGTGTTGATAGTGTTGCACGATGTCCGTTTTCCCTGACACCTTATCGATCAAACGGGTCGAGGGTTCGATTCCGCTCAAAAGCCAAGTCGAATGGAACTTGGAACTCGTTTGGCGCGGGCGCCTAACTCTCTTGCGAACTTCTCGGCCTGGTCTAGTGAGCAAAGGTTGATTTGGTGTTTATAGCCCAGGCTCGAAAGATGTCGCGCAAGCCGACCGGACGCGAGATTGCCAGCGGCGCCCGGGGCATAGGGGCATCCGCCCAGGCCCCCCGCCGCGCTGTCGAAGATCCGGATGCCATGCATGAGCGCCACATCGATATTGGCGAGCGCCATTCCGGACGTATCATGAAAATGGCACGCCAGCCGCTCGGCAGGCGTGAGCCCCAGCACGGAACGCAGCATGGCATCCACACGCTCCGGCACGGCACGGCCGATCGTGTCGGCAACGGCGATCTCCGTGCAGCCGATCCGTAACAGCCGCTCGGCTACGCCCGCCACGGCAGAGGGTGCAATCGCGCCCTCGTAGGGGCAATCCACGGCGCAGGAGACATAGCCGCGGACTGGCAGGCCGTGCGTTGCCGCCAGGGCCAGGATCGGAACGAACCGCTCGATGCTTTCGGCAATCGAGCAGTTGGTGTTTTTCATCGCGAAGGTTTCCGAAGCACTGGCGAAGACGGCCAGTTCCTGCGCCCCGGCCTCGGTTGCCGCGATGGCTCCCTTTTCGTTCGGCACCAGCGCGGAAAGCAGAAGCCCTTTCTTTCGAGTGGCGCTTCGCATCACCTGATCGTGGTCGGCCATCTGCGGAACCCATTTGGGAGAAACGAAGGCGGTCGCCTCGATGCGGCGAAGACCGGCCTCCGCCAGGAGGCGGATGAGTTCCACCTTTTCCTGGGTGGCAATCACGCCTTTCTCGTTCTGCAAGCCGTCTCGAGGCCCGACTTCGACGATCGTTACACGCTGTTCCGTGGTGATCATCAATGCACCGCCGCGTACATGATCTTCTCCTCGGTTGCTTCCTCGATGGACAATTCCTCGACGATGCGGCCCTGCCTTGCGACGAGGATACGGTCCGACAAGGCAAGGATTTCAGGAAGGTATGAGGAAATCACAACGACAGCGGCGCCCGCATCGGCCAGCTTCTGGATCATGTCGTGGATTTCGGCGATGGCGCCGACATCGACACCGCGCGTCGGCTCGTCGAATATGATCAGCTCCGGCGCCTGGATCAGGCTCTTGGCGATCACGACTTTCTGCTGGTTTCCGCCGGACAGTTCGACGACCTTGGCATCCTGCCGGATCGTCCGGATATGCAGCTTCTCCATCCATTCCGTCGCATCGCGGCGGACCTGGGCCATGGTGATGAGGGATGCCGGATTGGCGCTCTTCACAAGCTTGCCGTAGAAGATGTTCTGCGCGATGCCCATCGTATCGAACAGGCCGTCGAGCTTTCGATCCTCGGTGATATAGGCGATGCGGTTCCTGACGGCACTGCGCGGAACGTTGAACCGCACCGTCCTCCCGTTCAGCCTGATACGACCGCCATGAAAGAAATCGCGCTTCAGCACGCCGGCGGCGATCTTCATCATTTCGGTCCGCCCAGCACCCACCAGCCCGAACATGCCGGTGATCTGGCCCGAATAGACGGAGAGGGTCGCGCTGCGCACCGCCTTGCCCATGGAGACGTTTTCCAGTGCCAGCACCTTGCGGCCTGCCGGACGGCCGGTGCGTCGTGCCGGATTGACGTAGAGTTCGTCCTTCAGCTGGCGGCCGACCATCGCCTGCACAATGCGGTCGCGCGTGAAGTTCCCGACATCGTCGGTGATCACAAGTTCGCCGTCGCGCAGGATGCTGACGCGGTCGGCGATGGCGAGCGCTTCCTCCAGCGCATGGCTGATGAAGATGATCGAGCCGCCATCGGCCTTCAGCCGTTCGACCAGCGTGAAGAAATGCTGCTTCTCCTCCGGTGTGAGCGTTGCCGTTGGTTCGTCGAAGATGAAGATCCGGGCGTTATGCTGCACTGCCCGGGCAATTTCGACCATCTGCTTCTTGGCCGCTCCAAGCGAGGAGACCAGGGCCGTCGGCTCCACATGGAAGCTCAGCCGCTGCAACTGCTGCTGGGCCTTGATGTTGATGCCGCGCAGACGATTGAAGAAATTTTCCTCGCCGAGGAACAGGTTCTGCGCGACCGTCATGGAGGGAATGAGGTTGGTCTCCTGAAAGACCATCGCGACGCCGTGTGCGAGGGCCTCGGCAGGCGAGGCAAAACTGCAAGGGGTTCCGTCGACCAGCATCTCTCCGCCCGTCAGCGGATACAGGCCGGCGAGAACCTTGGTGAGGGTCGATTTGCCGGCACCGTTTTCACCGAGCAGGGCATGAACTTCCCCCTTGCGAAGGGTGAAGTTCACATTCCTGAAGGCAGCGACACTGCGGAATTCCTTGGTGGCATTTCTGAACTCAACGATGTCCGTCATGCTGCCTCTCCCGACACGGCCCCGAGGCGGATAAGCACACCGGCGCCACGCGAGGCTGCATAAAGGGAGCCTCCGGCTTCGGCGATGGAAGCGATGCCGTGTATCTTGCCATCGGCGCGGGAATGGTAACTCGCGACGGGCTGCAAGGTGGCATCAAGACGAACGACGAGGCCATAGGAGCGCGACGGCGCCCAGGGCTTCATGATGCCCATCTGGCGCACCGAGCCGGATTGCAGTGGTTGATCCACATTGCCTCCATCGGCAAAATCGGGGCCGATCCAGGCTTCCGGCGGGATCGTCGCCATCATTTCCAGGCGATAGCCGTCCTCGCGCAGCACCAGTTCCGTCAATTGCCGCCGTGGCGCGAAAAGCGCAAGCCAGTAACCGCCGCCTTGGGCCGGCGCGAGCCGGGCGGGGTAGGCGGGCAGATCACGCAAAACGGCCGCGGGGCGCGCAGCACCCGGCGCTACCGAGATAATGCGATGGCGCCAGCTTTCCGTCGCGGCGATGGTCCCTTCGGGCCGTTTTGCCAGGCCGTAAGGAAAAGCAAGGCCATCTGCCAGGATGAGGCTTTCCCCCCTGTTGATCGAGTAGCGGAGAATGAGGCCACTTGCGCCATGACTCATCAGGTCGCGCTTCCAGTCCGACAGCGCATTCCGGCGCGAGCCGATGGCGAGCAGCAGCGTGTCGTCGTCCTCGAAAAGCCCGGCCGCAAGGCAGGAGGCGTATTCAGGCGGCAGGCCTGCCGCGTGCGTGTTGCCGCCTTCGTCCAAAATCACGAGGCCCGTTCCCTCCACCCCAATGGCGAAACCGCCGGTGGGACGAGGGGCGATCATGCTGATCGGACCGTCGAATGCGTGAACGAGACTGGCCATCCGACCTTTGAGGTGTATGCGAAGAAGGTGGTTGCCGCTCGAGCAAAACAGATTGCCATCGACGGAAGCCACGAGGTTGTCGATGGCGGGCACGTCCAGCACGCGCTCTGCCGTATCCAGATGGGTGTTGGGCTTGAAGACGCCGTCCATCGGCGGGATGCTCAGGGCATCCTCTTCGCTACGGCCCAGAAAAGTGGCGATCCGGGAGAAAATACCCATCAGTCGTTCCCCCAATAATCCTTGCGTGCGGTCCAGTCCGGACTGGCCTTCGGCAGACGGATGCGCCCGATGCGGTTGTTGGAGACGCCACCGAGATAGAGATAACCCTTGTGCTCGCAGGTCGAGGTTATCGACGGGTGGTTCTCGCCTGCCTCGTCCCAGAGAACATCGAGAATGTCGCCGTTTTCTGAGACCTGCACGACACAGCCGCGATTGACGTTCGGGAAGAGCCATTCGTCCGCCGCGATGCGTCGCGCCATGCGGCGGCGGAAGGCCGGTTCCCGCATGGCGAGATCGAAGGTCGGTGTCCGGGTGCCGAGGAGAGCGATCCAGTAGGTGCCGTCAGAGCCGCGGTTTATGTTGTCAGGATAGCCGGGCAGGTTGGCGACCAGGGTTTCGCGCTTGCCCTTGTTGGGGCCGTCGAACCAGTAGCGTGAAATCCGGCACGCCCATGTCTCGGCGAAGAGGAGCGACTGGCCATCGCGGCAGATGGTGATGCCGTTCGGGAAGATTAGGCCGCGCAGCAACGTGCGGGTCCTGCCGGTGGCCGGATCATGGCAGATCAGGCGGCCGTTTCCGCGCCCTTCCAGTGCGTCCACAACCCAGTCTGCCATCTCGTAGCGGATCGTCGCTTCGCTGAAGAAGATGCGGCCATCAGGTGCCACGTCGAGATCGTCGGGAAGGCGCAGGCGGGAATCGTCGATGATCGACAGCCAGCTGCGATTGGTCTCGTCCGTGACACGCGACACCTCACCCGCCGGGCTGACCTTGTAGACACCCATGCCGCCGACGCAGGTGACGAGATCGCCGTTTTCGGCGAAGGCAAGGCCGAGCGGATGTCCGCCGATGCGCGCGAAGACTTCGCTCTTCGTGTAATCCGGCGCGAGAAAGCGGACGATCGTGCCGTGACGCGTGCCCGTATAGAGATTGTCGTCACGGTCGAGGACCACGTCCTCCGGCCCCTCGACATCACCGACGCCGATGGTCTCGACGTCGGCGAGCCGGTTGTTGAGCGCAAACGGTGCATCCGCAGAGGGCGCGCGTTTCGGCAGCTCTAGATAGGTCGGAGAAACATAGACCTTGCTGAGGATCTTGCTTCGGTTCTTGACCCACTTCGCATCGAACAGCACGGCGAGAATGAGGATCAGGCCAAGCAGGAACTGATTGACGGAGCCGGGTGTCGAGAGGCGGATCAGGCCGTTGGTCAGGACCAGCACGAGGATGGCGCCGATGATGGCGCTTCCAACCGATCCGCGCCCGCCACCCAATGAGACGCCCCCCAGCACGACAGCGGTCAGGACCTGGATCTCGAGGCCGATACCGGTATCGGCGCCCGTGCTGCTGAGCCGTGCTGCGAAGAGAAAGGCGGCGATCGCCGTCAGGATGCCTGATGACACATAGGCCATGCAGACCGTGCGCTTGACGTCGATGCCGGCATTATAGGCGGATTTGCGCGCACCGCCCACGGCACGCAGCCGCCAACCAGGCCTGAGCCGCGACAGGGCTATATGGATGAGCACGGCGATGATCGCGAAAATCAGGAAGGAAACCGCTATTCCGTAGAAATCGCCGAAGCCGAGATAATCCCAGGCGGGCGATTCCGGCATGCTGCCGACGATCGCGCTGGCAAGCCGCGGGAAGATGATGTCGTAGATCGCGCGATAGATGACGAGCGTCACCAGCGTGGTGATGAAGGCGCGAAGCCTGAGATAACCGATCAGGACACCGTTCAGCAGGCCGCAGGCAAGGCCCGTCGCGAGCGTCATGGCAAGCGCTGCCGGGAAGGGGAGGCCAAGCACATTCATGCCGACGAGTGCGGCAAGCACGCAGAGCGCAAACATCGAACCGACGGAAAGATCGATCCCGCCGGACATGATCACGATGGTCAACG
Organism: Shinella sp. 20P9.1.1; assembly: GCF_057798995.1. Classification (NCBI taxonomy): domain Bacteria; kingdom Pseudomonadati; phylum Pseudomonadota; class Alphaproteobacteria; order Hyphomicrobiales; family Rhizobiaceae; genus Shinella; species Shinella sp. 20P9.1.1. Next base: position 40,317 of record NZ_JBYOLC010000023.1, read on the forward strand.
CCAATGCGATCAGGCCGAATTCGGCAAGCTGGCGGGAAAGATCCGACAGATAGGCGGCATTGTACAGGCCGGGGATGAGCGAGGCCATGATGATCGTCACCACCAGGAGGGCGGCGACGGGAATTGCGCTGTCGATCCAGCTCTTGGACAGGATTTCTCCGACCAGACGGCCGGAGAAATATCTGTAGCGCAGGCGGGTCAGCGCGTTGCTGTTCGTCATGGCCTGCGTCACCTCAGTTCAGTTCTTCCAGCGTCCAGCAATTGCGCTGGTTGACATTGGCCTTGGTGATCAGGGTAAGCGGATTGAAATACATAGTCTTGATTTCACCCGCCGGGCTTTCGGAGGTCAGCAGGCGCACGATTTCCTGGTTCAGCAGGTCACCCTGCAAGGGAACGTTGTAGCTTATGTAGAGGTTGAAGAGGCCCTTCTCGACGTTCTCGCAGCCTACGCGGTTGCCGCCGCCTGACGTGACGAGGAAGACCTGATCGCTCTTGCCCGCTTCCTTGATCGCGGATGCCGTGCCGGTGTCCTGGTTGTCCCAGATGCCGATGGCGCCGCACAGGTCCGGATGCTGCTGCAGCACCGTCGACATGATCGAGCGGGCTTTTTCGGGATTGTATTCCGTCGCCTGCTGGGAAACGACCTGGATATCCGGATGCGCCTCCAGCACCTTGTAGATGCCGTCGAGCTGGAAGACGTCGGAGGCCGCCGTCGGCACACCCGTGTCGATCGCCACCTTGGTGGAAACGCCCTTGCCGGCATCGCATTTCGCCACGACCGCTTCGGCGGCCTTGCGGCCGATTTCGGTCCAGTCCGCACCGACGTAGGAATCGGTCGTGGTGTTGGATTCGAGGTTGATCTGGACGATCTTGATGCCGGCCGCCTGCGCCTGCTTGAGAAGGCGGGCATAGGACTGGATGTCGGGGTTATGGATGACCATCAGGTCGGGTTTTTCCGAGATCAGCGACTGGATGGCCTTGGTGCCGGCATCCGTGCTCCAGGCGGGATCGCGAATTTCGAAACTGTAGCCGAGGCGATCGGCCTGTTTGCGCATCTGCGCGGCCCAGCCCTCGGTAAGGTCGAAGCCCATGGAAAGCGGCACGAAAGCGACTTTCTTGTCCTTCAGCACGCTGTGAAAGCTCGTGCTGCGGGGATTTTCGAGGCCCTTGTCCTGCGCCGTCAATGACGAGGCGCCGACGGCCAGAACGGCGCCTGCGAGCGCCATTGTCTTCAGGAATGCGGGTTTCATGTTCTCCTCCCAGTTCGAACACGGTTCGTGATGCGGTTACAGGTCTCCCTGTTGCGACGTCTGTTCGTCGCGCGGGTTGACGATGGAATCGGCGATGATCGCGAGCAGCAGGACGACGCCCTTGACGAGGTTCTGGATCGTGTAGTCGATGTTCATGATCGTCATGCCGTTGAGCAGGATGCCGACGAAGACGGTGCCGAGAATGACGTTGCGCACGCTGCCGTGGCCGCCATTGAGGCCGATGCCGCCGAGAACGACGACGAGCAGAATGTCGTAGATCATCGTCGAATTGAAAAGCCGGGCATTGATGGCGGCCGCCGAGGACGACAGGATCAGGCCGGCGATAAAGGCGACGAAGGCGCTGATGGCGTATTGCGCCAGCACCATGGGCCGGAAAGCTATGCCGGTGACGCGCGCGGCGTTCGGGTTGTTGCCCATGGCGTAGACCATCCAGCCGAAGCGCGTGTAGGTCAGCAGAAAATGGAACAGTGCTGCCAGCACGGCGAAGGCGATGATCGTGACGGGAATGCCGAGCACGCTGCCCTGGCCGATCACGCCGAACCAGTCCGTATCCGGCGGCACGTTCTGCATTTCGAGCGTGAAGAAGAAGGTCCGTCCCGTGCCGTAGATCACCGAGCCGGCCGCAAGCGTCGCGAAAATCGGCGGGACGTCACCAAAGGTGATCAGCGCGCCGATCATGATGCCGGCGAGGATGGCGAAACCTGCCCCGACCAGAAGCGAAAGTTCGAAGGAATAACCGGCCCGCGTGATGACGAAGGCCCAGGACACCGAAACGACCATGATGGCGATCATCGACACGTCGATGCCTCGCGCGATCACCACCAGCGCCATGCCGAGGGCGAGAAGGCCAAGGATGGAGACGCTGCGGACGAGCACGAGTAGGTTGCCGGGGCTGAGGAAGCTGGGGAGCAGAATCGAAAAGAGCACGAAGGCAAGCAGCGCCAGTACGAAAACGATGCCTTCCTGGCTGCGCAGGAGGCGCAGTCGCAGGCGGGTGTCATCACGGGCGGCGGGTGTGTTCATCGGACTCAGCTCTTGCCGGTGCGGAGCACGTCCAGCATTTCCTTGGCGGTATCGACGCGGACATCGTGGTTGGCGGCAAGCACCGTAGCAATCGTTTCGATCTCGTCGCCCGCGGCACCCGCCACGATGGCGATGTTGCGCGCATGCAGTGCCATGTGCCCCTTCTGTATACCTTCGGTCGCCAGCGCGCGAAGGGCCGCCATGTTCTGGGCGAGGCCAACGGCGACTGTGACTTCCGCCAGTTCCTGCGCGGTTTCGACGCTGAGGATCTTCAGCGCCGCGCGGGCGGCGGGATGGGTCTTCGTCGCGCCGCCGACAAGGCCGAGCGCCATCGGCATTTCCAGCGTGCCGACGAGGTCGCCCTTCTTGTCCATCTCCCACCGCGTCAGCGACGTATAGCGACCTGACCGGGCCGCCCAGACATGGGCGCCGGCTTCGATGGCCCGCCAGTCGTTGCCGGTGGCGACCACCACGGGGTCGATGCCGTTCATGATGCCCTTGTTGTGGGTGGCGGCGCGATAGGGATCGACGAGGGCGAAGGCGCAGGCCTCGACGATGCCGCGTGCGATGCGTTCGCCGGAATAGTCCTCGGTCTTCAGCGCATCCGGCTTCAGCGACACCATGGCGCGCGCCAGCCTGAGATCTGCATAGTTGGACAGGATGCGCAGGCGCACGACACCGCCAGTGATCGTCTCGATGAGCGGTGCCACGGTCTCAGCCATGGTGTTGACGGTGTTGGCCCCCATCGCGTCACGCACGTCGACAAGCAGGTGCACGGCGATCATCGAGCCGACAAGCGTATCCTCGAAAACGTGGACCTCGATATCGCGGCAGCCGCCGCCAAGCGAGATCAGCACCTTGTCGCGGGCGTTCGCGGCGGCCATGATCGCTTCGCGTTCGCGCAGCACCCTTGCCCTTGCGCCATGCGGGTCCGGAACCTCCAGCACCTGTACCTGGGCACGCATGATCGGCCCCGTGCTCGACGTCTGGAAGCCGCCGCACTTGCGGGCGATGCGCGCCATATAGGAGGCGGCGGCGACGACGGAGGGTTCTTCTACCGCCATCGGGACCAGATAGTCGCGGCCATTGATCGTGAAGTTGGTGGCGATGCCGATCGGCAGCTCGAACGTGCCGATGACGTTTTCGATCATGCCGTTGGCAAGGGCGAGGGGCAATCCGGCGTGGCTGAAGACATTCTTGTCGGCGTCGGCAAGCGACACTGCGTCGGCAACCTTGGCTAGCCGCTCGGCAGGCGAAAGGTTGCGCATGTTTTCCAGGCGCGAGTTGATGGACGGGCGCGATGCACCCCTGTTCACGTCGGCCAAGGCCGCCTCCCATGCGTAATTCAAAACCTCTTGTAAGGCTTATGGCCATTTTGCTACCGTGATGAAAAGGTACAGTTAAAAAAAATTGTCCGCAATTGTACCCATCGGAGAGCATCGTGACAGCCACAGGTGGATTGAACAGCCGAGGGACTTCCCTGGTGGATTCGGTTGTCTTGCGGCTGCGGGAGGAGATCGTCTCCGGCAGCCGGCCGGCCGGCACGCGGCTTTTGGCCATCCGCAAGGCGGCGGAGGCCATAGGCGTTTCCAAGAACACGATCGTCGAGGCTTATGACCGTCTCGTCGCCGCGGGGCTGGTCGCGGTGCGGAGGGGATCCGGCTTCGTCGTCCTGCAGGCCCCCGACATCGATGGACGGCATCGTCCAAAACACGTTGCCGAAGCGGTCGACATCGCCTCGCTACTCAGTGCCCAACTCGAACAGAGCTTCGAGATCCGCGTCGGAGACGGGCGGCCGCCGGCATCCTGGACGGAACAGTCGGAAATCAAGCGTCACCTCGGCTCCTATGGCCGGGCACTGCCGGCTGATGCGGATGCCTATGGCTCGGCCCTGGGTTTTCTGCCGCTGCGGCAGCAGATTGTCCGGCGCCTTGCCGCCCAGCAGATCGAGGCGCGGGAAGACAACGTCCTGATGACCTTCGGCGCGAACCACGCGCTCGACCTGGTGATCCGCGGCCTGCTTTCGGCGGGCGACACGGTGCTGGTCGATGATCCCGGCTACTATCCGCTCTTCGCCAAGCTCGCGCTGGCACAGGTCCGGATGGTCGGCGTTCGCCGGACACCGGAAGGTCCCGATGTCGCCGATTTCACAGCCAAGCTTGCGAGCGAGCGGCCGAAGCTGTTCTTCACGCAGTCGCTTGGGCATAATCCGACCGGCGGATCGATCACGCTTCCGGTGGCGCATGCGATCCTGACCGCCGCCGGCCTGCACAATCTGACCATCGTCGAGGACGATCCTTTTGCCGATCTTCCGCTGGCCTCGACGCACCGGCTGGCAACGCTTGACCAGTTGGGCAGCGTCATCTCCATCGGGACATTTGCCAAGACGCTGTCAGCCAGCCTGCGCTCCGGCTACATCGTCGCGCACAGGGAGCAGATCGCCTCGCTGGCGCAGTTGAAGATGCTGACGACCGTCAACAGTTCGGGCCATGTCGAGCGCCTGTTGCACCGGTTGATGGCGGACGGGCACTACGAGCGACACCTGAAGCGCCTCTGGCAGAGGATCGAAGCGGCGTCGGAAAGCGTGCAGGGGCGGCTGCATCAGGCCGGCTGGCACACCTTCTCCCAAGCGGTCGGGGGCTTCTACCAGTATCTCATGCTACCGACCGGGATCAGTGACATAGACCTAGCCCGCGAGGGCGCGAAGGAAAGCATCCTCATCGCTCCGGGCAGCGTCTTCTGCATCGACAAGCAAAGCCAATTTGCGAGAGGCATCCGCATCAATGTCTCGCGCGCCGACGATCCGAGGTTCTACGATTTCCTGTTGCGCGAACTGTAGGGCTATTCCAGACGCTTTGGTTCCTTAAATCTTACATACCGGGGTCAACGAGACTCACGACTGATTGATTAAGATCCAGAAGATTTCGGCTGCGCCCACACATATCGCCGAGAAGCTTGTGCGCCCGTTTCGGTGTAAGAACGACGCGGTGTGCAGGCTATTGATGTCGATGCCTGGCATCAGGCGGTCATCGCCTTAAATTTCCGATCTGCGGTCGATGATTCCGCGCGGTTTGAACCGCCCCGGCTTAACCGGAGACCGTTTGGCTTAAGTTATGCGGCCATGGCTTGCGCGTCCAGCATGGCATAGTATCGTTCTTCGGCCTCGGCTGGCGGTATGTTGCCGATTGGCTCCAGAAGGCGGCGGTTGTTGAACCAATCTACCCCTTCCAGCGTGGCGAACTCCACGGCTTCGAAGTTTCGCCACGGTCCTCGCCGATGGATGACCTCGACCTTGTAAAGTCCGTTGACCTGGAAGTTCTCGTTGAACACACGCGAGCCATTATTCTGGGCCGGTTGACGAGTTGACCGGTTCGAATGACATACACCCTAAGCTGAGCTCATCGCGCTACACGCGCAGGCCTGTAATCCGCTCCCGTAAACCCTCGCTCCCGCGCCCAGACAACCGCAGCAGCGCGGCTATGAACGTCTGCCTTGCTATAGATTCGAGCGACATGATTGCGGACGGTATTTCGGGTCAGGCGCAGCTCCTTGACGATATCGCTATCGCTTAGCCCGCGGCACATCATCGCGAGGATTTCGAGCTCGCGATCTGTTAGATTCGCGAGTTCCCGAACATGCGCTCGGGTGCTGGTTCCCGACCGTAGGTTAGCGAGTTTCTCAATGACGCTACGGCTGAACCATGACGTATCTTGCATAACAGTCTCAATGGCGGCCATCAGTTCGGCCTCCGTGCGTTTGCGTTCGCTGACATCCTGGACCACCATCAAAGCACATTTCTCCCTTTCAATCGGCATAGTCACGGCCGAGAGCAAGCAGTCTAGGGTTTCCCCCCGAACGGTGGTAAGCTGAACCTCAATGTTCCGCAAACTGCCGACTTTTTCAAGTTGGCTCTCGATCCGGTGGGCTGCGCGAGGGTCGGACCATAGCCGCAACGCGGCGCCAGGCCGCGACGTTACGTCCGTTTCGGCATAGCCGAAGGCCGAAACGAAAGCGTCATTAACATCCAGAAATTGAAAGCTGTTGCGCATCACTAGCATCGTGGGAATTGGCATCAGACGAAAGGCCTGCGAAAATCGCTCCTCACTCTGGCGCAGGGAGACCTCAGCTTTTCGGCGCGGCTCGATATCGGTGAAGGTGAACAACATGCACCGGTCACCGCCAACGTCGATCGGCTCGCCAGCGACGATAACGGCTCGAACACTCTCACCGATATGTAGCGTGGCCTCGGTTTGCGCGATCGGGCGGCCCGCGCGCAGGTTCGCTATGGCTTCATGCTTGTTAGGCGCATTCTCCAGAACATCCAGGTCATAGATGGATCGGTGGACGACGTCCTTGTGTGCCAGCCCTGTCATATGAAGGAAACTAAGGTTGACTCTCACGTAATGCAGATCAGAAAGCCTACAGATGACAGCAGGAGCAAGGTCTGTTTCGAAGGCTTGTTCGAAACGCTTCTCAGCTCTGACGCGCTCCGTGACATCGAGGATGACAAGTGCGAAGGAGGTTCTATATCCCTGCGCATCCACGAGACTCTGCCCTCGCACTTCGTGAATGCAGCTCCAGCTACCCTCGGTTGTGCTCCCTCTCCGTCGCACCTCCACTGTTATGCTGTCAATGAACTCCCCTCCAAGCAGGAGCTTGAGAGGATACCGCTCAAAGCTCAAGTCGTTACCATCAAGGCTTCGAAGCCAGAACCGGTCCTGATATCCTTCCGGCGTCTGCCCGAGTTCTTCTAGCGTTGCGACATTGTGAACGGCGAGAGCTTTCTCATTCGCCCAGACGATGCCTTCGTTCTGATCGACAAGCATGATGCCTTCGCCAAAACCCGCCAGATGGACGAGCCGCGTCAGTGAGCGGTTCTTAAGGGCGAGATCGACGAGGTTACGTACACGCCTGCCGACGATCGCCGGCCGGATCGGCTTGTGGACGTAATCGACCGCCCCAAGCTTCAGGCCATGTTCCTCATCGGCTGCCGAGATTTGTGCAGTGATGAAGACCACCATCATCTCTGCTGTTTGTTTGTCAGATTTTAAAGTAGACAACACCTCATAGCCGTCCATTCCAGGCATGGAGATATCAAGAAGGATGAGCACGATCTCCGTCGCATGGCGGCGAGCCTGCTCCAGTGCGCCCGGCCCGTCCCTAGCCACCAGGACGGTGTATTCATCCTGTAGGAGCTCGGCGAGGATGGTGCGGCTCAAACGATCGTCATCGACGATGAGGATAGTCGGACGTGATGCGCTCATGGTGCCATCTCGGCCGCACTGGATCGAGCGATCTGCGCGCTTGTGCCTCTTGAAGTGTTTCGTTGTCTCCGGTATCCGTAATCTTCTGTTTGCAGGACTAGAGCACCGCCATAGGCTTGTGATCCACATCTGCTACCCGACATTCGGTGCTCGGATCGTGCCATCAACACCTCCACGCTATGCTCGATAAGCCTGCGACACAAGGCCGGTGACCCGCATGTCTCGTATCACAATCCGGTTTCGCCCCTGACGTTTGGCATCATAGAGTGCCCCATCGGCATGCTGTAGTAGGGCTTCCGGTTGTTTCGCGCCCGCGCCCGCGGCAATCACACCGCCGCAGCTGATGGTTACCGAACTGGTTGTCGTTGATGTCGTATGGGCAATCTCCATCGCTTCGAGATCGGCTCGGGCGCTCTCCAGCAGGGCGGGCAAGTCGGCGGCACGCTGCGTCACCAGTGCGAATTCCTCGCCTCCGTAACGGGCGACAATGTCTGACGATCGTTGCGCAACGCCGGCAAGAACGCTAGCGACCCGTCGAAGCGTCTCGTCTCCGGCGGCATGGCCATAATGGTCATTGTAGAGTTTGAAGTGGTCTACGTCGATCATTCCCAGGCCTAGCGCCTCGCCCGTTATGACCGCCTTGTGGCACGCAAGGCGGAAAGCCTGATCGAAACCTCTGCGGTTGGTGATACCGGTCAGCCCGTCACGGAGGGTCAGTTGCTCGAGTTCCTCGCGCTGTCGGGCCAGCTTCAGGTGGTTGCGCACACGCGCTTTGACGAGGAGCGGGCGTATCGGCTTGGTAATGTAGTCCACAGCGCCAAGTCTCAGACCGCGCTCTTCGTCCTCTTCATCCGCCTGACCGGTGACGAAGATGACGCCGATGTCTCTGCTGGTTTCGTCAGCCATCAGGCGGCGTAGTACTTCATAACCGTCCATGTCCGGCATCCTCGCATCGAGAAGAATGAGCGAGATCTTTTCTTGGCCTAGCCTATGCAATGCGGAAGCACCATCCTTGGCCACGATGACCCGGCATTCGTCGTGCAACAACTCGGCAAGGAGAGTGCGGTTGATCCTTTCATCGTCCACAACGAGTACAGTAGGTCGGGTGATCTCGCTCATGTCGTCTGTTCCTTTTCCATCCCTAAAAGCATGGCCTGGAGGCGCCGGTGCGCGTCCAAAGCTTTGCCGAGTTCGACGTCGTCGAAATATGTCCGAACCTCTTCCACCAGCGGTGCCAGTTCGCTACCCTCCATATATCCCGACAGTTCCAGCAGCAGACTGCTGGCGGCATAATCGCCGCGCTCAAGAAGGGGCCCGATCCGGTCCGCGAGTGTTTTTGCTTCTGTCCATGGAGTTGCAGGAGCGGCGGGCAATGATGTAGACATGCTGAAACAGGCTTCCTCGACACGGGCCAGCACAGCCTCAAGACTTGTGATAAACACCTGAAGCGATGCAAACATTGCAGGACTGTTGTTGTCGAGGTTCGCCTGCTCGATATCCTGCGCGGCATCTGTTAGCGACTGCGCCCCGAGATAGCTGGCACTCCCTTTGATTAGATGAACGAGCTCTGAAAGCTCCGGCCAGTTTTCATGATCGGCGGCGCGTCGAAGCCTTACCGGCATGTCGGCAAAATCACGAAGAAACCCGCGTAATAGGCGATCCAGTCTGCCCCTTTGGCCAAATAGGCGTTCAAAGGCAAGGTTGAGATCGATCGGTTCTGCATCAAGCTGTTTAGATGACAGATTGTCGGTGATACCTGACGATCTCTCGTCCACTCGAGCACTCTGTCCCGAGAATATCGCGGCAAGCGTTCCGTACAGCACGGTCTCGTTGATCGGCTTTGTAACATGCGCGACCATGCCAGCCGCGATTACAGCATCACGATCTTCCAAGCGGGCCTGTGCGGTACACGCAATCACCGGTAATGACGACCAGTCGGGATTGGCGTGTATCCGACGGGTTGTCTCGAGCCCGTCCATATCAGGCATATGCATATCCATGAGTATCGCATCATACGACGCGCGATCGAGCTGCTCCAACGCCTCCGCACCGCTTGTCGCTGTGTCTACGACTATACCGGCAAGCTTGAGAAAATCCTCGGCGACCTCCCGGTTGAGAGCGTTGTCATCGACGACCAGAACCCGGCGGCCGGCCAGTACTTCGGCAGCCGCCAGTTTAACGCGCGTCCGACGTGCCGACTGGATCGTGCCTAACTCGGTCGAGCCGAGCGCGTGCTGAAGCGCGTTGAACATCATCGAATGCGTCACCGGTTTAATCAACAGCCCTTGCAAGTCCAACGCATCGACCTGGCTGATGATTTCCTCGCGGGCAAAAGCCGTTACCATCAGGATCGCGGGGAGGCGCCGGATCTGCTCGTCAGAACGAATGCGACGAGCCACCTCCAGTCCGTCCATGCCCGGCATGCGCCAGTCCATCAACAAGAGGTCGAATGAGCGCGCTGCGACAGACGCAAGGCGTAGCGCTTCGAGAGCTTCCGCGCCGCCAGTGACACAGGTCGCCGTCATGCCGAAGGATGTCACGATGTCGGCTAGTGCTTCACGTGCGCTGGCGCTGTCGTCGACGATCAGGACATGGCGGTCGCCCATCGTTGTCGGCGAAACGATGCCAGATCGATCCTCGCTCGCGATACGCAACGGAATGGCAAGGCGAAAGGTACTTCCCTGACCCGGCTTGCTTTCCGCGCCGATCCTGCCGCCCATCTGCTCGACAAGCTGCTTGCAGATCGATAACCCAAGACCTGTCCCGCCATATCGGCGCGATATGCGGGTATCGGCCTGGGAGAAAGGTTTGAACAGGCTGGACATCTGCTCTAGACCGAGCCCGATGCCGGTATCGCGCACCCCAATGACAAGCATCGGCTTCTCGACCTCTCCACCAAGGTCCACTGAGACAACAATCTCGCCGATCTCCGTAAACTTCACAGCATTTCCGACAAGATTGATCAGGATCTGTGACAACTTG
>NZ_JBYOLC010000024.1:0-39550 GCF_057798995.1 Shinella sp. 20P9.1.1
AAACAATCTTGGCTTCATCAAAATTTTTGAAGATGAGGAAAGAAACAAAGAATTTGGATATTTTCGATTCCTTTTTCAAAAACCTAGTCATAGCTCTGAACTAACCCATACTCTACAAATCCTACACGGCCTGCGACGCAGTCCTTAGTAAAATTTATAGAGTATCCGGGTAGCGAAAATTGGATAAATGCATGTTTCCAAAAGCTTTTTCGGCGATGATTTACTAACAAACTGCAGGCGTTCTGGAGAATGAGAATATTTTGACGCGTCAAAATGATTTTGCGTTGGGCCTGGAACGAGGCTGGGAGAGGAGGGTGAACTTCTTCTTTATCTTTTCCATTTCTCGTCTTGAAGAAGGAAATGGATGACTTGGATTTTCCGATTCCTCATTCAAAGCCCTGTCCTAGCTAGAACTAACCCATACTCTACAAATTCCCCCAGGCATGCGACGCAGTCCTAGTAAAATTTATAGAGTATCCGGGTAGCAAAAAACGCTGGATCGCCTGGGAAATAAGGACTCTAGCAAGTTCTTTTGCTAACAAACTGTAAGAAGATGTCTCTGCGGCGGATTTATCATCCAACGAACAGCGTCAAAAAAATCGCAGCTTGTTAGTAGAAAACGCTTTGCGAAGTCGGCCGACCGGGTGAGCATGTTCATACCGAGACTGAGACGCCTAACATGCAACTGGACATCTGGAAACCGACCGACAACGACACACTACTGGAACGAGCAGCAAAAAGAAAAGGCATCCGCGCCGCCGATCTAATGGCTGCGATCTCTTCGATTAAGGAGATGGACAAACAACGACCGCAGTTTGCAAAGCCATCGATACTCATAGAGAGCGCTGAAGTTGTGCTCGAAAACAGGGCCTCCGCAAAGGATATGGCTTTGTATGAGGCGCTACTTGCCATTGCAAAAGACGGCGGCATGGCGAATGCGCACCATTCGATCAAGGCAGAAATCCTGATGGATTTCCTACAGACCGATTCCGTCGAGCGACTGATCGATGCCCTCGTCAGAGTGGCATCCACCCAAGTCCAATACGATGTACGCGACGTGGCAAAACGTAAACGCTACACCGGAGCAGTTCCTCTTCTCGGTTTCGAAGTCGAATCGGACTTGCCGAAGAACATGAAGAGGGAGCTGAAGGGACTTATCGACCGAGGCAGCTCGGTCCTCCACTTCAAAATTCCACCCGTCGTCAGAGAGGTTTTCCTCCAGCCCAAGCCGTATACCTGGGTCAGTCTGCACGCCATCAGTCAGTTTACCTGCAAATACACCAACGCCATTTACCAGCTCCTAGCTGTTAAGGCTGGGCACGACGACGGCTACATCAGACCGCTGGAGATTGATGCGCAGAAACTTGCGGTAAAGATCGGCTGGTCACACGCGCGGCGGAAACCATTCAATGCGACACTCTTTCTGAAGCGCTGCGTAGAGCCCGCTTTGCAGGACATAAGCATCTGCGTGCAAGAATTCTGCGTTTACCTGAAGCCGCTAGAGCGCGACAAAAATAAACGGGGCTCCCCGCTGAAGCCACTGGTTTTCGAGGTTCGTCGTAAACATAATTTCGAGTTGAGCGGCGTCGACCTGCTTGCACGAAAAAAGCTTAGAACGAAGAGCGAGGTTCAGACGGATGTGACGATGCCTGACCCTATCCATCCGCCTGAGTATTTGCCGTCTTTAGCCGCCGTCACACGAGCAGCGCAAGTTTTGAGGAAGCCCAATTTTTATCACAGATCGGACATCGCAAAGGAAAATTCGAATCGCCCGCGACAGCTAGCTCTCCACTGGAGAACAATGCTCGACGCGATCACAGCCGACCCGGATCGAATGGTCTCACATCACCTGTGTGGCCATGACATTTTCGCCGCCCTCGACGATCCGCGTGTTGGCGTCGACAGGATTTTCGAGCACTGGGCGATCAGCACCCCGCGCGATATCCACCGGATGGGTGTGCCTGCACGTCATGAAATTCGTCCTCCGTCGGCAAAGAATAGACCTGTGCCGTCAGATGGCATCCTTCGCCATTCCATCTACAATCTAGTCGCCACCATCGAAAGGGTCGCGACTAACCTTTCATCTCCCTATGCTTCCAAGCTTTCCGTAAGTGTTTCGAACTTGGCCGAAACGCTGACGTCTACCCCAGGTGTCTGGGAAGCTGTCAGAGCTGCAGCTGCCCTTCATGGTGTCAATCTTGGTGGCTTGGCCAAGGCGATGGGTTTGATGTCAAAGGCTCACCCAGTCCGCATGCGCTGGACCGCAAAGAACGTCTGCCAAGCGGTGTTCGATCACGACTGGAAGAAAATCGAGAAAATCATGAAAGCGACGTTCGCGCAGAAGGACAAGCTAGACCGGTCGCCGATTAATGGAAAACTGATGCCTCGCAGGCAGGACGTTGATGGTCCTGCTCCTACCCGCCGTGACGAGGAAACGGGCGAAATCATCCCAAACTTTCATTATCTAGTTTCCCACGGTCTCGTAACGCATTGAAAAGGTACCGCTTTACATTATGCGCGGTACCGACTATCTTCAACGCATCGCCAACTGCCATTCCAAGAAGGCACAAAGAACATGCAGGTCCTGAACATACACAATCTATGAGCCGCGCTCTGCCGATCACCTGATCGGTCCGGATTGTTTTTGTATGTTTAGGAAAGGACCTAGCTGTGGCGTTCACCCAGAAGTTTTTTACGGCGGACCAGCATTTCGGTCATGCAAAGATGCTCCAGAGCCGCCCGTTCGCATCGACGGACGAGATGGACTATCACCTGATCGACGCTCACAACGCGACGGTGAAGGATCAAGACATCGTCTGGATGCTGGGTGATTTTTCGTATTACGATGCCGAACGCACTGCGTCGATCTTCTCCCAGCTGAGGGGTCGCAAACGTCTGGTGCTTGGCAACCATGACATTGACCATAAGGGCAACGTTCGCAAGTCCATCGCCAGCCTCGCTTGGGACCAGCCGCCTACCCACTACGCCGAATGTAAGCAAAATGGCGAGCGGGTGATCCTGTCGCATTACGCATGCCGTACCTGGAATGCCAGCATTCATGGTTCCTGGCATCTTTACGGGCACTCTCACGGTCGCTTGCCGCCGCACGGCCGGTCGCGAGACTGTGGAGTCGATTGCCCGGATTTGGGATATGCGCCCGCTACGTTTCAGGCGCTCACGGCAGCCATGCGGGATGCGGAGGTGGTGGCATGACCCCTGATCAGATCGAATTCCTGCAGACCTTTGATCATTACTATCACGAGAGCATGGACAGCCTGCCTAACGGTTGGATCGGACCTCTCGTTGATATGCTGCAAGCCATGCGCCAGCTGTCGCTGGTCGATCCAGTTTACCCTAACGTTGCGACATGGGTTGCGCTCCGCGTTGAGCGGACGTCAACCTCTGGTGCTGTCGCTTTTGCATCTCCGCTCTTGCCTCCTGATCAGTGGAGCGATGGCTGTGCGTTTGCATGCCTTGAGGCATTTTCTGCATTCGGTTCGGCCGTCAAAGTGACCTGCGAGAAATGCGGTCATCCAGGAACGGCGTGTCAGATCGGGCGGATGACTTTGTTTTTGTGTGAGGAGCATGGCTCGATTGCACGGGAGAGGCTGACTGTAAAGGTCGAAGCATACGAGGAGCGCCTCCGTTTCCGTGAAGAGATGGCTGTGCTCTTCACAGAGCACTCGCGAGTGTCGTTATCCGTTAGCGACCGCAACTTTCCGATCCTTCGCCAAGCTCTCTATGACATCAAACAAATCGTCGATGAGCGTGGCCTGGCGGGCAAGGTCTATGTCACCAAAGTGGAGGAATCCGAGGGGCAGCTTTTCCTGAGCGCCCGCTGTAACCAAGCCGATCCAGCATCTCAATTCGAGGTCAAGGACGTCATTAAGCATGCGGAATGGCAGTCGGATCAAGCGAGCTTGGCAGCCAACAAGGAGGACCCTGCCGATGACGCATGACGAGTACGTCGCTTTCGTCCGCGAGCGCTATGCCGACCTCTTCGATCCGAATAATTCTGAGCAGGAATGGCGCTATTTGATCACCATCGGTCCCGGTTGGTGGCACCTTTTGACCGATTTTTGCGAACAGCTCGAAGGGGTGTTGCGCCATAACGATGAGGTTGGCCGCTGGTACGTCACGCAGGTCAAGGAAAAATTCGGCGAGTTGCGCATTTACACACGCCCAGCGCCATTCGAGCGACCGGATGTCGACGGCTTTATGGAGTGGGTCGACGATATCGATCCGCCGGAGCCTTCCGCTGCTCAAGAAATGATTGGCATCGTTAAAGAGCAGGTGATTGGGCGCGCTGCTCATACTTGCGAGGAGTGCGGTGATGAGGGGGAGCTGAGGGTTTTGTGCGGTTGGTATTGGACGTGCTGCGACCGACATTTCCGGGAGTGGCAGGCGAGGAAGGCAGCAAAATGACCGGGGAAGAGAAGGCCCTGAAGATCGCCATGATGGATGCAGCTCGGCAGCGCATCGAAGCAGCGCGCGCTGCTGCCAAGCCATACGACGACGTTCTGACTGAATTCCGAACGGGTTTTTTCTCCGACCGCGACCAAGCTTGGATCGAACTTTTCCACTCGATCCAGCGCGAGCATCGCGACGACATCGACGCATGGGCTAAATCGTTTGTCGATCACCACCCCATGGGACATCAGCGCACCGTCGAGGCGATCACCGCGTGGGCGTATCAGCTGCCGTGGCCAGATGATCGCGACGGCGGCGAGCAAGCGAGGATGGCCGTCAGAATGGCGATAGCAATGCGCATATCCCATGGTTCAGAGCCAGACAAAACCTACTCGCTCAGTGAATTCGCTGAGCAGCTCGGGGTGAAAGAACACTCAGTCTGGCATATCATTGACGTCGGCGACATCCGGCCGCATGCGATCATTGACGACTTTCAGGGCAAGTCATTTGATCAGGTGGTAGGCAGCCTGCGCTTTTCCGATGCCGACATCCGGACATTCCGAGAGGAAATCCGACGCCGTCGCCACGAAGATTTCATGGTTGAGTATGCGGGTGTCTATGTTCCCGATCTGGGGCCAGGCGCACGAGGTCTCGAAATCGGCCCGGGCTGGATCGGCATCGTCGCGGATTATTGCGATCAGCTGCGTGCTCTTCAGGCCTACCATTTCATCGTCTCGATGCGGTGGTGCAAGGAAAAATTCGGTGCTCTGCGAATTTATTCCGGCTCCGACATTCGGACGCTGACCCCACTGCAGTCTAATTGGCTGTCACGCCTGCGCGAACGAGCGCGTCGGCAATCCCTGCGAACGTGCCAGGAGTGTGGTCAGCCTGGTCGCCTGCGTTTGGGTGCACACGCAGCAACGCTCTGCGACAGTCATAGACACGTCGTCGGCGAACTGAGGGCGGATGACGGTGTTATCCTTGACCCTGATCGAACGGATGAGCATGACAAGCCGATGTGGACTGACGCTGAGTTGGGTCTCGATCAGGCTATGACTATGGACTTGGCGAAGCAGATCGAACTCGATTTCCGACCGTTCCTGGTATCCGACCTGAAGCTCGACGGCACCGACATGGAGCTGGCCGATCTCCGCCGTAAGTTTCTGGCGGTCGACCGGGCGATTGGTCGGCACCACGAAATCAAATTTCGGAAACGTCAGCGCGGATACGAGATCGCAATCGATACCCAGCACCCAATGTCGACAGTAGATGAAATCAAGCGCGACGCGATCATCGCCGAGATCGAGATGATTATGTCAGGAGAGCAGGTATGATCCCGGCCGATGTCGCCAATGATGAGACGCTGGACTACACGCGGACCTTGGAATTCCTGGCGGGTCATATGCTGGGGCCTGGATGCTCCGTAGTGCTGACGCCACGCCAGTTCGAAGTGCTCAAGGTCTATCTCGGTAACATCGATCAGCTCGTTCCGGATGCCAATTTTATCCTCGAACAGTGCATCGACCACCGTCCGAGCGGATATTCAGTCGCCTGGGACAATGACGGAACCGCTTACGAAGACGACCTGATCGACAGCATCATGGAACAGTTGACCCAAAGCATGGGCTTTTACGCAGGCTCGATTATTCGGGAAGGCTACCTGATCGACCTGGATGATATCGATCAGCAGATCGCCGAAATCCGTGCCAGAGTTGCCGCCCGGCACAATGTCTGACGTTCGAACTTAAGCGCTGATCAGTTCAACTGCTTTGTCCATGATGCCGGTTTCCTCAGGCTTTCCGGCACCTTCTCACCATCCAGCAGCAGCCTCATCATCTCCAGCTGACGTGCTTCCTCGGCCGGGTCCGGCTCCGGTTTGCTGACCTCGTATGCGCGGATCAGCTCGTAAAATGTGCCGACGTAGTTAATGCCCAAAGCTTCCATCACATCGTCACGGTCGACATCATCAGACGCGTGATATCGCTCGACCCAGTCAACGATCACGTCATCACCATGCCGGTCGCGGATGGATTGGATATCGGCCTTGTAGTCTTCTCGGACCCGTTCAGGATGAAATGTCATGACCCTTCCTTTCGCGGCGGATTCTTGCGCTATACAAGAGCTATGACCATTGTACAGCGCAAGCCATTTCAATGCGTTCAGCAGTCAAGCACGTTTCACGACGCGATTGCTGAAACCGGTTCGCGACCCGGCAAGTACATCGATTGAGTATCCAGTGAGAAATCGTAGCCGTATTTGTCCGACAGCGTCGATTTGAAGGTCTCAAGGCTCATGAGTCCGGTGATGTATCGATCACGAAGCTCACAATATTCAGGTGCCTCAGACCGGAAATCATAAGTCGAGAATCCGTGGTGCATGACATCGACCATGCTCCCTTTACGGGCTTCCTCGCTTGGTTTGATCAACGCAGTTCCAGGGGCAGTCAGAAGACGATCCAAGTCAGCTTGGTAGCTTTCCAGCTCATCTTTTGCGAACGCGATATCGTTCAGAGGGACTGGTGTCTCCGTCATCATAGTCTCGATCATTCTCTCGGTCTTGGCGACTTTCGCCCTTTGGGCTTCGATCAAAGGGTGGATTGCAATAAGAGCAGCATCACGTGCCCGATGAGCGTACAGCACGTCCTGAAAAACAAACTTGGCTCGTTGGAGACGCTTCTGTTCTTGAATTCTTGCCTGCGCGCGCGGAGACAGTGCTTCGTACCGGTCGAGGATTGCATCCGTCCAGACAGTCATTGCCTTGGCCTTGAGCTGCATATGGATAGGGTCGTGGTAAGCTTGACGGGTGATATCCTCGACATGCTGTTCTGCCCAAGCTGCGCGTTCACGGTCGTTCAACGGACGGTCCGGCATCTTGATCTTGTGTGCCAGTACGGCAGACGAGCCGCCAGGAATGCCTGCTTTGTCCAGTTCCTTGCCGATTGCGCGACGGAGGTCGTGAGGAGACCACCACGGAACCCCCAGTTTTTCGAAGAAATCGACAGCTGCCGGATTGCGCTTACCACCCTTATTCATCAACGGGTCTTTTGCACGCAGTCGTTGGAGGCATTGTCGGACGGCAGAAGAGGCGAGCGCGATATCGTTTTCCGAAGAACCACGTTCAGAAGGAAATGCCCATTCGCTTCCTTCCGTTTTCGCCGCATCCATCAGCGGCTTCATGTGGTCAACAACACGAGGCGGGATTGGAAGTGTGAACTCGATTGTTTTCATGATTTGGTCAGGCCACGATGCCAGATACCATTCTGGCGATGGAGCTTCTCCGCTTTTATCTGGAAAGAAGCTGTGACGCGGAAGGTGTAGGGCAGCATAGGTCCGCTGTGCCGTGAGGACCAGCCACCAAAGCCCTGCATAGACGTTCGGTCGAACGCCGTGCTTCCCGTCTGTTCGACCGGGCAAGGGCTTTTCCAGATATTCCTCTGCGACCACCAAGATTTTCACAATGTCATCGACGGTGGGCATTCGATTTCGCTTTTTGACACTGCCTGCGCTTTCGATGAGCTTCCACCACTCATCTCTATGATCGAGACCGGAATCCTTGGAAGCTTTTCGCATGCAATAGTCGAGAACCATGCGAACATGAGACAGGGTCTTGTTTGCCGGAGACACGCCGTTCTTTGAAAGGATGCCCTCCCGGACGGCATCGAAGTCGCCTCGGGTCAACTCGACCGCAGGCTTTGTCAGGACGTCTTTCATTTGTGGACGGCGCAGGCTTAGCCGAAGTTCATCGGCATAAAGTTCCCCTATTGGCTCCTTAGCCTTCACCTTGGTCCTGTCTTCAATAGTGAATTCGAAACACTTCTGGAGCGTCCATGTGGTCGCCTTTCGACGAATGCCTGTTCTGGCGTCTTCGAAATTGCGCTGACCGACGGGCTCTTCGAAATATCGATTTAGGATAGCATCGAAAAGGTCCGGCACACTGTCCAAAACCTTTTTGCAACTTCCGGCAAGCTCACGGGCCTCGGTGATCGACGGAACCTCTCTGGTCATAATCGGCTTCGGCGAATAGACCTCACCTAAGTTCTTGGTGCTCGAACCGTACTTTAGTGCCCAGAAGGCCCGTTGACCCTGAACGCGAAGCTGGAGACCAGAGACGGAATCGTCCGCGTAGATATCCAGTTCGCCGGTCGGCATGCCTGCTTTTGCTTTTTGGATTGCCTCCTTTATATGAGGAGTTTCTTTAATTTTAACACGAGTAGTCTTCGAAGCCATCTGCGCCCCCAAAATTCTATACCGATCCTATACCGAGTTCACATTTAGAATGTCGGGGCGAATTATGTAAGGGCCGGTCACAAGAAAGGTTGGAAGGCTTGAAAAATACTCAATGAAATCAGTGTAAACATAATTGGTTGACGCGATTTCAGGTTAACTTGTTGACGAGGGCAGGTGAAACCTTAGTCTTGTGGCACCTGAGGTCGGTGGTTCGACCCCACTCAACCGTACCATTCCTCTCTCCTGATAAGTTGTTTCGATAGGACTTATCGGGAGAGAGGAAACATTCTCCCAACTGTACCGTTTTCTTGCCATCGTGATCTGAGTGCCGCGCCGGCGGCGCGCTGTCAGTCGCCCCAGCTCACGAACTTCAGTGTCGCGTTTCCATTCATCTTGTAGCCGACGACGGCGCATCCATTTTTCGCGCGGACGGGTGCAGCACCCTTCAGCACCAATGTGTGCCAGCCCTCCTGCCGTCCTGCCACCTCGTACGGCGCCGGCTCGCAGCCTTTCTTGAAGACATAGGCCGTGCCCTTGATCGTCGCCCTGTCGTCATAGGGATCCCATGGCGCGCTTGCTTTGAACAGCAGCATGCCGGCCTTCACCGTACCCGCGATCTTTGTCTTGGGCTTTTCATAGACGATCGTGCCGGCGCCCGGATCGATGCGGACATCGGAGCCGTTGTGGTCGAACAGGCTGCGCATGTCGACGGCATTGCCGGCCTCGAAGGAGGCGGTCTCGACCTGCGCCGTCTCGCCGTCGCGCGGCGCGACACTCGATTTGTCCGTGATCCATGGCGCCGCGTCGGCGAAAAGCTGCTGGTTGCCGTCGCAGACTTTCCAGTATCGATATTCGCCGCGATCATAGCGATGGATCGGGAAACAGAAGCCGGGACCGGTCATCTCGATATCCGGCATCCCACCCGTTTTGCGGGGATGGAAGATCAGCTCCTGCGTATTGTCGGCCGTGATCAGCATCGTCCAGTTGTCGCCGGCCTTGGACAGGAGAAAGATATTCTGACCGGTCATGCCGTAACAGCCGGTGACGCCATTCCCCAATTTGGCGGGAGAACTGCTGATAAGCACCTCCTTGACGCCGTCGGCATCGATATCGCGCTGCGTAGCAATGTAGGCGACCGTCGTGCCGGACGAGGTCACGCATTCCTCAATGCCGCTGTCCTTCTCTCGTGTCGTGACGATCTGAATGGCCGCATCGACATCGGCCTGAGGCCAGTCGGCTGCGATTGCCGGCAGGGTGGTGGCGAAAACGGCGGATGCGGCAAATATGAACTTCATGAAAATCGCTCCTGTCATTACCCCTGGGGTTGTAGGGCGAGGGTGTTGCGACCCTGTTGACGCGGCTGCTGCAAGTTTACCGATCTGCAAATCGCGAAAGCGAAAAATCCCGACGCCGCCGAATCTCTTGACAATCATCTTGATTGGGTAGATCGGTCTATATAAAAATCGAGGTGGATGATGGGCGAGCGGGTGTCGGCGCGGGAGCGGTTGCTGAAAGCGGCTGCGGAGCTGTTTTATCGCGATGGGGTGGGGGCGACGGGGATCGATACGATCACCGCCCATGCTGGTGTCGCCAAGATGAGCCTCTACAACAACTTCGCCTCCAAGGCGGATCTGGTGAAGGCCTATCTCGATGCGCGGCTGGAGGAATGGCACGTGCTCTATCGCGAGCGCCTCGCCACGGCCGCGACACCGCGCGAAAAGCTGCTCGCCGTCTTCGATTCCTATGTCGATCATGCCGAGCTCGCCTATGGCTGGGGTTTTCGCGGCTGCGGGCTGCTCAATGCTGCGGCGGAACTTCCCGTCGGCGACGCGGGCCGGGCGACGGTCGCCTTCCAGAAGGAAGAGGTCGAACAGCTCTTCAAGGATTACCTGCGTCAGATGAAGCCGGCTGCGGCAATCGACGAGACCGCCGAGCATCTCTCCTTCGTGCTGGAGGGGGCGATGGCCCGCGCGGGCCTCGATGGTCATGACGGGCGCCTGAAGGCGGCGCGCCGGATCGCCATTTCGATCGTGGACCAGCTATGACCGCTCAAGACGCTGCCTTGCCCTATCGCCGGCCGAACCGGTTCACGGCGCTTGCCGTGCTCATCCTTCTCGAAGCCGCGCTCGTCGTGTGCTGGAGCGCCGGCTTCATCGGCGTGCGCTTTGCCAGCGATCATGCGCCGATCTTCCTGATCCTGCTGTGGCGCAGCCTCGTGTCCGGCCTCGTGCTCCTGCCTTTCGCGCTCACCATGGGGCCGAAAATCCGGGGCAGGGACGTGCTCTTCCAGATGCTGCTCGGTGCCCTTGCCATGGCCGGCTATCTCTCGGGCTTCGCGCTGGCGATTGGGCTTGGCGTGCCGACTGGCCTCGTCGCGCTGATCACGGACATGCTGCCGCTCGCCGTCGCCTTCCTGTCCTGGCCCATTCTCGGGCAGGCGCTGACGGGGCGGCAATGGATCGGTTCCTTCATCGGCCTTGCCGGCGTGATCATCGCATCCGGCGGTTCGCTCGATTGGGGCAATGTCCCGCTCTGGGCCTATGGATTGCCCGTGCTCGGCACGTTGTCGCTGGCGCTGGCCACGCTTTTGCAGAAGCGCAGCCCGGTGAACGCCATGCCGGTCTATCAGAGCCTCTGTTTCCAATGCCTCTCGGCGGCCACGATTTTTTCCGTGCTCGCCTGGCATGAGGGCGGCGTATTGCCGGTCATGGATCGCGGCTTCATCGGCGGCATTCTCTGGCTGGTCTTCGTCGCCACCTTCGGCGCCTGGAGCCTCTATTATCTCGCCTTGCGCAAATCCTCGCCGGCGCGGGTGACGGCGATCCTCTATCTCAGCCCGCCGGTCACGATGATCTGGGCCTTCCTGATGTTCGGCGAGCCACTCTCCTGGGCCATGGCGCTCGGCCTTCTCGTCTCGCTCGGCGGCATCGTGCTGGTGGCGCGCGCGCGGCCGGTGCTGCATGACTAAGCGGTTGTAAACCCTTCCTTTACCACGCCAGCGGCCGCCATCCCGATTTGGCACTGTATTAGGAATCCGTTGACCAATGAATCCCTAGGGTCATCCCGTTCTCATGACGGGAACCGGTCCGCATGACGCGCTGCCGCGATGCAAATGGGGTTCTTCAAATGCACATGACGTGCGTCAAGTGGCTGGCGATTCCTGCTGGCATGATCGGGCTGTTCCTTCTCTGGCTGCCACTCAGCCTCCAGGCCCAGCTTATTTTGAGTTTCGCCGTACTCGGCGTGATGTTCCTGGCGATGACGCGCCCCGAGAACACCACCTTGCGGCTCGTCACCTTCATCTTTGCCGGCATTCTCGCCATGCGCTACGCCTTCTGGCGTACCACCGAGACCTTGCCGAGCATCTACGAACCGCTGAATTTCATTCCCGGCCTGATCCTCTATCTCGCCGAGATGTATTGCCTGGCCATGCTGGCGATCAGCTTCTTCATGCTGGCAGATCCCTTGAAGCGCAAGGCGCCGGATCTCGGCGATGCCGCCGATCTTCCGACCGTCGACGTCTTCATCCCGTCCTACAACGAGGAGCCGGAGCTTCTGGCCGGCACGCTCGCTGCCGCCAAGTCGCTGCACTATCCCAAGGACAAGCTGACCGTCTATCTGCTCGACGACGGTGGCACCGAGGCCAAGCGCAATCATAGGGATCCGCGCGTCTCGATCGCCGCTATCCGCCGGCACGAGCAGCTGAAGGCGCTCTGTGCATCGCTCGGCGTGGTCTACCACGCCCGCAAGCAGAACGATCATGCCAAGGCCGGCAATCTCAACGAGGGCCTGAAGGTCTCGCATGGCGAACTCGTCGTCGTCTTCGATGCCGACCATGCGCCGGTGCGCGAATTCCTGCGGGAGACTGTCGGCTATTTCGCCAAGGACAAGAAGCTCTTCCTCGTCCAGACGCCGCACTACTTCCTGAACCCGGATCCGTTGGAAAAGAACCTCCAGACCTTCGCGCGCATGCCCTCCGAAAACGAGATGTTCTATTCGATCCTGCAGCGCGGGCTAGACAAGTGGAACGCCTCGTTCTTCTGCGGCTCGGCCGCGGTGCTGCGGCGCTCGGCGCTGTTGGCGGCCAACGGTTTCTCCGGGCAGTCGATCACCGAGGATTGCGAGACGGCGCTCGCGCTGCATTCCAAGGGCTGGCACAGCCTCTATGTCGACAAGCCGCTGATCGCCGGCCTGCAGCCGGAGACCTTCGTCTCCTTCATCGGCCAGCGCGCCCGCTGGTGCCAGGGCATGCTGCAGATCCTGATCCTGAACCGGCCGTTCCTCGCCAAGGGCCTGACGCTCTCCCAGCGCATCTGCTATGCGGGCATCAACCTGTTCTGGCTGTTCCCGCTGTCGCGGCTCGCCTTCGTCTTCTCACCGCTGCTCTACATCTTCTTCTCGCTGGAGATCTATCAGGCGAACATTCTTGAATTCGCCTCCTATGCGGTGACCTATCTCATCGGCTCTTTCGCCATGCAGAGCTATCTCTATGGCCGTGTGCGCTGGCCCTGGGTCTCCGAGCTCTATGAATATGTCCAGTCGGTCCTGCTTTTCGGCTCCATCGTCTCCGTCGCGCGCAACCCGCGCAAGCCGACCTTCAACGTGACGGCCAAGGGCCAGACGCTCGACCGCAGCATGCTCTCGCCCCTGGCGCGGCCCTATTTCATCATCTTCTTCGTCCTGCTCGCGGCTGCCCTTTACTCCGGCTACCGCTTCCTGACGGAGCCGGTTGCGACCGAGTTGCTCACGATCGTCGCCGGCTGGAACCTCATCAATCTCGGCCTTGCCGGGGCCGCGCTCGGCGTCGTTGCCGAACGCCGCGAACTACGCCGCAACCAGCGCCTGCCGGTCAAGCGCCATGCCCTGATGAAGGTCGATGGCAAGCTGAAGAATATCATCATCCAGGATGCCTCCTCGGGTGGTATCTCGGTGGAGTTCGTCGAGCAGGCGCCGGCAATCGATCTCGATACGCCGCTGGAAGCGACGATCCAGCTGCGCCGCGCCGGCCAGATCATCGCCTTCGACGTGATTTCCCGCTCCAGCCGCGGGGAGGGCGAGGGCGCCGTCTACGGCTTCGCCTACAAGGAGCGCACGCCGGAAACCTTCATGGCCATCGCCGAGCTGATGTTCTCCGACCAGGCGGTGTTGCAGGAGCGGCTGGCGCGTCGCCAGATCCGCCGCAGCTTCTTTTGGGGCACCTCGCGCTTCGCGCTCTGGAGCATCCGCGAGACGCTGCGGGCGCTGCGCTACTCCGCCGGCCTCGTGCGCGAAGGGGCCGTCAGCTCCGCCGCCGACGCGCCCATCACCGTCAAGGACAACAATGCCCAGATCCCCGGCCGCGCCGCAGAACTACCGCCGGTCCTCACAGGAGCCCAGGCCTATGGCTAAGACCCCCTTTCTCGGAACGCTGGGCCTTGCCCTGCTCATCGCATCGGCCGGTGCCGGCCGGGCGGAAGGGCTGGTTGCCGATGCCGTCAAGCCGCTGCTGGAGGGCACCACGCTGTCCGGTGGCCTGCTGCCGCAACCGTCCGGAGTGAAGGCCGAAAAGGCGCAAGCCGTCACCGCTGGCGCCATGCTCGTGCCCTTCGAGCAATCGGCGGATGCCTATACGCTGTCGGGCGAAGACGATGTCGCGACCTTTACCTTCGCGCTCGACGGGCCGCAGGTCTCGGCCGGCGGCACGCTGAACCTTGCCTATATCAATGCGGTCTCGGTGCTGCCCGATACCGCGAAGATGGATATCGAGGTCAACGGCCGCGATGCCGGCAGCTTCACCATAGCCTCGCCGAACGGCGTGCTGACCGAAAAGATCGCCGTCGCCCCGGATCTTCTCAAGGCCGGTCGCAATGTGGTGCGCGTGCGTGCCCGCCAGCATCATCGCGTCGATTGTTCGCTGGATGCCACCTATGAGCTCTGGACGAAGCTCGATCCCGCGCAAAGCGGCTTCGCCACGGCGGCATCTTCGGCGTTTACGGATTTCGACAGCCTGCTGTCCGTTCGCCGCAATGCCGCGCAGCGCACGGATGTGCGCATCGTCGTGCCCGGCGCTCTCAGCGCGGAGGCGCTGAACGAGGTCGCGCCGGTCCTGCAATCGCTGATCCTCTTCCTCAACCGTGACGATGTGACGGTGTCGGTGGATGACAAGCCGGGCACGGGGCCGGGTATCGATCTCGTCATGGCCATGGACCGCGCCGGTGCCGCCACGCTCGCGAAGCTTGGCATTGCCAACGCGCCGCGCGGGCTCTCCGTCCAGGCCGGTGCCACGGCGGACCGTGCACGCGTCGTGCTGCGCGCCGCCAATCTCGGCGATATCAATGCCGCCGTCCTGTCCGCCGTGAAGGGACCGATGGCCGATGGGCTGAAGACGGGGGTCTTCGAAAAGGGAAGGGGTGCCCTCGTCGTCGATGCCGGCGAACGGCGCCTGCTGAAGGAGGCGGGTTACGAGACCCGCGTCTTCTCCGGCCGCCTGTCGCGCACCGATTTCACCATCGACATGCCCGCCGATTTCTATCCGGCGGAATATGCCACGCTCGACCTTCGCCTTCATGCCGCGACCTCGCCGGGGCTGGAGCAGACCGCGCAGCTTCTGGTGCGCGTCAACGACAAGGTCGTGAAGAGCTACCCGTTCCGCAACCGCGAGGGCGAACAGTTCGACGGCAAGCGCATCGAACTGCCGCTGCGCGCCTTCCATCCCGGCGCCAACCGCGTCGAACTGCTCGCCGAGCTGCCGACGGCGGCCGATGCCGCCTGCCGGCCGGAGGAGCGCGACGACGGCAAGCCGCGGTTCATACTGCTCGACACGACGGCGATCGAAGTGCCGGCGCTGGCCCGCATCGGCCGGCTGCCGGATCTCGCGGCCCTTGCCGGCAAGGCCTATCCCTATGGCGGCGGCAAGCCGTTCGATCTGGTGATCGACCGCGCCGACGGCCAGTCCGCGGCCGCCGGCCTCACCATGCTGTCGCGCCTCGCGCTTTCCGCCCGAGCACCGCTGACGGCGAAGATCGCCATCGGTTCGCCGTCCGAAGGCACCGGCCGCGATGCGCTCGTCGTTTCCTCGCAGAACGATTTTGCCGAGCTCGGCACATCCGGCAAGGCGGCCTTCCCGGATGCGGACGAGGTGACGGCCTCCGTCGCCGATCTCCTGAAGCCCGATCCGGTGCACACCGCATCGGTTTCCGATGGTGCCGCCGGTACCGGCAACGACACCGCCGATCTGTTGCAGGCCTTCCACAATTCGACGGCGGCCGAGGAGGACGAATTGTCCTTCGGGTCGCGCGCGCAGCTCTGGTTCTCCGCCGCGTCACGCAGCTTCGGCCGCTGGCTGAGCTATGAGGGCGACAACACGGCGCGGGTTACCCCGCATGGCGAGGGCGCGCTGGTAACGCTGTCGCAGATGCGCTCCCCCGATGGGCTCGCCACCTGGACGGTGATCCAGGCGAACTCGCCGCGGGATGTCGATGCCGGCGTGCAGCGGTTGGTCGAGCCCGACGTCTGGCGCGACCTGCAGGGCGGCACGGCGACCATCGAGACGGCGAGCCTGTCGCTCGTCAGCCTTCCGGCGGCCGATCGCTATGTCGCCGATCTCGCCGATCGCAGCCCTGGCAACCTGCGCCGCGTCGCGGCCGCCTGGTTTTCCGATAATTTCCAGATCTATGTCGTGCTCGTGCTTGCTTGCCTCGGCCTCTTCGCCGTTTGGCTTGGCCTGACGGTGCCGCGCAAGGGCGTGAGGTCCGACCGATGAAACCATCCCTTTTCCTCACCGCGCTGCTGCTCGGTACCTCGGCGCTCTCTCCGCTGGCTTTGGCTGAGGAGGCGAAGTCCGGCCCCGGCGAGGTGGAGCTTGCCGCGCTCTACTATTATGCCGAACAAAAGCAGCAGGATCGGTTCGAGGCGGAGACGAACCGGCTGCGGCTGAAATATCCCGATTTCATCGTGCCGGCCGATGTCTATGCGCCGGTCGTGCAGCAGGTGGATGAAACCGCGCTCTGGGCGCTCTACGAGAAGAACGATTTCACCGGCATCGCCGCCGAGATCGGTCGCCGCCAGACGGAAAATCCGCAGTGGAGGCCGAGCGAAGACTTCTCCGCCAAGCTCGCCCGCCGCAAGCAGCGCGTCGAGATGATGGCCGCCACTGCGCGCAAGGACTGGATGGGCGTCATCGAGGCGGCCAAGATGCTTGACCCGTCGACCGAAACCGAGGTCGATCTCGTCTGGATGCTGCTCGACGCCTATGCAGAGACAGGCGCGAAGGATGCGCTTACCAATACCTATCGCGGCCTGCTCTTCCGTGAAGGCGAAAAGCGCCTGCCGGATGCACAGATCCTGACCACGTTGCAGAAATCGACGCGCGATTTCTCCTCGGACGACGTGCGCAAGGCGATGGGCGTGCTCGCCACCTCTCCTCTGTTGCAGGCCGGTCTACAGCCCGTCGAACTCGACCTGACGCGCAAGGACGTCGCCGATTTCAACGCGGATGAAAAGCGCCAGACGCCGATCGCCGAAGGCGAGGTCGCCAAGCTGCGCGCCGTGGCGGAGAAAGGGGATCGCCTCGAGGATTTCTCGCTGCTCGGCTGGTACGATCTGAAGCTGAAGGCGCCTGATCGTGCCGAACGCTGGTTCAAGGCGGCGCTGGCCAAGCGCCGCGACGAGGAAAACGCCAAGGGCCTTTATCTCTCGCTTGCCGCCGAAAACAAGCAGGAAGAGGCCTATGCGGTCGCGGAGGATTACATTGCGGAATTTTCCGACGATCCGGAATTCCTGATGAATGCGCTGTCGCTGCGTTTCTCGAAGCCCGACCAACCGGATGCCGACATCAAGACGGTGACCGCCTACAGCAATGCCATCCTTGCGACGTCGGATGCCGACCACGCCGAAATTCTCGCCTGGTACGCCTATAATTCCAGCCAGTTCGAGGCGGCCAAAGCCTGGTTCGAAAAGTCGCTGGATTGGGAAAGCGCGCCGGTGCGCGTCAAGGGGCTGGCGCTGAGCCTGCTGCGTCTCGGCGCGAAGAAGGATTATGCCGCGCTGGAGGATGAATATCGCGAGATCTATCCGGAGATCTGGGCCGAGATAAAGGTCGCCACGCCCCCGAAGGCCCGCCGCAGTGTGGCCGTCGAAATGCCTGATACCACGGCGTCGTCCACCGGCGGTGGCGGAGCGAGCTACCTCGCGCATTTCAAGGCCAAGCGCTACAGCGCCTGCGTCAAGGATGTTTCCGCTCAGGAGGCACGCGGCAAGGTTTCGGCCGACGCCATGCTGATCAAGGGCTGGTGCTATCTGGAGCTCAGCCGTCTGGCCGATGCCCGCAACGCCTTTGAAGCCGCGCTGAACAATAGCCGCACGCAACAGGACGCCGCCTATGGCGCGGCGCTCACGCTGCTGCGCGGCCGCCTGACGGACGATGCCGAAGCCATGGTCGCGACCTATCCGATGTCGGAGAAACGCGCGCGCGAGGTCCGGGCCGAAATCTACTGGCAGCGCGCCCGCTCGGCCTTTGATCACAAGCAGTACCAGAACGTTCTGGATGCGCTGAACGCGCGCGCCAGCCTGGTTGCCGAGCCGGCGGATCTCAGCCAGTTGCGTGGCTGGTCCTACTACCATCTCGGCAACCGCGCGCAGGCAAAGGCCGTCTTCGCCCGCCTGAACATGCAGTTTTACGATCCGGCGACGGCCGTTGGCCTTTCCGCATCCACCGTTACCCTGCGATAGGATCCTCATGCGCTGGCTCATTTCTGCCATTCTGCCTCTTCTCGTCGCCGGCTGCGCTTCCACCGTGCACGATCCTTTTCTGGAAACCGGCGCCATCCATCCGGATGCGCCGCCGATCTCCACCGAGGTCTCGCCGGATTTTGCCGTGGCCTACCTGCCCTTGGTGTCGGGCCGGATCCAGAGCGTGCGCCAGACGGCGCGCAGCGGCTTCTTCGAGCAGGCCATCGTCTATTCCAACGCCACGGCTTCGGCCGGCGAGAACGTGCTGACGGTGCGGGTCGGCCAACCCTCCGAGGGCATGGCTTTCCTGCGTGCACCGACACGCCGCGCCATTGTCGCAGAGATGCGGCAGGCGCTGCCCGGCGTCGCCATGCGGATCAGCGACTTGCCGGGGCAGAACGGGCAGGGCGTCTATGGTTACGCAACCGGCCCGCTCGGCGCCTCCGGCAGCTGCCTTTATGCCTGGCAGTTCGCCAAGCGCGTTTCGGCCGAGCGCGTCGGTGCTTACGCCGCGCAGGTGCGCCTGCGCTTCTGCCATCCGACGATGTCGCAGGAGCGCATCGCCGCCGTCATGGGTGGGCTTCGCATGAAGCCGGTGACGCGCAACACGTTCGACATGCTGCAATATGCCGGCGGCAGCGGCTATTCGCAGAGCCAGCCCGTGCTCGTTCGTGCGGAACCGGTCGTCGTGGTCGATGACAGCGCCGAGATTGCGCCGCGCCGCACACCGAAGCGTCGCGCGGCGGTGGAGGAGAAGCCGGCGGAAGAGCGGGTCGTCATCCGCAATGCCGTGCGCGTTCCCCTGCCGGGTGAGGAGAAGGTGAAGGTTGCCGTTTCCGAGGAGCATGTCCAGAAGCCCAAGACAAGGGCGAAGAGCGCGCTGGTGCCGATGCCGGGAACCGTCGCACTCAACGCCGAGTGATCGTCATAGGAAGATGGCGTGCTCCTGCAGCACGAGTTCCTGCACGAACTCGGCGACGGTGCGCACGCGGGTAAGGTCGCGCGCGCTTTCGTGCCATGTCGTCCAGTAGGCGCGGCGGATCGTGTTGGCCGGAAGCACGCGCACGAGTTCGGGATATTGCCGGGCGATATAGTCATGCAGGATGCCGACGCCGGCGCCGGAGCGCACGGCTTCCGTCTGGCCGGTGGCGCTGGATATCTCGAAGCTCGCATCCCAGCTGCGCATGATCTCGCCGGTGAAGTTCAGCGAGGCCGTGAAGATCAGGTCTTCCACATAGCCGACGCGCCGGTGGCTCTTCAGGTCCTCGACGGTCTCGGGCGTGCCGTTCTCGGCGAGATAGTCGCGTGAGGCATAGAGGCCGAGCGTATAATCCGTCAGCTTCGAAGAGACGAGCCGGCCCTGTTCCGGCCGCTCCAGTGTGATGGCGATATCGGCCTCGCGCTGCGAAAGCGAGAAGGAGCGGGGCACCGGCACGAGCTGGATCTTCAATTCGGGATGCCGCGCCGTCAGCCGTCCGAGACGCGGCGCGAGGAAGGAGACGCCGAAACCATCGGGCGCGCCGACCCGCACGGTGCCGGCGACGGCGGTATCGATCCGGCCGATGCTCGCCTGCATGGCCAGCATCTCCGTCTCCATCCGCTCGGCAGCCCGCAAAAAGGCCTCGCCCTCGGCGGTGAGGTCGCAGCCATTGGTGCGGCGGATGAGAAGGCGGGTCTTCAGCGCCTCCTCCAGTGCGCTGACGCGGCGGCTCAGTGTCGCGTGGTTGACGCCGAGGCGGCGGGAGGCGGCGAGGATCTGGCCGGTGCGGGCAACCGCGAGAAACAAGCGTGCGTCATCCCAGTTCATGTCGCCTCCGACTTTAATTTTTGCACAACGGTTCCTTATCTGAGGCGATTGTGTTGTGCAAATTGAAGTGCGATCATCCCTTCATAACCACGGAGGACTCCCCATGTACCAGATCGGCCACTTCATCCACGGCAAGCAGGTGCCCGGCACCAGCGGCCGCACCGCCAATGTTTACAACCCGGCAACCGGTGAAGTGCAGGCGCAGGTCGCGCTTGCCAATGACGCCGATCTGCAAGCCGCCATCGACAGCGCGCTTTCCGCGCAGCCGAAGTGGGCCGCCACCAACCCGCAGCGCCGCGCCCGCGTCTTCATGAAGTTCGTCGAACTCCTGAACACGCATATGGACGAACTGGCCGTGCTGGTTTCCAAGGAACACGGCAAGACGGTCGAGGACTCGAAGGGCGACGTCATTCGCGGCCTCGAAGTCTGCGAATTCGTCATCGGCATCCCGCATCTCTCCAAGAGCGAATTCACCGAAGGCGCGGGCCCCGGCATCGACATGTACTCGATCCGCCAGCCGGTCGGCATCGGCGCGGGCATCACGCCGTTCAACTTCCCGGGCATGATCCCGATGTGGATGTTCGCGCCCGCCATCGCCTGCGGCAACGCCTTCATCCTGAAGCCCTCCGAGCGCGATCCGTCCCTGCCGATCCGCCTTGCCGAACTGATGATCGAAGCCGGCCTGCCGGCAGGCATCCTCAACGTCGTCAACGGCGACAAGGGTGCGGTCGACGGCATCCTGGCGCATCCGGATATCGCCGCCGTTTCCTTCGTCGGCTCCACGCCGATCGCCCGCTACGTCTATGGAACCGCTGCCGCCAACGGCAAGCGCGCCCAGTGCTTCGGCGGCGCCAAGAACCACATGATCATCATGCCCGATGCCGACCTCGACCAGGCCGCCAACGCCCTGATGGGCGCCGGCTACGGCTCGGCCGGCGAGCGCTGCATGGCGATTTCGGTTGCCGTTCCGGTCGGTGAGGAAACCGCAAACCGCCTCATCGAGAAGCTCACCCCGATGATCGAGGGCCTGCGCATCGGCCCCTACACCGATGACAAGGCCGACATGGGCCCCGTCGTCACCAAGGAAGCCCAGGCGCGCATCCTCGGTCTCATCGACAAGGGCGTCGAGGAAGGCGCCAACCTCGTCGTCGATGGCCGCGGCTTCACGATGCAGGGTTACGAAAATGGCTACTTTGTCGGCGGCTGCCTGTTCGACAACGTCACGCCGGACATGGAAATCTACAAGACTGAAATCTTCGGCCCGGTCCTGTCCGTCGTTCGCGCCAAGAACTACGAGGAAGCCCTCGACCTGCCGATGAAGCACGAATACGGCAACGGCGTCGCGATCTACACCCGTGACGGCGATGCGGCCCGCGACTTCGCCAGCCGCATCAACATCGGCATGGTCGGCATCAACGTTCCGATCCCGGTTCCGCTCGCCTACCACTCGTTCGGCGGCTGGAAGTCCTCATCCTTCGGCGACCTCAACCAGCACGGTACGGATTCCATCAAGTTCTGGACCCGCACCAAGACCGTGACGAGCCGCTGGCCGTCCGGCATCAAGGGCGGTGCCGAGTTCTCCATCCCGACGATGAAGTAGTCATCCCTTCGGATCGATCATCGAAAGGGCTCCCGCAGGGGAGCCCTTTTTTGTGCTTTGCGAAGAATAGGCCGCAAGCGCGGCCCGTTAACCCCTCGTGTTTTTATATTTTTGAAGGGGGCAACCATGTCTTTGGCAGGATCGCCGCAACCCGCAGGGCAGGCGGGCGGCTTTCATCGCATCACGTTTACCGGCAAGGCGTCGGAATATTTCGGCATCTGGATCGTCAACGTTCTCCTGACGATCCTGACGCTCGGCATCTATTCGGCGTGGGCGAAAGTCCGGCGCAACCGCTATTTCTTCGGCAACACCGTGCTGCTCGGCCGGTCCTTCGAATATCATGCCAAGGGCCTCCAAATCCTCATCGGCCGCCTCATCGTTCTCGGCGCCTTCGTCGTGCTGAACGTCATGGCGGCCATCGTGCCGATCCTCGTTCTCCTGCCGACCCTCGTCGTTCTGATCGCGCTGCCGTGGCTGGTCGCCAAGGGCCTGCGCTTCAGCGCGCGTGTCACCAGCTATCGCAATGTGCGCTTCGATTTCGTCGGCGGTGCGGGCGGTGCCTTCAAGGCCTTCATCCTCGGCGGCCTTCTGGCCGTCATCACGCTCGGTATCCTGACCCCGCTCGCCAGCCGGTGGGTCTCCCGTTATATCGGCTCGAACCTGCGCTATGGCGGCAAGGCCTTCGAGACGGATCCGAAGCTCGGCGCCATCTACAAGTCTTGGCTCCTGTCGTTCCTGATCGCCATTGTCGGGCTTGGCATCATCGCCCTTCTGGTCGTCGCCAACATCTCGCTCATCCTGCCGATGATCGAGACGCCCGGCTCGCTGACGCCCGAACAGCAGATCCCGCTCGTGATCAGCGCGGTCATCGGCTACGTCGTGCTTTTCGCGACGATGGGCATTGCCGGCCTGTTCTACCGGGCGGGCGTGCGCAACATCGCCTGGTCGGCCACGACCTTCGACGGCAAGCATCAGCTGCTGAGCGACCTGTCGCGCACCCGCTACACCTGGATTGCGATCAGCAACGTCATCGTCACGCTTCTCACCCTGGGTCTGATGCGGCCCTGGGCGGCGGTGCGCATGGCGCGCTATACCTTCGAGCACACCGGCATTACCTTCACCGGCGATGTCGGCGAGCTGTTCAGCGCGCTGGAGGCGCAGGGGTCGGCCGTCGGGGCCGAGTTCATGGACTTTGAAGGTTTCGATTTTGGCTTCTGAGACCGCGACCATCACCGGCGGGGCCATCGCCAAGGGAGATTGGCACCCCGCCGGCTCCAGCCGTTCGGTCGAGGCTCGCCTCGTCGAACGGGCCGGGGAAATCGCCGCGCTGCCGGCCGACGGCGAAAAGCCGCTCGCCGGTGCCGGCCTCTCCTGGGTCGAAATCTCCGGCCGCGTCGGCTCCATTCCGCGCCGGGTGACCTTTCCGGATGGATCGGTCTTCGAGACCTGGGACAATGACGGCATCGACCGCTTTCTAGCCGCACGCGGCAAGGGCGGGGCCGGGCTGGTGCACTGGCTGGAGCAGTTTCGCCTGCGCCTCATCGTCATCGTGCTCGCCGCCTTTGCGCTTGGCAGTATCGTTTACCGCTGGGGTGTGCCTGCGCTTGTCGAGGTCGCCATCCTCACCACGCCGCCCATCGTCCCGCAGCTGATGTCGCAGGGCACCTTGCAGGCGCTCGACAAGACCACTTTCTCGCCGACGAAACTCTCGGCGGAAAAGCGCGACGAGATCGCCGACGGTTTTGCGCGCATCGCCGCGCAGTCGCCGCGGGGGGCAGGCGCTTACAATCTCAATTTCCGCGACGGCGGCTTCATCGGACCGAACGCCTTTGCGCTGCCGGACGGCACGCTCGTCGTCACCGACCAGCTCGTCGAGCTGGCCGGCAAGGACAGCGAGATGATCGTCGGCGTGCTCGCGCATGAAATCGGCCATGTCGAACTCGAACACAGCCTTCGTCAGCTCTATCGCGCCGCCGGCATGACGGGCCTCATCATGCTGATTGCCGGCGACGTCGGTTCCAGCGTAGAGGATGTTCTGGTGCAGGGCGGCGGCCTTCTGGCGCTGTCCTATTCGCGCGACGCCGAGAGCGCCGCCGACCGGCGCTCCGTCGAGCTGATGGCGAAGGCCGGCTACGACCCGACCGCCATCGCGCGCTTCTTCACGCTGTTGGAGGAGAAGCTCGGCGACACGTCGGACACCAACCTGCTCTCCACCCATCCCGGCACGCCGCAACGCAAGAAGGAGATTATCGACTACGCCCGGATCATCTCCGGCCAGTCGGATCCGGATTTGCAGTAGGAGAGACGGTCGCGGTTATCTGCCCGCTGCCGTTTCCTCCCCTCCGACGTCATCCTTGGCCTCGAGCCGAGGATCCACCGCCGCACTCGGAGCATGGATGGTCGGGTCAAGCCCGACCATGACGGACGAGAAGTCCTGATGCCATAGCATTGGGCGTGAAATGAAAAACGGCGGCCCGAGAGCCGCCGTTTCCGTGTTCGCCTTGGGAGGCTTGGTTGTTACTGCGACGGACCGTCATTGTAGCCGACCTTGTCGACGAGCTCGGAGGCTTTCTTGCGGTTGGCCGCGATGTCGACGAGAGGCAGCGTGTCGGCCTTCAGCGTGCCGAAGGATTTGACGACGTCGGAGGGCTCGGCACCCGGCAGGACCGGATATTCATAGACCTGCTGGGCATAGATCTGCTGTGCGGTGCCGGCCGACAGGAATTCCATCAGCTTCAGCGCATTGTCCTTGTTCGGGGCGTTCTTGGCCATGGCCATGCCCGAGACGTTGACATGCGAGCCGCGGTCGTTGGCATTGGGGAAGAGCACCTTGATGGCGGCGGCCCATTCCTCCTGCTCCGGCTCCTTCTCGTTGGTCATCATCAGGCCGACATAGTAGGAATTGCCGAGCGCGAGGTCGCATTCACCGGCGAGGATGGCCTTGGCCTGATCGCGGTCGCCGCCGTCGGGCTTGCGGGCGAGGTTGTTCTTCAGGCCGGTCAGCCACTTTTCAGCCTCGGCTTCGCCGTGATGGGCGATCATCGAGGCGATCAGGCCGATATTGTAGGAGTGCTGGCCGTCGCGCGTGCAGATCTTGCCCTTCCACTTCGGGTCGGCAAGCTCCTCATAGGTGATCTCGTTCTGCGCGACGCGGTCCTTGGAGGCATAGACGACGCGCGAACGCGTGGTCAGGCCGAACCAGTTGCCGTCGGGATCGCGGTACTGCGTGGGGATGTCCTTGTTGATGACGTCGCTTGCCACCGGCTGCGTCACGCCGCCATCCTTGGCTTCCGTCAGGCGCGAGATATCGACCGTCAGGATGACATCGGCCGGCGAATTGGCGCCTTCGGCCTGGATGCGCTCCACGAGGCCCTTGTCGAGGAAGAGCACATTCGTGGCGATGCCGGTTTCCTTGGTGAATTCGTCGAGCAGCGGCTTGATCAGGTCCGGCTGGCGATAGGAATAGATGTTGACTTCACCGTCTGCGAAAGCGGGTGCCGCGAAGGCCAGGCCGGTGGCCGAGAGAGCGAGGGCGGCGAGAGACGTCTTGAGCAGGTGCATCGGTCCTCCAGGTGCATTTATTCTTTACTGCCAAAGTCGTCTTTAGCGGCTTGCCCCTTCCAGTCAACCGTGCTGCGGTGCGCATAACATGAATGTGATTTTCCGCTTTTTGGAATTGTTCTAAATGGCGATCTATCCTATATGTGGTGGAACCTGAGAAACCGGATTCGGAGTTCCCGATGCGTCTGACGAAACAAACCAACTATGCGGTGCGCATGTTGATGTACTGCGCGGCGAATAGTGGAAAGCTCAGCCGCATTCCGGAGATTGCCCGCGCCTATGGCGTCTCGGAGCTGTTTCTGTTCAAAATCCTTCAGCCGCTGACCCGCGCCGGCATCATCGAGACGGTGCGCGGCCGCAATGGCGGCGTGCGCCTGCCGAAGCCCGCAAGCGAGATCACGCTGTTCGACGTGGTGCGCGTGACGGAGGATTCCTTCGCCATGGCCGAATGTTTCGAGGCCGGTGAAGTCGAATGCCCGCTGGTCGACAGCTGTGGGCTCAATTCCGCGCTGCGCAAGGCGCTCAACGCGTTCTTCGAAGTGCTTCAGCAATATACGATCGATGATCTCGTCAAGGCGCGCCCGCAGATCGGCCTGCTGCTCGGTCTCGAAACCGCGCCGCTGGCCCAGCAGCCGGCGGCCTGACCGCCGGCGCTTTGGCCGGCGTCAGATACCCGCGCCGGCATCCCGCTTCACATATTCCTGCAGAATGAATTCGATGGCCGTCGGGTCGAGTTCGGCCTTGTCGATGCGGAAATCGACGCCGTAGTCGTCGA
Organism: Shinella sp. 20P9.1.1; assembly: GCF_057798995.1. Classification (NCBI taxonomy): domain Bacteria; kingdom Pseudomonadati; phylum Pseudomonadota; class Alphaproteobacteria; order Hyphomicrobiales; family Rhizobiaceae; genus Shinella; species Shinella sp. 20P9.1.1. The sequence goes on from NZ_JBYOLC010000024.1 coordinate 26,088, forward strand.
TCTTCTGGAAATAGGCATCGCTGATCGACGAGGAGATGACGCCGACAGGGCCGATATAGCCATTGCGGCGCAGTTCCGGCACGGTCTCGCGGAAATCCGCCTGCGGCTGCAGCCGATTGTCCATCAGGATCATGTCCAGCGGCGCACCGGCGGCGCGAATGAAGCCCAGTGCTGCCTCTACCGTCTCCACATAATGCAGCGTGATCGCATAACTCGTAACCTTGCGCATCAGAGCGCGGAGGATGACGTTTTCCGCGGGATCGTCATCGACGAGCAAGATATGCACGGGTGCTGTCATGGCGGTAGGTGAACCTGATTGCATTAAGCTAGTGGCCTGGATCGGCGGCTACTCTCATCCAGTCCGTGAGTATTAACAAGTCCCTAACTCTACTATCCCTCAGTCAGGATCCGGTTTTGTAACGCTACTGTATGATCTGTTCGCGGATTGCCTTTGCCACCATCTGCGTGCGGTTGACCACATCGAGCTTTTTCAGGATCGTCGCCGTATGTGAATTCACCGTATGCTCGGAGACTGACACGATGAGGGCGATCTCGCTTGCGGTCTTGCCGTAGGAAATCCAGCGGAGGATTTCCGTCTCGCGCGGGGTCAGGCCCATTCCGGCCTTGTTGGCGAGAACCTGGCGGTGGAAGTAGTCGAAGGCGCAATTGGCCTCGTAGCAGATCTCGTAGTGTTCGCGGCGGTCGATATCGTCGCCGTCGCCGAGGAAAAGCACGGCATAGCGTGTGCCGTTCACCGAATGCACGGGAATGGATAGGGCCATGTCGAAGCCGATCTGATCGAGGAAATCGGAACCATTGCGCGCGCCGTTCTCGAAATGGTCGGTGCTGCGCCAGACGGTCGAGATCGTCGATTTGTAGAAGCTCTTGAAGAGTGTGGAGTCGTTGAGGCGGTACCGCTTGTCATAGGTCTCCGCCAGCCCCGCCGGCAGATCATGCAGCATCAGGCGCGTGGCGAGCTGGCTCGTCTCGTGCTCGTTGATGAGCTGCAACACCCCGAAATGCTCGAAGCCGTAGCGCAGCGCCATGGTGTGGAAGATGCGAAAGAAATCGACGCGATTGAGAGCCTTCTCAAGATCGCCTTCGAAATCGTACCGCCTGTAATGTCTGTTCAACACGGGCACGTGGCCTCCACCCCCAGAATCCACAGATGGAATCTAGCGCCACAATCTCTGGCGGCAAAGGGTTTTGCGGGACAATTTCGCGGGGGGAGATCGTTTTTTTGCGGGTAGTACGGTCAAGCGATTGGAAACAAAGGCCGAAAATGAAAGCGAGGCTGCCCTTTTCTTTTTCGCTTTGCCCCGCCGCCACGGAGGAAAGCAGAAAAGGACAGCCCCTCTTGCCTCGTTGTCGCGTTATGACATGCGGCCTGCGCCGCCGCTATCAGGGGTGGTGGGGATTGACCGGGAGGCGCAGACTGATTCGCGGCGCTTTTAAAGCGGTTTCGAATGCTGTGGAGAATAAAGTTCCGCCGTTTTTTCCGATTGGACAAATTTGTTTGCGGACTTATTGCAATCCTGCGGCAAATGTCGTTCCATCCGCGCAAGCCGGGGCTGGAAATGCACCCGAGCTCGCAAACAAGAGAACAAAAAAGCAAACCTGGGAAGCTCAACTATGAAAAAGCTGACTACTCTCCTCGCAGCGACGGCGCTTGCCTCGATGATGGCATCTGCCGCCTGGTCGAAGACACTGGTCTATTGCTCGGAAGCCTCGCCGGAAGGCTTCGATCCTGGCCTCTACACGGGCGGCCAGACCTTCGACGCCACGTCGCGTACCGCTTACAACCGCCTCGTCGAATTCAAGCATGGCGGTACGGAACTGGAACCGGGCCTCGCCGAGAGCTGGGATGTTTCGGCTGACGGCAAAGAATACACTTTCCACCTCCGCAAGGGCGTGAAGTTCCAGACGACGGACTATTTCACCCCGACCCGCGAACTGAACGCCGACGACGTCATCTTCTCGTTCGAGCGTCAGTACAAGGCTGACAATGCCTGGAACAAGTATGTCGCCGGCGCCTCCTGGGAATATTTCGCCGGCATGGGCTTCCCGGATCTGATCGACAAGATCGAGAAGGTCGACGACCTCACGGTCAAGTTCGTGCTGAAGCGTCCGGAAGCGCCGTTCATCGCCAACCTCGGCATGGACTTCGCCTCGATCCTTTCCAAGGAATATGCCGACAAGCTCGCGGCTGACGGCAAGATGGAACTCTTGAACCAGCAGCCGCTCGGAACGGGTCCGTTCACCTTCGTTGCCTACCAGACGGACGCCGCGATCCGCTACAAGGCCAACCCGGACTACTGGAACGGCAAGCAGCCGATCGACGACCTCGTTTTCGCCATCACCACGGACGCTGCCGTGCGCGCGCAGAAGCTTAAGGCCGGCGAGTGCCACATCATGGCCTACCCGAACGCTGCCGACGTCGCCGAGCTGAAGAAAGACGAGAACCTCCAGGTTCTCGAGCAGGAAGGCCTCAACGTCGCCTATCTCGCCTATAACACGCTGGTTCCGCCGTTCGACAAGGTCGAGGTCCGCAAGGCTCTCAACATGGCCGTCAACAAGCAGGCCATCGTCGACGCCGTCTTCCAGGGCGCGGCAACGGTTGCCAAGAACCCGATCCCGCCGACCATGTGGTCGTACAACAATGCCGTCGAAGACGACAAGTACGATCCGGACGCGGCCAAGAAGATGCTTGAAGACGCCGGCGTCAAGGATCTCAAGATGAAGATCTGGGCTATGCCGGTTGCCCGTCCGTACATGCTGAACGCTCGTCGCGCAGCTGAACTGATGCAGGCCGACCTTGCCAAGATCGGCGTCACCGCCGAGATCGTCTCCTACGAATGGGCCGAATACCTGAAGCTCTCGTCTGCCAAGGACCGCGACGGCGCGGCCATCCTCGGCTGGACGGGCGACAACGGCGACCCGGACAACTTCCTCGACACCCTGCTCGGCTGCGACGCCGTCGGCGGCAACAACCGCGCGCAGTGGTGCAACAAGGAATTCGACGACCTGATGACCAAGGCGAAGGAAACCGCCGACGTCGCAGAACGTACGAAGCTCTATGAGGAAGCCCAGGTCATCTTCAAGAAGGAAGCCCCCTGGAACACCCTCGACCACTCGCTCGTCGTCGTACCGATGAGCAAGAAGGTCTCGGGCTTCAAGATGGACCCGCTGGGCATTCACCGCTTTGACGGTGTAGACATCGCCGAATAAGATCGGTCAGAAGAACGGCACGCCGCAAAGAGCGTGTTATGGCCGGCGGCTCGAAGACATTCGAGCCGCCGGTTTTTCACAATAAGAAGGGATTGGCTCCCATGTTTCGCTTTATCTTCGGACGGCTCGCCGTCCTGATACCCACGTTCCTCGGGGTATCGATCATCGCGTTCTCCTTCATTCGACTTTTGCCGGGCGATCCGGTCATGCTGATGTCGGGCGAACGCGTCATGTCGCCGGAACGGCACACCGAGCTCATGCATCAGCTCGGCCTCGACCGGCCCATGTATATCCAGTATTTCGACTATCTGGCCGGCCTGCTCCAGGGCGATTTCGGCTCGTCGATCGTCACCAAGCGGCCGGTTCTGGATGACTTCGTCAACCTCTTCCCGGCCACGCTGGAACTGTCTCTCTGCGCCATCATCGTCGCCGTCGCGCTCGGCATTCCCGCCGGCGTGCTTGCCGCCGTCAAGCGGGGGACCTGGCTCGACCAGTCGATCATGGGCGTCGCGCTCATCGGCTATTCCATGCCGATCTTCTGGTGGGGCCTGCTGCTCATCATCTTCTTCTCCGGCTATCTCGGCTGGACGCCGGTCTCGGGACGCATCTCGCTGATGTATTTCTTCCCGCAGGTCACCGGCTTCATGCTGATCGACAGCCTGATCTCCGGGCAGGCCGGCGCCTTCAAATCGGCGCTGACCTATCTGATCCTGCCGACAGTGGTGCTTGCGACCATTCCGCTTGCGGTCATCGCGCGTCAGACCCGCTCGGCCATGCTCGAAGTGCTCGGCGAGGACTTCGTCCGCACCGCGCGCGCCAAGGGTCTTTCGCCGTTCCGCGTCATCGGCGTGCACGCGCTGCGCAACGCGATGATCCCGGTCATAACCACGATCGGCCTGCAGGTCGGCGTACTGCTCGCGGGCGCCATCCTTACCGAGACGATCTTCTCCTGGCCGGGCATCGGCAAGTGGATGGTCGATAGCGTCTTCAAGCGCGACTATGCCGTGGTGCAGGGTGGTCTGATGCTGATCGCCGCCGTCATCATGATCGTCAACCTCGTGGTCGACCTGCTTTACGGCTGGATCAACCCGCGGATCCGGCACTAGGAGGCGGTCCCGTGACAACTGTTCAAAACACCACGCCGCCTTCGGGCCTATACGAATTCTGGTTCTATTTCTCGCGCAACAAGGGCGCCGTCATCGGCCTGTTCATCTTCCTGGTGATCCTGATCGTCGCGGTCTTCGCGCCCTTCGTCGCGCCGCACAATCCGAGCGTCCAGGGCCGTGACGTGCTTCTCCTGCCGCCCGTCTTCTCCGAAGGCGGGACCTGGGGACACATCCTCGGCACCGACGCCGTCGGCCGCGACATCCTCTCGCGCCTGATCTACGGCGCGCGCTTCTCGCTCTTCATCGGTCTCGTCGTCGTGACGCTGTCGGTGGTTTCGGGCGTGCTGATCGGTCTCGTCGCCGGCTATTTCCGCGGCAAGGTCGATACGTTCATCATGCGCATCATGGATATCATCCTGGCGTTTCCCTCGCTGCTACTGGCCCTCGTGCTGGTGGCCGTGCTGGGGCCGGGCCTGGTCAACGCCATGATCGCCATCTCGCTCGTCAACCAGCCGCATTTCGTGCGCCTGACGCGTGCGGCCGTGATGACCGAGAAGTCCAAGGACTATGTCGTCGGCTCGAAGGTCGCGGGTGCCGGCACCATGCGCCTGATGTTCCTTACGATCCTGCCGAACTGCCTGGCACCGCTCATCGTTCAGGCGACGCTCGCCTTCTCGGCGGCGATCCTCGATGCGGCAGCCCTCGGCTTCCTCGGCATGGGCGCGCAGCCGCCGACGCCGGAATGGGGCACGATGCTCGCCGAAGCGCGCGAGTTCATCCAGCGTGCCTGGTGGGTCGTGACCTTCCCCGGCCTTGCCATCCTCATCACCGTGCTGGCCATCAACCTGATGGGTGACGGCCTGCGCGACGCCCTCGATCCCAAGCTGAAGAGGTCGTGATGTCGCTTCTCGAAATCAAAAACCTCACCGTCGAATTCCAGACGGCCTCCGGCCCCTTCCGGGCGGTGGATGGTGTGTCCCTCAAGGTCGACGAGGGCGAGGTTCTCGCCATCGTCGGTGAATCCGGCTCGGGCAAGTCCGTCTCCATGCTCGCCGCCATGGGCCTTCTGCCCTGGACGGCCAAGGTGACGGCCGATGTGCTGACCTTCAACGGCCGCGACATGAAGGCCATGTCCGATGCCGACCGGCGCAAGATCATCGGCAAGGATATCGCCATGATCTTCCAGGAGCCGGTTGCCAGCCTCAATCCGTGTTTCACCGTGGGCTTCCAGATCGAGGAAGTGCTGCGCATCCACACCGATCTCGGCCGCAAGGCGCGCCGCGACCGGGCGATCGAACTGTTCCAGCTGGTCGGTATTCCGAACCCAGAAGAACGCCTCGGCCACTTCCCGCACCAGATGTCGGGCGGCCAGTGCCAGCGCGTGATGATCGCGACAGCCCTTGCCTGCAACCCGAAGCTTCTCATCGCCGACGAGCCGACCACCGCGCTGGATGTGACGATCCAGAAGCAGATCCTCGACTTGCTGATGAAGCTCCAGGCCGAACACGGCATGGGCCTCATCATCATCACCCATGACATGGGCGTCGTCGCTGAGACTGCCGATCGTGTGATCGTGCAGTACAAGGGCCGGCAGATCGAGCAGGCCGACGTGCTGTCGCTCTTCTCTGAACCGAAAAGCGTTTACACGAAGGCGCTGCTCGCCGCCCTGCCGGAAAATGCCACCGGCGGCCGTCTGCCGACGATCACCGAAAAACTGACCGACGCCGAGATTTTTGCGGGAGCCGTACGATGACCCCAGTTCTCGAAGCAAAGAACCTGAAGCGCGACTATCATATCCCCGGCAGCATGTTCAAAGCCGGCAAGACCGTGCACGCCGTCAAGGGCGTGAGTTTCAAGGTCGAGCAGGGCAAGACGCTCGCCATCGTCGGTGAATCCGGCTGCGGCAAGTCCACCCTTGCCCGCATGGTCACGATGATCGACCCGATTACCGAAGGTGAAATGCTGATCGACGGCCGCAAGGTCGATATCGCCAGCGAGCCGCTGACCTCCGAGATGCGCAGCAAGGTGCAGATCGTCTTCCAGAACCCCTATGGTTCGCTGAACCCGCGCAAGAAGATCGGCGATATCCTGACGGAACCGCTGATCATCAATACGAAAATCCCGGCGGGAGAACGGCGCGACCGCGCCATGGCGATCCTCAAGAAAGTGGGCCTCGAAGAGAAGCATTACGGGCGCTACCCGCATATGTTTTCCGGCGGCCAGCGCCAGCGCGTGGCGATCGCCCGCGCGCTGATGCTCAATCCGCGCCTTCTGGTGCTCGACGAGCCGGTCTCCGCACTCGACCTTTCGGTGCAGGCCCAGGTGCTGAACCTGCTCGCCGACCTGCAGGACGAGTTCCACCTGACCTATGTTTTCATCAGCCACGATCTCTCGGTCGTGCGCCACATCGCCGATGATGTGATGGTGATGTATTTCGGTGAGGCCGTGGAATATGGCAGCCGCGATCAGGTCTTCAATGATCCGCAGCACAGCTATACGAAAACCCTCTTTGCCGCGACGCCCCGCGTCGATGTGGACGCCATCCGCGCCCGCGTCGAACGCCGCAAGCGCGTCGCCTGAGGTTTGGACGCGATGACGAACGCGCGCGCGATCGTCGTCATGGGCGTTTCCGGTTGCGGCAAGACCTCGGTTGCCGAGGGCCTTGCCGCAACCCTTCCCGCCGCTTTCATCGAGGGCGACAGCCTGCATCCGGCTGGGAATGTCGAGAAAATGTCCAAGGGCATCCCGCTCGACGACGCGGACCGCTGGCCCTGGCTCGACATTATCGGTCACGCCCTTTCCGATGCGCTTGCGCAGGATAAAAGCATCGTCGTCTCCTGCTCGGCCCTCAAGAAATCCTACCGCGACCGCTTGCGCGCCGCCGCCGGCGGCAAGCTTGCCTTCGTCTTCCTGAAGGGCAGCCGCGAATTGCTGCTTGGCCGCATGACCGCCCGGCGCAATCATTTCATGCCGGCGAGCCTTCTCGATAGCCAACTCGCGACGCTGGAAGATCCCTCGGGTGAACCGGGCGTCATCGCGGTTGACATTGACGCCCCCATCGAGAGGATCGTGGCGGCCGCATTGCAGGGACTTGCGGCCCAGATATAGGGAGGCCGCCATGAAACATTTCCTCAACCGGCGCGAAGACATCGTCACCGAAGCGCTCGACGGCCTGCTGATGACGGCGCCCGAGGGTCAGTTGGCTCGGCTCGACACCTATCCCGACATCAAGGTCATCCTGCGTGCCGACTGGGCGAAGGACCGTGTCGCGGTCGTCTCCGGCGGCGGGGCGGGGCACGAGCCCTCCCATGCCGGCTTCGTCGGCCGCGGCATGCTGACGGCCGCCGTTTCGGGTGAAATCTTCGCCTCGCCCAGCGTCGATGCCGTGCTGACGGCCATCCGCGCGGTGACGGGAGAGGCGGGTTGCCTGCTTGTCGTGAAGAACTATACCGGCGACCGACTGAACTTCGGCCTGGCCGCCGAGCGCGCCCGTGCCGAAGGTTTCAAGGTGGAGATGGTCATCGTCGCCGACGACATCGCGCTGCCGGATCTGCCGCAGCCGCGCGGTATCGCCGGCACGCTCTTCGTGCACAAGATCGCAGGCCATCTGGCCGAGACGGGCGAAAATCTAGAAGCCGTCGCCACCGCCGCCCGCGCCGCGGCCGGCGACATCATTTCGCTTGGCATATCGCTCTCCTCCTGCTCGATCCCCGGTCAGGCGTATGAAGAGCGGCTCGGTCCCGACGAAGGCGAACTCGGTCTCGGCATTCACGGCGAGCCCGGCGTCGAGCGCATTGCCGTCGACAGTGCCCGCTCTCTGGTGGCGACCATGGCGGAACGGCTCGCCGGCCACATGGCGGGGGAGGGCAACTATGCGCTTCTCATCAACAATCTCGGCGCCGTGCCGCCGCTCGAAATGGGCGTGGTCACGAACGCGGTCCTGTCCTTGCCGCTGGCCAGCCGTATCCGCCTGGTTATCGGCCCCGCGCCGCTGATGACCGCGCTCAACATGAACGGCTTCTCACTCTCTCTCATCAAGCTCGATCCAAGCCGCGAAAGGGCGCTCCGCGCCGCCGTTGCGCCGCACGCGTGGATGTCGCCCGTCGAGCCAAAGCCCATCACCATCCTGCCGCGTCCCACGTCCCTCATTGCCGAAGCACCTGCGGCCAGCGCCGATGCCGGCACGGAAAGCGCCATCCGCACGGTCTGCGCCGCCCTCGTCGCCCTTGAAGCGGACCTCAATCGCCTGGACGCCCGCGCTGGCGATGGCGATACGGGCTCGACGGCGGCGGCCGGCGCTCGCAGCATCGAAAGCCGTCTCGCTATCCTGCCGCTTGCCGATCTCGCGGCGACATTCGGCCTGATCGGCGCAACACTCGGCACCAGCATGGGCGGTTCCAGCGGCGTCCTGCTGTCGATCTTCTTCACCGCCGCGGGACAGACCCTCTCCAGCGGCGTTCCGGTGGCCGAAGCGCTGCTCGCCGGCCTCGACCGCATGACCTTCTATGGCGGCGCAAAACCGGGAGACCGCACGATGATCGATGCGCTCGATCCCGCCCTGCGCGCCCTTGCCGCCGGTTCGCTTTCCGATGCGGCAAAGGCGGCGCGAACGGGGGCGGATGCCACGAAGCGCATGACCAAGGCCAAGGCGGGCCGTGCGGCCTATATCGGCGAACGCGATCTGGAGGGTGTGTCCGATCCGGGTGCGGAAGCCGTGGCCGCGGTCTTCGAGGCTTTGGCGGTACCTCGTCCAGCGTGAATCGCAGCATAATCCGCACCTTGCCACTGGCGTCCCGCCGCGCTGCCCCCTATAGACGACGGGCCTGCGGCTTCGCCCGTGGGTTTCCCGAGAGATTTTTCGACCTGACAGGAACGACACATGGACATCAAACGCTTTGAAACCGGCGCCCGCATGAGCGGCGCCGTCGTGCACAATGGCACCGTATATCTGGCTGGTCAGGTTGGTCAGGCCGGCTCCGACGTCACCGAGCAGACCAAGCAGGCTCTGGCCGAAGTCGATCGTCTGCTGGCGCTCGCCGGCACGGACAAGACCCGCATCCTTTCCACCCAGATCTGGCTCGCCGACATGACGGATTTCCCGAAGATGAACGCCGTCTGGGACGCCTGGGTGCCGCAGGGCCACACGCCCGCCCGCGCCACCGGTGAATCCAAGCTCGCGACGCCGGATTATCTGGTCGAAGTCATCGTCGTCGCCGCACTCTAAGCCGCGACCGATTGCACAAATGAAAAGGCCCGCTTTCGCGGGCCTTTTTGTTATGCGGATTTGGCGAGCCGCGCCTGTTCATCGAAGAACAGCGCCTGGCTGATCAGCGCCTTCACCATGTCCGGATTGAACGGCTTGGTGACGAGGAAGGCCGGTTCGGGCTTTTCGCCGGTCAGCAGCCGCTCGGGGAAGGCGGTAATGAAGATCACCGGGATCGTGCTGTTCTTCAGGATATCGTTGACCGCGTCGATGCCCGAGGAGCCATCGGCAAGCTGGATATCGGCCAGCACCATGCGCGGCGCGGTGCGGTGATAAAGCTCGACTGCTTCCGAATGGGTGCGCGCGATGCCCGTCACATTATGGCCGAGGCCCTTGACCATGTCCTCGATGTCCATGGCGATCAGCGGCTCGTCCTCGATGATCATGATGTCGGTCGCGACCTGGCTGGAAATATCGCGCGAGGCTTCGTCGAGAAGTTCTGCGAAACGCTCTTCCGAAACGTCGAGAATGTCGGCAGCCTCGGCCATGTCGAAACCTTCGACGGCGACCAGCAGGAATGCCTTGCGCTCGGCCGGCGGTAGGTTGGCGAGGTTTGCGGCGGCCTGGCGCTCCCAGCCGAACGGCGAGGTGTTTTCCGGCAGCGTCACGTCAAGGTTCTCGAAGAGCGTGCAATAGAGCCGGTAGAGGGCGATCCGGTCGCTGCGATCCTGAGGGTAAATCGAAATATCGGCGACGAGCGCTTCCAGCATGGCGGCCACATACGCGTCACCAGACGTCTGGGATCCCGTGACGGCACGGGAAAAACGCCTGAGATAGGCGAGATGCGGTGCGATACGGGTGGAAAGTGACATGAAGTTCTCCCTGAATATGTTCCGCATCGGAACCGTTTCCGCTAGAGTTCATTGTGCGGAAACCTATTGGTAGCATGCTAAGTCTGACTTGCTATTGGGAATCTTGGGCAAAAGGAAGATAGCGGTCGGCAGGCAATGGAAACAAGACCATGATCGAGCCCAGTAAAGACAAGAGACGTGGCAGCGGCAACGCCTCCGCCAAGGCTGCCTTCGACCCGAACGGACCGGTCGGCCGCAAGCTGAAATCCTTCTACGACGTCATCGAGACCGAGCCTGTTCCCAATCGATTGCTCGACCTCTTGGAAAAGCTCGACGAGGCCGAACGGAAAGCCAACGGCGGTTCCTGAAAGCATTTCTCTTTCCCTGTCCAAGACACGACGAAACGGGCCGCGAGGCCCGTTTCGGTTTCTGCGCGATGCCGATTAGCGGCAACGGGCTTCGTAGCGGTGGCCACGGCGGTCGCGGTAGACGCAGTAGCCGTCCCGGTCCGAGCGGGCGATGAGATAGCCCGCAGCACCGCCGATGGCCGCACCCGCCAGTGCGCCGCCGGCTCGCCCGGTCACGGCGCCGCCGATGATGGCGCCCGAGGCCGCACCGATCGCGGTGCCGCGCTCGGTCTGGCTGCAGGCTGTGAGCGTCACGGTGGACGCAACGAGGGCTAGCGCGATGATGGTGTTCTTCATGGTTCCGGCTCCTGGCTGGTTCTGGAGCATTTCCAGCCGAAGCGATCTCGCTTCGGTGTCGGATAATGCGGTTAAAACAAAATTTTAGGGCATTTTCGATGAACCGGCGTTCATCGAAAATGCCCTGGCGATCAGATTCGTCCCATGAGGACGAGAATGAGAAGGATCACGACGATCAGGCCAAGCCCGCCCGACGGGCCATAACCCCAGCCGCGGCTGTATCCCCAGTTCGGCAAGGCGCCGACCAGAAGAAGGATCAGGATGATGAGGAGAATGGTGCCGAGCATCTGCGCTTCCTTTCACGTCCGCTTCGCAATCGAGCGATGGGCCGATAACGGGGAGAAGGCAATTTTGTTCCCGAAAATGTGACGGACGGCCATTGTCGTCCGCCGGAACCTTTTTGCGCGCCGCTCCATTTCCCGACCAACGATGAATGCCAATCCGATGGATGATGGAGAGTGAAATGGAACACATTGCCGCATTCATGCTTCTCATCGGCTGCAACGCCGGCAGCCTGTCCTGCGAAGAGCTTCCAGCACCGCAGGTGGCTTTCGAATCCATGGAGGAATGCGTCGGCGCCCTGCCGGTCGCCCTTGGCGGGGCCGGTGCCAAGGGACGCATCGTGCATGCCCGTTGTGCTGCAATCGATCCGGCCTGGGTGGAAGAAGATATCGAGATCAGCTGGCGCATGAGCCGCGAGAAGGGTCTTGAAGTCGATATCCGTGAAATCACGCCCCCGGCGGATGGCCTGCTTGTCGCTGAAAACGTGCATCCGGCGCTGGGCGTTGCTCGGGCGCACTGAAAAATCCCGGAACTTTTCCGGCCGCAAAAGATTTCCTTATCGTCAACGCCACGCGTTCAACGAACAGAAAGGACAGCGACATGAATTGGGACATCATCGAAGGCAAGTGGACTGAATACAAGGGCAAGGCCCAGGCACAGTGGGGCAAGCTCACTGATGACGACCTCGATGTGATCAACGGTCGCCGGGTCGAGCTCTCGGGCAAGATTCAGCAGCGTTACGGCCTCGCCAAGGAGGAGGCCGAGCGGCAGATCGACGAGTGGGAGCGCCGCCACTAGGCTGGCTGCTGACCACGTTGGTCTCCGTTCAAGCCGCCGCAGCCGAAAGGCCGCGGCGGCATCGTTTTGTGAAGAAGAAAAAGCGGATTCAATGTGTTTCTTTAAAGCAAGAGCGCCGGAACCTTTTTCACAGCCGGTCGTTTCTCCAGCGATATAAAGAAGGAGTTCGAAAATGCTCTACTACGCTGTGGTCTTTCTCGTCATCGCTCTCGTCGCCGGCCTGCTCGGCTTCGGTGGTATTGCGGGCGCATCCGCCGGTATCGCGCAGATCCTGTTCTTCGTCTTCCTGGCGCTTCTGGTCCTGTCGCTCGTTGCGGGCCTGTTCCGCCGGGCTCGATAAAGACGATCCGATCCTTTGAAGAAGGGCGGTGTTTCAAGACACCGCCCTTTTGCTATGCGCGCATGGCCTTGCGGGCTGCAGGAGCATTGGTTAATCAACCCTTGACCAGCCGAATCCCCTGGAGCCCTTCCGATGAAATCCCTCGAACTCCTCGTCGAACGCATCATCCTTTCGAGCCGATGGATCCTCGTGGTCTTCTATCTCGGCCTCGTCGCCGCGCTCGCCGTCTATGCCGTGTCCTTCCTCTACAAGTTCATCAAGGTGGCAAAGAACGTCTTGGTCTATGACGACGCGCAGATGATCCTTGCAATGCTGGGACTGATCGATGCCGCGCTGGTCGCCAGCCTCATCCTCATGGTGATGATTGCCGGCTACGAGAATTTCGTCAGCCGCTTCGATGAAGCGGAGAAGGACGTCTCCTTCCTAGGCAAGCTCGATTCCGGCAGCCTGAAGATCAAGGTCGCCTCCTCGATCGTCGCGATCTCGTCGATCCACCTCCTGCAGGTCTTCCTGAACGTGCAGCAATATACCGACGGCCGACTGATGTGGCTGACGCTGATGCACCTCGCCTTCGTCGTCTCGGCCGTGCTGCTTGGTTTCCTTGAGCAGATCATGGGCAAGCTGAAGGGCTGATCCGTCGCGAAAGCGAAGAGGGGAGGGCGCCGCGGTCATCCGCCGGCGCCCTTTTTGTTTGGCGTGAAGTCAAGCGAAAGATCGCCGATGTCCCCGACATTCTCCTTATGCACCGGCCCGTTTTGACGTTTTCACGGTAGCGGAAAGGGGTGCGGTACATGTGTACCGCATGGCAGGCGTTTCGTGCGATGATTTCCTGGCCTCAGGGGATGTTTCGGGTGGTCAAAGATAGGATCACTCAAAATACATCTTTAATTTCAATCACTTGTCGATTTTCTCTATTTTTATGAAAAGGGGTGTTGACGGATTGGGTAAGGG
>NZ_JBYOLC010000025.1:0-33035 GCF_057798995.1 Shinella sp. 20P9.1.1
CGGCGAGGCCGCCGTCCATGCGCTTCCGAAGTGCGGTGATAGCATCGCTGCGGGATTTCCCGGTACCGGCATATCGTTTGTCGATCTGCTTTTTCTGCTCGTACTGCTCAAGCTCGTCTTTTTTCTTTCGGGCAGCGGCAGCCGCATCCACTTGGGTTTTGAACGCCATTTCCGGGTTAGCGAAGGTCGAGATGATTTGCGGGATCTGATCCGGCGTCACGTCCTGATACTTGTTCTCGCCGCCGGCTGTTTTGAAATTGAGGCGGTATCCCATCAGCCTGCCGTCCGGCGTTTTGAGCTCGGCAATATCCCCAGCCGTAAAGTCGTGGTGGATGTAGCCCTTGATTTTAGCCGCATCGAGCGCGTCCGTGAGGGCACCGAAATTGTCTCCGGTCTGGGCCTTGACGAGGGCACTCGAAAACAGCTTGGCTCCGCGCTTGGCGTCAGCACTCTCTCCCCATTTCGTCAATTTCTCCGCACCGTCGACATCGCCGTTGATCAGCATTTCGTTGCGCATTTTCGGGATGGCGTAGGTCTGGAAGAAATTGTCGAAATCATCGACCTTGGCATTGCCGGCGTCGACTTGCTTCTCGAACTCCTGCTTCGCACCGAGCCCAATCGCGTCCATACGATCGCGCTGATCGAGCTCGCGCTGATATTCCTTGTCCTTCCGAGCATCGAGGACCTTCTGACGCTTGCGATCGTCCATCTGATCCCGGACTGCCATCCCGCCTTGAAGACCCTGCATGAAACTTCCGAGGCCGACTCCGAAATTTCCCATTACGCAGCTCCCATGGCAGCGCCGCCCTGGCCAAGCCCGATGGCGGCAACGACGTGATCGAGTTTCTTGTCGAGGTCTTGGACCGCCTTCATCGTGATTCCGATCGCGTCCTGAGCAGGAATAGCCCGGCCATCACCCTTGCCTGTGGCCCGTTTAAAGTCCTGCGCATAGGTCCCAACATGGCGGCCGCCATCGGCGACGCCCCTATCGTAGGTCCATTCCTCGACCGGCATATCGTTAACCGCCTCAAGCGCTTCGCCTTCTGGAATTTCTTCCTTGTCGTGCTTGACGTTCTCGTCCGATGCAATGAGACCGATCGCACCGCCGAGAAACTGGCCGATACCGGAGGCATTGTTCGCTGCGATCTGGTTCTGCGTCTGCCAGGCATTGAGGCGGAAATTATCCTGTCCCTGAAGCGTATCCGCCGACCCTCGGTATCATGGGCCATCGCTCCCTGGTAGCCTTGGCCCATGATACCGAGAGATCCAAGGTACTGGCCATTCGCGCCGAAGTTCCCGCTGAGCGCAGCATTGCCGGCACCAAGACCCAATTGCGTCGCGGCAGCCGACTGTGCCGGGAGGCCGCGACCGAGGTTCACCGCGTCGGCCTTCAACGCGATGCCTTTATCCCGTCGCGCTTGACGCGCGGTGTTCGCTGCGCCGGCCGACGCAAGCGCGGTGTTGAGGTCAGCTTCTCGCTCGATGCCGGTAAACCGGCCGGAGCCGGGTGTTATTCCCAGCCCCGCCATTTCGCGTCGGCGGGCACCGTCCGCGGCTCGGTCGGCTTGGCGGACATCCGCCATCGCTTCTGCCGCGGCCTTGTCCTGGTTGGCCTCGCTGCCGTAATCCTTCGCCTCCTTGAGGAATTCATCCTCCAGCGGCCGGAACTCTTTCTCGTATCGCTCGCGATCGGCCTTGGCGATCTTGTCCTGATCGCTGAGGATGGCGAGTTGCTTATCGGTGAGTGTCTTGGTGAGCTCGTCGAGTTCGGCCTGCCGTTTGGTGGAGACCTTGAATGCGTCCTTGGCAAAATTCAGCCAATGCTCGCCGGTCTTCGCCTGCAGAACGGCGGCCTCACCGATTTTCGGATCCGGGCTCGGGGCGTCTCCCGCGCTTTTTCCAATGGTGCAAAATTCCCATCATCTGGAAACCGCACATCTTGCGCAGGAAGGCCGAGCATATCTTGCCGGCCGCCAAACTACCATAGGCGGAGGGGAAGCCACCGGCATTCCCGCCGGAGCATGCCGAAGAGGACAAGGTCCTCACCGTTCACGCCGCCGGCGCGCATGACGCCCTCCCGTGTCCAGCCGAACTGTTCGGCCAGGCGTAGCGATGGCTTGTTGTCGCAAGAGATCAAAGAGGTGATCCGGGAAAACCCACACGTCGTGAAAGGGAACGCCATCGAGTGGACGATACCGGGAAGGTGTACTCCGGCAAAATCGATGGACACGTCGGCGAACAGACCTCATCGGGTGCGCGGAAGTATCCCGGCGGCCTGTCCGCCCTGATCCGCGAGTATTGCGACGCCTACATGGCGTATCTCCAAACCCTCACCAACAGAAAGACGGGCTTTCCTGCCAACGGCCGTGGGTGGACCATCCGCATCACCGGCAAAGATCCGCGCAAAGAGTGGAAGGATCAACTCGGCGTCGTGGGGAATGCCCTTCGGCTCGCTGGCAACGCCAGTGGCAGCAGCGTCGAAAAGACGACCGCGCCAATCGAGGCTCAGGCGAAAGCCGATACGCGTGACACCGGCATAGGCGAGGTGTTGAAAAAGCCGGAAGCGTGGGGGCCGCTCAGCTCTATAGTTTCGGCTGGCAGCGCGCTGATGGCTGGGAACGGGCCGGTTCAGTGGGCTTTGGCGGGGATCATGATAGCCGGCGCTGGTATGGGGATCTGGTATTTCGTTCGCCGGATCCGGGAGTCGGGCTGATGCTGCAATGGTTGTCAGCTGCGGCGGGCGCCGCGTGCGCTGCGGTATTCATTTACGGATACACGCTGGCCATTACTTTGCCGGCCGCCCGTTCAGAAGCCCGCGCTCGCCTTGTCGCTGAGCAGGCGGTGGTGGCCCAGAAGGAAGAGCTCGAAAGGAAAGGCGACGATGCGAAGCTACAACGCATGTCTGATTTTGATTTGTGCGTCGCTTACATTGGCCGGGTGTCAGCATGCGACAGTCTCCGGCTGCAGCCCCTTTGTACAAGCGAACCTATCGCCGGCCGGGACGATTGCCCTAATCCAAGCTGACCGGCCCGGTGCCGAGCGCGTGATTTCCAATGATCGCGCCGGCGCGCGAAAAGGATGCTGGTGAATGTCCGACAAATACAATTCCATCGTCGAACTGCTGAACGCATGGTTCGGCGGCGCATTTACCACCATGTTCGGTGCGGTCATCGGGCGCTTCATGTGGCATGCACAGGAGGTACGCAGGATGAAACGAAAGTTTTTGGGCCGCGAGCTCCTCTGGGAGTTCCCGATAGCCGTCGGGATGGCACTCATCGGCCAGGGATTGGCGTCCTGGTGGGGCCTCGGGCAGGAGGCGACGACGGGTCTTATAGCATCGCTCGCCTATTTGGGGCCGCGCGGCGCGGAAGTCCTGTTCATGAAGTGGTTCGGCGCGAAGGTCGGGTGAGATCATCGGCGCCGGCCACGCGCTATTTCCTCAAGCGGGACGGCGCCCTCTAACAGCAGATCGGACCATGCTTGAGCAAGCTCCTTGCGTCGGTTCAGGTGGAGCGCCCGATTATAGGCGCCCTCAACTTTGTCCTTCGGAACGTGCGCCAGCATGAGGTCGATGACCGCGCTGTCCGCCGTATGCGCCTCGTTCATTATCGAAGAAAATGCTGCTCGCCATCCGTGCGGGACGTGGCGGTGGTGATAGCCGGACCGGTTGAGAAGGTAGCCGATCGCATTTTCCGAGAGGGGCCGGTGCGAGTGGCGGGTGTTCGGAAACACAATCGGACCGCGTCCTGATATATGACGGATTTCAGCAATCACAGCCATGGCCTGCTTCGAGAGAGGGACGAGATGATCCCGCTATTCATCATCTTTATACTGCGCCTTCAGCTTCATGCGGGCAGCTGGGATTTGCCAGATCGGGTCCGCGGCGTCGAGCTCATTGAACTCCGACCACGGCGTCATGATCAGCGTGCCGGGCCGCACGGCAGTCAGGGCCAAGAGGCGGTGGGCGAGTTTCGTAACGGGGTGAGCCTCCTTTAACTCAACGCTTCGCAGAATATCGCGGACGCCTTGCAAGCTGGTCACCGCCGGCTGGCGTCCCTTTTTCATCGGCGCCATAGCACCTTTCACCGTCGCGGCAGGATCATCGCTTCCTCGACCAGTGGCAATCGCATAGACGAAGACAGCAGACATCCTCTGCCGGATCCGGCGCGCTGTGTCTTTGGCGCCCCGCTGTTCGATAGGTCTGAGAACGGTGAGTACGTCGGCCGGAGTTATGTCGCGCGGGGCGAGGGATCCAAGGGTAGGGAATATATCAGTCCGCAGGCTGCCAATTACGTCCTCGGCATGTCTCGGCACCCACTGAGATTTATTCAGGTCGTGCCATTCCTCGGCGATGCTCTGAAACGTTGCGGCTGCCGATTTCGCCCCTGCGAGCGTCAGTAGCTTCTTCGCAACGGCTGGGTCGCGGCCGGCGCGAAGCGTGTCTTTTGCCTCGTCGCGCTTCCGGCGCGCCTCCAGGAGGGAAACCCCTGGATATTGTCCAAGGCTCAACAATTTTTCTTTGCCGCTAATCTCGTAGCGGAAACGCCAGAGCTTTCCACCGGCCCGCGTCACGAAAAGGTGAAGCCCGCCTCCGTCCGTCAGGCGGTAGTCCTTTTCCGCTGGCTTTGCCCGCTTGATCTGCGCGTCTGTGAGCACTTCATTTTCCCCGATACCCGGTGCGGCCTCGAAAATACCCGCCCTCATACCCGGAGTTGTACGGGTATGCATGGTGAAGCATGGTAATTTTCAGGAAAAGAGAAAACACACCAATGCCTTGCATATCAAGGGCAATAGTAATGGATGGAATGGAATGGGACAAGAAATTGGCGGAAGAGGTGGGATTCGAACCCACGGTAGACTCTCGCCTACGCCGGTTTTCAAGACCGGTTCCTTAAACCACTCGGACACTCTTCCATGTGTTTGATATGGCTAAGAAATCCGTGGTTTCGAGATTTCCCAAAAGTGGCGTTTGCTACCGCTTTGCTACCATATCATTCGCTCGCCGGCTTTTTAGCAGCTTTGATTGCCGCGTCAACTTGCTCTGCTGCATTCGCCTGCATTCCCGGCATGACGTGCGAGTAGAGGTCGAGCGTGATCCCGATAGTCGAATGACCGAGACGTTCGCTGGCAATCTTTGGATGGACGCCGGCGGCGAGCAATTGCGTTGCGTGTGAGTGGCGGAGGTCATGGAAGCGAATGCGGGGGAGGTCTGTTTTCGCCAGGAGCCGCGTCCATTCGTGTGTGAGGGAGACAGGCTTTAACGGCGATCCATCCACCTGGGCGACCACGAATGAGTTTTCGTCGGGCCGGACACCGATCTTCAATTGCTCCTCGGCCTGTGCGAGGCGATGGCGTTTCAGCTCCTCAAGAACCGTCGAGGAAAGCGCCACAGTGCGCGCCTTGCCAGATTTCGTCTCTTTGTAGCGAACCTCTGTTCCAACCTGCTCGGCGCTCCGGGTGACAGCGATCACGGCCGCCACGAGATCAATGTCTTTCCAGCGGAGGGCGATGACTTCTCCTCGCCTCATGCCGCACATAGCGGCTAGCAGCACCGGAATGAAGACGCGGCTTTTGCGGAGGTCGTCGAGCAGCATCGCCGTCTGGGGGGCGCTGTAGGCCTCCATTTGCTTTCGCTCGACTTTTGGCGGGCGGGTGAGGGCGACCGGATTTCGCTTCAGCAGATCCCACTTCACTGCCTGATCCATAGCGGTGAGCATCACGCGCCGGCAGTGGTGCACTGTGCGGGGGGATAGGCCACCTTTCCCGTCTCGCCGGCCGCTTTCCAGCAACTTGCCCCATGCGAGGTCGATACTCGCCGCAGTGAGTTTGTTCAGCGTGATCGCGCCAATGACCGGCGCCACGTTCTTGAGGAGCAGTTCCTCGTACCGCTGGTGGGTCTTCGGCGCGACATTCGCCTTTTCATGCTTTAGCCATTGGACGAAGAACTCGCGGAGCGTCGTCTTCGAAGGTTCGATATAGCTGCCACCAGACAACTCCGCGATTAGTCTGGCGCACTCGGTTTCCGCCTGCCTCTTCGTACCATGGAAGGTGTGCCACTTCCGGCGGCGCTTCCCGTCGCTCGGAACATCGAGGACAATCGCCCACTTGCCTGGGCTGCGTTCGACAATGTGGCCTTTCATTCGTCTTCTCGCTTAGAGTTTTTGTTGCGCTCGATCGCTTCTGTCAGAGCTTCCATCGCCTGGGGTGAGCTTCTCAGGCTCTCGAAAAACGACTTTCCTTGGAGAAAGTCGGCCGCTTTGCGCTCCCATTCCAGGGCCTTTTCGAGATCGGCAGCACCGTCAGAAAGTTCGTTCGTCCGGATCGTTTGCTCAACGAGTTTCTCGTAGACGTCGTAAACGCGCAGAACCACTTGCCCCGCAAGCGACCGCAATTCCTCATCTTCCTCTGGTCGTCGCGGGCGCTCTGATCGAGCCTGATCTGCAAGGAGCAACACTGCATCAAGAAGCTCCTTCGCCGCGTCGTGCAAACCCGGCTTTAGATCTTCCTCGACGATGGCGATCCTGCACAGTCTGCGAACCGCTTCGGATCGCGAAGGCACGCGCTTTGCAAACCTCCAGTCATCAATCGCTTCGATTTCCGCGCGCGTGATTTTCAACTGCATGCGTTCGGTGTCGGTTTCGCCAAGCTTTGGTCGAGCCATCATCATTCCCCTTGTTTCGTGTGTACATAACTCACAAAAAGGTTGCAAGACCGTTAAATCGTGATAGCGTCACAAACGTACACACAATACTAACCAAACGGTGACGCCGAATGACACTCGAAGAAGCACTGAAAAAGCCGACGATTTCCGTTCCCGATGCGGGGCGCCTCTTCTTCGGCCTTGCGCGCAACGGCGCTTACGAAGCCGCCCGCAAGGGCGACATCGACACGATCAAAGTGGGGGGGCGGATTGTGGTGCCCGTGGCACCGCTTGCAGCTCGGCTTGGTCTGAAGACGACCTTCGGGAGCGCAGCATGAAAGCCCCCATCCGCCAAGTTCCGCGGATGGCGGAGCCCCAAAATGCAAATGGCCCGGCAAGCGTTGGCGCGCTCCCGGACCGTGGTTCGATCTCACATAGGGTTATGGAAATGAACAGCACGGACAGTAGCACGACCGCGCCGGCGCCAGCAACAGGAACGGCCGAAGAACGTGACGTGCACGGTTTGATCTTCGATGCCGGCAACTCTCTCGATATGGCTCGCAACGTCCTCCAGCTGGTCTTCATGACGAGCGAGGCTCTGATCCGTACCGATCGGAAGACCGCAAATGCGCTGACCGCTGGATGCGATCTGGTGGACGACATGCTGTCGCAGATCACTCACCTTCTTGAGGTCGCTCTGGAAAAAGTGAGGGCCGCGCAATGAGAACGACCCGTCGCTCCTTCATCGCTGGAATTTCCGGCATTGCCGTCGCCTCGGCCGCGCCCGCAGCCGCGAAATTGACTGGGGCACAGCCGGAAAGCTTGGAGGAGCGTATTCCGCGCCTCGAGCAGGAGCTTGCGGAAGCTCTCAGCGAGAAATGGTCGGAACGGATCGAACCTTATTGGGCTCCTTACGGCAATCACGCGCTGTTCTTCATGGTGGCAGACATTCCAGAAGGGGAGGACGCATGATGCGTAGCCCCGCCATCGAGAAATTCCGCCGCGCCGAACTCGAAGCCCGCATAGAGGAGTTTATCGAGCTCCTCGACCTCATGGACGGCGATCCCGACCTTGAAGACGACGAGCTCGAAGAGACGATGGACGAGGACAGCCGGGAAGCCGGTCGCCTCGGACTGACGGGGGTGTCGTTCCAGTGAAGATCCTCGCTCTCATGACAGCCATCATCCTCCTCAAAACTGCCCGGTGGATCGCATGGTCCGGCGAGTGCATCGCCGACGGTGCGGTGTGGATCATCGACCAGTGCGATCCCCAGACGCGGAAGCGGACCTGATATGAGCAAGCTCCCTTGGGTGCGCTTCTTCCCCTCGGACTGGCTCGGCGGCACTCGCGGAATGAGTGCCGTCGAGACCGGCGTTTACATCACGCTAGTCGCGACGATGTACGAGCGCGGGGAGCCGATCCCAGAGGATCACAGCCGGCTGGCAAGGCTTTGCGGCGCGTCAAAATCCACCTTCGTCACTGTACTCGACACCCTTCTTGAAGAAGGAAAAGTGATCCGCGTCGAAAGTGGGATTTGGAACGAACGCGTCGAAAAAGAACGCGAGCACGCATCAGAAAAGTCAGAGGTAGGCGCGCGGGCAGCAGAAGCGCGATGGAGGAAAAAAGGCAAAGAAAACAACAGCGGCATAGATGCGGATGCATTGCAAACGCAAAGCCCGGGCAATGCTAACCAGAAGCCAGATACCAGATACCAGAAGTCTTCCTCTCTACGTTCGGAAGACGGGCGCGAGAAAGAGTTCGCCGAGTTCTGGGCGATCTACCCCAACAAGGTCGGGAAGCGGAAAGCATTGATGGCCTTCCAGTCGGCACGGAAGCGAGCCGACCTCGAACCGATCCTCTCGGGGCTACGTCGCTACGCTGGGAAGACGGATGATCGGCCGTGGTGCAACCCCGCAACATGGCTCAACGGCGATAGGTGGGACGATGCGCCAGCTCCAACACCCGTTCGCCAAACTCGCAAGAGCGAGAGCCAGGAGCGACAGGAACGCATCCACCAACAACTCAAAACCTATCTGAATCCAGATCGACAAGAGCCTTTTGAGGGGCCGACGATCGACCACGATCCTGTGTCGCCGAAGAGCTTGGAAAAGGCTCGGGAAGATTACCTCAAAAGCGAGCGTCGGCGCGTAGACAGGAGCTGGGACAAAGCATGATGGAAGACGACGACAATCTCGCCGACC
Source organism: Shinella sp. 20P9.1.1 (assembly GCF_057798995.1). Taxonomy (NCBI): domain Bacteria; kingdom Pseudomonadati; phylum Pseudomonadota; class Alphaproteobacteria; order Hyphomicrobiales; family Rhizobiaceae; genus Shinella; species Shinella sp. 20P9.1.1. The sequence continues at coordinate 8,842 of NZ_JBYOLC010000025.1, forward strand.
TCGAACGCCGCATGCGCGCGAAGCTCGATGCCATGCACGGCAAGCAGACGGCGGAGGATACGAAGGAAAAAGCGATGGTCGCCAAGCTGCTCGGCAGCAAGGTTGTAGCCGAAGATTTCCTGCGCCACGAAAGCCGTAGGCAGGTTCCGTCCAGTTCTGGACGCATCGATCTTCGCCGGCCGCGCACCTTCAAGCCGGCAAAGCCTGTGATCCGTGTCGAATATTGGGAGCGCCACATCGGCGCGTTCCCGGAATGGGTGATCGAGCGCTACGACAACGGTAAGCAGGTTCACCGGCACACCGGCACGGATTGGCAAAAGCGCGACCAGCTTCTCATCAAGCTTCAAGCGGCCGGCATCACCTGCAAGCCTGTCACCGTCGCCGGCGTGGTGCCAGAGCCCATCCAGGGACGAATGCGAGACCAGCCCAAGAAGCCGAGCGCCAAGGCCGGTATCATGGCGAAGATCGGAAACCTCACCACCGACGACCTCGCCGCCTTCAACAACGAGGATTTCGATTGACCCGACCCATCCTGACACCTGAACGCCTCGACGAAATGCTGGAGGGCAAGAAGCCCTCCAGCACCAGCCGCATTATCTGGACACTGCCGGCAATCGGCCGGCGGATCGGCGTTGGTGCTGACTTCGTCCGCGACACGATCGCAAAGCAGCCTGGCTCTCCGGTTAAGGAGATCGGGGGGCGATACTATGCCTTCGAAGACGACCTGCTATACTTCCTTCGCTTTGGGGGACAAGGGGTGAAATAGTGCCGGAGATACTGAATATACATCTCAATCGCGATGGGATTATCGAGCCTGCGACACAGATGGCGCTCGTAATAAATACCGTCGCTGCATTGACTCTTGCAGCGCTGGAAACAGCGGACATGAATAATCTGCCGTCGCTTGGCAGTTTTCACGTGCGCCCTGCACCAGAAACCGAGGAAAAGCGACGGGAGCAATGCACTCATTGGGTATTGAACAAAGGCATTGAGGACATCGCGGCGGCCGTTCGATCCTCGTTGGAGGAGGCACTGCTCTTTGTCAGCGTCGGAAAGCTTTCCGGAAACGTGCACACATTCGGAGAGTTTGAAGAGGCGGTCCTAAACGTGCGCCGTAGAGCCCAGGCCCTGAATTTCCCTGGGCTGCTCAAGGAAGTTGAATTGGGCCTTTCAGCGGACCTCACTATGAAGGAAGAGATGAAGTCCTTGCAAAGGGTGCGCAACTGTCTAGTCCACCGAAGAGGGATAGTTGGGGTAAGTGATTGTGACGAAGGGACGGGTGAATTAGTCGTCAGGTTACCCTATCTGAGGTTTGCCGCTGACATCGACGGCCAACTTGAGGATCTTACGTTTGGCACACCACTGATCAAAGACACCAGGATCGTGATTAAACTGGAGGTCCGGGAGCGTCGCTTTGCATTGGGCTCTCAGGTTCAGTTTTCCAAGGAGGAATTCAACGAGATCACGAGCGCCTGCTGGCATTTCGCCAATGAGATCGCCGGTAAGCTTCCGGATTACACAACGCCAGCCACGTAAAACCACGAATTCCCGCTTCAAACCGTTATGATGTAACACCCGACGTAGGGCATAAACTGCTCTATGAAGGCTTTCGGCATCCACGTCCCATTCACGCAGCGCGAATCCAAGGCGCTGACTGACGAGCAGATCCTCGAGATGCTCGTCAGCGGCATGCAGACCTCATCTGGCGTCGCCGTCTCGGCCGAATCCGCTCTGCGCACCCCGGCCGTTGCTGCCGCCGTGCGGACCATCTCTGAGGCGTGCGCCTCGCTCGCCGTCAAGGTGGTCGCCATCGCGGAAGACGGAACCGAGACGGAAGCCCCGAACCACGAAGCCGGCAAGCCCCTGAAGGGCGATGCCAACGATTGGCAGAGCGGCTTCGAATTCATCCGTTCCATCGTCGTTGATGCTCTATGCCGGGACCAAGGTGGCCTTGCCCGCGTCACGCGATCCTCGGATGGCCGGCTCCTGGAAATCATCCGTCCGCGCCCCGGCTTCATCAACGTCGATTATCCCGACGACAGCCTCCAGCCTCGGTATCGCGTCAGCGGCATTGTTCAGCCGGCCAGCGATATAATCCACCTTCGCGGCACCTTCGACAAAGCCCCGCTCACCCTCTGCCGGGAAGCGATCGGCGTTGCCATCGTCATGGAACGCCACGCCTCGCAGCTTTTCGGCCGTGGCGCTCGCCCTGGTGGCGCCGTCGAAATGCCAAAGGGTATCGGCGAGGACGCGATCAAGAAGGTCATCGCCGGCTGGAACAAGACGTTCGGTGACGGTGGCGGCGCCGGCAGGACCGCGTTCCTCTACGACGGCGCCACCTTCAAGCAGATGACGCTCTCCAGCGTCGATGCGCAATTCCAGCAGCTCCGGCTTTTCCAGCTTCAGGAGATTGCCCGCGCCTTCAACATCCCGGCGAGCCTGATCGGCGACCTGACCCGCGCCACCTGGTCGACCTCGGCCGAGATGCAGCGCCAGTTTCTCCAGCTCTGCCTTGAGCCTTGGCTTCGCGCTCTCGAAAGCGCATTGGGCCGCGCGCTCTTCTCCAAGGAGGAGAAGGGCAAGTTCGCGATCCGCTTCGACCGCGACGATTTCACGAACGTGGACCTGACGGCGCGCGCCACGGCGATCAACAGCCTCGTCGCCTCCCGCGTCATCAACCCCAACACCGGCCGCGCTTGGCTCGACCTCCCGCCGTACGACGGAGGCGAGGAGTACGCGAACCCGAACACCGGCGCGAGCCAGCCGGGCGTGGGTCACAACGGCGGCCCGCCTCTCGACCGCGATGAAGGCGGCAACCCGAAAACCCCGAAGCCCGACGACGATAAGGACCCGACGGATGAACCTTGAAGACATCCAGGCGAATGTGATTGACCAGGATCGCGGCCGTAAGCTTGAAATCGTGGATCCTTGGGAGGGCAAGCCCACGGGCATGACACTGTGGATCGCCGGCCCGGACAGCGAGACGCAGCGCAAAGCCCGCATCGCCATGATGGACGAGCTTGCCGACCGCGCCGAGTCGGACGGAACGATCAAGGCCGAGCACCGGGAAGCCGCCCGCCTAAACTGCCTCGCGAAGACGGTCCTGCGCTGGGAAGTCCAGCACGAAGGCTCTGATCTCGCTTTCAGCCACAAGAACGTCCTGCGCGTCTTGCGCGCCGCCGACTGGCTTCAGGCTCAGGTCGATGCGTTCGCCGGCGACCGCCGAAACTTCGCGCCGGAGGGGCTGTGATGGACCGGCTGTTCTTCGAGACGAAGATGATCGCCGACGACGCTGGCCTCGTCTCCGGCATCGCCTGGAAGTTCGGCACACCTGACCGCGTTGGCGACTGGATCGAGCCAGGCGCCTTCAAAGGTGCTTCCATGCCGATCCCCATGCTCTTCGGCCACGACATGAATGATCCCATCGGCACCTGGGACGTGGCGACCGAGAAGTCGGATGGCCTGCACCTGACCGGCAAGCTCCTCGTCGACGAGGTGAGCCGCGCCCGCGAGGTCCGCGCCCTGGTCAAATCGGGCGCGGTCAAGGGCATCTCCATCGGCTTCATCACGAAGAAGGCAGCGGCCCGCACCGGCGGCGGCCGGATGATCAAGGCCCTCGAGTTTCTGGAAGCGTCCCTTGTGACGATCCCCATGCATCCCGGCGCGAAAGTCACGTCGGCGAAATCGGCAGTCCAGGCGATATCGATCGCCGCTGCCATCAACCGCGCGGCAGCGCAAATCGGAAGGAACTGACATGCACCATGTCACGAAACGCGCGCTGCTCAACAGCGTGGCCATTGAGCGAAAGGGCGAGGAGGACGATCCGGTCTCCATCGTCACCAAGTCGCTCGAGGATCTTCAGAAGACCGTGGACGAGCGGCTGAAGAAGGTCGAGGGCGGCGCCGAAATCAAGGCGCTTATGGACCGCATCGACGAATTCGAGAAGAAGGCGAACCGCCCCGGCTCGAAGACGACGGCAGAGGAGCAGCAGGAGATCGAGCGCAAGGCTCTGTCCTCCTATCTCCGCTCGAAAAGCTCTGCAGCGATCGAGGAAGCCGGCGGCGCGTTCGAGGTGAAGGCGGCTTCCTCCGACAATGACGCTTCGGGCGGCTATTTCGTCCTGCCGACCGTGGACTTGTCCATCCGCACGCTGATGACCGACCTTTCGCCGCTGCGCGGCCTGGCTGAAGTCGTCAGCATCTCCACTGACAAGTACGAGCGTTTCTATTCGCTCGGCAAACGCGGCGCGCAGCGTGTCTCGGAACGCGACGACCGCCCGCAGGACACGGCTCGCCCCGAACTGATCAAGCACAGCTATCCGGTGGGCGAATACTACGCTGCCCCGGCTGCAACCCGGCATCTGCTCGACGACGCCGCCACCGACATTGCTTCCTGGCTCGTGAACAACGCCACCCATGACTTTGCCGAGACCGAGGGCGAGGACTTCCTTCGCTATACCGGTGTCGATGGCTTCCCGCGCGGCCTCCTCGACTACGGCACCACGAACGAGAAAGATTTCGTCCGCGCTTGGGGTAAGCACCAGTACGTGCCGGCCGGTCATGCTTCGGCACCGACCGATACGCAGCTCGTTGCGGCCGTGATCAAGCTGGTTGCCGCGCTGCGCAAGCCCTACAAAGGCAACGCCAAGTTCCTGATGAACAGCAATACGGCAGTGCGCCTCCGGGCTATCGTCGATGAAGTTGGCCGACGCCTTTGGGCGCCGACGGGCAACCTCATCGAAGGCGTCGAGCACCCGCTGCTTGGCTACTCCGTCGAGATCGACGAGGGCATGCCCGATATCGCGGCCGGCGAGCACCCCATCGCCTTCGGCGACTTCCGCCAGGGCTATGTGATCGTCGATCGCCAAGGCGTCCGCATCAACCGCGACGAACTCACCCAGAAGGGCCGGATCATCTTCGACGTCTATAAGCGCGTCGGCGGCGGTGCCGGTGACTTCAACGCGATCAAGTTCCTCAAGGTCGCAGCGAGCTAAGGAGCCCCATCATGCGCAAAGGACTTTACCACAACCTCAAGGCAATCCCGGCCATCAACTCGGCCTCGCAGGCCGCAGCGGCCGACGGCATCGAGATCGACCGCAAGGGCTCGCAGGGCCTGATGTTCATCGTCAACACCGGGGCGATCTCCGGTTCGGGTGACTTCGGCCTGAAGGTGCAGGAGACGAACACGACCGGCACCGGCTATGCCGACGTGGATCCCGACGATGTGATCAGCAACGCGCCCGCGACGCTCGCGGCGAACAGCAGCTATCAGGTCGAATACATCGGCTCGAAGCGTTTCGCCCATCTCTCGCTCACCAAGGCGGGCGGCACGTCCATCCAGCTCGGCGCCGTCGCCCTCATCGGGCACCAGCACATCCAGTTGCCCTGATGCCGTCCCGCGCTCCATCCATCCGGTCTTGTGGCTGTGTCGTTCCCTACGGGGAGCGATGCCGCCACATGGCTGCATCGGATGCGCAGCGCAAAGCACGTTTCGACAAGAAGAGGCCACCGGCCCGGCACCGCGGCTATGACAAGGAATGGGAGCGCGCCTCCCGTTCTTTCCTCGCCGAACCGGGCAACGACCTATGCGAATGCGGCGCGCCGGCCACCCTTGTCCGACACGTCAAATCCATCAGAACCCGCCCTGACCTTCGCATGGTGCGCTCCAACTGGCGCCCTGGCTGTCAGCGCTGCAATGCACGCGATGCCGCTGAGGAGCGGCGCACCCTCGAAAGGAACCCATCATGACCGTCTACACCAGCGCCGGATTGAAAGTGTACATCGGCGGCGTGCTCAAGCTGAAGAGCACCGACTTCGTTCTGGCCGATTTCACCACGCCGCCCCAGACTTGGACCGAGATCAAGGAGCTCGAAGCGGCCGGCTCGGCCGGCGACACGTCGGAAGCAGTGACCTTTACCGCTCTGGGTGACAAGCGAACCCGCACCCAGAAAGGGCCCCGCTCGGCTGGCAGCATGGACTTGGTATGCGGCATCGACCCAGCCGATCCGGGCCAGCTTGCCGCCATCGCTGCCGAGAAGACCATCCACGACTATGCGTTCAAGCTAGTCCTCAATGATGCACCGGCTGGGGGCACGCCCTCGGAACGCTACTTTGTTGGCAAGGTCATGAGCCAGAGCGAGCAGTTCGACCAGGCCAACAGCATCATGAAGCTGAACATCAGCCTCGGCATCAATAGCAACATCGTCCGCGTAGACGCCGAGGACTGACCTCGGCCCACCGGGGGGTGGTCTTCAACTTTCCACCTCATCGGGGGACCGGCGCGGGGTCCATCGCGCGAGATTTGCTCGAAATAGGATTTTTGCCATGGCGATTGTCACGCTTGCCCAGCTCAAAGAGCATTTGAACTTCGACAGCGACCTCGGCACAGCCGACGACGACATGCTCGGGCGCAAGATCGATGCGGCTCAGAACCATATCGAGCGCCTGCTCGGCTTTAAGATCGGGGCGACCTATGGCGGCTCCGGGCAAGAGGGAATTCCGCCTTCGTTGATTGAGGCGGTGCTCCAGCTTGCTGCGCACTGGTACGAAAACCGCGAAGCAACCCTCGTCGGCGTGACAGCCCAGGAGCTGCCGTTCGGCGTCTGGGATATCGTTCGCGAATATCGGGAGTGGTCCTTTGGCTGACGATGGCGGTCTCTCCCGAATCCAGCAGCGTATGGCCATGATCCCGCGTCGTGTCCGCGAGGCCGTGAAGCCCGCGCTCATCAAAGAGGGGAGCGACCTCGCCGTCACCATGCGCATTCTCGCACCCGACGACCCAGCCACCGACGCGCCCGACCTGCGGAGCAGCATCGAGGTAACGGGGCCGGGCGAGCAGACGCCGCCCTATTCACAGCCGGGCGGCTCCATGGTCGTGCCGGAAAACGCCGTGGCCGTAACGGTCGGTAACGCGGACGTTCGCTACCCGCACCTTGTTGAATACGGGACCACGAAGGCCACCGCTCAACCGTTCTTCTGGCCGGCTGTCCGGCTCCAGCGGAAGAAGGCGACGAACGCGATCAAGCGCGCGATCCGCAAGGCCGTCAAGGACAACTGGGGAAAGCGCAAATGACCCCGGAACTCGCCCTGCAGAAGGCCGTCCGCACCCGCCTCATTGGCACCAGCGCCGTCACCGATCTCGTGCCGGCCGGCTCAATTCTCGACCGCAACCAGCGCCCGGCACCGTTCCCCTCTATCGTCATCGGCGAAGGTCAGAGCGTGGATGAGGGCAACAGCATCGCCCGCACGCTGATCCGCGTCTATCTCGACCTGCATATCTGGAAGAAGGAGCCGAGCACCGAGGGTGTCAAAGCCATCGCTGGAGCGATCCGGGCGGCGATCAAGCAGCGGTTGGACCCAGGAAATTCCGGGTTCCATGTCGCCGAATGCTATGTCCAGAACGCCCGCTACCTTCGCGACCCCGACGGGGAGACCTCGCACGCCATCGTGACCGTCAACGCCCTGGTGCAGGAGGTTGCCTGATGCGCGCCGGCAAGCTTGACCGCACCATAAAAATTCAGGGGTTCACGAACACCGTGAATGAGGTCGGGACGCCCGTCGAAACGTGGACCGACAAGGCCACGCTGCGCGCCCAGATCATCCAGAGCAGCACCGAGGAATTCATCCGGGGCGGCGCCGTCGACGAGGCCATCATCGTCTTCCGCACGCGCTGGCTGGATGGCGTCACCACGGCCGACCGCATTGAATATGCCCCAGGGACACATTTCAACATTAAGGAAACGAAAGAGATCGGCCGCCGCAAGGGGCTGGAGCTTCGCGCCGTGAGGTCCGAATGAGGGGCACCAAGCCGCGTCTCGTGGTCGACAATGAAGCGGTGCGCAAGGCGCCGTCCGCCCCGTCGCGGCTATCGGGCGAAGCAAAAAAGGAATGGCGCCGCGTCCTGCCCATTTTGATCAAGCGGAAAATCCTGACCACGGCCGACCTCGGAAGCCTCGAAAATTACTGCGTGGCGATTGGGCAGGTTCGGGAGATGGAGGAGCATCTTCAGCGCCACGGGCATGTTGTTGAGCAGTTCAAGGACAAGGACGGCGAGATTTTCAGCCTCGGCATGAAGCGCAACCCGGCCGTGGGCATCCAGTCCGACGCCATGACGAGGGCGCGGTTGCTGGCGGCCGAACTCGGCTTGACGCCGGTGTCGCGCTCGCGACCGGCGGTTAGAGAGGACGAGGACGATGGCGAAGACCCGTGCAACGTTTCCTGAGTGGGTCTATGACGGCTCTGAAATTCCTGACCCGCTTGGCTTCGGCGAGCGCGCGGTCAAGTTCCTGCGTATGCTCAAGCATCCGAAGTCCGGCAAGCCGTTCCAGCTCGACCCTTGGCAAGAGCGCGTCGTGCGCCGCATCTATGGCCCGCGCAAGGAAGACGGAAGCCGGATCGTCCGAACCGTCGTGCTTCTCCTGCCACGCGGCAACCGCAAGACGTCGCTGTCGGCGGCGCTGGCGCTGCTCCACACCATCGGCCCGGAGCGTGTGCCGGGCGGCGAAGTCATCACGGCGGCGTCGGATCGGAAGCAAGCGCGCATCGCCTATGAGGAAGCCCGCGGCCTCGTCTGGGCGCACAAGAAGATTGCGCCGAAGGTCCGCAACCTCGATTACCGCAACAAGCTCTATTATCCGACCGCCCGGAGTTTCTGCGAAGCGATCAGCGCCGACGCCGGCACGCAGCACGGTCGCACACCGGTTTTCGTTCTGGCCGACGAGCTGCACGCCTGGAAGAAGCGGGACCTCTGGGACGTGCTCCGCTCTGGTCTGGTCAAGACGGCGGGGAGCCTGCTCGTCGTGGCGACGACGGCCGGGCGTGGCCGGGAGAATATCGCCTGGGATATCGTGGACGATGCGAGGCGCGTGGCGCGCGGGGAGGTGGATGATCCTTCCATCCTGCCGGTGCTTTTCGAGGCGACGGCCGATGATGACTGGCGCGATGAAGAGGTGTGGCGCCGGGTAAACCCCGGCCTTGCTCACGGCTATCCCGACATTGAGGGCCTGCGCCAGATGGCCTTTGAGGGCGAGCGCCGCATAGGCGACCGCGAAGCCTTCAAGCAGCTCAACCTCAATATCTGGCTGGATAGCACCGATGACCCGGCTTTTGACATGGAGGCATATGACGAGTGCGCCGGCGCTGTCGAACTCATCGACCTCGAGGCGGAACGCCGGCCGTGCTGGCTTGGTGTCGATCTTTCGTCCAGCAAGGACCTTTCCGTCATCGTCGCCGCGTGGCCCGATGGGAACGAGGGTTACATCGTCCATCCATGGTTCTTCTGTCCGACGGAGAACCTGCGCGACCGTCAGGACCTTTCCGGCGCCTCCTACATCGCTTGGGCTGAGGAAGGCCATATCGAAGCAACCCCCGGCAACGTGATTGATGTTCGAAGGGTCGAAGCTGTCATTCGTGAACTTTGCGCCCGCTTCAACGTCATGGAAATCGCGTTCGACCCGGCGCTCGCTGCGACCACCCTTGCGAACCTCAACGAGGACGGCTTTCCGGCTGTCGAGATGCGGCAAGGCCCTCTCACGATGATGCCGGCGCTTCAGGAGTTGGAGCGCGTTGTCATAGGGCGACGCCTGCGCCACGACGGGCACCCCGTCTTGCGCCTCTGCTTTTCGAACGCTGAAGCCCAACGCAACACGCAGGGGCATATCGTACGCCTCACCAAGCCCAAGCTGTGGATGTCGATCGACGGCGCCGTCGCGGCGGCAATGGCGGTGCGGCGCGCGGCGGCCGGTGGCGGCGGTTCCTTCTACGACAACGCAGGCGATGACTTTGAAAACTGGGCTTTCGCGGAGTGCTGAACTATGGCTGCTGAAGACGACGAACGGTTGATCGTGCTGATCGAGGCGCGGATCAAGGACCTCGAAAAGAACATGGCGAAGGCGAGCGGCATCACCGCGAAGACCTATCGCGAAATGTCCCTCGGCTCGAAACGGGCCACCGATCAGATGGAGGAGCACATGATCCGCTCCACCACGCGGATCAACCAGGCGCTCGCCACGACCTCCACGAAGATAGGCGCTTTCGGCAAAGCCATGGTCGGCGGCTTCGTCGGCGGCTTGGTGGCGGGCGGTATCGCTGGCGTCATCACCCAGGTTCGGGAAGTTGCCAACGCCGTTGCCGAGGTTGGCGATCAAGCGAAGATAGCCGGCCTTTCGACAAAGGTCTTTCAGGAATGGAAGTTCGTTGCCGAGCAGGCCCGCATCCCGATCGACGCCATCACCGACGGCCTGAAGGAACTGCAGCTGCGCGCCGACGAGTTCGCCGTCACCGGCAAGGGTTCGGCGGCCGAAGCGTTCCAGCGTCTCGGCCTGACGCCGCAGGAGATCAAGGAAAAGCTGAAGGACCCGTCCGAGTTGCTGCTGCTCATTATCGAGCGCACCCGCCAGATGAAGGACACGGCGGCCGGCATCCGCATCTTCGATGAACTCTTCGGGGGCACCGGCGGCGAGCGCATGGTTGCGCTGTTGGAGCAGGGAGAGGGCGCTATCCGCGATCAGATCCAGGCGGCCAATGAACTCGGCGTGATCATGGACGATGAGCTTATCCAGAAGGCTGCAGAGGTAAACCGCAAGTTCGATGCCATTTCCATGACCATTGGCGTGAAGGTGAAAAGCGCCTTGGTATCCGTCGCCGACACCATCTGGGAGATGATCGAGGGCCTGAAGGACTTCGAGGAGCAGCGGAGCTCACTGCTTCAAAAGTCCCAAGCCGATATGGGAATGCAGCGCGTGGATCTCGAAAATGAGCGCATGAGGATTGCGGCCGGCGAAAGCTCGAACTTCCTCTATCGAAATCCGAACGGTCCCGCCGCCAAAGGGCGCATGGACGAAATCGACCGTGAACTGGCGAAGCTGAATGAACGCGACGCTCAGATAGCCGGCATCCTCTACAAACGGGCGGACGCGCGGGAGCGGACAGCCGATCGCACCTGGACGCCCCCGGAATACAAACCGCCGGCCGACACGACCAGCAAGGGCGGCAAATCCCGCGCGGCCTCTACGGCCGCCGCAGAGCGCGAGCGCCAAGCTGTCAAAGACCTCATCGCCGAACTAGAAGAAGAGCTCCGGCTGGTCAACGCCAGCGATGCCGAAAAGCGCGCTTCCGCCGCATCAAGGCAGGCGGGCGCCGCCGCCACTGCGCAGGAGCGTCAACAAGTTATCGCCCTCACCGAGGCGATCCACCAGCAAGAGGAGGCTCGCCGCCGTGCAGAGGAACAGACGCTCCTCTACCGCGATATGACCCGCGCGGCGCTGGACGATGTTTTCTCAGGGATTGAGGAGAACAAGAGCGCCTTCGAGATCATGGCTGATGTTGCGGTCAACAGCCTCAAGCGCATCGCCGACACGCTGATCGACGACGTACTCGACAGCATATTTCAGGTGAACAACGCGGCGGGCGGAAGCGGTGGCGGACTGTTCGGCGGACTCCTCAGCGGCATCTTCGGCGGTGGCGCCAAGGATGACCCTTGGGCCGGCATGCGTATGCCGTCATTCGACGGCGGCGGCCATACCGGGATGGGCTCGCGCTCGGGTGGCATCGACGGGAAGGGCGGTTTCCCCGCTATCCTCCATCCGCGCGAGACCGTCACCGACCATACCAAAGGCAACGGCGCCACCAGATCGTCAAGCTCGCCGCAGAACGTCAAGTTCGAGATGCATGTGACCGTCTCGGGCAATGGCGACAAGGAGCTTATGCAGCGGATGCAGAAGGCGACCGAGATGCAGATGGCCGAAAGCCTTCAGCGGTTCTCGCGTGAAATCTTGCCCGACCGGGTCAACGAAATCTCACAAGACCCGAGGGCGAGGGGCTGATAATGGCAAACCTTGAAAAGCTCCTGTGCGCTGAACTGAAGCGCCAGCTTGACGTGAAAGGTGCCTGCATCATGCAGGTTCCTGCCGGCGGCGAACTGCTCTGGCGCTGGTTCCTCGACCTCAGCCGCACCAGGCGCGCAGGCCTCGGCGGGCCTGAGCCGATCAGTTACGCCGAAATAGAGGCCTATGCGCGATCGAACCGCTGGCCGATCGAGCCCCGCCATGTCGCCATCCTGCGTGCAATGGATGACGCATGGATGGAGCACGCCCGAAACAGGACGACGCCAGCGCCTGAAGGCGTAAAATCCCTCCCACCTGTTTCCCCCACGCCGCTCACAGCGGGCATGATCGACGCGATGTTTGGAGGCCGATAAATGGCGCTTGCTGACGAGCTACCCATCCTCTCTGTGCAATGGCGCCTAGAGCGATATGATGAATTGTCGGGGTTAGGCACAGGCGAAATCCTAGCCGCGCAGTTGGCACCCCCGCGCATCGTCGCTGACGTGGTGCTCCAGCCGATGTATCATGCCGACGCAGCGCGCGTGCAGGCATTAATCGAGGCCTTGGACGGCGCGATCAACAGCTTTTACCTTTTCAACCCTCAGACCCCGTACCCGGCAGAAGATCCCGACGGGACGCTGCTTGGGTCATCAACACCCGCGATCCATACCGTCGGCGGAAACAACAAGTCGTTGCGGTTTAAGGGCTTGCCGGCGGGCTACGTCATCAGCGCGGGCGATTGCTTTGCCTTCGACTATGGCTCAAATCCTACCCGCAGAGCGTTTCATCGCGCCGTCGCAACAGTCACGGCATCCAGCGGTGGCATCACTCCGCTCTTCGAAATCCGGCCGCACCTTCGCCCAGGCGTGGAGGTCGATCTCAACGTTATCCTTCGCAAACCGTCCGCCAAGGTCATCATCGTGCCCGGCAGTTTTACGCCCGGCACAGCTCAAGGCATGATTACTCAAGGCATGGGCTTTCAGGTAATGCAGCGGCCATGAAGAACATTGGGTACTGGTCAGGTTGGACAGAATGGCGGTACGGCGCCGCAAATGCGCGCCCGGTCACGCTCGCCGGCACGCCCAAGGCCAAGCCGCCGTTGTCAGCCGACAAGAAAAAGCACGTGGTCGAGAAAGCGAAAGACGCGGTGCGCTCCTGGCAAATGTCACCGTTTGAAAGTGAGGGCGCAATCCGCTCCGGCATCCGAAGTGGTTTATGCGAGCAGGGCCACCCGTGGGCGCTATCGGACGCCACGGCGCGAGACGTTCTCGCAAAGGTCTTTTCGGATCTTGGCATCAAGCGCCCAACCTGGGAGCAAGGACAGCGAGAATATTCCGTCGCCCGCGAAAACTGTGTTCGTTGCGGTTGCGACCTTACCGATGAACAGGTCGAGGCGAGGCATGGCTTCTGTTCGGAATGGTGTGCGACCTCCACCAGGACCCGCAACGGCGCGGTGCATCGACAAGTGGCGAAGCGTGTCGAAGCGTGGGCTCGGTATAGCGTGGCAAAAGCGAGCGTAGTCGAAAAGCCATGCACGGCCTGCGGCAACCTGTTCAAAGGCGCGAAGGACGGTACTAGCTATTGCTCGCTAGAATGCGCCGGCGCCGATCGGCGGAAATTGAAGGACAGGAGCTGCGCGCGATGTGGCGTAGTCTTCCGCCCGCGTTCCAGTGGGAAGGCGTCCCGTTTTTGTTCGCTGCCATGCTACCGAGCCTACGGACGAACCGAGCAGTTTGCTTGCCGCTGCCATTGGTGCGGCGTGGGCTTTGCGGGGAAGAAACTAAGCGCAAACGCTTGCTCTCCAGAATGCCGGCGTCGGCTCAATGACATGTGGCGGATCGAAAACAGACGATCAACGCCCCGCGCGCTTTCGTCACCGATCCTGGACTATCTCTTTCGTCGGCAAGGACTGGTGGTCTCAGCCGGCGAGGCCAGCGCCGAGGAGACCTCACACCTCATCCCGGCCTACGCCATCACGGCCGAGATATTCGACGGGTGGTTCAAGAGGGCGGCTTAACGGGCCTGACGGGCCGCCGCCTGTTCTTGAACCCATCGGCTGAGTTCTTCGAACGAGTGCTTAACGACGATGTTTTTGCTTTTCTGGTCCTCACCGAAATATAACCTGCAGGTAGTGTCGGAATTAGCTATGAAGTGGGACACGTGGTCGAAGTTAACCATCACGCCGTTATCCAGGCCATCGAACAGGTCTTTCCACATTTAATTCACCTCAGTGTTTGGGGCCCCAGTCCAACGAAACAAAGTTTCGCTGTAGGGCAGACGCAAAAGAATACTGCCCTTCTTTGCAATCGCTGCTGCCTCGCGACCGCGGCAAAGCAAGCTGACGCCGCCCTCACGGCGGTTGCAGATAGCATCGGGGCTGTCGAGCAGGTTCACATTGCTCAGGCCCGCGACGATGGCCGTCACGCCGTTTGGCAGCGCGCCGATGGGCTGGATGACGATGACGCGAACGCCGCCGAGCCACACAAAGCCGATCGCCAAAAGACCCACCAGCAGAAACGCGGGCAAAAGAATTGATCTCATGCCTCTCCCCTTTGGCGAGGACATTGGCAGGATGCACGCTGGAGTCAAGCGGGAGGAGATGATCGGAGTTCGCCCAAAAGCGCTTGCACCTCAGAATAATGCATGGCTCTGCCTGACCAGTGGTCAGGTATGGGATCGTTATCGTAATCCAGCTCTTTCTGGCTACGCCCTCGCACGATTTTCACCGGTAAGGGTATTTGGATTTCCTCGCCATCCTGATCATCATAGATGAAATCTTCAACCTGATAATCGGGAAAGCGTGGGTCGGATGTCAGCAACAAGCGCACCTGGCAGTCGCGCTGTAGCCCCGTCATGTTGCCAAGCACTAGGCGAACAAATTCCGTCGGCTTCTTTAACTGGTTAACAAGGCTTTTGAGTGTGCTGTCCGGCGGCAATGTCATGATGACACGCTGCCAGAGCATGTCGCATGTTGCAATCCATGTTGCATGGATTTGCCGAGTGTGGCGAGGGGAACGGGCCGAGAACACCTTGCTACCATTTTGCTACCCAACTCGGCAGCACGTTCCGGGATAGTTCCGCACAGCCTAAGACAGCTTTGCGGCCGGAGTGCTGATAATGCGGAGTATTGCGGGATAAATCAGGACGAGCGAGGACCAGCGGAAGCGAATTTCAAGACCGGTTCCTTAAACCACTCGGACACTCTTCCATCGTTCGAGACGGCGTTTTTTCCCGGTTTCGGAAAAGCCGTGAAACCGTTGTTGCGGTTCCCTCTCGACGTTGCGGCTTTTTAGCAGCTTTGCGTGCATCGTCAACGCAAGAGATAGCGCGCTGGAGGCCATGCCGGCGCGCGGTTACAACTTTTCCCGACTTGTTGCTGACGTATTGTGCTCGTAGTTTGGCGAAGCACCCGAAAGCAATGTTGCCGGATGGATGCGAACAGGGGAGGCATCGCTATGGAAGTGCTTCGAGACCCCACGCATATCGGCATGTTTGAACCTCAGGATCTCGACATCCTGCAAGGTGTTTTCGCGCGATTGACCTCCATTCAGACGCCCACGCTTGATGAGATGCGGGCGCGGTCGTTGGCTCGGTCGATCATCACGCTGTATCGCCACGGCGTGCGCGACCCCGATCAGCTGGTCGATGTCCTGCAGGTGCGGACGCCCTGACGGGATTTTCCGGGAGGCGCGCCGACGTTGCCTCCCGCGCCGCGCATTAACCAAGCGGAAACCATAAATCACCGAAGCTGACCTTCGGACTCCCATCCATTCGCAATTTTGCCATGTTATTGGCATGATTAACGTACTGTTATTTACTGAGTGGCATTGACGGCCAACTTGCAGGGGCAAGGCAATTGGCTGGCGCACCGTCGGGGACAGTAGCGGCGTGGGACACAACACTATCTCGAAGAATGCGACACGGCTCGGCTTGGGCTTGAGGCTGCTGACGATACCGCTGATCTGTGCCGGGCTTGCCGCCTGTGCCACGACGACCGCGGCCCCCAAGAAGAAAGTCCGCAGCAAGGAATTCTTCTCCGAATCCGAATATGGCGTGAAGGCGAGCCCGCGCGTCGTGGAAGACGGCCAGCCCGTGCCGAAGGGCGGCGGCCGTTATCAGCTCGGAAAGGCCTATCAGGTTCGTGGCAAATGGTATCAGCCGAAGGAAGAGCCGGGTTACAACAAGACCGGTCTTGCCTCCTGGTATGGCTCCGCCTTCCATGGACGCCGCACGGCCAATGGTGAGGTCTACGACCGCTACCATCTTTCCGCCGCGCATCCGACCTTTCCGCTGCCGAGCTACGCGCGCGTCACCAACATGGAAAACGGCACTTCGGTCATCGTGCGCGTCAACGATCGCGGTCCCTATCACGAAGGCCGCGTGATCGACGTCTCCTCCAAGACCGCAGACCTGCTCGACATGAAGCGCACCGGCACCGCCAAGGTGCGCGTGCAATATGTCGGCAAGGCGCCGCTGGAGGGCAACGACATGCCCTATCTCATGGCCTCTTATGTCACGAAGGGCTCGCGCGTTCCCGCCGTCGATCCGGGCGGCCAGATCGCGACCGGCGTGATGGTGGCATCCGCCGACAGCCGCGCCCTGCCGGGCGTCAGCGGCGAGGAGAACGTGCTGCGCGTGCCGGACCAGAGCACGATGACGGCGCTCAACAAGACTGAGGCGACGTCGGATGCGTTCCAGGCGATGGAACAGCAATTCGTGCTGCTGCCGGAAATCGGTCCGCTGCCGATCGAGCGGCCCAACTATGTGCCGCAGCTTTCCGCCCAACCGAGCTATGCGGCGGCCTATGTGGACGAGCGGGTTCGCGATGCCGCGGGCGCTTTCGATGCCATCCTGACCATGGACGGCCAGCTGACGCCGCTCTCCGCGCTTGCTGACAACGCGGGCTGATCGCCTGCGCCGGCCTCGTTCTCACGCACTTTTGCGGGGATTGCGTTAAAGCCGTTTGCGTGGTGCGCGCGGCTGTGGGAGTGTGACGGCATCCGGAGTCGCCATGCATCGCCGTCTTTCTGCCCTCCTTCTTTTCTCCCTGATATTGTTGGGCATCGCCCATGCCCAATCGGCCGCGCCGCAGGCGGCGTTCGACGTCAAGGCCAAGCAGGTCTATCTGATCGAAGCCGAGACCGGCACGGTGCTGTTTGCCCGCGCGGAGGACGAGCTGGTGCCGGCGGCATCGCTCGCCAAGCTGATGACCATGGCGACGGTTTTCAAGGCGCTTTCCGCCGGCGAGATCACGCTGGAAACACAGTATCCCGTCACCGAATATGCCTGGCGCACAGGCGGGGCACCATCGCGTACTTCCACGATGTTTGCGGCGTTGAAATCCAATGTCCGCGTGGAAGATCTCGTGCGCGGCGTCACCGTGCAGTTCGCCAACGATGCCTGCATCATTCTCGCCGAGGGCATGGCGGGCTCGGAGACGGCCTTCGTCACCCGCATGAACACGGAGGCGCGCGATCTAGGCCTCAAAAAATCCACCTTCGCCAATGCGACCGGCCTGCCGAACCCGGACAACAAGGTGACGATGCGCGAAATGGTCGATCTCGCCCGTCACCTCGAGACGACCTATCCCGAGCGGATGGCCTACTATCTTGAGCCTGAATTCGAATGGAACAAGATCAAGCAGCGCAACCGCAATCCGCTGCTGGCGCTTAATATCGGCGTGACAGGCTTCGTCACCGGTTTTTCGGAGGAGGGCGGCTATTCCATCGTGGCGGCCGTCAACCGCGACGGAAAACATCTGGTGCTGGCCATGGGCGGCCTGGAGAACGACAAGGTTCGCATCGAGGAATCGCGCCGGATCATCGAATGGGCGCTGTCCTCCTTCGAGCGGCGTACGCTGTTCAAGGCGGGTGAGGCTATTGCCGACGCCTCCGTCTATGGCGGCGATGCCTCGACCGTACCGCTCGTCGCGGGTGAGCAGGTCGATGTATTCCTGCCGAAGGACAATTCGCAGAAGCTCGTCGCGCGCGTCGTTTACACCTGGCCGGTGCGCGCGCCCGTCGAGCCGGACAAGGCGGTCGGCACGCTGAAGATCTGGAACGACAAGCAGCTCCTGCGCGAGGTGCCGGTGAAAACGGCGGGCACGGTGGGCGAGGGCACCTTGCGCATGCGGGCGCTGGATGCGCTGATCGAGCTGTTCTTCTTCTGGATCTGAGACGGGATGAGGCGGGCAGGGGCGAAAAGCGTTTCGCCGGCCGGAAACATCGGTTAGTAGTGGTCCGACTCGTCTCCGCCTTGGCGGATATCGTCGGAAGGGCTGGACACGCAGCCACTGGAACGGAAACAGGATTTGTCGGCCGCACCCGGTTTGTTTGTTACGTTTGAAGGCGGCGAAGGCGCCGGAAAGTCGACGCAGATCCGGCTTCTGGCAGAGGCGTTGCGTTCACGCGGGCTGACCGTGCTGATGACGCGCGAGCCCGGCGGTTCCAGAGGCGCGGAAGCCGTGCGCCACGTACTGCTTTCCGGTTCGGCGGAGGCCTATGGCATCCGCATGGAAGCCATCCTGTTTGCCGCCGCGCGCAGCGACCATGTCGAGCAGGTCATTCGCCCGGCGCTCGAGGCCGGCACGGTGGTGCTCTGCGACCGCTTCATGGATTCCTCTCGCGTCTATCAGGGCATTACCGGCAATCTGGAGCAGCCCTTCATCGAGGCGCTGGAGCGTGTGGCGATCAACGGCGTGGTGCCGGACTGTACCATCATCTTCGATCTTCCCGCCGCAATGGGCCTGGAACGCGCCCAAAAGCGCAGCGCCGGCTCCGGTGAGAGCGGCGAGCCCGACCGTTTCGAAAAGGAAAAACTGGAGACCCACGAGAAGCGCCGCGAGGCCTTCCTCGATATCGCCGAACGCGAACCGCTGCGCTGCCGCGTGGTGGATGCGACATTGACGCCCGAGGCGATCGCCGCGCAGGTGCTTGCCATCGTCGAACCGCTACTTCCGATCAACGCGCACAGCCAGTCCGATCCGGAGCATGTCTCGTGAGCGAAGATCGTCCCGGCATTCTCGACGGCGCGGTGCACCCGGCCGAGCAGACGAAACTGTTCGGCCATGTCGAGGCGCAGGATTTTCTGGCGCGGTCCTACCGGTCCGGCAAGGGACATCATGCGATCCTGATCGAAGGGCCTGAGGGCATCGGCAAGGCGACGCTCGCCTTCCGCTTCGCCAACCACGTCCTGCATCATCCCGAGCCCGCAGAGGCGCCGGAGCATATTGCCGATCCGTTGCCGGCCTCACCCATTACCCGTCAACTCGCCGCCGGCGCCTCGCACAATCTGCTGCATCTCACGCGGCCGGTGGACGAAAAGAGTGGCAAGGTGAAGTCGGCGATCACCGTGGACGAGGTGCGCAAGGCCGGAAAGTTTCTGGCGCAGACGTCTGGCACGGGCAACTGGCGCATCGTCATCATCGACCCGGCCGATGATCTCAACCGCAACGCCGCCAATGCCATCCTGAAAATCCTCGAAGAGCCGCCGAAGCGTTCTCTGTTCCTCGTGCTCACCCATGCGCCTGGCAAACTCCTGCCGACCATCCGCTCGCGCTGCCTGCCGCTCGCACTGTCGCCGCTCTCGGAAAACGACCTTGCGGCGGCGCTCGACAGTCTCGGCGCGACGCCGAGCGGCCCACGGGCAGGCGACGTGATCGCCGCCGCCCATGGCAGCGTCGCCGAAGCCCTGAAGCTCACCAATTACGGCGGCTTCGATATCGTGGAAGCCTTCCGCACCATCGTAACCGCCCCGACAGAGCCGCCGCGCCGCGACGTGCACAAGCTAGCCGACGTGCTCTCGGCGAAAGACAGCGACACCGTCTTCTCGTTCTTCTGCCAGCATACCACCGATTTCGTGACGGACGCCGCCCGCGCCGCAGCGCTCGCCGGCGACATCTCCCGCGCCGACCGCCTCGCGCATCTGTCCTCGCAACTCGGCGAGCGCATCGCCATCGCACAGGGCTACAATCTCGATCGCAAGCAGACGATCATTACCGTGCTCGACGACATCAGGGCGTCGCTTTAAATCAACTTGCTGTTTCCCTCTGCGCCCGCATGGTCTAATACCTTGCGGCATTGCACAACCGAAGACAGAACGCACCCGCCATGACCGATAAGAACCGCTTCTACATCACGACCGCCATTTCCTATCCGAACGGCAAGCCGCATATCGGTCATGCCTATGAGCTCATCGCGACGGATGCCATGGCGCGTTACCAGCGGCTCGACGGGAAAGACGTGTTCTTCCTGACCGGCACGGACGAGCATGGCCAGAAGATGCAGCAGACGGCGCGCAAGGAAGGCATTACGCCGCGCGAGCTGGCGGACAGAAATTCTGCAGAATTCAAGCAGATGGCCGTTCTTCTTAATGCATCGAACGATGATTTCATCCGCACGACCGAAGAGCGCCATTACGAGGCCTGCGCCGAAATCTGGCGCCGCATGGAAGCCAATGGCGACATCTACAAGGGCGGTTATGCCGGCTGGTATTCCATGCGCGACGAAGCCTATTATCAGGAAGGCGAAACGGAGAAGCGCGACGACGGCGTGCGCTACGGTCCGCAGGGCACGCCCGTCGAATGGGTGGAGGAAGAGAGCTATTTCTTCAAGCTCTCGGCCTATCAGGACAAGCTCCTGAAGCACTACGAGGAAAACCCTGACTTCATCGGCCCGGCCGAGCGCCGCAACGAGGTGATCTCCTTCGTCAAGTCGGGCCTGAAGGACCTGTCGGTCTCGCGCACGACCTTCGACTGGGGCATTCCGGTTCCCGGCGATCCTGATCATGTCATGTATGTCTGGGTCGACGCGCTGACCAACTACGTTACCGCCACCGGCTACCTCACCGATCCCGAGGGACCGCGCGCCAAATACTGGCCGGCGAATATCCATATCATCGGCAAGGACATCATCCGCTTCCACGCCGTCTATTGGCCGGCCTTCCTGATGTCGGCGGGCGTGCCGCTGCCTGAACGTGTTTTCGCGCACGGCTTCCTGCTCAACAAGGGCGAGAAGATGTCAAAGTCGCTCGGCAATGTGGTCGATCCGGTCAATCTGGTGAACCATTTCGGCCTCGACCCGATCCGCTACTTCTTCCTGCGCGAGGTCTCCTTCGGCCAGGACGGCAGCTATAGCGAAGAAGGCATCGCGACCCGCATCAATTCCGACCTCGCCAACGGCATCGGCAACCTGGCCAGCCGCTCGCTGTCGATGATCGTCAAGAACTGCGACGGCCAGGTGCCGGAATGCGGTGAACTCTCAGACGCCGACCGCGCCATGCTCGCCTCCGTCGATGCGCTGCATGCGCTCACCCGCGAGGAAATGGGCAGGCAGCAGATCCACAAGGCGCTGGCCGCGATCATCGCCGTCGTCTCGGAGGCTGACCGCTATTTCGCCGGCGAGGCGCCCTGGGCGCTGAAGAAGACCGACCCGGTCCGCATGGGCACCGTGCTTTATGTGACGGCCGAAGTCGTGCGGCAGATCGCGATCCTGCTGCAACCCTTCATGCCGCAGTCGAGCCGCAAGCTGCTGGATCTCGTCGCCGCCCCCGTCGAAAAGCGCGACTTCTCGGCATTGGGCGAGGCGGGTCGCCTCGTTGCCGGCACGCCGCTGGAAGCGCCGAGCCCGGTCTTCCCGCGCTACGTCGCGCCCGAGGCTTGAGGCCACGATGCTGATCGATACCCATTGCCATCTGGATTTTCCGGATTTCGCCGTGGAGCGCGATGACATCGTCGCGCGGGCGCATGCGGCCGGCGTCAGGCAGATGATCACCATCTCGACCCGGGTGAAGAAGTTCCCGGATATCCTGGCGATCGCCGAAACATATCCGTCGGTGTTCTGCTCGGTCGGCACGCACCCGCACAATGCGGACGAGGAACTGGACGTCACCGTCGAAGAACTGGTGACGCTCTCGCAGCATCCGCGCGTCGTGGCGATCGGGGAGGCGGGGCTCGATTACTTCTACGACAACGCGCCGCGCGAGGCGCAGGCCATCGGCCTTCGCAACCACATCGCCGCCGCCCGCGAGACCGGCCTGCCGCTAGTCATCCACAGCCGCTCGGCGGACGAGGACATGGCGGCGATCCTAACCGAGGAAACGGGGAAGGGCGCCTTTCCCTTCCTGCTGCACTGCTTCTCTTCCGGCCCGGACCTCGCTCGCATCGGCGTCGAACTCGGCGGCTACGTCTCCTTCTCCGGCATCCTGACCTTCCCGAAATCGGAAGAGCTGCGCGAGATCGCAAAAACCGTGCCGCTGGAGCGCATGCTGGTGGAAACCGACGCGCCTTATCTTGCGCCAAAACCATTCCGCGGTAAGCGCAACGAGCCGGCCTATGTGGCGCACACGGCCACCGTTCTGGCCGAGACCGTCGGCGTCAGCGTGGAGGAGATCGCCCGCATCACGACGGAAAACGCCTTCCGCATCTTCTCGAAGATGCCGCGGGTATAGACGTGGCTTACCGGCGGCGCTTCACCATTCTCGGCTGCGGCTCGTCACCCGGCGTGCCGCGCATCACGGGCGATTGGGGCGATTGCGATCCGACGAATCCGAAGAACCGCCGCACCCGCGCGGCCTTTCTCGTCGAGCAGTTCGGCCCGGAAGGCGTGACGACCGTCGTCATCGATACCGGCCCGGATTTTCGCGCGCAGATGATCGCGGCAGGCGTCGAGAGCATCGATGCGGTGCTCTACACGCATCCGCATGCCGATCACATCCACGGTATCGACGATATCAGGGGCTTCGTGCTGCACAACCATCGGCAGGTGCCGATCTGGGCCGACGCGCCGACGATGGAGCGCATCCGCGAAGGGTTCGGCTATTGCCTGAAGACGCCTGCCGGCAGCATGTATCCGCCGATCGTGACGGAAAATCTGATCGAGCCGAAAGATGCGCCGGTGACGATCCATGGGCGAGGGGGTTCCATAACCTTCCAGCCCCATCTCCAGATCCACGGCTCCATCCACTCGCTGGGCTTCCGCATCGGCGACATCGCCTATTGCCCTGACGTCAGCGACTTTCCGGAAGAGACCGTGCCGCGTCTCACAAACCTCGACGTGCTGATCGTCGATGCGCTGCAATACCGCTATCATTCCAGCCACCTGTCACTCAGCCAGGCGCTGGAATGGATCGAGCGGCTGAAGCCGAAGCGCGCCATCCTAACCCACATGCATGTGCCGCTCGATTATGACACCGTGCAAAAGGAAACGCCTGAACATGTCGAACCGGCGTTTGATGGTCTTCGTTTCGAGATCGACGTTTCGGACGATCAGGCGAAATAGGGTTTCAGGTTTTTCCGGATGCGCTCGAGCACCGTCGCGCCCGAAAGGTCCGGCGTAAAAATCTTGCCGGTGATCTGCTCATAGGCCTGGATATAGACCTTTGACGTCTGCTCGACGAGATCGCGCGGTATTTCCGGGATCGGGTCCTTGTAGGGATCGCAGCGTTCCGTAACCCAGGCGCGCACGAAATCCTTGTCGAAGCTCGCCGGCCGGCCGCCCTCGGCAAAGCTCTTCTCATAGCTTTCGGCAATCCAGTAGCGGCTCGAATCCGGCGTGTGGATTTCGTCGGCCAACACGATGCGGCCGTCCTTGTCGGTGCCGAATTCGTATTTGGTATCGACAAGGATCAGTCCACGCTCGGCCGCACGGGCCTGGCCGCGCGCAAACAGCGCCAATGCATAGCGCGACACCGTTTCCCATTGCTCGGCCGTCAGCAGGCCTTGCTCGAGGATTTCCTTGCCGGACAGCGGTTCGTCATGGCCGCCGTCGAAGGCCTTGCTGGTCGGCGTGATGATCGGCTCGGGAAGTTTCTCGTTGTCGCGCAGGCCGTCCGGCAGCGTGATGCCGTACATGTCGCGCTCGCCCTTGCGGTACTTGGTCAAGATCGAGGTGCTGGTGGTGCCGGCCAGATAACCGCGCACGACGATTTCGACCGGCAGGATATCGAGCCGCGTGCCGATGACGACGTTCGGATCCGGATAGGACCGCACATGGTTCGGGCAGATATCGGCGGTTTCCTCGAACCAGTAGCGCGCCGTCTGCGTCAGCACTTCGCCCTTGAAGGGAATGGCCGTCAGGATGACGTCGAAGGCACTGAGCCGGTCGGTGGCGATGATGATGCGGCTGCCATCGGCAAGATCGTAGTTCTCGCGGACTTTGCCATTGTAGCGGTTGGGCAGTTCCGGGATATGGGCGTCGGAGAGAATGCGCAGATCGCTCATCGTGGCTGGCTTTCGCTGTTGGTTCCGTCTGCCGTTTCGCTTACGGCTGCGGGTGGTTCCGGGTCAAGGTACAAACCGGATTTCCAGGGCTTTTCCGGCCTCTTGGCAATCGTATTAGTTCCATAATCTATCTTATGTGATCTATGTGTTGCGGTC
>NZ_JBYOLC010000026.1:0-20450 GCF_057798995.1 Shinella sp. 20P9.1.1
CGTAATGTTCTATCATATCGCATAAGTTCTATTATGGAACTCTCGATAGTCGCATAGACTGAACTCAGCAGCGTTGTTTCCACTGAAAGCTAATCCGAGGTTTTCCGAAGAGGGACCCGCCTTAAATCGTTCGTCGTGAACTATCGTTTCGAGTTGCGATGAGTGGAAACGATGCGTGAGCGATCCAGCACGTTATCTTCTTAGCATCAGCAAAGACGCTGGCGCATTCGCTGAACGGAGATTGTGGTGATGATGAGACCCATGTGCCGGGACAGCATGACTACAAGCTGCTGGGCGGCGGCGCCAACCACACGCAGCTTCAATAAAGCGACGGAGTTACGTCACGTGGCCACTCGATGCCAAGCTCGCCTCAGAAGCTCGTTCATTCCGCATTTGGATGCGCGGTAATGAATTTACGCCAGAACCCGGCGTTACGGTTGTACCACGCATCACCAGCGGGCCGTCGACCTTGATGGTCATGGCGCGCGTCTGCTTGCCGTGGATCGCCATGTCGATCAGGATTTCCGCGGCCTTCTGGCCCATCTCGTAATTGGGCAGCACCAGTGTCGAGAGCGGTGGATGGGTGTAGCGGGCGAGTTCCTGGTCGTCGTAGCCCATGACAGAGACATCCTGCGGCACGCGAAACCCCTTCTCCTGCGCCGCCTCCATCACGCCGATCGCCATCAGGTCGTTGCCGCAGAAGATCGCGGTGGGCGGATTGTCCATGGAGAGCAGGTCAAGACCCGCCTCGTAGCCGCGCAACGGCAGCCAATCGCCGTCGCGCACCAGGCTCTCGTCGAAGGCGATGTCGGCGGTGGCGAGCGCCTGCTTGTAGCCTTTCAGACGGTCCATCGCCGCATCCATCCACGGCTCGCCATTGATGAAACCGATGCGCTTGTGGCCGAGCGCCGTGAGATGCGCCGTCGCGGTAAAGCCGCCCGCCACCTCGCCCGGCACGATCGCCACATGCTGGCGCGGCTCGCCGTAGCAGTTGAGCAGCACGGTCGGCAGGGACTTCAATGCCTTGGGAACCGAGACTTTTCGCGTGAAGATCGTTGCGTAGACGACGCCGGCAATGGAGGGATCGCGCAGCACGGAGCGCAGAACCGCCTCTTCGAGGTCCGGATTGGAGCGGGTGGCGTGGGCGGAGACCAGAAGCCCCTGCTCGAAGGCATAGTCACGGATACCATCGAGGCTCACCACCGGATGCGGGCTGGTGGAGATTTCATCGACGATGAAGGCGATCGTATCCTTCTCGACCTTGGGGGCAGCGGCGACCGGGCTGCGGGTCGCAGGTAATTTATAACCTATTTTATGAGCAGCTTCGCGCACCTTCTGCTGCGTTTCCGGCGAGATGCGCGAGCCGGACATCTCATTGAGCACGAGCGACACGCTGGACTGAGAAACACCGGCAATGCGAGCGATGTCCGTCATTGTCGGGCGTCCACTCCCCTCTTTGTCCGTGTTGCGCCCGTTTCCCCTGGCCATGCGTCGTTCCTCGCCCCTTGACGTGCTTTGCACTGCACGCGGATTTTTTGCAAGTGCTCATAATTTTGGCTCTTGACTGCTCATATTATTAGCGCAAGATTTGCGCATGTGAAGCACGAATTTGCTCACGTCCGGTAGAGGAGCACCGGCCAGAACCTGGGAGGAGAACCCGCTCATGACCACCATTTCCCGTCGCACCTTCATGCTTGCGGCCACGGCCATCGGCGCGCTTGCCGTCGCCGGCGTCGCCATTGCCGAAGTGCCGAAGCTGGCACAGAAGGACACCTACAAGGTCGGCTTCGCGCAGACCGAATCCAACAATCCCTGGCGCATCGCCCAGACCAACAGCATGAAGGCCGAGGCTGAAAAGCTCGGCTACCAACTGGTCTATACGGATGCCGCCGGCTCGGCCGCCAAACAGGTTGCCGACGTCAATTCGATGATCGCCCAGGGCGTCGACGTCATCTTCCTCGCCCCGCGTGAAGAAAAGCCGCTGATCCCCGCCGTCATGGCCGCCAAGAAGGCCGGCATTCCGGTCATACTGCTCGACCGCTCGGTCGATCCGTCGCTCGCCAAGGCCGGCGAAGACTACCTGACCTTCATCGGCTCGAACTTCGTCGAGGAAGGCAAGCGCGTCGCCGAATGGCTGGCGAAGAACGCCAACGGCAAGTCCAAGATCATCGAACTGGAAGGCACGACCGGCTCGTCGCCGGCCAACGACCGCAAGAAGGGCTTCGATGAAGCGATCCAGGCCGCCGGCGGCTTCGAGATCGTCGCCTCGCAGACCGGTGATTTCGCCCGCGACAAGGGCCGCCAGGTGGCCGAAGCGCTGCTTCAAGCGCATCCGGACGCCGACATCATCTACGCCCACAACGACGAAATGGCGATCGGCGCCATCGCGGCGCTGGAAGCGGCCGGCAAGGTGCCGGGCAAGGACGTGCTCGTGCTTTCCATCGATGGTGGCAAGGAAGCCGTCCAGCTCGTCGTCGACGGCAAGATCGCGGCGGTCGTCGAGTGCAACCCGCGCTTCGGGCCCAAGGCCTTCGAAACGATGCAGCGCTACGCCAAGGGTGAAGCCATCGAGCCGAACCTCGTCAACGAAGACAAGTTCTACGACGCGTCCAACGCGGCGGCCGAACTCGCCAACGCATACTGATCGCATCTCCCAAGCACTTCGCGGCCGGGGCGGCAAAACCGTCTCGGCCGTTTTTTGAACGGGCCTGATCTTTGGTTCGTTCGGGTGTAGGCTTGAGAGGCCGTCCCGAAGGGCGGAGAGGAGGAACCGATGCTCTTGTCCATGCAGGGCATTTCCAAGGCGTTTGCCGGCGTCGCCGCGTTGAAATCGGCTTCGCTTGAGGTCGAGCCTGCGGAAGTCATGGCGCTTGTCGGCCAGAATGGCGCCGGCAAGTCGACACTCATCAAAATTCTGACCGGCGTTTATCGCCGGGATGCAGGCGACATCACCTTTGACGGCAAGCCCGTCGACTTCACCATGCCGGCAGAAGCACAAAGCGCCGGCATCGCGACGATCTATCAGGAAATCAATCTCGCGCCGCAGCGCTCGGTGGCGGAGAACATCTATCTCTCCCGCGAGCCGAAGCGCTTCGGCATGATCGACCATGCCGCCATGCGGCGCGGCGCGGCGGCCGTTCTGAAAACCTTCAACCTTGCCATCGACGTCGACCGTCCCGTCGCGCATTTCGATGCGGCGACACGGCAGATGGTGGCGATTGCCCGTGCCGTCACCCAGAACGCCCGCCTCGTCATCATGGACGAGCCGACCTCCTCGCTCGACGAGCGCGAGGTCGCCGTTCTCTTCGAAACGATCCGCACGCTGAAACGCTCCGGCGTCGCCGTCATCTTCATCGGCCACAGGCTGGACGAACTCTATGCTATCTGCGATCGCGTCACGATCATGCGGGACGGCCAGACGGTTGCGAAAAGCCCGATGGCCGACATGCCCAAGATGGCGCTGGTGCGTCACATGCTCGGCAAGGAGCTCGCCGCTTTCCAGGCGATGGCGCCCGATCAGGATGTGCCTGAGCGCCCCGTCCGCCTTTCCGTCGACAAGGCCGGTGCGGGCGTGCGCGTGCGCGATGTCAGCCTCGATGTGCGTGAAGGCGAGATTTCGGGCCTCGCCGGCCTGCTCGGCTCCGGCCGCACGGAAACGGCCCGCCTGATCTTCGGCGCCGACCGGATGCAGCGCGGCACCCTGCGCATGGATGGTCGTGCGCGCGCCTATCGCGAACCGGCGGATGCGATTGCTGACGGCATCGGCCTCGTTTCCGAGGACCGCAAGATCGACGGCATCGTGCCCGATATGAGCATCCGCGAAAACATGACGCTCGCCCTGCTGCCGAAGCTCAAGAAAGCCGGCATCGTCGACCGTGCCAGGCAGGACGAGATCGTCACCCGCTATATCCGCGCGCTCGGCGTCAAATGCGCCTCGCCCGACCAGCCGATCAAGGAACTGTCGGGCGGCAACCAGCAGAAGGTGCTGCTCGCCCGCTGGCTCGCCACCGATCCGCGCGTCCTCATCATCGACGAGCCAACCCGCGGCATCGATATCGGCGCGAAATCCGAAATCCTCAAGCTTCTGCGCAGTCTTGCCGATGAAGGCCTCAGCGTGCTGATGATCTCCTCCGAACTGGAAGAGCTTCTGGCCGCTGCCGACCGCGTCACCGTGCTCAGCGACGGCACGTCGGTCGCGACGCTGCCGCGCAAGGACCTGAGCGAGGCGGCGCTGCTTTCCGCCATGGCCCATCAGGTGGACCCATCGGGTGAAATGGCATGACCACGATCGAGACCCCCGCCCCGCAGCCTTCGGGCACGCTCTCCTCAGGCAGCCGGCTGTTCACACTGGCCGGCCGATACGGCACCCTCGTCGCCTTCCTGGCGCTCATCCTTTTCAACATCGCGGTGACGCCGAACTTCTTGTCCTGGCAGACGCTCAACGTGAACCTGACGCAGGTCGCCACCATCGTCATCGTCGCGACAGGCATGACGCTGGTCATCGCCACCGGCGGTATCGATCTGTCCGTCGGCTCGCTGATGGCAATATCGGGGGCGCTCGCGCCGATGATCTTCATGGGCCAGTTCTTCCATGTCGAGAACATGGCGTTCGCGGTGGCACTCGCGCTGCTGCTGCCCGTCGTGGTCGCCGGCCTCTTCGGACTGTTCAACGGCCTGCTCGTCACGCGCTTCTCCATCCAGCCGATCATCGCGACGCTGGTGCTGTTCATTGCCGGCCGCGGCATCGCGCAGGTCATGACCAACGGCAACCTGCAGGTCTTCAAGAACGAAAGCTTCCAGTTCATCGCCATGGGCCGCATCGCCGGCATTCCGGCGCAGGTCGTGCTGATGATGGTCATCGTCATCCTGGCCTCGGCGATGATCCGCTACACCGTCATCGGCCGCCAGATCATCGCGGTAGGCGGCAACGAGAAGGCGGCAAGGCTGACAGGCATCCCGGTCAAGCGCGTGAAACTGCTCCTCTACATGATCAGCGGCGCGCTCGCCGGTCTTGCCGGTTTGGTCGTGGTCGCGCGCAATTCGGCCAGCGACGCCAATCTCGTCGGCCTCGGCATGGAGCTCGATGCCATCGCTGCCGTCGCCGTCGGCGGCACGCTTCTCACGGGCGGGCGGGCCAATATCGTCGGCACCCTGCTCGGCGCCTTCGTCATCCAGCTCGTGCGCTACACGCTTCTCGCCAATGGCGTGCCGGATGCCGCAGCCCTCATCGTCAAGGCCGGGCTGATCGTGCTCGCCGTCTTTATCCAGCAGCGCACCGACAGCCATTGAGGAGACCCCCCATGCACACGCTCCTGCGCCCCTTTGCCATCAAGTCGTCTGGCGATCTCGCCCGCATCGGCGTCATCCTGGCGCTCGCCGGCCTCATCCTGTTCGGCGCACTGCGCTACGACAATTTCCTCTCGCCGTTCAATATCCTGAGTTTCCTGCGCTACAACTCCATGTTCGCGCTGATCGCGCTTGGCATGGCCTTCGTCATCATCACCGGCGGCATCGATCTTTCCGTCGGCGGCACGGCAGCCATGGCGAGCGTGGTCGCAGCGCTGGTTTCGCCCTATCACTGGACAGCCGGGCTTTTCGGCGGCATGGCGGCAGGCCTCGCGGTTGGCGCGCTCAACGGCTTCATCATCACGAAGATGCGCATCCAGCCCTTTATAGCCACGCTCGCGACCATGCTCGCTGCCTATGGCACAGGGCTGCTTCTCGCGGACAACCAGTCGGTCTCCGTCTCCTACGACACGGGCTTCACCACCATAGGTCAGGATGACTTCCTCGGCTTTCCAATCCCTGCCTGGATCGGACTTGCGGCCTATGTTATCGGCTGGCTGATACTCGAAAAGCTGCCGGTCGGCCGCCATATCCTCGCCATCGGCGACGGCGAGGCGACGGCCGGCCTGATGGGCCTCAAGGTCGAGCGGACACTTGCTATC
Organism: Shinella sp. 20P9.1.1; assembly: GCF_057798995.1. Classification (NCBI taxonomy): domain Bacteria; kingdom Pseudomonadati; phylum Pseudomonadota; class Alphaproteobacteria; order Hyphomicrobiales; family Rhizobiaceae; genus Shinella; species Shinella sp. 20P9.1.1. The sequence goes on from NZ_JBYOLC010000026.1 coordinate 5,949, forward strand.
GTCTACGCCGCCTCCGGCACGCTCGCCGGCCTTGCCGGCGTCATCCTCGCCGCGCAATTCGGCGCCGGCCAGCCGACGGAGGGCGTCGGCTGGGAACTGTTCGCGATTGCCTCTGTCGTGGTCGGCGGCACGCTTCTGACCGGCGGCTCCGGCTCGGTCGGCGCGACGCTGGCCGGCGCGTTGCTGCTCGCAATGGTCTTCAACATTCTCAATTTCGAAAACGGCCTCGGCTGGATTTCCCTTTCCGCCTACTGGCAATCGGTCATCCGCGGCGCCTTCCTTTTGGTTGTCGTGGTGCTGCAAGCCAAGTTGATGACACGGCACGGGGGCACTTGAGGCGGGCAGAAGTACTGCGTTTCAGTTAGCGTAGCGTCATCTCAGCCCTAGGAAGGACAGAATGACGATCAAACCCACAATGTAGATAATGCGATTCATGTCTGCTCTCCTGATGGATGTGCAAATGCTGAGTGCATAACGTTGTTCCGCATCGATGCGCTGCCGGTCGTGTCGTGCACCTTGGATTGCGCTGCAATATCCCTATATTGCGATGCACCAACAGGAGATGCGCATGACAATCGACGTGAAAAATCCGATCGCAGAGCTTCGCAAGTCCATGGGCTATACGCTCGAGCAGCTTTCGGTCATATCCGGACTGACGGAACTGGAAATAACAAAGCTCGAGAAGGGCGAACTGGTTGATGCGGTCAAGCTCGCTCGTCTGCTGAGCGCGTGTGGCGCCCGGCCGGCCTAGCCGGTGGGCGTGGCGCGACGAGAGGCGTGGGCCATGATCGCGTTCCTGCACCGCTATCCCAAACTCGACGCGGCGGCTATCGCGGCCTCGAAGGCTTTGCCTCCGCGCGATCGAGGTATCAGCGGCGTCATTGCCGTAACAAGATACCGAGGCGAGTGAAGCCGACGGAACACGTCAGGATCTTGCGAGGCACCTGTCAACCGAAGCACGTTCGATCAGCGCGCATGCAACTTTGTGAATAGCGTGCCGCGCCGAGGCTGGTTTCCTAGCGAGCTGTGCGATCGCCCATGCACCCATCGGCCGATGGGGAAGTTCGAGCGTAGTCAGTTGTGGGCGCAGATGGCGCGAAAGCTCATCGTCGTCATAGCCGACGACCGAAAGATCACCGGGGATCTTCATCCCCGCCTCTATAATCGCGTTGAAGCATCCCATCGCCATCTTGTCGTTCTGGCAGAAAATTGCGGTCGGCGGGTGCTCCAGCGACAGAAGTTTCTGCGTTACTTCGAAACCGGAGGTCGGTGTCCAGTTCCCTTCGGCCACCAGGCTGTCGTCGTAGGCGATGCCCGCTTGCGCCAATGCTTGCCTGTATCCCGTCAAGCGATCCTGCGCCGCCTCCATGAAGCTCTCGCCGACGATCGTGCCGATACGTTTATGGCCTTTTCTGAGCAGGGACATCGTGGCCATGTGGCCGCCGGTCGTCTCATCCGGAACAACGGCTGGAAATCGGTTGTCGTTGGTATAGCAATTGAGCAGCACCAGCGGTACGGGGAGCTTTTCAAGAACGGGGTCGAGCGACACGCGACGGGTAAAGATCGACATGTAGACGATACCCTGCGCACCGGCCTGCAGAAGCCGCTCTACGGCCTTCCGTTCGTGTTCGGCCCGACCCTGCGTCTGTGCAATCAGGATGGTCACGTCGTTTTCCCAGGAGGCGTGCCGGGCGCCCTCGATCGCGTTGACCGCTTCCGGCGTCGTCGCGAGCTGGTCTACGATGAAGCCGATGCAACTCCCACGCAAATTATCCAGGCCCGCCCGCCTTATCGGACCTGAGAGCCCATAGCCGAGGGTTTGAGCCAGTTCCAGCACCCGCGCACGCAGGTCCGGTGAGATCTTGATATCGGTGACATTGTTCAGGACGACGGAGACGGTCGCCTGCGAACAGCCGGCGGCCTTCGCTACGTCCATCATCGTCACGCGCTTCTTCGTCTTCAGGCTGCTCATCACGCCTCCGTGTGGTTCCTCTCTAACCCAACTAATGAATTTAGACCATTGACTAATAATTATTAGTAGAGGTAGCCTGAGAGCAGTTGGAGGAACGAACGAATGTATACGCAACCCACATTCGACTATGATATCGGTGCGCAGGTGGCACAGCTTGCCGAGGACGGTATCATTGGGCTGAAGGGCGCTTTCACCCCGCAATGGGCCGACGCGATGCGCGAGGACATGATGACCGCGTTCTGGTCTGCCATACAAAGACCGGGCGGCGCCGTCGGTCGCGGGCCACGCCGGTGGTATGTGGAAATTCACCCGCAGGCCTTCGGCGGGTTTGTCGATCTCATCACTCATCCTTGGGTCGTCGATGTCTGCACCAATGTGCTCGGACCGGACTATCAGATCGTGGAAATCGGCTTCGATGTGCCCTTCCAGGGCGCAAAGTACCAGCCCTGGCATCGCGATTTCCCCTCGCCGGTCGATACCTATCGCGACCGCAAAATCACCTCGCTCGCCTTCAATCTGACCGGCGTCGACGTCACGGAGGATATGGGGCCTTTCGAGGTCGCGCCGGGAACGCAGTATGACGATGGCCGCGACTGGAAGCACGAAATGTTCCCGGACAAGGCGCTGTGGGGCCGTTTCCAGGAACGCGCCACGCGCAAATATCCGCGGCGGGGGGACATTTCCTGCCGTTCGGCGCTGACGGTTCATCGCGGCACCGAACATCTGTCTCCCATTGCCCGCCCCGTGATGGTGCTCGGCGTCGACCGACCGGGAGCTGGGCATGCCGAACTGCACGACATGATGGTGACGCGCGAGTGGCATGACGCTCTCCCCGAAATCGCCATGCAGCATCTCGTCTGCCGAGTCGTCGGCGAACTGGTGCCAATAACGCAGAAACACGATATTGAAGGCTTGGTGATGGGCGCGGATCCCGCGTAGTACTTTCCCAGCGTGTATTAACCATTGTGATGAATGTCGACCCGCGCGGACGATTCGTCAGCCGTCTCATCGGATTGATTGGTACAAGACCAGGAAGGTCGCTGGCGCTCAAAACGGTACCCATGAACCGCACCGACAGCTGCTCGTCGGAGCGTGTTCTTCAATGGCCGCGAGGCCCGATGAGAAACGAAAGGCCCGAGCATCCGCCGGGCCTTTCGCTTTTGGCTGTCGCTGGCTTAAGCAAACACACACATTCCGACGACAGCCCACCCCGGATGAGCCATCCTACATTCCTTCCCCGTCGGCGCTTTAAACTTTGACGTACTGTCACCCGCCGGACGGAACATTCCTGGGATTAGCACGGTTGGTCGACATGAAAGGAGCTCAGCATGACCGACGATCCAAAAGACCCCAAAAAAACCGCAGGAAATCCCGCCGGGAGAAACGCCGGACTCGCTACCGGATATTCCCGAACGCCCAATTGAAGAGCCCGGTCCGGATGTCGTTCCGGAGGAAGCCCCCGACGGCACGCCCGTCCCGGGCGAGGAAGTCCCGACGAAGATGGGCAATTAAGTCGCGCTCGCAGAAGCCACCGAAATTTCCTCGAGTTGAAGGGGAACCAGTTTGCCTGAACGGCATTTATCGCCCCGGTCAGATTGGGAATAATGAAATGCTTTCTGTGATTTGGGACAACGCACTCGCCATCCTCCTTCCAGGCATGCCCCGCGCGATCGAGATCAAAGACCCCCGGAACGCCATGTTCGTGCTGGCGGAAAGATGGCCGGTGACCTACGGGCGCGCGTTTCAGCGGGCGCTCGCATTTTGTGCCAGGGCGATCGAAGGGAAATGCTCACCGTCCAGAGCTCGGTTGGCATTCCTCGCCGCAGCGGCGGGAGGCCAACGTACCAGTCGTTCGTTAAGGCTCACACCCACGGCTGGTGTATGCCTGTTCAATCGACCGGAACGAAACCGCCGCTCTCAGCATTTCTCTGCCACACGATGTTGGCTCGTCGCCCCGCTATCAAAGCGGGGCGTCTTTTTGGAGCCCTGCAGGAGGTCCACCATGAATGTCAGAATATCTCCCCCGCAACAGCCCACAACCGACCCTAATGTTGCGCTGGAATGCGAGCAGGCAATTGACGGCGCGGTGCGCGAACTTGTCGATCACGCCATCGTCGCCGGTTGGCCACCCGAGGCGGCATTTGAAGCGATCAAACGCGCCACGGAACGTCAAGCAATGGCCTATCACCAAGATCCCGATCCCGCAGATGACACGATCGAAGCGCGCCCGCCGACCGGCTTCTCGCTGGCGCCCTTCTAATGGCCGTCGAGGCCAACCACGGGTGCTCCGAACGGCATGAGGATCGATGAAGATCGCAACCTACAACGTCAACGGGGTCAACGGCCGCCTCGCCGTGCTTCTGCGATGGCTCGAAGAAGATGCGCCTGACGTCGTCTGCCTTCAGGAACTGAAATCGCCGAACGATCGGTTTCCACGCGCCGAACTGGAGCGCGCAGGCTATGGCGCGGTCTGGCACGGCCAGAAAAGCTGGAACGGCGTGGCGATCCTTGCCAAGGGCTTCGTGCCCCTCCTGACGCGACGCGATCTTCCGGGCGACCCGGACGATACGCACAGCCGCTATATCGAGGCCGCGGTCGATGGCCTTCTCATCGGTTGCCTCTATTTGCCGAACGGCAATCCCGCTCCCGGACCGAAGTTCGTCTATAAGTTGCGCTGGTTTACGCGGCTCCACGACTATGCCAAGGAATTGCTTGCTCTCGACATACCGGCAGCCCTTGTCGGCGATTTCAACGTCATGCCGACGGATCTCGACGTCTATGCCCCGGAGCGTTGGCGCGACGATGCGCTTTTTCGGCCGGAGGTGAGCGAGGCCTATGCCAATCTCCTCGCCGAAGGCTGGATCGACGCCATCCGCCATCTGCATCCCAATGAGCGCATCTACACCTTCTGGAAATATTGGCGCAATTCCTTCGAGCGCGATGCAGGTCTGCGTATCGATCACGCCCTGCTCAGCCCGGCGCTTGCCCCATGGCTACGAGCTGCGAGTGTGCGCCGGCGCCCACGAAGCTGGGAGCATACGAGCGACCATGCTCCGGTTATCATCGAGATCGATCCGCCGTCTAATCCCGACTAGGTTTCGATCTGCTGTGCGGTTCGGCGCTCGCGCGACCGTGCAGCCCGCCGCGCATCGCGAAGCTCCTCGATGGTCGGAAACCACCAGCCACGCCGACGCACGTCATATCCGGCCGCGGCCTTCGACGGCCACGTCTGCACCAGTTCCTCCAACGACGGAACGCGCCACGATCCCCAGATATGGTCATCAGAGATGTCGGGATAAAGATCGGCCGCCTCCTCGTGCTCGACCATCTCGCCGGTGAGATCGCTGACCACGATGATGCCATAGGCAGCAGTGACGATGGGCCGGCCCAGCGGCGGGAGGTCGTCGGCCGGAAGGGGAATGCGTCGGCGCCGGCGCTCGGCCGTTCGGCGGCGAGCTCTGCGCTCGTCCTCGGTGCCCTTACGCGCCTCGGCACGCTTGCGCCGTTCCTCCGGCTCGCAGCGCTGCGCCTCGCCTTCTATTGCCTGCCAATGATGGACAAGCTCGTCGTAGGAGGCGAACGGAACGCGCCAGACGTTGTGATCTCCATCCCATCGTGAGAACGGCACCTGGCGGATCTCTTCCACGATCTTGCGCGAATAGGGCGTCCTGATGCGAAACCCGTCCTTATCGACACTGAGATAGGGGCTGAGGATCGGCTCGAAGGCGAAGGCGTCCCTACCCTTTTCCCCTGCAAACGGATCGGCTCGGGAATCTTCCTTAGCTCTCCAGCGGTCGACGCGCCGCCAGGCCGTCTTTCCAGAAACGAGCCAAGCCTTGCGCCTATCGCTCCAACGGGCACGGGGAAATTCCTGCCGGAAACGCTGGACCGTCATCCGGTCGAACGGAAACGAGACGGCGGCACGCTCGTCGCCGTCGTCACCATCACCTATCTCCGGCTCGGCATCGTCATTCATTGGCGCACCCGCTACTCGTCAGTACCTAGTATGCCGGTCGCCGCGGTCACCTCCGCCCGGCTTGGCCTTGTGTCGACGGTCGGCCGACAGGGAACGACTGACGTGGACGCTGTCCCTGAACTGAACCTGTCATCCCGGCGGACATAGCGCTTGCCGGTTCCGGTATCGATGGTCTCAGCTTCGACATGCCTTTCTTCCCTTGGTTGCGGCTTTAAAGAACGCGCGGCGACGCCAAAAAGATGCAGTGAATCAAGAGCATATTCCAGACTCGTCATAGCGGTATAGAACCGCGCCTAACTTATTGATTTCTGATTCATTTTCTAATCGGAACAAATTCGTGAGTGATGCGCTTGAGTCGCTTTGGTTGCGTCGCGTCGGGAGTTTCGAGATGGCCGGTCATCGTGCTCAGTGGAAGGGTTTCATCAAGTTCGGCGAGGTGAGTTGCGGGGTTGGGCTCTACACCGCCGCCAGCACCTCCGAACGCATCTCGTTTCACACGATCAACAAGAAGACCGGCAACCGGGTGAACCGCGTTTTCATCGACAGTGACACGGGCAAGGAGGTCGAACGCGAGGACCAGACCAAGGGCTTCGAGATCGAGAACGGACAATACCTCATGATCGATCCCGAGGAGGTCGCGGCCACGATCCCGGACAGCAACAAGACGCTGACGGTCGAAGCCTTTATACCCTGCTCCGATGTCGACGACGTCTATTTCGACAAGCCGTACTATCTCGTCCCGACCGACCGCGTATCCTCCGACGCCTTCACTGTGCTGCGCGATACCATGGAGAAATCCCAGGTTGCTGCGGTAGCGCGCACGGTCCTCTTTCGTCGGATGCGAACGGTGCTGATCCGCACGCACGGCAAAGGGTTGATCGCGACGACCATGCAATATGACTATGAGGTTCGCTCGTCGGAAAAGGCGTTCGAAGAGGTTCCGAAGCTGCGCATCAAAGGCGAAATGCTGGACCTCGCCAAGCACATCATCGCCACCAAGAAAGGAACCTTCGATCCGGCGGAGTTCGATGACCGTTACGAGGCGGCCGTCGCCGAGCTAGTGAAGGCTAAGATCGAGGGCAAGGCTCTGCCGAAGCGCAAGGAGGTTAAGGTCTCGAAACCGGACGATCTGCTCGCGGCCCTGCGCGAGAGCGCCAAGATGTTGAAGGCTGGCGACGACAAGCCGAAGCGCTCGGCCGCCAATGCCAACAAGGGCGCCGGACGGAAGCCAGCGGCGCGCACGCCCGTGTCGAAGTCGAGCAGCGCTTCCGGCGCTCGGCGTAAAGCCGGTTGAGGAGAGAGCCCATGGCACCGCGCCCCTACTGGAAAGGATATCTGAAGCTCTCGCTCGTGACCTGCCCCGTCTCGATGTCGCCGGCGACGTCCGAAAGCGAGAAGGTGCGGTTCCATACCCACAACAAGAAAACGGACAACCGGGTCGTCTCGCAATATGTCGATGCGGTCACCCGCAAGCCGGTCAAGGACGAGGACGAGATGAAGGGCTACGCCCGCGGTGAGAACGACTATGTGCTTCTCACCGATGATGAGCTTGATGCAGTCGCCCTCGACACGGTCAAGACAATCGATATCGAGAAATTCGTGGCGCGCGACAGCATCGAATGGATTTATCTTGAGAAGCCGCACTATCTGGTGCCCGACGATCCGGTCGGACACGAGGCCTTCGCCGTGATCCGTGACGCCATGGCGTCCGGCAAGGTGCTCGGCATCTCCAGGCTGGTGATCGGCCGGCGCGAACGGGCTGTCGTGCTCGAGCCACGCGGCGAGGGCATCGTGCTCTGGACGCTGCGCTTCGGCGACGAGGTGCGACCGGAGGAATCCTACTTCGAGGATATCGATGACAAGGCGGACCCGGAGCTTATTCCCCTGGTGCAGAAGTTCATCGAACAGCACACCAGGGAATGGTCGGCCGACATGGTGTCCGACCCGGTGCAGGACGCCCTGCTCGACATTATCGCCAAAAAGAAGAAGGCGCTGAAACCGTCACGCAATGGCAAGGCCAAGGGTGAGGATCGCCCGTCCGGCGGCAATGTCATCGACATCATGGATGCGCTCCGCAAAAGCCTTGCCGCCGGCGGGAAAAGCAAGCGCGCATCCTGAATTCTTCACGTAAGATACCTATGTTCAGACTCTCGTGATGTGATGGATATCGATGAAACGAAAGCGCCAATCCGCCATCCCTCTTTACGATGAGTCCCGCGAGACGCTGCAGTCGCGTCCGGTTCGTAAACGCGACCCCGAACAGCCGAGCCTACCGTTCGACCCGCTGCCCGATCGCGTCGAGCCCTGTCTTGCCCTGTTCCTGCCGACGCCGCCAAAAGGAACGGACTGGCTCTACGAACTCAAATGGGACGGCTATCGCCTGGCGATCCACATCGAGCCGAAGGGCGTGCGGATCATCACGCGCGGCGGACACGACTGGACCGATCGTTTTCCGAGAATTGCCGAGGCCGCGAGGAAACTCGGCGTCGGCACAGCCATCCTTGATGGCGAGGCCGTGGTTCTCAACAAGGAGGGGCATTCGGATTTCGGGACACTTCAGCGCTCGCTCGGCGGCCGAGGCGGCAAGCGAGCTTCAACGGAGGCCGTTTTTTTTCGCCTTCGACCTGCTTTATTTCGACGGCCACGATCTGACCAAGACGGAACTTGCCGTTCGCCGGCATCTGCTCGAGGACTTTCTCGAGGGGTCTGTCGGTGCGGTGCAACTGTCCGAGGAAGCTCATGGGGACGGAGCGGAGCTACTGGCGAACGCCTGTCGGATGGGCCTCGAAGGCATCATCGCCAAACATCGCGATCGTCCCTATCGATCCGGCCGCACCGGCGACTGGATCAAGATCAAATGCGTCCAGAGCGAGAGCTTCATGATCGTCGGCTACGAGGTTTCGGAGTCCGCGCGCGGCGGCATCGGAAGCCTGCTGCTCGCCGCGCGCCACGGCGACGGCTGGGTATCGGTCGGCTCCGTCGGAACAGGGTTCAAGGCGGCGGATGCGCGATATCTGCGCAAGACACTCGACAAGCTGAAGACCAAGAGGCCGGTCGTGCCGCTGAAGGTCAAGAACTACGTCTTCGCCCAGCCCACCCTCATTGCCGAGATCGAGTTCAGAGGCTGGACCGACGATGACAATCTGCGCCATGCCTCCTACAAGGGGCTGCGTGAAGTGCAGGACAATGCCGCGGTGTTCGATATGGCCGCGATTTCCACAAACCGTTGATCACGCTCTGCGATCGAGATCGGCATGGTCGAGACCGAAGTGATCGAGCACGAGTTGCAGATTGCGCCGGTTGGATTTGAAATAGACGTCGAAAACGTCGCCTAGGACCGGGACGCTGCCTGCCACCGTATCGAAGCCCACATTGACAAGCATCTTGAAGAGCGTCTCCTTCGGCACGCCGAGACGACGCGCCTCGTTGACGATGAAGAGGCTGACCGCGGCGGCGCCGAAATCGCCAATGCCTGGGATAAGGCCAAGAACGGAGTCAGCACCGAGCGAGACGCCCGTGCCGGGAATTCGCAGCGCCGTATCCATCAATCTCGCCAAGCCGCGTATCCGGCGAAGACGCATCAAGTGCTCGATCGGAATGTCATGCTTCATACCAGATCGAGGTCCCCTGCCCTGTCTCGCACTCATGCTGCGGCCTTCTGCTTGCTGAGTCGTTTGATGGCCTGCTCAAGCGGACGCTGCCCATCGCAGTAGTCCTCCCAGGCTGTCGATTTCGCCAACAGCGCGGGCACAGTCCGGACGGTGAAGCGCTTCGGATCGAGGTCGGCTTTGACCTGCGTCCAGGTCAGCGGCATCGACACGGTGGCGCCCGCTCGCGCGCGCGGCGAAAGCGGCGCCACAGCGGTCGCCATGCGATCGTTGCGCAGATAGTCGAGGAAAATCCGTCCGCCGCGCAGGCTCTTCGTCATCTTGATCAGATAGAGGTCGGGATTGTCGCGGGCCATCTCCTGACAGACGTCACGGGCAAAGCCCTTGGCCTCGGCCCAGGACAGCGGCTTGCGCTTGTTGACGGCGAGCGGCGTCACGACATGCAGACCCTTGCCGCCGGTCGTCTTGCAGAAGCTGATCAGGCCGAGATCGTCCAGCCGATCGCGCATCTCGCGCGCAGCGGCGACCACCGTGGCGAAATCCACATCGGGGCCGGGATCAAGATCGAAGACCAGCCGCCCTGGCACTTCGGGCTGACCGGGTTCGCAGTTCCAGGGGTGAAGCTCGATGCCGCCGATCTGGGCGATGGCGATCAGCCCCTCGACGCGATCGACCTGCAAGTAAGGCTTCTTGTCGCCGAAGACCTTGACCAGCTCCAGCAAGTTCGACGTGCCGGGCATGGCATGACGCTGGAAGAATTGTTCGCCGCCGATGCCGTCGGGCGCGCGGATGATCGAACACGGCCGACCCTTTACGTGGTCGATGAGCCACGAACCGACAGCTTCGTGATAGCGGGCGAGATCCTCTTTCGTGACCGGCTCGCCATCGCCAGCATCCGGCCAAAGCGGTTTATCCGGATTGGAGATCAGCACACCCATGACCTCGGCTTTCGCGCCCTTGCGGCGGCTGGGTTTTGCCTTCGCCACGACCTCGGGTTCTGGCGTCGAGGTCTTTGCGGGAGAGGCCGGCTTTTCCGCCTCGACCTCGGCCGCCGGCTTATCCTCCCGCAGGCCCTTGAACGCGGCCTGACGGACAAGGCCGTCCGCGGTCCAGCCGGCGAACTCGATTTCGGCCACGAGTTCGGGCTTCAGCCAGAAGACTTCCCTTTCCTTCTTCGGCGCGCCGATCCCTGTGAAGGGGGACCTTTCCGTTTCGACCGCTCTCAGCTTCGGCAGCAGGATCTCGACCTTCTTCGCGCCGTAGCCCGTGCCGACGCGGCCGACATAGACGAAGTGGTCGCCGCGGTTGACGCCGACCAGCAGCGATCTGAACTTGCCGTTTGTCTTGGCGTAGCCGCCGATAACCACTTCATGGCCGGCGCGGCATTTGGATTTCGCCCAGGTGTCTGTCCGACCGGATCGGTAGGGTGCATCTGCCTGTTTTGAGACGATACCCTCGAGGGAGAGCTTGCAGGCAGAGCGCAGCACCGCGTCGCCGCCGGTTTCGAAATGCTCGACGAACCGCAGATGGGGGTCGTCTGTGGCATCGGTCAGAAGACCCTGAAGCCGCGATTTCCGATCGCCGAGAGGCTTCTCCCGCAGATCCTCGCCGCCATCAAACAGCAGGTCGAAAGCGAAATAGACGAGATTGCCGGTGTTTTTCTCCGACAGTGCCGCCTGCAGCGCGGCGAAATCCGGCGCGCCATTATCGTCGAGGGCGCAAATCTCGCCGTCGATGATGCAGTCTGGTAGCGACGAGGCAACCTCGGCGATCTCCGGATATTTGGCGGTCCAGTCGAGGCCCTTGCGGGTCTTCAGCGTCACCGTCCCATCGGCGACGCGCATCTGGATGCGATAGCCGTCGAATTTGATCTCGTGCAGCCAGTTATCGCCGGCGGGCGGACGATCGAGCGTTTCGCAGAGCTGCGGCGGGATGAACTCTGGAAGATCCACAGCCGTGGACGTCGCCACCTTTTTGCTGGGTCGATTTTTCTTGCGCTCCTCGGCTGCAAGGCCGTGCTTGCTGTCCCAGACGGCATCCGCGTCGACATCGCCGATCGCCATCATGAACGGCGTCGGCTTGCGGCCCTTGCCGGCAGCAATCTGTGCCATGGCGCGCCCCGAGGCGATGGAGGTCATGTTCTCGTCGAGGATGGCCGCGCCGTTCTCCTCCACTGAATGGTGGTCATGGTGCTTGATCAGCAGCCAGTTGGTGCGCTTGCCGCCGTCGCGGTCGTGGCGCATCCGAACCAGCACGAAGCTGCCGTGCAGGCGCTTGCCGTGTAGCGTAAACTTGAAATCGCCCTTCTTGAGCGCCTCTTCCGGCGACTTGTCGCCCTCCGTCTCCCAGTAGCCTCGGTCCCACAGCATCACCGTGCCGCCACCATATTGGCCTTTCGGGATCGTGCCTTCGAAATCGCCATAGTCGAGCGGGTGGTCTTCCACCTCGACCGCGAGCCGCTTGTCGCTCGGATCGAGCGACGGCCCCTTGGTCACGGCCCAGGACTTGAGCACGCCGTCGAGTTCGAGACGGAGATCGTAGTGGAGACGAGTCGCATCGTGTTTCTGGATGATGAAGCGCAGACGGTTTGAGGGTTTGACCTCCGTCGAACCGCTCGGCTCCTGAGTCTGCTTGAAATCCCGCTTCTTCTTGTAGGTTGAGAGCTTGTCAGCCGCCATCATCGACCTCGATCCATCCCGCGTTTCCGGCGTCATCCGGATGCGTCGAGACGAAAACCCCGCGCGATAGATTGTTGTTCCCTCGGCTCAGCCGGCATCTGGTTGCGGGTGCCGAACGCGGCGAGGATTTTCATGGCAACGGGTACGGTCAAGTTTTTCAATCAGGACAAGGGTTTCGGGTTCATCACGCCCGATGATAGTGGGCAGGATGTGTTCGTTCATGTCTCCGGCGTGATTTCAGGTGGGCCGCTGCGGGATGGCTCGAAGGTCAGCTATGATCTCGGCCAGGACCGCAAGACCGGCAAGTCGAAGGCGGAAAACGTTCGCACGATCTGATCGACGTGGGCCAAGGGCGGCGGCTAGTCGATGCCGCCGCCAAGCAGTTCAAGGGTTCGCGGGTCCGGTTCGCCGGCGAAGAAGCGCTGAAGGGCGAGCCGAAACCTGTCCTCCTTTGCGCCGGCGGCCTCGTTGAACAGGGTCATCGATGAGCGGAACTTCAGATCGTCCGGCGAGCCGAACATCTCGTGGGGCGAGCGGTGGGAGACCCCGAGCACGGCATCGACCGACCGCGCCAACCGTTCAGCAAGCACGGGATGCTGGAGAAAGGCCCGAGCCTCGTCGATGGAGCCGATCCCGTAGAAGTTCGCCGTCGGCGATCTGCCGAGCGCACGCAACTGCGGAAAGACGAACCACATCCAATGGGTTTCCTTGCGCCCGGCTCTCAACTCGGCAAGGACTGTATCGAAGACGAGATCCTGCGCCGCGACGAAGCGGGAAAGCTCAAATGGATCGTTCTCTGCCATCGATCGCCGCCTTCGATGTCGACCTCAGATTGGCGCTGCTGCCAACAGGACCGCTACAGGAACGGTTATGGCCGACGCGCTGATGGCCAATGCCGTCACATATCTGATGATGCGGGCGCGCCGCGCGCGCCGGGGATCCCATTCATACGCCATACAAAGTCCCTCCGTCGCCAAAGAAACCATGGGCAGCGCGTAGAGTCCATCATGGCCGTAAAGGAAACCAACCTCGCCAGCGCTCGCCATTGCAAAGTGGCCCGCTGCTCCCATCTTTTGGCGTGGGGGTCAGTGGAGACGTGCAATGCGACAGTTTTTCAAAGATATCGTATCGGATGACGGGATCGAAATCATTACACCGAAGAAAAGGGCGACTGGCACCCGATGCTCCGCCCTTTGCCTTTGCTGCGAGTGGGCGGACCAACCGATGGACGACGACGGTTGCGGAATTTGCGATGCATGTCTGGGTTTGCCCGCTCGCGCGGTCGCCGATCCGGGCGGCCTTGAATTTCCCCCTGCCCTCCCCCATCTACCGGTGACTGCCCGTAATCGATGACTGCCTGCAGCGATGGTTATTCCGTCGCGCGTTCGCAGTCGTCCGGGTCAGAAGGGCGCTCCCCGAAAGGGTCGAGCGCCCTTCGTTGTTCCGGGCGGTCTTTTGTGTCGTCAACCCGCACACGTTCATTCCGCTCGAGCGTTTGACTTCCGACCCTGCCGCACCAGATCATCTCCGTTTGTTCTCCTCAAGTGGATGAACCGGGGAGATCCAGGCAGCCCCCGCTGCATCGGATCTCCCCATCAACAGACTTGCATGCAGGATACGAAATGCCTCTCAACACGAAAAATGGCGCAACGGCGCCGAAGGAACTCGGGCTGTTTTGGCCGATGCAGACGCTCGAGGGAAAGACCATCGACGTCTATGTCTACGCCAGCACGCTGCAATGGTTCGATGCCGATCCGGTCGGCCCGGTCGGATTGCTCAAGCGGCATAGGGCTTTGCTGGAAACCATCGCCAGCGAAAAATTCGATCGATGCAACCCACCCGACGCCGGCCCGCTTCATATCTCGGAAGAAGACTTGCACAGAGAGCGCGCACGACTGACGGGGTAGTCGACGACGACGAATAGCGCGGGCAACAGGTGGAAAATCCGTGGCGTTACCCGATGTTCTGGCAGCACGGCTGTAACAAAAGGAGCGGCTGACCGGCCGCTCCTTCTAAATCATATAATTTCCGGCTCGGTCAGCGCCGGTAGCGCAGACGCTCCTGCTCGATCTCGGCGGGACCGTAGGGATCGAGCGTGTCGTCAAAGCGCGTCCAGCCCTGCTCGGCATAGGCGGCGCGGCGCTCGGCGGGATCGACCCAGTTCGACTGACGCAGGATCGCTTCTGCTTCTGCATAGAGGCTTTCGTCAACGCGAGCGGTGACGAGCGTGCCGCCGCGACGAACGCCTTCGGCATAGACATGTGCATG
>NZ_JBYOLC010000027.1:0-16359 GCF_057798995.1 Shinella sp. 20P9.1.1
ATCTCGAAGCCCTTGACGACATCAACGCGTACAAGGGGAGCCGGTTTGAGCAATTCGACATGATCATCAAAGCGGCTGTATCGGGGGCGGGTGTTGGATTGGTTCCTGTGTTTATGGTTCAGGACGAGATTGCCCAACGCTCACTCGTCACGCCATTTGCCCGTAAAATGAAGAGCGACGAGTCCTATTTCCTGATCAGCCCGAACAGAAAGCGATCCACTAAGGCAGTGGCGGCTTTTCGGGACTGGATTTTTTCGGAAGTCGAGTCGCAACGCGACGCGTGACGCGCAATCGCGCGATTGTCACGGCTTGTCTCCCGCCGCCAATTCATTCCTTGCTGGAATGAATTGGCTCCAAATCGTCGTTTGGTCCGCAGACCCACGCAGCCCTAACCTGCACATCAGGAAACAGATGGCGCTGATGCGTAGCGGCGCGCCAAGAAGGGCTGACAATGGTCTCTGATATTATTGTGGAATGTATTGACCGGCGAGAGCTGCTTGATGATAGGCTTAAATGTCTTCTGTCTGCGCATATGAACGTGGAAATCGGCAGACGAAACCAGTGTTTCTTCGTTGCGTCCCGGGGAACCCAAGTCGTCGGCGCGCTTCTTGGGCTTCGTCGTCCGACGACAACGATGTTGCGGCTTTTCAAACTGTGGACCAGTCCGGCGGGCGATCGTACCGCCATCAGCAAGGCCGTTTTTCTGGCGCTCGACAAATGGTCGGCCCTTGCCGGTGTCGATGCGTGGCGCCTCTCCTCTGATCGAGCCGAAGACGATTTTCCGCAGGAGTTTGTCGCACTGCTGAAAGTTACCTCGACGAATTCTCGCGGTGACTATTTTCAGCATTGGCGGACGGAGACTCATCCGTCGATCGGTTCTCCTCTATACACCCAGACAACCGACTTCACCTGTGGCGCCGCATGTTTGATGATGGCATTCACGACGTTCGATCGGTCTGCGAGATTGCAAAGGGGATTGGAACTTCAGCTCTGGCGGGAAGCGACGTCCATAGTTTCGTTGGATGGGCCGGGCGGCTGCGATCCCTATGGTATCGCGCTCGCGGCTGCCACCCGTGGATTTTGCGCGCGTGTTTTCATGAGCACAAACGAGCCCGTTCTTATCGAGGCGGGCGATTCCGACGCAAACCGTGACATCATCGGATTTGTTCAGGCTGAGTTGCGATCGAGACTCGCGGAACGATCTGTCAGGGTTGAACAAAAACCGTTCTCAATCGGCGAGCTAAGATCTGCGATAAGACGCGGGGGCGTCGCAATCGTGTTGGTAAACCAGGTGGAAACCCATGCGCGGGAAGTTCCCCACTGGATACTCCTCCATTCCGCCGCTGACACGTTCTTCCTGGCCAACGATCCCTGGTTCGAGCGGGCGGACCACGAACAGCCAGTGGATGTCATCGACTTGCCCATCCCTGACGTCGTTCTCGACAAGATGGCTTGGTACGGCGCACCGCCGTATCGAGCGGCCGTTTTGATTGAGCCCGTCGCGTAACTCTTCTCAACTTTCACATAGCTGTACGACAAGCGAGCCGATCTGCAGTGCGCTATGCAACAAATTAAAATAGCAGGGAACGATTTCAATGAGAAAAACGAGAATATTACTGACTCTACCAGCCCTTTTTATGTTGGCGACGTCGGCAAGCGCCGAGGGTAAACTCAACATATTCAACTTTGGTAACTACACCAGTCCCGAGCTCATCAAGAAGTTCGAGGCATCGTACGACGTCAAGGTGACGATTACTGACTACGACACGAATGATACAGCTTTAGCGAAGGTTCGCCAGGGCGGCCACGGATTCGATATAGTCGTTCCGTCCGCGCAAGTGATGCCGATCTGGATTTCAGAAGGGCTTCTTCTCGAGTCTCGCCCCGATCTAATGGAGAATTTTTCAAACGTGGACCCGAAATGGGTCAATGTCGAGTTTGATCCAGGCCGCCGATACTCAGTTCCATGGCAGTGGGGCACCGCCGGCGTAGCGGTGAACACATCCGTTTATACCGGCGATATCAATACCTCCGCCATCTTTCTGGATCCGCCTGCGGAGTTGATCGGCAAAGTGAATGTGGTGCCGGAAATGTCCGATGTGATGTATCTCGCCATCGCCTATGCCGGCGGCGAGGCCTGCACCGGCGACATGACGTTGCTCAAGAAGGTCCGTGATATTCTCAACAACGCGAAGCCGAAATGGATCTCGATGGACTACGGAACCAGCGAGCAATATTCGAAGGGCGATGTTGCCGCAGGGTTCGCTTACAATGGAGCGACGTTCCGCAGCCGACTTCTGAACCCTGCCATCCACTACGGCTATCCAAAGGAAGGGTATCCGGTTTGGATGGACAATGCCGCAATCCTCAAGGATGCCGAGAACGTCGAAAACGCCAAGCTCTTTCTGAACTTCATCATGGAGCCGGAAAACGCCGCCTTGCTTTCGAGCTTTGCTCGCTATGCAAACGGGATTTTGGGATCGGAGGCGTTCATGCCTGAAGATATGAGAGGGGCGCCTGAGATCGTGATACCGGAAGAGCTCAAAGCACAGGGGAAGTTTAGCTTCGCTTGTCCGCCTGAGATTCAGGCGATTTACACAAAAATCTGGACTGAGCTGCAGAAGTAGAAGGCGCTCTCTATTGTCCGCACCGCGCGGCCGCATGGGGTCGGGGATGTGATCCTCCCCCGTGCACCGTCCCGCTCTCGGGTCAAAGTCAGCGCGCAGGGTTATCCCTATGGAATCTTGATTTCTTTCCCTCTTCCTCCGAATGGAATCTCTATGCCCAAATCATCAGTCTGTCAGGACGGCTGTTATCGCCGGAACGGGTGACTGGAGCGCGAATATGCCTTTCGACCTCATTGGCAGTACGGCAGACGTGCTGGCGAAGAGCCGCAGGCACAACGTGCTGTGCGAGCTTCCCCCCGGGCATATCGCCACGCGGGAGCAAGCCTATGAGATCCTTGCGGCTACGGAGGACGCCTACGGCTTCGAGCAGGGCGGTTACGCCGTCGTCGGTTCGAGCGAGAGTTCACGCCGAACATTTGGGCTTTTGACTCCGATCTTTTCCGAAATCCCGACACCCCGCCTTCTGATGGGGCAGGACAGATTTATGCTTCCGGTCGGCATTATCGGGGCCCAATGCGAGTTTGCCTTCTCCATACGTCGGACGTTTCCGGACGCAGGCGAGCCCATCACATGCGGGAGCGTGGCTGAGGCCTTGCTCGGCTGCATGCCCGCCATTGGCATTCTTGGCCGCAGGACACGCAATGCCTTCGGTGGAAGCGAGGCGGCGATCGCCGACTTCGCCCTTCATGCGGCAACGATCTGCGGCGAGGCGGTGACTGGGTTGGCTGCTGCAGACCTTGCCAGGATACAGGCCGACGTTTCCATCGATGGGAGGCAGGTGGTGAGCGGGCGGGCGACGTCTGTCATGGGCCATCCCCTGAATGCCGTCGCATGGCTGGCGCGGGAACTCTCGGCGCCTCCGCGAAAGCTCGGTATCGGCGACATCATCGCAACCCGCTCCTGCACCATCATCCCTCAGGTTTTGGCCGGACAGTCCGTCGCCGCAGACTTCGGTCCGCTCGGCCGGGTCGACTGCAAATTTCACTAAACCATACCAAAGGAACTGACATGCGACCGCAGCCGAAACCGTTCGTCGTCGAATTCAAGAAAAGGCGCCGTCTCGGCAAGAGACCCCCGGGCCTGAAAGGCGGTTTTCGGTCCGTGGCGGCCAGGGCAGAGGCGGCTCCGGTGCGCCGGACAATTGCGATTGTGACACAAAAATGATGGTAAGCCCCAGCCTTCCCTGCGAATATTTCATACTCGCCGAGACGCGCCGAGCCGGCCCCATCGCCGGCTCCGTGTGCGATCGTTCGATTTATTCCGCCGTCATTGATGGGCATGGACGGCGCTACGGCTTCGTCGGGCTTGCCGGCCGGGACAGAAACGGCCGACTGAACGTGCTGTCGCTGCGGCAAGGTGAATGGATCGTCGCGCCTGACCTCATCTACAAGGAAATCTCCTAGTTTCGGTTCCCGTCTTGCAGGCGATGCACCCCCGGCCTGTTGGCTGGGTTTCGCGTGGCCCGGCTTCGTCCGCATCCAGGGGCGGATGCGATCCTGTGGAAGACCCGTGAAATTGACAAGGAGAAATACAATGTTTGCTCGTTACGGGAGCCTTTATATCGCCCTTTACCTCGCCGAGCGATGCAGGTCTCGAGCGGTCGCGGATGAGGCTGGTCTGCCGCGGTGTCACCTGAAGCGTGAGGATTTAACGTTGATGTTTGCCGCCGGCATCCTCGGGCTTGGCATTGCCGTGTTGGTAGGGTTCGCCGCAGGGTGAACCTTCTGACGCAACGCGTCAGAAACTGGGGCCGGCAACCGCACTGGTCGAAATTCCTATAAGATTCATATTTTTTCTGCCCCCTATCACTCTCGAATGCCTATCCGGTTTGACCGCATATCTAGGTACGAGAGGTCGAAAGGTTCTCTCCGTGCCGGACGTTTTTGGTGCCGCCTGCCGGGCGGCGCCTTTCGGTTCGTCTGGCGTGCCCGCAACAAAGGAGTCCGGATTTATGATGGACATCATTCTTATCGGCACAGCGGTCGTCTTCTTCGCCCTCTGCTTTGCCTACACGCAAGCCTGCGACAGGCTGTGAGGAGAGCATACGATGTTGTTCGACTATGTCTTTAGCGGTGCCGTCACCGTCTTTCTCACCATTTACCTGACCTACGCTCTCATTCGGCCAGAACGCTTCTGACGACGCTGCCGGGTATTGAAAGTTTCCTCCCATGACCCTCAACGGATGGCTACAGATCCTGCTCTTCTGCGGGATCGTCCTTGCACTC
The DNA here is from genome assembly GCF_057798995.1 of Shinella sp. 20P9.1.1. Classification (NCBI taxonomy): domain Bacteria; kingdom Pseudomonadati; phylum Pseudomonadota; class Alphaproteobacteria; order Hyphomicrobiales; family Rhizobiaceae; genus Shinella; species Shinella sp. 20P9.1.1. The sequence continues at coordinate 4,853 of NZ_JBYOLC010000027.1, forward strand.
GTCAAACCGCTCGGCGCCTATATGACGCGCGTGTTTGCCGGGGAACGTACATTTCTTTCTCCCGTCCTCGTTCCGATCGAACGGGGACTATACGCCTTGGCCGGCACCAGCGATCGCGAAGAGCAGCGCTGGACGAGCTACGCCTTCGCCATGCTGGCGTTCAATCTGGCCGGCCTGCTGTTGCTCTACGGGCTGCAACGTTTCCAGGACGTGCTGCCGCTCAATCCCGCCGGCATGGCCGCCGTCGGGCCGGAGCTTTCCTTCAACACTGCCGTCAGCTTCGTGACCAATACGAACTGGCAGAACTACGGCGGCGAGAGCTCCCTGTCCTATCTCACCCAGATGGCCGGGCTGACGGTGCAGAACTTCGTTTCTGCAGCCACCGGCATGGCGATCGCCATTGCCCTCATCCGCGCTTTCTCGCGCGCATCCGGCAAGGCGCTCGGCAACTTTTGGGTCGATATGACCCGCGCGACGCTCTATGTGCTGCTGCCGATCTGCGTCGTGCTGACGCTTGCCTATGTGGCGCTCGGCGTGCCGCAGACCTTCGGCCCCTATGTGACGGCGACGACGCTGGAAGGCGCGCAGCAGACCATTGCGCTCGGCCCGGTAGCCTCACAGCTCGCCATCAAGATGCTCGGCACGAATGGCGGCGGCTTCTTTAACGCCAACTCGGCCCACCCGTTCGAGAACCCGAACGCCATCTCGAACATGATCCAGATGGTCTCGATCTTCGCGATCGGCGCGGCCTTCACCAACGTCTTTGGCCGTATGGTCGGCAACCAGCGTCAGGGCTGGGCGATCCTCGCCGCCATGGGCACGCTATTCGTCGCGGGTGTGGCTATCACCTATTGGGCGGAAGCCTCGGGCAATTCGCTGATGCATGCCTTCGGCCTCGAGGGCGGCAACATGGAGGGCAAGGAGGCGCGCTTCGGCATTGTCCTATCGTCGCTCTTTGCAGTCGTCACGACGGCCGCCTCCTGCGGCGCGGTCAATGCCATGCATGGCAGCTTCACGGCGCTGGGCGGTCTGATCCCGCTTATCAACATGCAACTGGGTGAAGTCATTGTCGGCGGCGTTGGTGCAGGTTTCTACGGCATCGTCCTCTTCGTCATCGTTGCCGTCTTCGTGGCAGGCCTGATGGTCGGCCGCACGCCGGAATATCTCGGCAAGAAGATCGAGGCGAAGGAAATGAAGATGGCCGTGCTCGCCATTCTCTGCCTGCCGCTCGCCATGCTGGTCTTCACCGCAATTTCGAGCGTGATGCCCTCGGCGGTCGCCTCCATCGGCACGGCCGGCCCGCACGGCTTCTCCGAAATCCTCTACGCTTATACGTCGGCCGCGGCCAACAACGGCTCGGCCTTCGGCGGCCTGACGGGCAACACACCCTGGTACAATGTCACGCTGGGGCTCGGAATGCTGATGGGGCGCTTCCTGGTCATCGTTCCCGCGCTGGCAATTGCCGGTTCGCTGATCGCCAAGAAGACGGTTCCCGCCTCGGCCGGCACTTTCCCGACGGACGGTCCGCTCTTCGTCGGCCTGCTCGTCGGCACGATCCTCATCGTCGGTGGCCTTACCTTCTTCCCGGCGCTCGCGCTCGGCCCGGTCGTCGAGCATCTCGCGATGCTCGCCGGGCAGACCTTCTGAGGGACGCGGCCATGATACGCAGCGTGAAGAAACCGCCTTTCTCCGCCCCGGTTCGCCGGGGTGGAATGCCGGCCCGATGGTGCGCGTCCAATGTCATCCTCGTGATGCTGGCCACCCTCGTGGCCATCGTCAGTGTCATCGAATTCCTACGCGGTTGACCGGTCCACGGCCCCCCGTATCGCTTCAAAGCTGGAGTCTCTTATGAGCCAGGCAAAATCCGCGAGCATCCTGGATTCTCGCATTCTCGTTCCGGCGATCGTCGCCGCGTTCACCAAGCTCAATCCGCGCACGCTTGCCCGCAATCCGGTCATGTTCGTCGTGGCGACCGTCTCGGTCCTCACCACCGTCCTCTTTCTGCGCGACGTTGTTACCGGTGGCGGTGATCTCGGTTTCTCCTTCCAGATAAATCTCTGGCTCTGGTTCACCGTGCTCTTCGCCAATTTCGCAGAAGGCGTCGCCGAGGGCCGTGGCAAGGCGCAGGCCGATTCACTACGCAGGGCGCGTAGCGAAACCCAGGCCAAGCTTCTCGCCAATGGCAGCACCACCGACTACAAGATGGTTCCGGGCACCAGCCTCAAGGTCGGCGACGTCGTGCTGGTCGAGGCGGGCGACATCATCCCGTCCGACGGCGAGGTCATCGAAGGCGTTGCCTCGGTGAACGAAGCGGCGATCACGGGTGAATCCGCGCCCGTCATTCGTGAATCCGGCGGCGACCGCTCAGCCGTCACCGGCGGCACGCAGGTCCTGTCCGACTGGATCCGCGTGCGTATCACGGCAGCTGCCGGTTCCACCTTCCTCGACCGCATGATCTCGCTCGTCGAAGGCGCGGAACGCCAGAAGACGCCGAACGAGATCGCGCTCAACATCCTGCTTGCCGGCATGACGCTGATCTTCGTGCTCGCCACCGCGACTATTCCGAGCTTTGCCAGCTATGCCGGCGGCTCGATCCCGATCATCGTGCTCGTCGCGCTTTTCGTCACGCTCATTCCGACGACCATCGGTGCCTTGCTGTCGGCGATCGGCATTGCCGGCATGGACCGCCTCGTGCGCTTCAATGTACTGGCGATGTCGGGCCGTGCGGTCGAAGCGGCCGGCGACGTCGATACGCTGTTGCTGGACAAGACCGGCACCATCACCCTCGGAAACCGCCAGGCGACCGCCTTCAAGCCCGTCCGCGGCGTTTCCGAGCAGGACCTCGCCGATGCCGCGCAGCTCGCATCGTTGGCCGACGAAACGCCGGAAGGGCGCTCCATCGTCGTGCTCGCCAAGGAGAAGTACGACATCCGCGGCCGCGACATGAACAGCCTGAAGGCCACCTTCGTGCCCTTTACCGCCCAGACCCGCATGAGCGGCGTCGACCTTGAGGGCGCGCAGATCAGAAAGGGCGCGGTCGATGCGGTGCTCGCCTATGTCGGTACCCTCGTGCCGTCGGACGCCGTGCGCGAACTCCAGGCCATCGCCGAGGAGATCGCCAAGGCCGGCGGCACGCCGCTGGCAGTTGCCCGCGACGGCAAGCTGCTCGGCGTCGTCCAGTTGAAGGACATCGTCAAGGGCGGCATCCGCGAGCGCTTCTCGGAACTGCGCCGCATGGGCATCCGCACGGTGATGATCACCGGCGACAACCCGATGACGGCCGCTGCTATCGCCGCTGAAGCCGGCGTCGACGATTTCCTCGCTCAAGCAACGCCGGAGAACAAGCTGCAGCTCATCCGCGAGGAGCAGGCCAAGGGCAAGCTCGTCGCCATGTGCGGCGACGGCACCAACGATGCCCCGGCGCTCGCCCAGGCCGATGTCGGCGTTGCCATGAACACCGGCACGGTCGCCGCCCGCGAGGCCGGCAACATGGTCGATCTCGACAGCGACCCGACCAAGCTCATCGAGATCGTCGAGATCGGCAAACAGCTCCTGATGACCCGCGGCGCGCTCACGACCTTTTCCATCGCCAACGACATCGCGAAATACTTCGCGATCATCCCGGCCATGTTCCTCGCCTTCTATCCCCAGCTCGGCGTGCTGAACATCATGGGCCTCACGAACCCGCAGTCGGCGATCCTCTCGGCGATCATCTTCAACGCGCTTATCATCATCGCGCTGATCCCTCTGTCGCTGAAGGGCGTCAAGTATCGCGCCGTCGGCGCCGGTACGCTGCTCTCCCGCAACCTTCTGATCTACGGCCTCGGCGGTATCGTCGTGCCCTTCATCGGCATCAAGGCGATCGACATGGCCATTACGGCCCTCGGCCTCGTCTAAGGAGCAAAACCATGTTCAAGCAACTCCGTCCGGCCATCGTCATGATCGTGGCCACCACGGCGATCACCGGCCTTCTGTATCCCGCCGCGATGACCGGCATCGCGCAGGCCGTCTTCCCCGGTCAGGCGAATGGCAGCCTGATCGAGAAGAATGGCCAGGTCGTCGGTTCGAGCCTTATCGGCCAGGCCTTCGCCGGTGAACAATATTTCCACGGCCGTCCCTCGGCGGCGGGCGACGGCTACAACGCCGCCGGCTCCTCCGGTTCCAACCTCGGCCCAACCAGTCAGAAGCTGATCGACCGGGTAAAGACGGACTACGAGGCGGCAAAGGCGACAAATCCGGGTACCGAAGTGCCGATCGACCTCGTCACGGCCTCGGGCAGCGGTCTCGACCCGCATATCTCGCCGGACGCCGCCTATTTCCAGGTGCCGCGCGTGGCCAAGGCGAGGGCGATGGATGAGGCCGCAGTGCGCGCCCTCGTCGACCGGCAGATCGAGGGCCGTAAGCTTGGTTTCCTCGGCGAACCTGTGGTGAACGTGCTGCGTCTCAACATGGCGCTTGACGAGGCCCGTTCGTAAACTGAAATGGGCGTCTCCGATCGGCCTTTCGGCCGGTCGGGGAAAGTGGGTGGATATTCATGCCGGATGACCGTCGCGAGATTGAGAACAGGCCGTCGCCGGACGCCCTGCTGGAGCATGCGCAACGGGAGACGCGTGGGCGCCTGAAAATCTTCCTCGGTGCAGCGCCGGGCGTCGGCAAGACCTATGAGATGCTGATGTCCGGCCGCGCCCGGCAGGCCGACGGCGTCGATGTCGTTATCGGTGTCGTCGAGACGCACGGTCGCAAGGAGACCGAGGCGCTCGTCGAAGGCTTCGAGGTCATCGCCCGCCGGACGATCGACTATCGTGGCCAGACACTTGAGGAAATGGATCTCGATGCGATCCTCGAACGCCGGCCGGCGCTCGTTCTCATCGACGAACTCGCCCATACCAATGCCGTCGGCAGCCGCCATCCCAAGCGCTATCTCGACGTGCAGGAGCTGCTTTCGCACGGCATCGACGTCTATTCGACGCTCAACATCCAGCATGTGGAAAGCCTCAACGACGTGGTGGCGCAGATCACCCGCATCCGCGTGCGTGAAACGGTGCCGGATTCCATCGTCGACCGGGCCGACGACATCGAGATCATCGATATCACGCCGGAAGACCTGATCAAGCGGCTGGCGGACGGCAAGGTCTACGTGCCGAAGACGGCCAAGCGGGCGGTCGAGAACTATTTTTCACCGGGCAACCTGACTGCGCTACGTGAACTGGCGCTGCGCCGCACCGCCCAGCGCGTCGACGAGCAGTTGCTCAACCACATGCAGGCTCATGCCATTTCGGGGCCGTGGGCGGCTGGCGAGCGCCTGCTGGTCTGCCTCGGCCATGGCAGCAACGGCGCCAGCCTCGTGCGCTACGCCCGGCGCCAGGCCGACCGGTTGCGCGCGCCCTGGGCAGTGCTGCATCTCGACACGCCACAAGCGGTCAGCTTGCCGGAGGAGGACAAGGACCGGCTCGCCGCCAATATGCGGCTTGCCGAACAGCTGGGCGCCGAAACGGTTACGCTGCCGGCGCTCTCGCTCTCGCGCGACATCATCGCCTATGCCAACACCAACAACTTCACACATATCGTCGTCGGCCGCCCCAACGGCTCGCGCTGGCGGCAGCTCTGGCAAGGCTCGGTCACGCACGATCTGATCCGCTATGCCGGCGATATCAGCGTCCACGTCATTTCCGGAGATGACAGGGAAGCGCAGCCGACGCGTGGCGTGAAGGCCGCCCAGGCGCCAAAACCCTTTCGCGTCAGACCCTATCTGCTGAGTGTGATTTTCATCCTGCTCGCCATTCTTGCAGGCATTGCGCTCGACCAGACGCTCGACGTGCAGAACCTTGCGCTCGTCTTCCTCATGGCAGTACTCGCGGCCTCCGTGCAGGGTGGGCTTGGGGCCGGTCTCTTCGCCTCGCTGCTGGGTGCGCTTTCCTTCAACTTCTTCTTCCTCGAGCCGCGCTACAATTTCACGGTCCGCGACCCGGAAAGCATCGTCGCGCTGTTCTTCTATCTCGGTGTTGCGGTTGTCGCCTCGAACCTGACGGCCGCGGTGCAGCGCCAGGCGGCAGCCGCGCGGCAGAGGGCCCGCACGACGGAAGACCTCTATCTCTTCTCCAAAAAGCTTGCCGGCACCGGCACGCTCGACGATGTGCTCTGGGCGACCGCCTTCCAGATAGCCTCGATGCTCAAGGTGCGGGTCGTCATCCTGCTGCCGGAAGGCGGCTCGGTGGCGGTCAAGGCCGGTTACCCGCCGGACGACACGCTGGTCGATGCCGATATCGCTGCGGCGAAATGGGCCTGGGAACACAACCGCCCTGCCGGCCGCGGCGCCGATACGCTGCCGGGCGCCAAGCGGCTCTACCTTCCCCTGCGCACCGGCCGCGAGGCGGTCGGCGTCATCGGTCTCGACAATGACAGGCAGGGACCGATCCTGACGCCCGAGCAGCAGCGCCTGTTCGATGCTCTGTCGGATCAGGCTGCACTGGCAATCGAGCGCGTGCAGCTCGTTTCCGATGTCGACAAGGCCCGGCTTGCCGTTGAGACGGACCGGCTGCGGTCGGCCTTGCTGACTTCCATCTCGCACGACCTCAAGACGCCGCTCGCGGCCATCATGGGCTCGGCCGACACGCTGAAGGGCCTTGGCGCGCAACTGGACGATGAGGCGCGGCGCGAGTTGCTTTCGACGGTGATCGATGAATCAGAGCGCCTCAACCGCTTCATCGCCAACCTGCTCGACATGACCCGCCTCGGCGCCGGCGCCATGGAACCGAACTATGCCTGGCATTTTGCTGGCGACATCGTCGGCACGGCGCTTTCGCGCGCCGGCAAGATCGTCTCCCATCACAAGGTCGAGGTGCACATACCGCAAACTCTGCCGATGCTGCGGCTCGATCCCGTGCTTTTCGAGCAGGTGCTCTTCAATCTTATCGACAACGCCGCCAAATATGCGCCGGAAGACACGTTGATCGAAATCCGTGGCCGGCAGGACGGCAATGCCCTTCTGCTTTCCGTCATCGACGAAGGCCCCGGCATTCCGCCGGACGACATCGAGCGCATTTTCGACAGCTTCTACCGCGTGCGCAAAGGCGACCACGTGCGCGCCGGTACGGGGCTTGGTCTTTCGATCTGCCGCGGTTTCGTCGAGGCGATGGGCGGTGAGATCACGGCAGCCAACCGCACAGACCGCGCCGGCGCCGTCTTTACCATCCGCATGCCGGTGTCGGCCGAAATGCCCGTCCTGGGAGGAAACGAATGACCAATACCGCCGTCCGTATTCTGATCGTCGATGACGAGCCGCCGATCCGCAAGCTGCTGCGCGTCGGGCTCTCCACGCAGGACTACGCCATCATCGAGGCGATGAATGCCAAGGTGGCGATCGAACTGGTCAAATCGGAAAAGCCGGATCTGATCGTGCTCGACCTCGGCCTGCCGGATATGCCGGGACATGACCTGCTGGCCAGGTGGCGCGCAGAGGGGCTCGACCTGCCCGTCGTCATCCTCTCGAGCCGCACGGACGAGGCCGGCATCGTGAAAGCGCTGGAGCTTGGCGCGGATGACTACATCACCAAGCCCTTCGGCATGAACGAGCTGGTCGCGCGCATCCGCGTGGCGCTGCGTCACCGGCTGCAAACCCAGGGAGAGAAACCCATCTTCCAGACGGGTGATCTCTCGGTGGACCTCGTCAAGCGCATCGTCAAGGTGGCGGGCGAAGAAGTGAAACTCTCGCCGAAGGAATACGATATCCTTCGCATTCTCGTACAGCATGCCGGCAAGGTGCTGACCCATCGTTTCTTGCTCGAACATGTCTGGGACGGCCTGACCGACGTACAGTATCTGCGCGTCTATGTCCGCCAGCTCCGGCAGAAGATCGAGCGTACACCGGACCAACCGCAATACATCCTCACCGAGACCGGTGTCGGCTACAGGCTCGTCGACGCGAGCTGATCGACCGCATTCATGGAGTTCATCATGCAGCTCAGCGACCATCTGGCGCTGGAAAACATCGTCTTCGACTTGCCGTTCGTTTCGAAGCACAAGCTTCTGCGGCATTTGGCCGACATGTCGTCTCACAAGACCGGTATCCACGCTGGCATCATCGCCAAGGCATTGCTTGCCCGTGAAAACCTCGGTTCGACGGGTATCGGGCGGGGAATCGCCATCCCGCATGCGCTCATCGAAGGGCTGCCGAAGAGCCTTGCCATCGTCGCCCGGCTTGCCCGGCCGATCGATTTCGAGGCGGTTGACGATATTCCGGTCGACATTGTCGTGCTGCTTCTCTCGCCGGCCTCGGGGCACGGGCAGAACCTCAACATCCTCTCCTGCATCGCGCGGCAACTGCGCGATGATCATACCGTCACCGCCATTCGCGCTGCGCGCAGTGCCGATGAAATCTTCGCGCTTCTCACGTAGTCGTGACGGCGACAGGGCGCCGTCTATGCAATTCCTATTTTTCTGGCCCCGCCTTCCAATCGAGAAAATATCCGTGGACGCCTAGCTTCAGATCGTCGTGACCCATGCCTTTCCGGGTGGGGTCACGGCGATCCATCAGCAGAGGTGCCATCATGCGGAGAGATTTTTCGGACCATCATCTTCCACCGCTTTCGACGCGGATGATCTTCCTTCATCATCGCGTGCGCCTGCACGATCAGGTGAGCCATGGGAAAGGGCGGTACGAACCCATGCCGCTCGCCGTAGGCGCCGTTCTCGCAACGATGCTTCTTATCGCCGCGATTCTGCTCGGGGTTCTCCATGCCTAGGGCCGCATCGTCCGAAACGGTGATGCGTCGTCATCAGGCAGAGGCGGACCTGCCGGCTGCCGAAGTGCTTGCCGAACGTATCGCCGCCGCCCGCCGGCTGCGGGAGCATCACCTATGGGAAATCCTGCGCACCCTGCCATCCCTGGCCGAGGCGCGCGACGATGCCGACTTCCGGCATCGCTTCCGCACGTTGATGGATCGCGACGATCTCGTGGCTGCAAGCCGGCTGCTGGTCGATGCCGCGCGCCCGACTTGTCATCTCGACCAATTGGTGTGCCTCGAAGGCACCTGGATTGCACGCATCTGCTCGGGCGGCTCGGTTCCGCGCGCTGTCGCGGTCCATGTCGACCGAGTGGCTGCCGTCATGGCCGCGCTGGTGGCGCGGGATCGCGCCGCTCCGGTCAAACATTGAAAGGAAAAGACATCATGCCAGACTTTCGACGCCGTAATCCTGTACAGGGCCTCATCACCGACCTCGTCACGCCCTTGCGCGGCGATGGGGTGGACCACGAGGGGCTTGCCTCCTTCGTCAATTGGCAGATCGCCAGCGGCGTGTCCGGCCTGGCTGTCTGCGGCAGGCTGGCAGAGGGGTCGTCGCTGAGCCGGGAAGAGCGCCGTGCCATGCTTGCCACCGTCGTCAGGGCAGCCCGTCTCTCCGTGCCGGTTCTTGCTTCCGTCGGCACCTATTCGACTGAGGCGACAATAGCACTTGCCCTTGATGCGGAAGAGGAGGGGGCGGACACGCTGATCGTGACCACGCCCTATTACAGCAAGCCGACGCAAAAGGGCATCATCGCCCATATGCGTGCCATCGCAGAAGCGACCGCTGTGCCGATCCTCGTCCTGGCCGACCCTGGAATGACCCGCTCGGACGTCACCGCCGAAACTCTCTGGGCGCTCAGCGATGTTCCCGGCATCCACGGCTTCATCGACGCATCGGGCGACATGGCGCGCCTCGCCGTGATCGACCGCCGGCTGCGCGAGCGGCTGGTGCTGTACTCCGCACACGATACGACGGCCTTCGCCTTCAACGTGCTGGGCGGAAGCGGAACGTTTTCCGCTGCGGCAAATCTCGCGCCGCGCCTAACAAGCGCGATGCATCAGGCACTACGCACGCGCAATGTCGATCTCGCCCTGGACCTGAAGGACCGTCTCGTGCCGCTCTTCATTGCGCTCGGCAATACGCCGGATCCGGCTGCCATCAAGCACGGGCTCACGCCTGTCCTCGGCCTGTCCGGGTCGGTGCGGCTGCCGCTTGTGCCGACCACGCCCGGGGCTGGTGCGGCCGTACGCCGTGCGCTTGCCGGCTTGCCGGAAAGCGCCGCGCAGCTTGCCAGGGCAAGCTGAGGGCAAACGACATGGCACGCAAGAAGAAAACCCATAAGACGCTGGCGGTCGCCGCCACCATGCGGCAGCCACAGCCGCCGTTGCCGATACCGGCGCTTCTGCTGCGCGTCGGCCTGATCCTGGCCGCCGCAGCCGCCGTCCAGCATTTTCTCCCGCAACTTTGAGCGCAGATCGCGCCATTCCTTCCGAAAACTGCTCGACACCGTCGCCCGCGCCGCCCTGTCGCGATAACCGAACCGCCTCGCTTCAATGTCGGGCGCGATCACCACGGCTGGTGGGTCGTCGAGGATCGTCTCGGCCGTGTCGGCGGCCTCTTCGCCAATGAAGACGCGCCATGCATTATGCCCTGGAAGAGAGCAACCGGGACCGCAGGGCGGTCCGCTCCCAGCCCCGCGGCGCGTCCGTCGAGCTTCTCATTGAAATGTTCGGCACGGGAGAAGCGCTTGGCTGGCTTACCGACAACCTCAGACGTGAGTTGTTCGCACAAGGCCGGGTGGGGAACGGCGAACGTTCCACTGCCGAAAGGCTACTATCGTCAGAAGAGCTTGACGGTGTGGTTGCGGTGATGATCACGCGCCACGAAGGACTTTCGGGGACCAATGTCTTTGCGGTGTCGAACCCGATCGCACTGCTGTTTAACTGGTTAGATTTGGGCGACGGGGAGGGGCCGAGGCGTCTCATAGGGGAAAACGTCGTGTCCGATATCGGGCTCGTCGAAAAGCTCGAGGCGCTCAGAAGCAGTATAACGACAAGCGACGAGGGATCCGTTTAAAATCCTCAAACATGATACGCTATCGTCTTTCCTCGACGCCGAGCGCGCCCGTGGTTGCTTGAAAGAGATATCGTCGAACCCTGAGCTGAGCGAGTGGGCGTTGAATTTGCTGGAGGCTTTCCGCCGAGGTGAAAGCTACTGAGTGATCCGCGTCAAACACACTCGACGATGTTCTAACGTGGTTACTTTCGCGCTTTCCACGCTGGATTGGCGTCGGCCGCAAGCGAAGCGAACTACGCGATCCAGGCGGTTTATCGGGTCACGAGATGATTTCCGGCCAGATCGCTCCACCTGGGGCCGGCAGGAGCAATCAGTCAGCCGAGATCTAGGCTATGCCCCCATAAACGGGGTACCGGATTACTGATTGTCTCGACCGATCAAATCCAGCGCTACATCGAAGGATGGCGCTATCGGTCTGAGGCTTTCTTTCAGGTCGACGTTGGTCATGTCGAAGGCGACGAGGGGATATGGCGCATTTTCCCGCAAGTCGAATGCCACGGCTTCGCCGCCACCGAAACTACGATCCCGTTTTGGGTGAGAAGCCATTCAGGAAGGTGAGACCACGGTCCCACTTACATCCTCCGTTCATGCCCCTTATCCGTCGATAAGTTCCATAAGATAGATTACGAAACTTTGATATGTAGCCA
>NZ_JBYOLC010000028.1:0-13013 GCF_057798995.1 Shinella sp. 20P9.1.1
AATGGCCTCGCACATGGTTGCGAGGTTTGCGCTCGGTAACAGGCTTTCTGTTTTCCCTGACGAAGTTGATCGTCCGGTTCACCAAGTCGTCGAAAACGTGCCCCAGTTGAGAGCCGAGATTGACGGCATTCTGGATACGGAATATGCGCGGGTGAAAGCGTTGTTGGAAGCCGAGCGCGACACCGTCATCGCCCTCTCCCGGGCACTGGAGAAAGAGAGACGACTGGAGGGCGAACGTTTAGTGGAGCTGTTGGCCGACCTCAAAACTCCGACCGTTTCTAAATCTGTCCCCCAACGCCCTTGAACTTTTCAACAAACATCGAAATCTTTTGGAAGACATTTTGTTTTTTGCTCAGATACTGAGGGTTGAGCGGACTCATTTTCGGCAATAGTGCGTTTAGTTCAGTGCCGTTATCGGTCGCAAATTCTCGTCTGATAGATGTCGCGATGTAGCGCTTTGCGGCGTCGACATTTAGATTTTCAGAGGAAATCAGCTCCTCTGCCTCCCGCCGCTGCTCTGCCTGGGCGAAGGTGAAAAAGGCATCAATTACAGAGGCCTTATCCCCAATTTTATCAAGATCAGTCTGATTGATGAAATCGACCAAAAGACTTTCTTTGGCCCTGTTGCCAATGCTGGCACGGATCATGCGGCGAACATCCTCAACCAGGGCAGCTTTGTCCCTCACCCTCTTATTGCTCTCGAAAATCTGTTCCAGAATGTAGTCGAGATTAATCTCTTGGGACTTGAGGAGGTCCACCTCAAACACCACGTCGTCCCAATCGACTGTGGATTTATCCATTTCGTTGGCCGCTTTTTCGCGGCGCAACCAATCGCGGATGTCGTTGTAGGTTGACCGGTAATCCTGGATTTTTCGTTCTGCTGGAATCTTGATTGCACTTAGTGCAGCGAAACCTTGATCACTTAAATGATGCGCGGCTTTGAAGGCTTCGACGGCATCGACATCATTTGTGTCGACATCCTGCAACGCTTTCAAGCTTGCGAACTCATCGTAATTTTGCAGCACATTCTCGACGCGTAAATATTCGCCAAACAGTTTGGCGAAGTATTTCTTATCGCTCTCTTTGACAATCTCATCAGGGTTAGGGAAGCGTTGTTCCAGCTCTGTCACCACGTCCACAAAACCGCGTCGCGCTTCACCGGTAACGAGATCGGTGAAACCTTCCATGTATTCTTTGTAGCTCTTTTCGAGGACGACATTTTTGGTGTTTTTGTCGCCAAACAGCGTGATGGCATTGACGGTTGCCTCTTCCAAATCACGGAAGGTGACAATGTTGCCGAAGGTTTTGGTCGCGTCGTATATGCGGTTGGTACGCGAATAAGCCTGTATAAGCCCGTGATAGCGAAGGTTCTTGTCGACGAATAGGGTATTAAGTGTAGGAGCATCGAAGCCGGTTAAGAACATGCCAACGACGACCAGCAAATCGACTTCCTTGGCCTTAACGCGCTTTGCCAGGTCGCGGTAATAGTTCTGGAAGCCGTTGCTATCTACGCTGAAATTGGTCTTGAAAAAGGTGTTGTAGTCGGCAATCGCTGCGCTCAAGAATTCCTTGGCGCTCGTATTCATTGCGGACACATCAAAGCTTTCATCCTGGATGTCGCCAACTGCGTCCTGTTCTTCGTTGGCGGCGAACGAGAATATGGTTGCAATTTTTAAAGGCTTCTCATTGTCCGCTTGGAGCTTGTTCAGGGCCTCGTAAAATAGCTTGGCCGCATCTACGCTGCTCACTGCAAACATGGCATTGAAGCCCCTGTTGCCGCCTTGCAGACGATGGGTTTTCTGGCGAAAATTGTTTAGTATGTACTGCGAGATTTCGCGGATACGATCTGGGTGCAGCAGGGCCTTCTTGTTTTCCGCTGCATTGAGCTTTTGTTCATCCTGCTCAGATTCAATTGCCTTAAATTGTGGGCGAACATCGTTATAGTCCACCTTGAATTTCAGCACCTTTTCGTCCCGAATGGCATCGGTGATGACATAGCAGTGAAGCTCCCGGCCAAAAACGCTCGCCGTGGTTTCAGCTCCCAAGGCGTTCTGCGGGAAGATAGGCGTCCCGGTAAAGCCGAACTGATAGAAGCGCTTAAACTTCCTTTTCAAGTTCCTCTGCGCTTCACCGAATTGGCTCCGGTGGCACTCATCAAAAATGAAAACCACCTCTTTGTCATAGACGGGTAGGTCGCCTTCGCTCTTCATAAGGTTGTTAAGTTTCTGAATTGTCGTGACGATGATCTTGTTGTCGTCTTTATCCAGGTTCCGCTTAAGTCCAGCAGTGCTGTCCGAGCCATTCACGCTATCCGGTGAAAAGCGCTGGTATTCCCTTATGGTCTGATAATCGAGGTCTTTTCTGTCCACGACAAAAAAGACCTTTTCGATGAAATCAAGTTCGGTTGCCAGACGTGCGGCCTTGAAACTAGTGAGTGTTTTGCCAGACCCAGTCGTGTGCCAAATATAACCGCCGCTTTCTGGTTTGCTCCAATTCTTGGCTTCATGGGAGCTTTTGATCTTCCATAGAACGCGCTCGGTCGCGGCAATCTGATAGGGCCGCATTACCAGCAATGTGTCGCTCACATCGAAAACGGAATAACGCAGCAGCACCTTCAAAAGCGTGTCTTTTTGGAAGAAGGTGGCTGTGAAGTCCTTCAGGTCCTTGATCAACCCGTTATCCGCCTTCGCCCAGTTCATGGTGAAGTCGAAGCTATTTTTGTCGCGCCGTGTGGTGTTGGCGAAATAACGTGTGTCTGTGCCGTTCGATATGACGAAAAGCTGAATGTATTTGAAGAGCGACTGCTCGCTGTTGAAACTCTCTTTGCTGTAGCGGTGTATTTGGTTGAATGCTTCGCGGATGGCAACGCCACGCTTTTTCAGCTCAATTTGCACCAGCGGCAGGCCGTTTACCAAAATCGTCACGTCGTAGCGATTGGCATGCGTGCCCGTCTGCTCAAATTGTTTGATCACCTGCACCTTGTTGCGGGCAAGGTTCTTTTTGTCGAGCAGGTAGATGTTTTGAATATGTCCGTCGTCAAAGACGAAATCGTGGATGTAGTCGTCGTGAATTTTGCGCGTTTTATCAGTGATGCTATCGCTCGGTCTGTCCACATAGTTTTCAACAAACCGCGCCCATTCACCATCCTCAAAGCTCACATTGTTCAAAGTTTGCAACTGCTGGCGGACATTGGCCAAGAGAGATTCAAGCGTATTGAGCTTTGCTAGCTCGTAGCCCTGAGCTTGCAAATCCTGGACAAGCTCGCGCTCCAAATCACCTTCGCTCTGATAGCTGTCACGGGCTTCCCATTCCCTGACGTATCTGTCTAGTACGATGAAGTTCTTCGACTCCGCGATGGCGCTAGTTTGTTCAATCATCTGGCGTGTCTTCTTTCAAAACCACCTGGTATCTTTTGGGAAACTCATATTTCTTGTTTGCTGTATCGCTGAGGAGGTAGCCTAAGACCCGTTTGTCATCATTTGAAAGTTCCGACAACTCATAGCCAGAGTGCTTTGAATGGCTGGAAATATCGACAATGCGCTTCAAATAAGCATCGCTCGTTCCATCCGCTGTTTTGGGCAGCAAATCTGACCAGTCTTCATACCCAAGGAATGTTGAAGTCTTTTCCAGTACGTTTCTGAGAAAATTGTAGTGATACTTCTCAAAATCATTTTTTTCGGACGCTGACTTAAGTTTTTCAATCAAGTGAAGATGATAGGAGAACGGGCTATCAGTTTTTTGCTCTTCGAGCGAAAATGAGCCATCCTCGTTGTGAGTTAGCCGGTACTTCGATGCTTTCTTCAGTGCATTGAACAAGACGTTGTAGAACAGCGGATTGTGAGTCGTGATAATGAATTTGGGGCCAGCTTGTGGCGACTTTTTAATAAGTGTTGCTAAACTTTGCGCCAATTCAATAAGGTGATTGTCGTCAAGTGAGCTGACAGGGTCGTCGATAAAAACGTACTCCAATTTATTAAATTGATCAGTGCTGCGTTCTCCGACTTCGGGAACATCGAGCACGGTGATGACTTCCTCGATCAAAGTGTAAAAAATGCTCCAGATGAAGTTGCTTTCCTCACCCTTGGAGATTTTAACGCCTCTCACAGCTTCATCATCGCCGGTTGCCATGGAGAAGGAGACGGAGGGATAGGTCTTTTCCCCCGTCTTTCTACGCCCCTGGCGCTTATCCTTTTCATTGAAAATGGGTGTTAGATTTTTGTTCGTGTAATGTTGAAAATTAGCAATGATTTCATTACCTTTTCCTTGATCTGCCAGTATCCAGTCGGTGAAGGAATTCGGCTGGATCATGAGCTTGGGCTCACCGTCGTTGAGGATGTCGTTGTCCCAAAAAAATAGGTCTTCAGTAAACGCGTTATAATATAGGATTTTGGTCCGAGTGGCTTCCTCAGGCGCTTCGTCCTCGTCATCGCTGTTTTTTGGCGCAACCAGGCTCTTAAATTCTCGCGACAGGCGGGTTTTGCCTGACCCGTTAAAGGCATATATCAACTGCACCTTTTTATCGGCGCTTTTCAACGTCTCTGCGATTTGTGTTAGTGTCTCGCCCATCGCTATGCAGTTACACTTTCGGGTTTTGGGAAACTCAACAGCAAATCGCGATAATACTCATATTGCTTCTGACGCAGCTGAATTTCCTTGGGAAGGCCTTCGCTTAGCGAGTTGGTCAGGGCATCGAAATTGTCTAAAATAGCGACGACGCGATCCTGTTCCGCGAGCGACTTAATTGCATTATTTGGATGAGGAATTGGTATTCGGACTTTTTCAAGCCCGTTGATCAGCAGCCTGTTAAGCTTGCCACGAGAAACATGTTTTGCCTTTTGGTCGATGAATTTGTCTGTTTGCATGACGTAGGAAATGTATCTTGGATTCAATGAATGGCGAAAGGCGTAACTGTCGTCATGTATGGCGACTTTGCCATCTCCCAACCAAGCAACGGCTTTTCCTACATCTTCTACTGTCTCACCCACACCAGTTATTATTACGTCGCCCGGTTCCGCGTAGCGAAGCGAATGGGCCATGTCGGTTCTGACCTGTGAATATGCGTGACGCGTAAATACCCCGTAGCGGGTGTATATTTCACCGTAGTGAATGGCATCAATGCCATCATCAACAAAATCGGCTTTGGTAAAGCGCCTCCCTCGAATAAATTCGCCTATTTCCCCCAAGGGCTTCCATTCGACTTCACAATCATCGAAATTAAGAAGTTGATCGCGATAATAGTTGTGTTGCTTCCTTCGCGCGGTAAGCTCTGCGGTAAGCTCTGCGGTAAGGGCGGTGAATGCGTCTAAAATGCGCACGATCTCAGCTTGGATCGCCAAGGATTTTTTGGGATCGTCAGGGCATGGAATGGGGATTCGGAATGCCTTCACATTAGAATCAGAGATCGCTGGATAAGCAGCACCACTTTGCCGTTCTTCGACGTAGCTCTTGAATTCGGTAGAGGAGATATTATGCAAAATCCATTTTGGTAATACCTCTTCTTTCTTGGCACGAAGAACACAGTAACCAGTGCTTGCAATGGCCCCAGAATATTCCTCGTCGATAAGACAAAATCTCTGCTGCGCTGGGCGGGTGGTCGCAAATATTACGTCATCCTTTTCAACAAGCTTCTGCGCGCGACTTGGTGCATTCGTGGTGCTTATTGCTGTGGTTTCAGTGATGCTTTTCGATTCAATGCTGACAGATGTCAGATCAATATAGCGGAATGTGCGCTCAGCATCCCGCCATCTAATATTTCTTGTTGGTAAGGTTACATCAGCCAGCGGCTTCCATTGAACTTCAGCCCCATCCAGCATCTTATCCAGGTAGTCCTGACTGCTCATGCCTCGATCTCCGCGACGATAGCGTCAATCTCTGAACGCAACCTCCCGATTTTCTCTACGGTGGTTTCTATCTCTGCGTTCAGTTTGGCTATGTTGACTATCTCGCGATTGTCCTCGGGTTCCACGTATGCGCTGACAGCAAGATTGTAGTCTTCGGCGACGATGTCCTCATAGGTAACTGACTGCGCGAAATGTGCGATATTGTCCTTGCTATCAAAGGCCTGCATTATTTGCTGAATATGGCCCGGATTAGCCGCACTTTCATCGTCGGTCAGCGAGTTGTTATTAATTCCTTTTTTGAACAGGCCACTTGCGTCGATAAATTGCGTGTTAGTGTCGGTTTTGTGCTTGGACAATACGACAATATTGACGGCAATGGTCGTGCCGTAAAACAGATTTGGAGCGAGTGATATCACGCTCTCAACAAAGTTGTTGTCGATCAGATATTGCCTGATTTTCTGTTCTGCGCCGCCTCTGTAGAAAATACCTGGAAAGCAAACAATTGCCGCACGGCCTTTGGCGGAAAGATAGCTAAGGGCATGCAGCACGAACGCGAAATCTGCTTTGGACTTAGGGGCCAAGACACCCGCTGGAGCAAAGCGATCATCGTTGATCAATGTTGGGTCATCAGAGCCTATCCATTTTACTGAATATGGAGGGTTGGAAACGATGGCATCAAATGGCTTCTCGTCGCCAAAATGTGGCTCAGTTAGCGTGTTACCCAGCTGGATATCAAACTTGTCGTAGTTGATATTGTGCAGGAACATGTTCATGCGGGCCAAATTATAAGTCGTGTGATTGATCTCTTGGCCGAAGAAACCTTCTTCAACAATGTGCGCGTCAAAGTGCTTCTTTGCTTGCAGTAGCAAGGAGCCTGATCCGCATGCCGGGTCATAAATCTTGTTCACGCTCGTCTGCTTGTGCATCGCGAGCCGTGCAATCAGCTTCGAAACATGCTGCGGAGTGAAAAACTCACCGCCGGACTTCCCCGCTGTGGCTGCGTAATTTGAAATCAGGAATTCGTAGGCATCACCAAACAGATCGATTTGATCGCCATGGAATTCCCCAAATTTCAGCTCCGCAACGCCCTTGATGACCGCTGCCAATCGAGAATTCTTGTCTTTAACCGTGTTGCCAAGGCGGTTGCTGGTCGTGTCAAACTCAGCAAACAAACCCTTGATGTCAGCCTCTGAAGGGTAGCCGCTAGCGGACGCCTCAATTCCATCAAAAACCTTTTTCAGGTCTGTATTTAGACTTTCATTGTTTTTGACCTTTTTCGCGACATTGGAAAACAGTTGGCTGGGGTAAATGAAATACCCCTTGGTCTTGACCGCATCGTCCTTGATTTCAGGCGTGATTACGCTGTCCGGCAACTCAGCATAATTGATGCTTTCATCGTCGGCTTCGATATAGCTGGCAAAATTCTCACTGATGAAACGATAGAAAAGCGTGCCAAGCACATATTGCTTAAAGTCCCAGCCATCGACCGCACCGCGCACCTCGTTGGCGATTTTCCAGATTTGGTTCTGTAGGTGGGCGCGTTGCTCGGCGCTGGTCATGCTCTCTACTCCGTTCATTTCTGCTCTTGCTCAGTGATCCAGCGTTCAATTTCTGATCTGCGAAAACGCCAAGACCCGCCGACCTTGAATCCCGGAATGCGGCCTTCCGACACAAAGCGATAGGCGGTCTTTTCAGCAATTTTCAGATAGCTGGCCAGCTCTTTAATCGTGAGAATTTCGTCGCTCGGCATCGCAGCCCGAATCCGAATTGGGGAACCGTGTTGAAAATAGTGGAAAATAAGGATGGCGCAAGCCTTACGCGTGGCGCGGGCGCGCGCAGTGTGAAGTCTTTAGACCGCCACGAACAGATGCAACAGCTGCAGGGGCTCTGATGGCTGGAGTCTCTTGCCGTCGCTTCTGGCGATAAGGGCGGCATCATGGCGTCGAGATCAGCGTAAAAGCCCGTCAGATGAAGCGCTGATGCCCCTCTCTTTGATCAGCGCAAATTAATTCTAGGGCATCTTCACACCAGGCACGGACGCTGTGCTGCCATTGATCGACGCCTGAGTTGAGAGACGGTATCGCGGGCATCTCCTCGACCGACGCAGATGCCACCCGGTGACCGCAGAATCTTTACTAGCCACAGGATGTTGAGAAGACGCAGATGCCCTGCTTAGTTGTGGCCTTACCTCTTCATTCCCACCGATACTGGCTTGCCGTGCGAATCGACTGGCATAAAACTCAACCGGCTCTTTTGCTCAGACAAAGCAGCGGTTTTCGCCGATAACCATGGAAAATTTGTCGATGCGTAGACTTGTTTGAAGCACCTATCGACCTGAAGACTGTTGTAGAATCGCAGTTCTGCGCTTTTGGCCTGGCGCACCGCAAACCTAGGACTCCAGTTTATCTGGCGGCCTGCAGGTGGATGGGCGGCGACTAAGCAAGCGTCGCGGTCTAGCGGCAACGCGATGCGTGTCTCCTGTCGCCAATAACCGGCCCCAGTGTGCTGGGGTAAATTACGCCCGTCTTCAAACAGCTGCACGGGGCTATCAGAACTGATGAACTCCTCACCCTTAGGCGCGAGAAGTACGAGCCAGTCCATCTTGCAGACAACTGGCGCAAAGTGCT
Source organism: Shinella sp. 20P9.1.1 (assembly GCF_057798995.1). NCBI lineage: Bacteria > Pseudomonadati > Pseudomonadota > Alphaproteobacteria > Hyphomicrobiales > Rhizobiaceae > Shinella > Shinella sp. 20P9.1.1. The sequence continues at coordinate 8,468 of NZ_JBYOLC010000028.1, forward strand.
GAGCTGCGTTCAGTGCTCGAACTGTGTCTTCAAAGTCGACAGAAATGCTTCCATCTTCTTCGAGCTTCAGGCCGCCTTTTTTCGAAAATTTGCTGGCATCGACCGCTTTCGACGCTTCTGAGGCCTTCTCGATCTCCCGAACATAATTCTCGATGCTATCAATCGTGTTTGAAGGAAAGTCGTTTTGCTCGATACCCAAGAGCATATCCGCAAATTCTTGACGCTTCCGTAGAGACCTAAAATCCTGGGACGTCAAAAAAAGCGAAAAATCTATGCGCTGCTGAGGCGTTGGAGCTTTGCCGGATACCATCTGCTCCACCGCAACGGAGCCAGCCGTTTCTATGGGGCCAAGCGTTTTTTCGATGGTCTGAGTGTCGATTTCTCCGGATTCTAATTTTGCCGCATTATAGTATCGCTGAACGGCAACACCATCAGGGGCCGAACGGAAAGAATGCCCCTGCCCTCGGGCAAAAACACTCAGCATTCCATCGGCACCGGTAAAACGCGTAAGCAAAAACCGGGGCACGTAGTGCTGTCGTTTCACGTCGTTCAAAATCGCGGTTCCTCGACTGATTTTTTTAGAATGGTATCTTGTTTGACCCGGACGCTTTCGGGAAACTTCGTCGGATAGTTGCGGCGAGAGTTCCCGGCCTGACACCTACGCGCGAATCAGCATATCTTAAGCCAATGGTTTGACGATAGGAGTCGTAGAATTGGTGGCAGATGCGATTGGATCGCCAACGGTGGGCGATGACGGCCATCAACTAGCGGCAGCAATGACCGAACTGCTGAAAGATCATTCACCGCTCGGGATACGTCTTAAAGAGATACCTTTCACCTGGACCACGGACTTACATCGGCTGAACGGGACGTTCCACTACCTCACTTTCGCGGATGGTGTTCCGACGGTTCAGGAATTCATTGAGTACCTCTATGATTGCATCATCCCTTACTGCCTCCCGAAATCCAAGATCAGAGCCGCGCTTGAAACCACTGATCCGGTGAAAGATTACGCGCGGATCGTCCGCTTGGGCGACGACGCAAAAAGCCTGTTTATTCGGGCAAAGAACCAGCTGGAGTCAGGTGGCGAACCTGGCGAACTGGTGCTCTACGCGATGCTGGAGTGGGTCCTGAAGGCCCCTCGACTGGTTTCGAAAATGTACCTGAAGACGAATAACAACATGCCGGTCCATGGTACGGACGGCATCCATCTCGGTTACGACGAAAAATCCGATCAGTTTACGATCTATTTCGGCGAGTCAAAGATTTATCAGACTTTCGCGTCCGCTGCCGCTGCGGCATTCCAATCGATGGCTGACCTGATCAGTAACGCGGGGCAAATCTCGCGCGAGATCGAAATCCTGAATAACCTTTCGGACATCGGTACGCTACCGGAGGCGTTCCAGGCGAAAATAGCGGACCACATCAACCCCTATTCGACCTCGCCTCTCAGTCTACAGAAACGGGTTGTCCACGCGTGCTTGCTCGGTTTTGAGTACAGCGCGTACAGCCGCCTCCTCAAGTTGCCTCCTGCCACGATACCGGCGGCGTTCGAGAAGCAATACATGAAGAGAATTGAAAGCGCCTGTCGCGTGATCGAACGACACTACGGGAAGCAGCTACCGGTGACCACAAATCTCCATTTGTTTCTTCTGCCCTTCCCGTCTGTCACAAATTTTCGGAAAGACTTTTATGCCAAGCTCGGGGTGGTACCGTGAATTTCATCGATGGAATTTGTGAAAACATCGGGAAAAACGAACATTTCATAGCCGATTATGAATTGCTCTTAAGGCAGTCGGTCGAGAGCCACGCAGGTCTCGGAGGCGATCAGGTCATCAGTGAGGAGGTTCTCACCCGGCTTGTCCAGAGCGCAGCAATTTTCTCACAGTCCTCCGAGGCGGCCTGGAAGCAACTCGCGTACCGCATCGGCTTCGCATCTCTCGTCTTCAAGGATTCCCTAGGTGGGCTTGCGGCTGCTTCTCGGCTCATTCTTGCTCGCCTTGGCAATTATCCAGCCATTAGGTTCGCGTTCGGCGGCGATCCCGAGCCGTCCTCCATGCCAGAACGCATCTTTTTCGAGATTGCGAATCGCCGCGATGAAAATACCATCAGGATCGGAGATCGAACTGCCGTTCTTACTGACATGCAAAAGAGTGTGTGGGATGCGTTGGGCGCAGGCCAATCAATCGCCCTTTCCGCCCCCACGTCTGCCGGAAAATCGTTTGTTTTTACTGGGTTCATTGAGCAGCTAAAACGCGAGGACCCAAAGGCAAACATCGTGTACCTCGTGCCGAGTCGGGCCCTACTGACGCAAGTCGAGGCCGACCTGCGCCGCGCTTCCCCTGATCGTGCTTTCGATGTGACAACTGTCCCGTTGCCATCGGGTTCCGCTGATGTCCTTCCACCGCTGTATGTTTTGACCCCGGAGCGTCTGCAGGTACTGCTCCAAATGTCGGCTGACATTGCATTTGACGTCGCCATTGTTGACGAGGCGCATCTTATTGGTGAAGGCTCGCGAGGCGTAATCCTTCACGCTGTGCTACAAGAGGTACAGGCCCGTAGACCAACAGCACAGTTTCTGTTTTCGTCGCCGCAAGTCCGAAATCCTGTCATTTTCGGCTCGGTCGTCGGCCACAGCCAAATTCAAACGCTGAAGGTTACGGACTCACCGGTCGCCCAGAACCTGATTTTTTTATCTGGCAGTCCGACTGATCCAACGGCTATTAAAGCCAGTCTCTGGCAAGATGGATCAAGTCTGCCTCTTAACGAGTTCGAGGCCGCCATACCAATCTATACGCCCCAAGACCGGCTCATTTATGTCAGCTGGGTTCTTGGACAAGGCGCTCAGAGCCTGGTCTACGCTGACGCGCCAGCGTCTTGCGAAGACATTGCCATGAAAATCATGGCCCTCAGCGCAGATGAGAATGTTGCATCGGTTTCCTCGGGACGTGAGCCATCGCCGCAGGTTGTCTCTGCTCGAATGGCGCTGAGCGAGTTTGCGAAGGAAGCTGTCCACCCGAATTACGTGCTGGCTGAGACTGTGATGACTGGTGTCGGATTTCACTACGGGCGCATACCGCCGCTCCTACGGAATGCCGTCGAAAGCAGCTTTGCTGAGGGCACTCTGGACTACATTGTGTGCACGAGTACCTTGTTACAGGGTGTTAATCTGCCTGCCCGAAACATATTCATGCACAATCCCCACAAGGGTGACGAGAAGCCCATTGAGGCCGTCGATTTTTGGAATCTTGCAGGGCGTGCCGGTCGATTGGGAAAGGATTTCCAGGGGAATGTCTTTTTGGTCGACTACAATGAATGGGAGTCCGCTCCCCTTTCCGGCCCCAAAGACGAGGTCATACGGCCGTCCCTAGAACGGACGCTGGTCGATACACCAACGGAACTGGTCGACTACATAAATGACCCTGCCCGCCCATCGGGAGAGAACCAGCAATTTGAAGCAGCGTTTTCGAAACTCCTTAGAGATCATCGAAATGGTACGTTGACCGAGACGCTTGAGCGGATGCCAAGTCTACCCACTTCTACGTACGAGGTCGTCGAGGAGGCAATCAAGATTGCCGACGCCCTCATCTCGCTCGATACCGAAACTCTCGCGACTAGCCCGCAGATTTCCGGGTTCCGGCAGCAGCAGCTCTACGACTACATGATCGCGAAGATCAAAGAGAAAGGTCCGGAGTACCTTATTCCAGTGCATCCGAGCGCCTCGTGGAATGATGCACTTAACAAGCTGCGACCGGTTTTCGCTCGGGTCCATAAATATTTGGAATTGAAGAGCGGCAATCACCATCGATACTGGGCACCGCTTGCGCTCCGGTGGATGCGTGGTGATCCGCTTCCCGTGATCATTGAGGCGGCCATCAGCTATCATAAAGGCCTGGGCAAAAACCGTTCCGACCGCACGGTTATTCGAGAAGTTCTTACTGACATCGAGTCAGGGCTACGGTTCCGATACGTCAACCTGCTCAGTTGTTACTGTTCCGTGCTCAAAGCCGCGTTAAACGCAGCTGGCCACGCGAGTTACGTTGCCCGGATACCCGCGCTCACTCTCTACCTCGAACTCGGCGCGGCGTCTCAAACGATGATACAATTCGTAGGGATGGGACTGTCGCGACACACGGCTAACAAGTTGGCGTCTCTGACTATCAACCGAGATATGGACTACGGTTCCGCCCGAAACTTCCTGGCGCGAGTAAATCCCGTGACAGCAGGCCTCACCCCATATGTGGCGGGTGAACTTCGACGAGTCCTTCAATCCGGATGACCAGATCACTGGCTAGGCATAGCCTCAGACCCAAGATTCGCTTCGCGGAAGTGCTTATAGAAGTATAATTTCGGGGGTCGCCAAAACATGCAGGTCCGGGGATTTTCCGGGAATATCAACGTCGCAGCGGTCCTGTTGAGATAAATGCAGTCTCAAGCGCTTTGAAGCTCGGCTTTTTCCGAGCATAAATTGCTCAAAACGACTTTCCCCGTGTTTCGATAGATATCAATGGCTTATGAGAGAAAGCCCGCACGATACGGGCTATAT
>NZ_JBYOLC010000029.1:0-2500 GCF_057798995.1 Shinella sp. 20P9.1.1
TTTTGGTTGCGGGGGCAGGATTTGAACCTGCGGCCTTCAGGTTATGAGCCTGACGAGCTACCGGGCTGCTCCACCCCGCGCCATCCGGTTTTTGCGGAACGCAAAATACCGTTGTATTCGAATGCCTCGCATCCGAGGTTTTAGAAACAAAAAGGACCGCTTTGAGCGGCCCTATGGTTTCGGCAGGGCCGAATTTGTGTCGAGAAGATCGTTGTCGGTATTTTGTCTGCGACAAAACCCTGTTCACATTGCCCTTAGCAGACCTGGCAGCGACCTACTCTCCCGCGTCTTAAGACGAAGTACCATTGGCGCTGGGGCGTTTCACGGCCGTGTTCGGAATGGGAACGGGTGCGGCCACCCCGCCATAACCACCAGGTCGGCTAAGGGCAATGTGATGAGAAGCTGGTAGAGGAAGGAGACTTCCTCGTTTGTCTTATTTTGTGAACACGTCCTGGCTTCATCCAACCCTTTGAGGGTTGATGAGCATGAACAATGAGAACGATCAAGCCAATCGAGCTATTAGTACCGGTAAGCTTCATGCATTGCTGCACTTCCACACCCGGCCTATCAACGTGGTCGTCTTCCACGGCTCTCAAGGGAATACTCGTTTTCAGGTTGGTTTCCCGCTTAGATGCCTTCAGCGGTTATCCATTCCATATATAGCTACCCTGCTATGCCGTTGGCACGACAACAGGTCCACCAGAGATATGTCCATCCCGGTCCTCTCGTACTAGGGACAGATCCTGTCAATATTCCTACACCCACGGCAGATAGGGACCGAACTGTCTCACGACGTTCTGAACCCAGCTCACGTACCGCTTTAATTGGCGAACAGCCAAACCCTTGGGACCTGCTCCAGCCCCAGGATGCGATGAGCCGACATCGAGGTGCCAAACAACCCCGTCGATATGGACTCTTGGGGGTCATCAGCCTGTTATCCCCGGCGTACCTTTTATCCGTTGAGCGATGGCCCTTCCACGCGGGACCACCGGATCACTATGACCGACTTTCGTCTCTGCTCGACTTGTCAGTCTCGCAGTCAGGCGGGCTTATGCCATTGCACTCGACGACCGATTTCCGACCGGTCTGAGCCCACCATCGCGCGCCTCCGTTACTCTTTCGGAGGCGACCGCCCCAGTCAAACTACCCACCATACACTGTCCCGGACCCGGATGACGGGCCGCGGTTAGACATCCATGACGATAAGGGTGGTATTTCAAGGATGGCTCCACAAGAACTGGCGTCCCTGCTTCAAAGCCTACCACCTATCCTACACATGCCGACACGAATGCCAGTGTAAAGCTATAGTAAAGGTGCACGGGGTCTTTCCGTCTAACCGCAGGAACCCCGCATCTTCACGGGGAATTCAATTTCACTGAGTCTCTGCTGGAGACAGCGGGGAAGTCGTTACGCCATTCGTGCAGGTCGGAACTTACCCGACAAGGAATTTCGCTACCTTAGGACCGTTATAGTTACGGCCGCCGTTTACTGGGGCTTCGATTCAAAGCTTGCACCTCTCCTCTTAACCTTCCAGCACCGGGCAGGCGTCAGACCCTATACGTCGTCTTGCGACTTCGCAGAGCCCTGTGTTTTTGATAAACAGTCGCTACCCCCTGGTCTGTGCCACCCCAAAATACTTGCGTACCTTGGGGTCACGCTTCTTCCGAAGTTACGCGTGCAATTTGCCGAGTTCCTTCAGCAGAGTTCTCTCAAGCGCCTTGGTATACTCTACCTGACCACCTGTGTCGGTTTCGGGTACGGTCTATACGGTGGAGCTATTTCCTGGAACCGCTTCCCCGCCCAGACAATCCAATAAGTCTGAACAAGTTACGCAATCCGTCACTACCACCAGGCCCACGAATATTAACGTGGTTCCCATCGACTACGCGTTTCCGCCTCGCCTTAGGGGCCGGCTAACCCTGCTCAGATTAACTTTAAGCAGGAACCCTTGGTCTTTCGGCGAGAGGGTCTCTCACCCTCTTTATCGTTACTCATGTCAACATTCGCACTTCCGATACCTCCAGGAGCCCTCACGGGTCTCCCTTCACAGGCTTACGGAACGCTCCGCTACCACTGGACTTGCGTCCAATCCTCAGCTTCGGTGCATGGCTTTAGCCCCGTTACATTTTCGGCGCAAAGACCCTTATTTAGACCAGTGAGCTGTTACGCTTTCTTTAAATGATGGCTGCTTCTAAGCCAACATCCTGGTTGTTTTGGGATCCTCACATCCTTTCCCACTTAGCCATGACTTGGGGACCTTAGCTGGAGGTCAGGGTTGTTGCCCTTTTCACGACGGACGTTAGCACCCGCCGTGTGTCTGCCGACTAGTACTCCCAGGTATTCGGAGTTTGGTTAGGATCAGTAAGACGGTGAGTCCCCATAGCCCATCCAGTGCTCTACCCCCTGGGGTATTCGGTCGACGCTCTACCTAAATAGATTTCGCGGAGAACCAGCTATCTCCGAGTTTGATTGGCCTTTCACCCCTAGCCACAAGTCATCC
>NZ_JBYOLC010000030.1:0-4194 GCF_057798995.1 Shinella sp. 20P9.1.1
GGCGATGTCATCACATGGGATCGCAATTGACGAATGCGACCGCAGCGGGTCTTCGAAGGTTCTGCGAAAATCCGGAACTCCGGATGATCATTGACCGCGCGGTCCTTACAAGAAGCGCAGCGAAGAAAATTCAAACTGAGACACTACCTCTTGTGGCTGAAGACCTCTCCGCTGGTCGGTTGGCCCCATTAGTTCCTGACGCGGCCCTAGAGGTCGAGTGGGGTTATGATCTGCTCTACCGCGTCGGCAACCACGACGACCCAAAAGTCCGCGCGTTTCGGACCTGGATGCTGAAAGAATTGAGAGAGTTTATACGCAGCAGCCAGATCTGAGGTGAAGGCTAGACTCATCATGGTACATGAGCCGAGCAGTTTGAGACATGGCGACAAAGTCGGGATGCGTTCATCCGACCTGCTGCACTGACAGGGTACCTTCTGAAAACGGCCTGATCAGGGACTTTGCCGAAACGGTAGGATCGAGCCAATCGACCCACGCACCCCGTTCCAGGGTCACGATCTGACGATCGTGATAGGGCGCGATATCGGGACCCGGCTCCATGGTGAGCATCGTGAAGGCCTCGTCGACGTCATCGGTCTCCCGCCAGATCCGCGCAATTGCGAAGATCGGTTCGCCGACCTTCTTGAAGAGCCATTTGTCTTTGCGCTTCTTCTTCGGGTCCTCCGGGGTCGTGAATTCGTAAAAGCCATCGGCGATGATGAGGCAACGGTGGGAAGCAAACTCCCGCCCCTCTGAACGAAAATTGTAGACGGGTTTGCGGGTCGGGCTCGGCCAGCTCCACCGACGCTGGACAAGCTCGCCCGCACCCCGCTCGCCTTCGACCGATCGTACAATCGGCGCTGTGTCGGTAATCTTGATGTCCTCGCGCGCCTTACGTGTCCTTCGAGACCACCCACTTTTGCTTGCGTTTTCCACCTTGCGTGTGACACGGGAAAGTAGCACGCTGTGGTCAGGCTGGGAGAGCACGGTATGGGCAAGATCATTTCTGCACATGCATATGTGAACAACGAAGTCACCTATATTGCCTGGGACATCGACGAGAAGATCGACGGCTGCCTCGGCTTTGAGGTGGTCCGGGTCTATCTTGACGCCAATGGCAACGTGGCCAAGAAAGCTGACGGCACCGACGATCGCGTGACCTGCGCGGCATGGGTCGCCTTCAAGGGGCAAAAAAACCCGCACTGGCTGCCGCAGACCACGTCGATATGGCCGGTCCAGAAGCTTTCCTGGAGAGACCTAACCCTCAGGAAGCGCCGCGATGCGATCACGCGCAGGCCTGATGAGGTCCGCGTCCGATACGAAATCCGACCGGTCGGCGATTTTGCGCCGGGGATGGATCCGGCGCCGGACCCCACACCAAGGGACGTCCAGGTCACGAAGAGGGACGCAAAGGGCAAGCCGGTCATGGATGCGTCTGGCGCACCGGAGAAAGTTTCCGCGAAGGCGTACGAGGGAAAACCACGACCCCTTGGCTATCTGGCGCCCGCCTTCGTCACCAATCCGGTTCATGTCACGCGCAAGCGCGGCAAGTTCGAGTCAACATTCACGAATGTCATTCTCGCAGCGCAATGGCTTCGAAACGTTCTTCTTGAGGATGGCGTCAAGAAGCCCAACGAGCTGATCGACATGATTTCCGATCCGAAGAACGGAATCCGAAATATCTGGCCGGCGATGTCCTGCCCATGCTGCGAGAATTCCTGTCTCGGCCGGGAAAATTTCTGCTCGGTCTCTATGAGCTTGAAGACCGGGAACTCGTCGACCTTCTCCTGGCAAACAAAACGAAGCTTCGGATCATCCTGGCGAATACGTCACAGGAGGATGGGGTCTGGGATATCCGCAACAGCGCGGCACGGCAGGAACTCGTCAACGCCGGCGTTGACGTCCAGCACCGTATGTTCAGCAACCAGACCCAGATCGGGCACAACAAGTTCGTGGTGCATATCCCGAGCGACGGGTCTGGCCGGAGCGTGTTTACCGGCAGCACCAACTGGACTTCGACGGGCGTTGCCGGGCAATCAAACAATGCGCTGGTCATCCACGACGACAAGGTCGGTGAAGCCTATGCCGACTACTGGCAGCGAATGTTCGATGACAAGATCGAGGTGCCGACCCCGTTTGGCAAGCCGATGTCGAAAAGCCAGCAGGGCAAGACGTTCCGAAAGGACAACGAGACGCCGCATTCCGTGCCGATGGGGCAGGGGGCGAATGTCGAGATCTGGTTCTCGCCGAACATGCAAGGTCGGTCCAAGGGAAAGGCCACCCCGCCCGACCTGCAGGCGGTCTATCGGAGGATGCGGAAAGCGGAAGACGCGGTCCTTTTCCTTGCCTTCTACCCCGGTCAATCGGCGCGTGACTGCATTGTCGGCGAGGCGATCGACATCGGCACGAAGAAGGATCGGCAGTTGATCGTGACCGGTGCGGTTTCGAGCCCCCAGGCAATGCCGAACTATGTCCCGGCGGACAAGAAGGGCACCAAGGACAAGAGCGACGACGATCCGGCAGTATCGCCTCACACATTCGAGGAAGCGAATGTCAACATCGTTAGGGCGTCCCGCATCGACGATCGAAGCCTACTGGCGGATTTTGGCGCCGAGGATCTGACCGCAAAGAAAGTCGGGGCGATCATCCATGACAAGGTGCTTGTCATTGATCCACTCTCGGACAACTGCGTTGTCGTGCTGGGAAGCCACAACCTCGGCTTCAAAGCCTCCTACGCCAATGATGAGAACATGCTGATCATCACCGGCGACAAAGCCTTGGCGCAGGCCTACGCGGTCCACATTCTCGATGTCTATGACCACTACCAGTTTCGCGCGGTAGAGGCTGAACTGAAGCGTCATGGCAAGAAGGGCTGGTCGGGTTTTCTGGCAACGGATGACCGCTGGCTCGACGGTTACGCCGATCGATCGAAAGGTGCCTTGATGCGCTACTTCGCGCGCGGCTCCTGATCGTTGAGACCAATTTGCCTGGGGGTTCCGGGCGATTTTAGCTGACGATCGGAGGTCACAGATGAAGCTCGCACTGCTCGCCGCTGCCGCCATTTTCTGCTCGACGACGGCCTCGATGGCCGCGCACCTGAAGCTCGGCAACTGGAACATCCAGACGCTCGTCTACGCCGGTGATCCTCACACGGTCTTCGAGGGCGACTATGTGCGCAACGCGACCGATTTCGCCGATCTCAAGCGCTGGCGCGATCAGGCTGGGGCCGATGTCTATTTTCTGCAGGAGGTCACAAGCCCGGCCGCCATCAACGAGGTCTTCCCGACGTCGGAGGGTTGGCAGCATTGCATCAGTGGCCAATTCTCCAAGGACGAGGGAACAGGAACGGGACCAGTCTGCACCGATTCAGGGATGACGCCAGCAAAACCGGCCGGCACGACCCGCAGCCAGTATACGGCCGTCGCGTGGCGCGCCCAAGCTGGCGTCAATGTGGGATCGGTAGCGGACTATACGGCGCTCAATGTCAAATCGGTCGACAACGACGGCATGACCCGCGATGTCCGCTGGGGGCTCGACGTCTCGCTCACGTCAGGCTCTACCAATCTGCGAGTCTTGGTCGTCCATATGAAATCCGGATGCTTCGATGACCGCGTCAATTTCCGGCTCTTCACGGTGGACCCTGCGACAACCCCGCCAGTGAAGGATGCGTGCGAGACCTTAGGGCGGCAGATGTATCCCCTCCATGCATGGATCTCGGCTCGTGAAGCCGCCGGCGACGCCTGGATGGTGGTCGGCGATTTCAATCGGCGCCTCGACGCTGGCGCGGGTCGCAATCAGGACGAGGTCTTGCAGGCGATCACTGCCTTCTCGCCCGGAGCAGACGGTAATGACCGGGATAATCGCCAGGACATCACCGTGTATCGCGCGCCCTACAAGGTTCCGTCCTCATGCTGGGCTGACACCGCAAACGCGCGGCCCGGTAACCTCGCTGACGCGGACAATTACAACATGCTCCCGATCGAGTTCTTCCTGTTCGGCAAGGTTGCCGGCGCGAAACTGGATCAAGCCTCCGAGCATCAATATCCATGGTTGCCATCGACATCCGCAGATCCCAAGCGGCTTTCTGACCATTGCCCAAGCACAATAGTTTTCCGAGTCCCCTAGACAGCCTGTTGCGCAAGACTGCTTGCCAAGCGGCATTGGGATCGAGCTCATAGTGGCAACATTCAAATCGTA
>NZ_JBYOLC010000031.1:0-3988 GCF_057798995.1 Shinella sp. 20P9.1.1
AGTCTTCCTCGAGCCATCGCATAAGCACGGCGAGGCGCCCATTGACGCCGTTGACGTTGTAGGTCGCGATTTTCATCGGTCCCCGTACCGTTCAAAACGCTCGTGATCGACCTGGACGGCCATTAGAACGGTGCCAGTGAGAAGCTGCTGGGTGGGCGAGCTTCGACCGTTTGGTATGCCGGATCGGGATATTCGTGATAAACCGTTGCGTGACAATCGGCGGCGCGCTTTATCGCATCGAATGTCGCCTCCGGCGGCCAACCGGCGAAAATGGTATGATCGAAAAGCTCACGGACAGCGCCGTAAATCGCTTGCTCGCATTCAAGCACGATATCCCGATCGGTGGTCGATTGCTGCGGCGGTCGAATTCTGGCGTTCATGGAGGCTCTCCTGTGCTTTACAAAGACGTCCGCTTCGGTAGCAGTGCGGCGAGCCAACATCGTGTGGCGAATAATGCGAAGCCGGCGGGATTAGTTCCCATTGACGTTCGGTACGCGCTCCTCAATAGGGCGTTCGGGAATATCCGGTAGAGTCCGGCGTCTCGAAATCGGCGTACTTGACCTTCAGCGTCACCGTCCGTCCATGGAGGCCCTTGCTCTCGCAATGACGCCATACCTTCGCGGCAAGCGGCCTGAGTTCCGCACGGGCGACGCCGAGATCGATTATATCGACCATGAACGTGTCTTCAGCGCCGACGGATTTTCGCGGCCGATCCGGTTGGACCTCCCGATGATCGATGCCGCGGGCGATGTTGTAGTACCGAGCGCCTGACTTGCCGAAATGCTCCTGCAGGAACATTAGCGTTTTAGACCTGGCCGACGCCGTGCTGCTTTATGCGCAACGGTCACCCGCTACCGTGCCAAGGGCGCTCTGCGCGATGTTGGCAAGGCGCTTGGTTTGCCGGAAGATATGATCGGGCAACTCTCAGCTGGCGTGTGGGGATGGTCGGAGGGTATATCTGAGCGACAGGTGAAGGAGAACAACCTCAACGCCGCTGACTACCGGCTGAAGCTCACGCTGGAGTTGGCGCAGCAACTCATGGGGCGCCGCGCCACCTTGGTCAACATCCGGGGGGCTTCGTGCTCACCCAGGACCGCCTTGACGATCTCGTGCCAATCGAACCCGCCAGGATGGATGATCGGCAGGTGATCGAGTGGGACAAAGATGACATTGAGGCGCTGAAGTTTATGAAGGTCGATATGCTGGCCGTTGGCATGCTTACCTGCATGTCGAAAGCGGTCGCGCTCATGGCTGAGCACAAAGGAGAAGTCTGGGATCTCGCCACGATCCCATCTGAAGACTCGCGCACCTACGGCTGCGCTCGTCAAGTTGGGTGAGGCTGACGCGTTCTTGCCGTCACTCGGACTTCAACGCCGCGACGCCTTATGGGCGATCAAGGGGCTGCGCAATGAACCTTTGGCGCTTTGGGCCGCGGCCGCCGACCGAGAGGCGCGTGAGGTCGCTGAAATGCAAGAGCCTGATGTTGATCTTCCCTCTATGCGCGCCGGGCACGAGGTGGTCGAGGACTATTCCCATGTGGGCCTCACCCTCGACGAGCACCCTGTCTCGTTCATGCGCAAGGACCTGCGCAAGAAATGCATGGTGACATGTGCCGGAGCCATGGCCGAGCGCGACGGCCGGTGGCTGATGACGGGTGGGCTGGTGCTGGTTCGCCAGCGGCCGGGCTCGGCCAAGGGTGTCATGTTCATGACGCTCGAAGATGAGACCGGGATAGTCAATGCAGTGGTGTGGCCGACGGTGTTAGCGCGGCAGCGCCGGCTGGTGCTGTCAGCCTCGATGGTTGCGATCAACGGCAAAATCCAAAGGGAGGGGACGCGTACATCTTGTCGCCCAACGGCTGTTTGATCTTTCAGAGGACCTCAGCAGCCTCGGTGAGCGCGGGGAGCAGTTTCCGCTTCCGCATGGACGCGGCGACGAATTCGCGCATGGGAATGGCGCGCCTGATTCCCGGGAGAGGCCGAAAGCGGCGGCGCCCGCGCGGGACATCTTCATACCGGATCTGTTGATTGACCGAAGGTGAAGAGCAGGAATCTTCATTGACCTTGCGCGCCGTGAGCACATCTCTCTGCGTGCTCCTGTCACCAAGGTCACAACGCATCATCCAGCAAGCCCGGTATCTGGCGGTGTATCTGGCTACAGCCCTGGGGGACCGAACTTTATGCAACCACGACCGCAGATACTCTTCGACGTCATGACAAAAACAGTCGCCATTCTATTCGAAGGCGACGTCATAACTCTGATAGGGCCGTACTCGTCTCGTACCAACGCAATGAGCGCCGCGATGGACGAGTGCGCAAAGCGCGGTTGGCTCGACGTTCCGGATCCCGCTCCGGCGGGCGAAACGCAAATCGGGTGAGAGAACTATGCACGGGAAAACAACCGGTCTGACTTTTGCAATCTATCTTCTAGGAGCAGTGAGCGCGTTTGCTGGCTCGGTGCGCGGCATCGTTGTCGACAACGAGGGCAATCCGCTCAGCGATGTCCACGTCGAGGTTGTCTATCAGACCTTCAATGCCGACCAACTCATGGGCTACGGTCAAAGCATCAAATCGGAAACGCAAACAGGTCAAGACGGGCGCTACGATATCGACACGACGCATCTGCCCCCCGGCGAATATTCAGCGCACGCTTATCAGATTGTTATGAACGGTGGCCGGGAGACCCATGTCGATGCCGTAGGCGGTGATCTCTCCACTTTTGCGGGGAACGCCGACACGATCCGAAATTTCGTGGTTGGCATTGTCGAGCATTCCGACGACATGCCGTATGGCAACGCGGGTATTTTTGTCGTCAATAATGCGATCATGGATTACACGGATCTCAGTGAGACCGAGATCACGCTGGTCCATATCGAGACAGGCACTGTCTACGTGAGGACGGTCCGTCCGACAGGTGAGGGGTTGGCGATCACTGGAATCCCCTTTGCGAAATATCGGGCCTCTGCCCGTCTCGCGGGGCGTCCAATGCAGATCGCATTGTGGGGGCCAGGCGAGAGCGATGTTTTTGCCTCAAGCATTGAACACGACTTCACGATGGGCTTCTCCGGTAATCAAATACAGGTTGTCATTAAGCCTTGATTCAAGAGACTAACTCCATCAGTGCGGCATCCATAGGTCTGGCCATCCCGCTCAATTCCCCACCTCAAGCAAGGCGACAAATTCCGACCCGATCCGTTCGCCGACGCAGAAGAGATCGCCATTCTGCAGGTCGAACGTAACCGGTGTCACACCCGCGCCTTGACGCCGCGTTCTGTGTTTTGTGGTGGGCGGGTTCAGACCGAGACGTAATTGCCAAACTGGGTTGCATAATGGGCTTAGCTTCATCCACAAGAACCCGGTGAAACTCCGGATGGCTCTTCTAGCCGCCGATCCGCTATACAATACCTATTCCGTTTTCGAGGGCCAAGTCTCGCTCGGCCCGTTGCCTCAACTGTAAAAATCTTCAATGCAAACTCTTTCAAACTACCGTCAGGAGTGGTGAGTTGATTGTTGCCTGAATTTGACCGCGTTTGTTAGTTCACCGTGACCCACGGCTTAGCCGGAAAACTGTTTTTCACCCAAGCCTTTGTCGCTTTAGCCGGGGCAACGCCAGATGAAGAAAAAGAGCGTCAAGTCCGACCGATATTCAACACTAGTGGGCCTTTGGGAGTAGTAGATGGTTGCGTGATCGAGGGAGGATCACAATCCTATTTATCATCGTCCGCCATCCGATTGCCTTATCTGGACTGTCTGCGCGTATGCGGCTTCACTCAAAGTGAAGTCCGCACTGCGGATGAAAATCACTTCCTTCTAAAATGATGGTATCATTGGAAAAATTGGGTCTGTTAACACATTGTTAGCCATACTGCCGGCTAGTTAGACGCGACCTTGTCGCCCATGAAGGGCAAACTCCAATTTACTAGTGTGCCTATATGACCAGCATTCTCACGAATGGGGGCGCAATTTCCGCGCTCCAAACTTTGCGCTCG
>NZ_JBYOLC010000032.1:0-3212 GCF_057798995.1 Shinella sp. 20P9.1.1
TACCATTTACGGAAATCGGGAGCGTGGCACGGGCATCTTGAACAATGAGCTCTACATCGGCCGTTTGATCTGGAACCGGCTTCGCTACATCAAAGACCCTTCGACGGGCAAACGCGTGTCGCGAATGAACCCACAAGACGCTTGGATCATCAAGGACGTCCCTGAATTGCGTATCCTTGATCAAGAGCTTTGAGATGAAGCCAAGCGGGTGCAAGGCGAGATCAATAAGCACGACGCGCCATTGTGGAAGATGAATCGGCCAAAGCACCTCCTGTCACACCTTCTATGCTGCGGCTCGTGTGGTGGTGGATATTCGATGATAGGCGCAAAGCATGTCGGTTGCTCAACGGCGCGGAATAAAGGAACCTGCGAAAACCGCCTGACCATGGAACGCGAGAAGCTGGAACATATGGTATTCCGCTCACTGCGCGATCATCTGATGGATGAGCAGCTTTGCGCAGAGTTTTGCAAGGAATACACCCGCCGCATGAACGAGCTGCGCATGCAGCACAATTCCTCGCTCTCGGGATATCGAGCGGAGCTAGCGAAGCTGGAGCGAGAGACCCAGCAAATCATCCGCTCAATCTCGGAGGGTGTGCCAGGGGCGATGCTTAAAGATAGGGCCATCATTGTCAATCGGCTCGAAATGTTGACCCCATATCGGCGTCCAATATTCACCCCCCTGTAGGCGATCAGCGCTTGGCCTGCCCGGCGCTGGCCGGGGTTGCAGAGGGTAGGCCAAGTGCGGGTGATGGGTGTCTTCGGCTTTAGCTTTGAGAGCGGTTCTTGAAGCGCCAGGACTCGTTTCCTGTTTCCACGATCTCGCAGTGATGTGTCAGGCGGTCGAGCAGCGCTGTCGTCATCTTGGCATCACCGAACACCGACGGCCATTCGCCGAAGGCAAGGTTCGTCGTGACGATGATCGAGGTGCGCTCGTAGAGCCTGCTGATCAGGTGGGAGAGGAGCTGACCACCGGCTTGCGCGAACGGCAGGTAGCCGAGCTCATCGAGGATGATGAAGTCGAGGCGCGTGAGGTAATCGCCCATCCGACCTTGCTTGCCGTTGCGCGTTTCCTTTTCCAGGCGATTGACCAGATCGACGACGTTGAAGAAGCGTCCACGTGTGCCGTTGCGGATGAGCGCACGGGCAATTGCGATGGCCAGATGGCTCTTGCCTGTTCCCGTGCCGCCGACGAGAACGACATTGCGCTGGTCGGCGACGAAGGTGCCGGTGGCCAGTTCCCGCACCAGGGATTCATTGACGGGCGTGTCGGCGAAGTCGAAGTCGTCGATGTCTTTTGCCAAAGGCAATTTGGCGATGCTGAGCTGGTAGCGGATGGACCGTGCCTGCTTCTCGGCGATCTTCGACTGCAGGAGAGCGCCGACGATGCGCGGTGGCTCGTGCTGCCGTTTGATGCCATTGCCCATAACCTCGTCATAAGCGCTGCGCATTCCATAGAGCTTTAGCGTGCCCATCAGCTCGAGAACCTGTGTGCGTTCCATCAACTTGCCCTCCTGAGCCTGTCGTAACGGGCGCAGTCGGCGACCGGCTCATGGGCAAGCCGAAGCGCATCCGGGATTTGCAGGGTTGCAGCGGGAGCCGGATCGCGGCTTCGCGCCAGAATATTGATGATCACCGAGGCCGAGCAGACGCCGTGATCGAGCGCCTCCTGGCAGGCGGCCTCAACGGCGGCGAGACCATCAGCGGGCACGCATCCGAGAATGGTGACCATCTGCCGATCACCGTCATCGACGCTCTTTAATCGCTTGCGAACCTTCTCCATCGCGGCTGGCAAAACCCATTCTCGGAAGGGAGCGCCGTTGCGCAAGGCACCGGGTTTGCGAGCGAGGACGGGAACATAGTGCCAGGGATCATAGACGGTATCGCCGCGGCCGAAGCTGCGCCGATGTTCAGCGACCGTTACCCCATCCTGCTTGATGACGATCCGATCCGCATAGGCATGAACCTCGACAGGGCGGCCGACGGCAGTCGATAGAACCGAGTATTTGTTGTTGTCGAAGCGGACAGTGCATGTCTTCGACACCGACGCTGGCACGCAGTGGAAGCCGTCGAACGGGCCGACGTAATGCACGAGGCACCCGCGTTCGGCTTCGAACATCTGCCAGATTGTCTGCGCCGTCTGTTCGGGATGGCTATGGGCCTTGGCATAGGCAACGCATTTGTCGAGCAGCCAGACATTGAGTTCCTCCAGGCTTTTGACCCTGAGGCGTGGCGTGAAGAAGCGCTCGCGCACAAGGCCGACCTGGTTCTCGACCTGTCCCTTCTCCCAGCCGGATGCCGGCGTGCAGGCTACGGGATGGACGAGATAATGGCTGCACATCTGCAGGAAGCGGCGATTGTAGAGACGTTCCTTGCCGATGAAGACGGCCTCGACCGCCGTCTTCATGTTGTCGTAGATGCCGCGCGTGCAGGTGCCACGGAAGAAGTCGAAGGCCTTGTCATGGGCGTCGAACACCATCTCCTGGCTCTCACGCATATAGGCCCGCGCGAACATCATCCGGCTGTGGCAGAGGCGGACATGGGCAACCTTAACCGTCGTCGTCACGCCCTGGATCAGGACAATCTCGTGGCTCCAGTCGAACTGGTACGCTTCGCCGGGCGCATAGTAGAGCGGCACGTAGGCCTCGGCAGTCACGGCACCTCGATCCTTCGACCATCCCTTCGCATAGCGCCGGATCGCATCGTAGCTGCCGTCGTAACCCAGCGCCCGAAGCTCCTCGTAAATCCGGATCAGCGTCAGCCGTTCACGAGAGGGCTTGCCTTCGTTCGCGGCCAGAAAGCGCTCGATCTCGGCCTTCCACGCCCCGGTCTTCGGCAATGGCTGACGTTCTCGCTCGTAGGAAAAGTCAGTCTCATCGGACCGCAGCATCTTGCGGACTGTGTTGCGGGACACATGCAGCTCCCGGACGATCCTCTTCACCGACCAGCCCTGCACATGGAAGGCTCGGCGAACACGCGCAATCGTATCCACTCGCTTCAACTCCCCCTCCATCCGCCAACAAAAGACGGATGGTCAGACGAAACAGGTGGGGCGTCAACATTGGACGCCTGTCACCCCGCCAGAGGGGGCAATATTCCACGCCGAAACACAATCATGGCCAAGGAACGTTACGGCTGCTCGAACCACAAAGGCAAGCTGCCGGTCGAAGGACTTGGCGGCGCCTGCTGCTCCAACCAGAAGACTATTCTGC
>NZ_JBYOLC010000033.1:0-1135 GCF_057798995.1 Shinella sp. 20P9.1.1
GCCGGGGTTGATGCCGGTCCGTTCTGACGCGGCCACACGGTGGCTTCGGGTGCTGGTGGCTTGTAGTTCAGTGATGAGTGCGGACGCACGGTGTTGTAGTGCTGCCGCCATCCCTCGATGATGATCTTCGCCTCCTTGAGCGTGTAGAAGATTTCTCCGTTGAGCAGTTCGTCCCTGAGTTTCGAGTTGAAACTCTCGCAGTAGCCGTTCTCCCACGGGCTGCCCGGCATGATGTAGGCCGTCTTGGCACCGACCAGCGCAATCCATTCCCTCAAAGCCTTGGCAATGAATTCCGGACCATTGTCGGAACGAATATGTGCCGGGATGCCGCGCAGGATGAAGAGGTCGGAAAGCACATCGATGACATCGACGGCCTTTAGTTTTCTCTCGACCCTTATGGCGATGCATTCTCGCGTGAACTCGTCGAGCACGTTTAACATGCGGATTTTCTTTCCATTGTGCGTGCGGTCCTCGACAAAATCGTAGGACCAGACATGGTTGGGGTATTCCGGCCGAAGCCGGATGCACGAGCTGTCGTTCAGCCAGAGCCGACCGCGCTTGGGTTGCCTGTAGGGAACCTTCAGCCCCTCCCGTCGCCATATCCGCTCAACCCGTTTGACGTTCACGATCCAGCCAGCCTGGTGCAGCATCGCCGTGATGCGGCGATATCCATATCGGCCATATTGGAGGGCGAGCGCTGTGATGTCGGCGGTCAATGCCACCTCGTCATCCGGTGTCTTTGCGATTTTGCGTTGCGTGGAGCGATGCTGGCCGAGAACCCGGCATGCCCGTCGTTCGGACACGCCCAGTTCTGCGGTGATATGGTCCACGCACGCACGGCGGCGGGCGGGGCTTAGAAGTTTCCCCTGGCGGCCTCCGCCAGGATCATCTTGTCCAGGGTCAGGTCGGAAACAGCCCGCCGAAGCCGGGCATTCTCGGTCTCCAATTCCTTCAGGCGCTTCACCTGATCGCCCTTCAGGCCACCGTATTCTGCGCGCCAGCGGTAATATGTAACTTCCGTCACGCCTATCGAACGGATCGCCTCCGCCATCGATTTGCCTTGGGAATTCAGCACGTCAACCTGACGCAACTTCGTGACGATCTCTTCCGCCTTGTGTCTTTTCGCTGCCATTTC
>NZ_JBYOLC010000034.1:0-1120 GCF_057798995.1 Shinella sp. 20P9.1.1
TGTGAGCTCAAGCCGAGACGCGACTTGCGGGCTTGTTGATTCTATCCTCGCGACCGCATCTGCGCGAGTAGCTTCTGCCGAAAGACCTCGGCCGGTGTCTTGTAGCCGAGGCACTTGCGCGGCGTCGTGTTCAGCCGGTCGCAAATCTCCTTCAGGTCATGGTCGGTGATGGAAAGCGGATCGACGTCCCTTGAAAGCCATTTCCTGGCCCGGCCATTGGTGTTCTCGACGGTGCCTTTCTGCCAGGGTGACTGCGGATCGCAGAACCAGGTCGCGGAGCCGATCCCGGCTTGCAGGTACGGCCAGTCGGTGAACTCCGTCCCGCGGTCGAAGGTGATCGACCGACGTGCGCGATGGGGCAGGGCCTGCAGCACGCCGACGAGCCGCTCCATGATCGGCCGCGACTGCCGGTCGTTGTTGCGCAGGAGAACGGCGAAGCGGCTGACGCGTTCGACCAGCGACGTCACATTCGCCTTACCGAATTTTTGCCGGAACTGGATGAGGTCGCATTCCCAATGTCCGAACTGCTTGCGATCGGCGACCACATCGGGGCGGCGCAAGATGTTGAGATCCGGGCTGAAGCGCTGGCCATGCCTGCGTCTGGCATGGCGCGGCCGCCGTCGTGCACGATGTTCCGGCAGGTGCTTCCAGAGCTTGATGGCATGCCCGTCCGCCGAATAGGCGAATTTGTAGATCGTCTCGTGGCTGACAGAGATTGGATGGCGTTCCAGCCGCATCCGGCCGGCGATCTGCTGCGGCGACCAGCCATGCACGATCCGCTCGATCACCGACTGGCGGATATGCGAGAAACGGACGAGCTTCCTAAGCTTGGTCCGACGCTCGCAGGCCATGTCATGCGCCGCCACGCAATGGTAGCCGCTGAGATCTGGCCACTCCTTGTCGATGTAGACGTTGCGCCGGAGCTCACGGAAAATCGTCGAGCGATGGCGTCCAAGCTTCTCCGCGATGATGTCGACGCTCAAGCCGGTCTGGCGCCAGCGGGCGATCCTGCGGCGTTCGTTCAAGTCAAGATGGGAGTAGGTGCGTTTCATGGCAGCGTCCTTGCGACTGATAACCCATTGGCATCATTCGCAAGTCGCACTTCAAACTTGAACCCACC
>NZ_JBYOLC010000035.1:0-705 GCF_057798995.1 Shinella sp. 20P9.1.1
TTCCCAGGCGGCGCGCTGATCGGCTGCTCGGCTGGCTTCGTCAACGTTCCCCGTATCAAGGGCAGCCACAATGCGGTGCTGTCCGGCATCCTCGCCGCCGAAAAGCTGGCGGATGCGATTGCCAATGGCCGCGCCAATGACGAGCCAATCGAGATCGAACAGGGCTGGCGCGACAGCGCGATCGGCTCGGACCTGAAGAAGGTGCGCAACGTCAAGCCGCTGTGGTCGAAGTTCGGCACGGCAATCGGTGTCGCCCTTGGCGGTCTCGACATGTGGACGAACACGCTGTTCGGCTTCTCGTTCTTCGGGACGCTGAAGCACGGAAAGACGGACGCGCAGTCGCTTGAACCCGCGGCCAAGCACAAGCGGATCGACTATCCGAAGCCGGATGGCGTCCTGACCTTCGACCGTCTCTCGTCGGTGTTCCTGTCCAACACCAATCACGAGGAAGACCAGCCGATCCACCTGCAGGTGAAGAACCCGGAGCTGCAGAAGACCTCGGAACTCGACGTCTATGCCGGCCCATCGACGCGCTACTGTCCTGCCGGCGTTTACGAATGGGTGGAGAAGGACGGCAAGGACGTCTTCGTCATCAACGCGCAGAACTGCGTGCACTGCAAGACCTGCGACATCAAGGACCCCAACCAGAACATCAACTGGGTGCCGCCGCAGGGCGGCGAGGGGCCGGTCTATCCGAATATGTGA